>NZ_BOSG01000001.1:1333929-2000894 GCF_018403225.1 Paenibacillus sp. J23TS9 | reverse complement strand
CTACATGGCCACCGGGGACGAAACATGTCGTACATTTAGTAATTGAACAACCTCATATACCGCTTAAACAGTGGAAAGCAGACGGATCCCATATGGCCTCTGTGAAGGGAAAGCTGCTTCTAGATAATCAGCCCGTCGTGAATGGCATGCTGCATATAACGAACAGCTCAAATCAGGTCGTAACTGGCCGGGACGGATCATTCCGGTTTAACGTTGACCAGAGCCTTCTGTCTGACATTAAAGTCAAAGTATCTTCACTTGACCAAGCGACAGTTTCCGGAAAGAACCTTACTGAAGTGATGTCCAAGGAAATTCAAGCTGCCTCGGCAGCAGTAAGTGTGTATTATCCTATCCGGGTGACAAGGGTTGAGGACTTTCCTGCGGACGCTTCAAAGGTTCAAGTACACGGGCAGATCATTCCCGCCAAGGGCGATGTGGTATCTTATTTCCAAGTGGATAAATACCGAATAGGCGGGGTTATCAAAGATGCGGACGGCAAACCCGTAGAGCGCGCGGTTGTTTGGTTCGACCGGGATTTGGGGGAGGGATTTGGAAAATCGACTCCCACAGACCGGGAGGGACGCTATTCCATTTACTATTGGCCCGAAGATGAAGAAACGAATTTATCGGTAACGCTCGGAACCAAGCGATACACGCTGCCCAAAGGCAAAGTGTTTAAGATGCCTGAAAATACGAGCGTTGAGATCGACATCACTTTACCACGAACAGGAACGGTACTCGTCGATGCACCTCCGGCCCTGGTCAGCATCACATCAGCGGGAGCTATATACACCGGGGTATTGGTAGGACTGAATGTGCCTAAAGACGTCCCGTACTCCGTTTCTATTCCGGACAAACATGGAAGTTTCATCCTTACGGTCTCGAAAAAAGTATGGGAGCAAAAGCCGGCCTTTTTTGAAACAACAGCCTCTAAATTCGTTGAGGGCAGATTGTTCGGGGGAGACACTCTTCCTCCTAACTATATCGAGGCAGTAGAAGAAGACCCGAAGAATATTACGCCATTAATGTAGCAGAAACCTATGATATGGATACCGTCATCCAAAAGCCCTGACAATAACGCATTGTCAGGGCTTTTCCTACCGTTCAAACATTTAAAATTTTCTATGAGTTAACTGCGTTCGCGATCCGAATTTCTGTTCCGCATTCCCGCAAGCCCGAATAAACCGAGAAGACCGAGCCATCCCCAACTGCCGACACCTCGATTCGTTGTGGTTGAATTCGTGTGCAGCCTACGGTCTGTGGTGTTCGAAAGCATATCCGGACGATTGCCGTTATAGTTGGTTGTTTCCATCCTTCCTGTATTGATCATTCGATTATTCGTATTCAAGTATTGGCTTCCAGTACTTGTTCCATAGACGCTTACATCATAATTTGGTCCTGTTCCCACCTCGTTTACTTTATAGTTAGAACCGTTGTTCGTTTTCGCGGTTCCCATGCCGTTACCCATTCCACCATTGCCGCCATCCTCTGCCGCTGTATGCGCATAGGCTGGAACAGCCAACATCAAGGACAGGCCTGCGACCAATAAACCGCTTTTGATTTGACTTTTCATAGGGTACCTACCTTTTGAGTATGAATTTTATTCCTTGCGTTAGTGTGTGACATCGCTTCAGGTCTTATACAATCCTAACGAATTGGCCTCCTAGTGCAGGTGAAGCGGGTGTTCATTGTTATAGAACGCCAAACAGAAACATAGGATATAACAATGATTCTCAGTTTCTTTCTCCTTATACAAATGGAGAGCAGGATTTCCGGGGGGTGAGGGAATGTGGGTTAAGCCTGAGTTTGAAGTCATTGAAGTATGCGCCGAAGTTACTGCATATGCGTATCAAAAGTAAGTCATCTAACCATATGCCGGAGCAATCCGGCATCTATTTTTTAGGGGGGAAGAACATGTTCTTGAGGGTGCTGGGATCAGCGGCAGGAGGAGGTTTTCCGCAATGGAACTGTGACTGCCCTAACTGCCACCGTGTCCGGTCGAATGACCGTTCTTTTTACAGCCGAATGCATAATTCCCTGGCTCTGAGCGATAATGGAAACGATTGGTATTTATTTAACGCGACCCCGGATGTGCGTTCGCAGATTGAATCCCATTCCGGGCTTCAGCCGGGTTTAAAGATACGAAATACGCCTGTATTGGGAGTGCTGCTTACCGATGCGGAACTGGATCATACAATCGGATTACTTCAATTGAGAGAATCTGCGGAGATGGAGGTTTACGCGGCTCCACCCGTACTCAATGCCCTTCAAGAGCAATTTCCTATTCGGAAAATGCTCGAACCCTATGCAAAATTTCGATGGTTGGCAGCGAGGCCTGATGAATCTTTGCCACTTTTTGGGGGAAGAGTAATTGTATATCCGTTTTATTTAGGCAGCAAGCCTCCGCGGTACGCTTCCTTACATGAGAATAAGGGTGCTGTGCCATGTTCCCCTTGGGTAATCGGATATCGAATCGTGGATCAAAGTACGGGGGGGACAGCCGTATATGCGCCCGGAGTCGAGCAATGGACGGAAGAGCTGGAACAACAATTGGAACATGCGGATTGCGTTTTTATGGACGGAACCTTTTGGCATGCGGATGAGCTTAAGCGTTTAAACATTTCCGAGCTGGTCGCGGCAGATATGGGACATATCCCTATTTCCGGTCCGGGTGGCAGCCTTGAGCGCTTTGCCAAGATATCCGCAGATCGTAAAATTTATATTCACATCAATAACACCAATCCGATACTTGACGAAGACTCTCAGGAGAATCTTCGCCTCAGGCAGCTGGGCATTGAGGTTAGTTATGACGGTTTGGAATTGGAGGTTTAAATTTGAACGCTTTTTTATTGTCTAACGAAGAATTAACAAAAAGGCTAAGGCAGGTCGGGGAATTACGATATCACGATAAACACCCCTTTCACGTAAGGATGCATGAGGGAAAGTTAAGTCCGGAGCAGCTTCGAGCTTGGGTTGCGAATCGATTTTATTATCAAAAGAACATTCCGGTCAAAGATGCTCTCATACTGTCAAAACTTCCGACGAGGGAAGATCGGCGCAAATGGATTCAGCGTATCATGGACCACGATGGGACAACGGGCAATGAGGGTGGAATCGAAGCCTGGATCCGTCTTGGCGAAGCGGTAGGGATCCCTAGAGAGGAAATGCTGGATGAACGTCATGTGCTGCCGGGCGTTCGTTTCGCGGTGGATGCCTACGTGAACTTCTGCCGCAATCAACCGTGGCTCGTAGCGGTGGCTTCCTCTTTAACGGAAATGTTTGCACCTATTCTCATTTCCCATAGAATCGCGGTGTTTGAACAGCTGTATCCATGGATACAACCGGAGGGGCTGGAGTATTTCCAATCCAGGCTGCACCAGGCACCACGCGATGCGGATCACGGACTTGAGCTCGTACTGCGCGAATGCAAAGATCGCGAGGATCAAGATCAAACCATCGCCGCGCTTCATTTCAAATGCGACGTACTGTGGGCCCTTCTTGATGCGTTAAGCTTGGCATTTCCCAATATGGAGGACGAGCGATGATAAAATGGGAGCTATCGGAGCGGCTCCGGCTGCGCAGCCCGGCTCGGATAAAATTCGACAAAACAAGGCAAACCGATTTGCTTCTTCTTCCTGAACGGGTCGTTCATCTGAACCCTACCGCCGGAGCGATTCTTTGGTTGTGCGATGGAGAGCGGACAGTTTCCCAAATCATTGGGGAACTGGAGACCAAATACAATCAATCGGAACTGAAAACGGATATTCTGGACTTTCTGACACAAGCGACTGACAGAGGGTGGGTGGAAATATGGAAATAAGCATACCCTACGCGCTTACGGCGGAGCTTACACATCGGTGTCCCTTGCACTGTGTATATTGCTCGAATCCGATCGAACTCCAAAAAAGGGAACATGAACTTACGACCCGAGAGTGGATCAATGTCTTGGAAGAAGCAAGCGACATGGGGATTGTACAAGTTCATCTAACGGGCGGGGAGCCGCTTTTGCGGCCTGATATAAACCAGCTTATTGAGCGAGCCCGCGAGTTGGGACTTTTCGTAAATTTAATTACGAGCGGTGTTGGAGTCACGGAAAACCGTATTCGGCAGCTGGCATGTGCAGGGATTGACAGTATTCAATTAAGCATGCAAGCCCCAACGGCTGACCTCGCTGATTCGATCGCAGGCTCCAATGCCCACGAATTCAAAAAAAGAACCGCGAAATGGATACGCGCTGCGGGTCTCCCTTTACATATGAATGTCGTACTGCACAGGCAAAATATACATTTGGTAGAGGATATAATCGAGCTTTGCGTGTCATGGGGAGCGGAGCGGCTCGAACTAGCCAATACCCAGTATTATGGCTGGGCTCTTGTAAACCGCCAGCACTTGCTGCCAACAAGGGAGCAGCTCACAGGCGCTGAAGAGGCTTATGCACGAGCAAAAGAACGCTTTAACAACAAGATCGAACTGATCTGGGTGATCCCGGATTATTATGAGGAGTTCCCCAAACCTTGTATGGGGGGATGGGGGGAAATATCCATGACGGTGACGCCTGATGGAAAAGTACTACCCTGTACCGCGGCATCCGGTATCCAAACGATGACATTCGAATCCGTGAAAGAGAAGAGTTTAAAATGGATTTGGGAGAATTCTGCCTCTTTTCGCGCCTATCGCGGACTTGACTGGATGACAGAGCCCTGCCGAAATTGTGAACACCGTTTTCGGGACTTTGGGGGTTGCCGTTGTCAAGCTTATCTATTGACAGGCGACTCCAGCCAAGCAGATCCGGTATGTAAGTTTTCGCCTCATCATCATCTGGTCACCGAATTCGTCGCCTCCATGAATGAAAAAGACGCTTACCTTTCAGGCTCTGATCCTAATCGGCTTTTGCCCTCATACTCTTATCGCAGCAGGTGAGCAAGTAACCATAAACGGAGGACTTGCCCATGAAAATATTTGATGCCCATTGTGATGTGCTGAGCAAACTATTGGAAGATCCCCGGCTTGATTTTATACAGGAAAAGGATCGGTTGGACGTGACGCTGGAACGCATGCTCGAATCCAATATCGGCTTTCAAAATTTCGCGGTTTATTTACCTGCATCATTTGCCGGAGAATTCCGGCATGTCCTTCAAAGCATCGATCTTTTTTACGAACGAATTATCTCAAACCGGCAAATTCATTTGATCCAAACCCAAGACGATTTAAGGCATGCCCATAACAAAGGCCTAATTGGGGCGCTGTTGTCGCTTGAAGGCGTGGATGCGCTTCAGGGGAACTTAACTTATCTGAGAATTTTATATTATTTGGGCGTTCGGAGTATCGGCATTACGTGGAACTACGCGAATTGGGCTGCGGATGGCGTTCTTGAGCAGCGGCAGGGAGGCTTCACGGCACAAGGATTGAACCTGATCACAGAATGCAACCGGCTGGGCCTGATCCTGGACGTATCGCATCTATCCGAGAAGGCCTTCTGGGAGCTGCTGACACAATCCGATAAGCCGTTTATTGCCTCTCACTCCAATTCCAGCAGAATCTGCCCGAAACTCAGAAATCTGAATGATGAGCAGATTACTTCGATCATCCGAACCGGGGGAGTTATGGGGCTAACCTTTGTCCCGCCTTTCGTGCATGCGGAGGAACCGGTAACGATGGATCGTTTATTGTCTCACATCGATCATATTTGTTCGCTGGGCGGCAGCCGGCATATCGGATTCGGCTCTGATTTCGACGGAATCAAAGAGAAAATCGCCGGCTTGGAACATGCAGGGAAATATCATCAACTGATCGAATTGCTACAGAAGAATTACAGCGAAGAAGATGTGGAACATTTCATCTACAAAAATTGGTATCATTTTTATATGGATCATTTGCCGTCCCCTCATCGTATAGAATAACGTGAATAAAAAAGATAAGGAGCTGGTAATCAATCATCAGCACCTTATCTTTTTTTGTTTATTTATAGAGGATAAAATAAGGGTCTCATCCTATGAATGAGATTCGAGGCTGGTCGTACTTTTGGCTTCAGTGGTTTCGATGGCTTCGGTGCCTACTCTTGCGGACTCTTGCTGTTCGAACATTTTGCCGATCTTCCACCCGATCCCTATGTTCAACACGGCCATTGCCGTAAATAAGACCACGTCCCCCCAAGGCTCCGGAAGAAGCAGGTCTGCCAGTAACCAACCACCGGTCATTGCACCTCCCATGATTGCACCTTTTACGGATGACTTTAAGTAATTTTTCCCCATTTTGCACCCCCCAATCATTTGGTTGAACTGTATTACATGGCTACACCATCACATATACGTTCCCGCCCCTAAACGCAATGATGCTTCATGGAAAGAGGCGATTGCTTACCTTCAGAATCGAGTATATGTTGAGGACAACAATGTTTATGCCAACACACTGCAAGTTTACTTTTGCATAAGATGATGATAATATGTACCAAACCATAAACGCGATGAAGAGAAGAGTAAATGAAACGGATTCCGTACAGAGAGCTCCGGCAGCTGAAAAGGAGCAGGATGAAATTCATCGAACCAAGCCTCTGAGCGGTGCATCGGAACTTTTCGAAAAGGGATGATGCAACAGGAGCTCCTGTTACAGAGCTAGGGTATAAGCAATCAACGTGACTGCCGTACCTGAAGAGGCGGAGATAGTGATAGCTCCGCAAACAGGGGTGGTACCGCGAAAACCAAATCTCGTCCCCAAGACTACAGTCTTGGAGGCGGGATTTTTTTGTTTTTCTAAAATTCACAAATATGTTAAGGAGGTTTCACCCATGAATCATGATCGAGAGAAAGAAGAAGTTACGGATTTTTTAACGAAGATAGTGGAGGATGATGTGCATAACGGGGTATATCACAGACCTGTCGCTACAAGATTTCCTCCCGAGCCTAACGGTTATCTGCATATTGGCAGCGCTTATGCGATACATGTCAATCACTCCATCGCGAATAAATTTAATGGGACATTTAACCTGCGTTTTGATGATACGAATCCTTTAAAAGAGGATATGAAGTATGTGGAAGCCATCAGGGAAGATATCGAATGGCTCGGACATAAACCGCCTGTGTATTTTGGTTCGGATTATTCTGAGTCATATTATGAAGCAGCTAAACAATTGATCTGCAATGGAAAGGCATATGTATGCGATCTGACCCCGGAACAAATGACGGAGTATCGAGGCACGTTAACCGAACCAGGGAAGGATAGTCCGTACCGGAAGCGGTCTGTAGAAGAGAATCTGAACTTGTTTGAACACATGAAAAAAGGGAGTTTTCCGACCTCCTCCAAGGTTTTGCGGGCCAAAATCGACATGTCCTCACCAAACATGAATTTACGTGATCCTGTCCTATACCGAATTATTCATGCTGAGCATTACCGCACGCGAAATGAATGGTGTATTTACCCGATGTATGATTTTGCCCATCCGATACAGGATTGGTTGGAAGGAATTACGCATTCGTTATGCTCGTCAGAATTTAGGGATCATCGTCCCCTGTATGATTGGGTGTTGAGTGAGCTTGAGGTTGTGGAGCCTCCCAAACAAAGAGAATTTGGACGGTTAAATATATCTGGCCTAGTCACGAGCAAAAGGTATCTGAGAGAACTGGTCGAAGGGGGATATGTAGACGGTTGGGACGATCCAAGACTTCCAACATTAAAAGGACTACGTCGAAGAGGAGTCACGCCGGAGGCAATCAAGCTATTTCTGAATGAAATCGGGGTGTTCCGCCAAAATACGGCTGTGGATGCTGCAATGCTGGATCATTTCATCCGGCAGGACCTGAAGGAGCGGGCAGTTAGCGTGATGGCTATCCTGGATCCCATCAAAGTCATCATTTCGAACTATCCGGAAAAACAAACCGAAATGCTGAGCATCAAAAATAATGAAATAAATGAAGTGATGGGCACCAGGGAGATCCCTTTTTCAAGAGAACTATATATTGAAAGAGAAGATTTTATGGAAGTGCCTGTAACCGGGTTTCACCGCTTGTTTCCAGGTTCCGAGGTTCGGCTGAAAGGGGCTTATTTTATAAAATGCGAGCATGTGGTAAAGGACTCGTCTACGGGAGACATCACCGAGCTGCACTGCACCTATGATCCATTGACCAAGAGCGGGTCCGGATTCAATGCGCGAAAGGTTAAGTCGACCATCCATTGGGTTTCGGCTGCGCACGGCGTAACAGCAGAGATCCATTTGTATGATAAGCTTCTGAAGGAAAAGTCCATGATCTTGGAATCCGACAACAAGTGGGAAGATATGATGAATCCGGAATCGTTTGTCAAAGTAGAGGAAGCGATCCTGGAGCCCTGCATGAAAAATGTGGGTTTTGGTGAGACTTATCAATTCATTAGACATGGCTATTATTGTCTGGATACCAGATATACAGCAGAGAACAAACAAGTGTTCAATCGAATTGTTTCTTTAAAAGATTCGTGGAAA
The DNA here is from genome assembly GCF_018403225.1 of Paenibacillus sp. J23TS9. Classification (NCBI taxonomy): domain Bacteria; kingdom Bacillati; phylum Bacillota; class Bacilli; order Caryophanales; family Paenibacillaceae; genus Paenibacillus; species Paenibacillus sp. J23TS9. The sequence goes on along the minus strand of NZ_BOSG01000001.1, from coordinate 1,992,442 downwards.
AAGGCAAAAGGATAAAAAAAGGCGATCTGCTTCCCATCATGCGGAAGAGATCGCCTTTCTCTGCTTTATTTTTTTTGAACAGTTATAGTCCAGGATGCATCGTCAATCTGTTCGAAATTTGTGACTGCATGGCCTGCTTCAGCAGCCCAGCGTGGTATAGCCTCCGTTGCTTGTGTACAATCGAAATCAATGACAAGCTCATCACCGCTGTCGAGTGTTTCGATCGCTTGCTTTGCCTCAATTAAAGGAAATGGACAAACCATTCCGACGACGGCCAGTTTTTGTTGTTTCATGTGAATTACCTCCTTAGGTTGTCGTTGTGCGAAGTGCCGCACCTTGATTATGTTTAGCCTTGCTCCGTGGGCGGACAAAAACGAAGTAAGATGCTGTCCATGTACCGAGAATCATAAATATCAGAGACACCCAGCCCTGCCAAGTCATCATGGCTGTCATGACCAGACCGTTGCCAATGGAGCAACCTCCGGCCCAGCTGGCGCCAAATCCCATCAAAATACCACCGGAAAAGCTCGAGATGGCTGTCTTCGCATCTGGTGCACGGAACCGGAACTCCCGGCTGCCTTTAGCAGCAATAAAGGAACCAAGGAAAATACCAAGAACGAGGAACATGCCCCAGTTTACATATTTATCACTATCTCCAGTGACCAGGTATTGCAGTATATTCGCAGATGGTGTTGTGATTCCGAGACCGGACATCCGGCCCGTCGCTTCGCTGAGCGGCCAAGCAAGCAGAGCAATCAAACCAACCAGAATGGCTGTGAAGAACGGATGCCAGCGCTTCTCGAACAGCAGATGATTCAAGCCCTTCCGTTTGGCTTTCATGGATGGAATCGCAACTTTCGGCTTACGCAATTGACGGATGACAAGTGCAATTGTAATGATGGATAGGACGGCTATAAACGGCCACACCGAGAGTCCAAAGGTCTCCGGAATAGAATTGACAGGAGCATCGTATTTCTTGATTCCGTCATTCACTGGAACCAAAGCGCCCGATTTCATGATTGCGCTCATTGCCATGTAGCCGAAGAGGGCAATCCAGCTGCCTATAAGACCTTCACCAGCACGGTACCATGTCCCGGTCGCACATCCTCCGGCTAGAATAATGCCAATCCCAAAGATAAAGGATCCAAGAATCGTGGCAATCCAGGGGAAAGCTCCGGCACTGAAATCAATAAGTCCAAAATGAATAAGGGCAAAGACTCCGATGCTTTGAATCGAGATCGCAATCAGTAATGCGTAAAACATCCGATTATCCTTGGTCAGATACATATCCCTGAATCCGCCCGTCAGGCAGAATCGTCCACGCTGCATGACGAAGCCAAGCAAGGCGCCGCATAGCAAGCCTGTTAATATCATGAGAACAGCTCCTTTCAAGTTCTGATATTGTATTTTAAATACTAGTAATTAGCTATGAATTATTGGTATTTCCGATTTTAGCAAATTAAGATGAGATGTCAATGGTCATCACTTCCAGATATGTATGATCCGTGCAGCGACATGGGCAGAATGCAGATCGACTGGCATCTCTCTATTTCTGATATACTCAGATAAGATAACAAAAGAATAATTAGAAGAAATCATATCAGACGGACGTGATCGCTTAATGGGGAAAATGAACAAAACAATCGGATTGCTGGCTCATGTCGATGCGGGAAAAACGACGTTCGCGGAGCAGCTTCTCTATCATACAAACAGCATTCGCAGCCGGGGAAGGGTTGATCACAAGGATGCCTTTCTGGACAGTCATGATCTGGAAAGAGCCCGCGGAATTACGATTTTTGCCGATCAGGCAGTGATGTCCTATGGGAGAACGGATTATTATCTGATCGATACTCCCGGTCATGTCGATTTCTCTGCCGAGATGGAGCGGGCATTGCAGGTGATGGACTATGCCGTCATCATTATCAGCGCAGCAGAAGGAGTCGAAGGACATACCGAGACCGTATGGCAGCTTCTTCAGACATATCGTATACCTGTAATGTTTTTTATCAACAAAATTGACCGGGAGGGAGCTGATGTGGCAGCTGTTTTGGAAGAAATCCGGCTTCAATTGACTCCCGATGCTCTTCTCATTCCCGGCAGTTTAACAGAGAAGCTTGCACAAGATCTGATTGAATTTGTCGCTGAGCGTGATGAAAATCTTTTGAACGCTTATTTGGAAGGGCAAGCTGAAGCGTCAATGGTTACTGAAACGATGGGTTCCTTAATGAAAAGCCGTCTGGTTTTTCCGGTGATGTCCGGCTCAGCCCTTCAGGATCAAGGTATAGACGAATTTCTTGCCAATTTGGAATTGTTGACGGAGACAGCTTATGATACCTCCGGTTCCTTTGCTGCGCGGGTATTTAAAATACGGCATGATCAGCAGGGAGTACGCTTAACCTTTATGAAGGTATTACAGGGCAAGCTGAATATAAGGGATGAACTTACATATGTAGACAACCAGGGGGAGCAAAAGTGTGAGAAGATCACTTCCATACGGGTATACAATGGAGAAAAGCATCTATCCACGGATGAGGCAGCAGCTGGGCAATTGATTGCAGTGACGGGAATATCCGGTGCTTCGGCTTCAGACGGCTTGGGTACACTGCAGGAACAGATACCATTTGAGCTTGTTCCGGCACTCCAATCCAAGGTCATGTACGACCCGTCCATTCCGATTCGTGAAGTGCTCCGCTGTTTTCGGATATTGGATGCGGAGGATCCTTCGCTCGGCGTTATTTGGAATGAGGCTTTGCAGGAGCTTCATATTCACGTGATGGGTAAAATCCAACTGGAGGTACTGGCGCAGGTCGTCCTTGAACGTTTTCATCTCTCTGTTACCTTCGGCAAGCCGGAAATTTTGTATAAAGAGACGATAGCCGATGAGACGATCGGATATGGTCACTTCGAGCCGCTGGGGCATTATGCCGAGGTTCACTTACGGATTGAACCGGGTCCTGAGGGAAGTGGAGTAACATTTGTTAACCACTGTCATCCAGATGATCTGAGCATCGGTTTCCAGAATCAGATCGGACAACATGTGACGGAGAAGGATCATCGTGGTCTGCTAACAGGATCTCCTTTGACGGACATCATCGTGACGCTTTTGACGGGCCGCTCCCATAACAAGCACACAACTGGCGGCGACTTCCGGGAAGCGACCATTCGGGCGCTCAGGCAGGGTCTTGAGAAAGCGGATAATAAGCTGTTGGAGCCGTATTACGCATTTAAGCTGAAAGTCGGATCGGATCATATCGGCAGGGTAATGTCGGATATACAGCAAGCTCAGGGCAGCTTTGAAGCTCCGGAAATCCATGGGGATACAGCGACCTTCAGCGGAGAGGCACCTGTGTCTTCATTCATGGATTATGCCGCGGAGCTGGCTTCGTTCACGAAAGGGAAGGGAGCTTTGACGCTGAGACTGAGCGGCTACAAACCGTGCCGTCCATTCGAGAACATTATTGCCTCCAAAAATTACGATAAAAATGCCGATCCGGAATACACATCCTCTTCCATCTTTTGCTCAAAAGGAAAAGCGTTCAGCGTTGCCTGGCATGAGGCGGAGGATTATATGATCAGGAGCTGAGTGTTCTCTATCTCCGGAGCCTCGGCACATCGAAAGTTTATAGTTATTGGATATCAAGAAAGAGAGCGGTTCACCATCATTTGGTGAACCGCTCTTTTTTAATTTTACCATTTTATCCCGATTTATTGGGCTGTAATCCAGTGAGATGGCCGTGTGAGAGAAGATGGCAGTTTAGTGCTGGCATCGCCTTGGGCTGAATTAATCTGGGCTTGGGTAAGAAAAATGCTTCCGGTGAGATCTGCACCTTTGAGGTCCGCGTCCCGAAGATCTGCTCCAATGAGATCAGTCACTCTCAAATCAGCGCCTCTAAGATCGGCGGCAATTAGATAGGCGCCACGGAAGCTTTGATACCGGAGATCAGCACTTCTCAGCTTGGCCCCGATGAGATCTGCTCCGCGAGACTGGATCTTTTTTGTGTGTCCCAAAGATCCTGTATGTTTACTCCGGGCATCCTCCCTTACAAGCTCGCTTGTCCGAAGGAGAAGAGTATTAATTTCAGCGCGGTATACCGATAAATTGATTTCCAAAAGGGATTCAGGATTCATTTGTGTGAGACGATCTGTCTCTTCAAGTGCTAAACGAAGATCATCAAAGATCGGTCGGGCAGGCTGCAATGTTAATGCTTCTGTCAAATACCATAACAACTCGTGAAGCTGCCACATGATCGGAAACACTCCAAACATTTGCTTCGTAGTTTCTGGAGCTTGGCGCCAGTCACGCCCTTCGTAGGTTACTTGCGAAACCTTCTGTCCCGCGCCGAAGCAGTCATAAACCGTACAACCGCGCATCCCTCGTTGTCTGAGACTGTTGTGTACACTGCAGCGGAAATCCGTTTGCAGGTTTTTGCAGGGGGTCCCTGCAGATTTGTCAAAAGCAAAGTCTGACGAGGATGAAAAGGGAAGAGCAGCACAGCATAGACCGAAGCAGTTTTCACAATCGGCAAGCAGATGGCCTCGATCCTGCGGACGATTTGAATATTCATGAATCCTAGACATAAGTTTGTGAAATCTCCTTTGATTCTTGTCGTCTTATGAATGAATGGGATAGATAGTCTAATTTAAAAATAAAAGTTGGCAGTCTCATAGATACTTTTTTTATATAATCATATTTTACAACAAGTATCTGTAAATCATATACTTTTAATTTTTGCGGGTGAAAATGATATCTAGCCTCAATTAATAATGGTATTGTCGATGACAACCTTACATAGTTCGATAAACAAGTATTTGCCAAATATAGAATAATCTCTTAAACTATCATTAGTACGATCGTTCTATATTCCGATTCCCTATTTATTTTTGCAAGGAATCCGTTTTTGTTTATATGGATTAGAACGAACGTTCAAATTATTCGAAAGTGGTGAATGATATTGAATTGGGTGTACTGGATATTAGGTGGACTAAATGTGTTGATGGGGGGGACGATTGCAGTTATTTTTACAGCTAAAGTAAGAGGTATTGGTGCATTACATCAAACGCTGGAGAAAATGGACGGAGAACAACCGATGGTTTCTGTCATCATTGCCGCAAGGAATGAACAGAAAGCGCTGGAGCGCTGTGTTATATCTTTGACTAACCAAACATATTCGCGGCTGGAGGTAATTGTTGTTAATGATCGCTCTGATGATTCCACAGGCGAGATCATAGCAAGGTTGGCAGGAACTTATTCAAACGTAAAGGGTATTGAAATTAGTGAGCTGCCGGAACAATGGATGGGAAAAAGCCATGCGTTACTCCAGGGAACGAAGCAAGCACAAGGGCAGTGGCTGCTCTTTACGGATGCCGATATCCTTTTTCACCCGCACTGTATAGCCAAGGCGGTTACTTATACTGAGCAGCATGGGCTCGATCACCTTACGATGATACCTGATTTTGAAGGACCTCACGTATTCTCCAAATGGTACGCTGCCTTTATTTTCATGAGTGCTTCATCATTCGGCCAGCTATGGAAGATAAAAGATCCCAAATCACCTCAATCACTGGGAGTGGGGGCATTTAATTTCGTTAAAAGGGATGTGTATGAACAGATTGGAACCCATGCCGAGTTTTCTTACATTACAACAGATGACGCAGCACTTGGGAAAAGAGTCAAACAGGCAGGATACCGCCAGGATGCGATCTATGGAACCCGGATGATAGGCGTCTGGAACTGGTATGAGAGCTTGAGGCAGCTCATTGGAAGTGTCGAGAAATCGGTATTTAGCTATAAGAATGCCATCATCACCACCATATCCTGTCTTCTGACGATGATCTATCCTTGGATTGGCTTGTTTATGGGGCCCGTTTCTGCGAGAATTCTGTGCGCTGTAAGCCTTATATCTGTATTCTGGCTTTACTTTATATATTCAAGGCATTCGGGCAGCGGGTTCTGGTATGGAATAGCGCATCCTATCGTTGGCTTGTTTTTGATTATGGGGGGCTTGCGAGGAGCTTTTAACGCTCAACGTAGTGGAGGCATGACATGGCGGGGTACGATATATGATCGTACGAATCTGAAAGCATGATCAAGGACATCAATGCTGACTTCAAATTGTTGATGAAGGAATTGATGCTTTCGTTACGTATATTAATAATTAGAATTTAGCGTTTGAAGTAACATATTCTGAGGTGATCCCAATAGAAAACCTTTTTGAAACAGAAGAAGGCGTACATATTGATTCTGCTTTTCTCCAATCGCTCATTCAGAGAATGTTAGATTCTGATGAAATGCAGCTAACGTCCTGGAATTGCAAACCGATTGGAATAAGCAAAGAAGAAAGCGCGGTATTCAGAGTCTGCTGCTATCTTTCGAATAATGAAAAAACATCCGCATGTACCCTGATACTTAAGATATTAAAGAAGGATTCGTCAAGAGATCAGGAAAGTCATTACTTTTATTGGAAACGGGAAGCCTTGGTATACCGTTCTGGTATTTTGGATCAATTGCCCCGGGTTATCTGCGCTCCTAAATGCTACGCTGTGACAGAGAAGGATGACGGAAGTCAGTGGGTTTGGCTGGAGGACATTGATTTTGAACCAATGCAGCATGACTGGACATTAACCCACCAACGAAAAACGGCCCGATTGCTTGGATCGTTTAACGGGGCTTATTTGGCAGGGACATCCCTTCCGGCTGAAAATTTTTTATGCCATCACTGGATGCGTTCATGGGTAGAGGCTTGCAGTGCTTATTCCAGGCCTTTTGAGGAGCAACAACAGATATGGGAAGCTAACGGAATGGAATGGATCGGCAGGAATGTCATGTGGACAAGCTATGTAAGCAACCTAACCCGGGTGAACGGTTTCCTGGAGAATTTGGAATTACTGCCCCGCGTTTTCGCTCATCAGGATGTGCATTGGGATAACATATTCATGAAGCAAGAAGACGGCATTACTTCACTGATTGCGATTGACTGGCAGTTCGCTAGTGTCTCTGGAATTGGGGAAGACCTCGGCCGCATGTTCGGGTATGCATTAATGAAAAACAAAATTCCGATCAGCAGTTTAGAGGAATATAAGGAATCATTATTTCAAAGTTATATGCAAGGTTTACGCGAAGCGGGATGGCATGGAGATTCTGAGCTGGTCCGCTTCGGGTTTAACGTGTCGGCGGGGCTCCGGTTCGTGTTGGGCATGGATAAGCTGTTTACCGGTCTTGAAAGAGGTGACATCAACCGAAATGTAGAATTGGGTCATCTTATAGAGGTCATCCAAGCGCTGCTTGGGATGGTTGATGAAGCTTGGAAGCTTATAGAAAAGATTAAGCCTTGAGATTTATTTCTCAAGGTTTTTTTGCGACATGATATGTATGCGGTTACATATTTTAATTTATAAAATTCGCTTGACGGGCAAAGTGTTAACCGTTAATATTACTTAAGTATTTAATGATTAAGTAACTTATTAATTAAAAGGTTATTAAATTAAAGATAATCAATTAGTTTCTCAACGTATTAAAAGATATCGTTTTACAAAGCTAAGGAGGTTTACATATTGGCTAAGAGCGAACTGCTGTTTGAAGTTTCGGCAATGTTCCGTACGTTGTTGAAAAATCTATCGCAGGAATGGAACAAAAAAAGTGCAAAAACCTACTGTCTGACGTTTCCTCAATTTCAAGTCCTATATACGCTGAAATTACGTGGCTCTCTAAAAGTATCTGAACTGGCAGAAGCGTTAGCTTTAACGTCGCCTGCCATTACGAACCTTACAGATAAGCTCATTGCTGCGGGCTATGTACAGAGAGAACGTGCCGAAGAAGACCGTAGAGTCGTGTATACCATGATTACGGAAAAAGGGTATGAAATTATCGCAAAGATTGCAGAGGATCAAAAAGAAATGATTCAAGTGTTTTTCAATATGTTATCGGAGGAAGATATACAGCATTTGAGAAGAATATTCTCATCCATGCTTTTGGATATAGATCATAACGACATATAGAGGTGAAGCAGAAAGAATGGAGCATTTAACACTTAAACGCAAAGTAACGATCATGATCGCGGTCATGGCTGCGATGTTTTTTGCCGCAATCAACCAGACGATTACGAGTACGGCAATGCCGCGGATTATCGCGATTCTTGATGGTATGGACTACTATACATGGACCATTAATATTTATTTGCTGACATCCACGATCGCGACCATCCTGGTCGGTAAGCTGTCAGATATGTTTGGACGTAAGCCTTTTATTCTAATAGGTATATTAATCTTTATGTTAGGGGCGTTCTTGACAGGTACGTCCACAGACGTCTACCAGTTTATTATTTACCGTGGTATACAAGGTATCGGCGCAGGTATCATTCAGTCGACAGCCTTCACAGCAGTTGGTGATTTGTTCCCGCCGCGTGAACGTGGTAAGTGGATGGGGCTTATGACGGCCGTGTTCGGCTTCTCAAGCGTGCTTGGGCCAACACTAGGCGGATATTTGGTCGATCATATTGATTGGCACTGGCTGTTCTGGATCTTCCTGCCGTTGGGTATTGTTGCATTCGTGATGATTATGATGCTGTTTCCTAAGGTTGACCGTAAGCGAGGGCAAAGCATTGACTATCTCGGCTCGCTATTCCTGACAACCACGATTGTTCCGCTGCTGCTTGCATTCTCTTGGGCAGGTACAGAACATCCTTGGGGTTCATGGCAAATTCTTAGTCTTCTTGGGGGTTCAGTCGTATCAGCAATCATTTTCATTATCATTGAAAATTTTGTGAAGGAACCTATCCTTCCGCTGCATTTATTTAAAAACAGCGTTGTAACGATCTCGAATATCATCGGCTTTATCATGAACTTTGGACTCATGGGCGCGATGATTTATATCTCTTTCTATGTACAGGGAGTCTTGGCGATTTCACCGACCTATGCAGGTTATGTAACCCTGCCAATGTCAATCTGTATGGTGGTGACCAGTGCCATTACAGGCCAGTTGATCGCAAAAACGGGTAAATATAAGCGCTTTGCGTTGATCGGAATGCCAATCATGATTGTTGGTATGGCGATTATGATCTTTATGAATAATTTAGGGCTCACAATTGTCAGCCTGGTCGTATTTGGTGTGGGTCTTGGCCTCGGGATGCCGGTCTTCTCCCTGGCTACGCAAAATGCCGTATCCCATAAAGAGCTTGGTGTTGTTACGGCATCCTCTCAGCTGTTCCGTAACCTGGGTGGTACGATCGGTATCGCAGTCATGGGTACTGTTATGTCGAACAGCCTGACCAAGAATTTGAAGGAAGCTTTACAATCGCCTAGTGCACCTGACTTCAGCAAATTGGATCCTCAAGTGGCACAGAATATGCTGTCATTTGCCAATCCGCAGACGTTGATGAACAAACCTCTGGTAGATAAGACGGAAGCAAGCCTGCCGGCAGAAGCGAAAACGCTGTTCATCCAGATGATCGACAGTATCCGTGATGCGCTGGGCAGTACACTTTCCACTGTTTTCTTGACGGGAACGGTTGTATTGGTTGTAGCACTTATACTCGTATTTTTCCTCAAAGAATTGCCGCTTCGTTCATCGAATCAGGCACCAGCACCTGAGGGTTCAAATGGTGATGCTAAAGTGAATCAAGGCAAGACATTAACTGCCGAGTAACATCATAGTTAAGCGTTAAATCATGCCCCGGGCAGCACTGCTGCCTGGGTTTTTTTGTGTTATACACGTAAAAATATAAAGCGAGTGGAAGCATTAGTTGGAACAAAATGGTTGACATTCGAATATGGTATATCTATAATACAATTAACAAAACGTTAAATGTTAAATAAAAACGTGAGGAAATGAGCGAGGTCAAATGTCTAACGAACAAGCGTTAAAGCAGTACGATATTAAGAAATATAAAACCCCAGATGGTTATACTTCAGATATCGCTGTATTTACTATCGTGTCAACGAGAATGGAAGCATTCAAACCGCCTGTTATGGATCTGAAAATTATGCTCATCAAGCGCAGCATGGTGGATAGTGAAGGACGTCCCAATATTGAAGCAGGCAAATGGGCATTGCCGGGAGGGTTTGTTGATCCGAATGAATCCGCTTTTCAATCCGCACAAAGAGAATTAAGAGAAGAGACGGGCGTCGATAACATTCATCTCGAGCATTTTGGAGTATATGATACACCCGGTAGAGATCCAAGAGGTTGGATTATCTCTAATGCTCACTTTGCGATCGTACCGGAACATCAAATAGCGAAACGTGAAGCGAGTGATGATGCCAGTGAAGTGGAGCTCTTTTCGGTTGAAAATGTATTGAATTTCGATCTCGCTTTTGATCATGCACAAATTATCCAGGATGCGATCCATGTGATTCGTCAGAAGTTGCTTGAATCCACAGTCGCCAAACAATTTTTACCCGCAGAATTTACGTACTCGGAGCTGCAAGCCGTTTTGCTAACCGTTACAAGCGAGTCCGCGATTGCCTTGGATGCCGCATTTGCCAGAAAAATCAAGTCATTGCCTTTCATTCAAGAAATAATTGGTAAAAAGACAACGAGAACATCGAAAAAGCCGACGCAGTTATACCGTTTTATAGATTTGGAAGTGAATAACTCAATCTACCACGCAAAAAAGTAATTTTTGATTTTATATCTAACAATCAGTTCAATGTTATGTATATTTGGAGGGATTACTCATGAATACGGATAAGGTAAGAGCGCTGATCAACATTGATTACACGAATGATTTTGTCGCAACCGATGGGGCTTTAACTTGCGGGAAACCTGGTCAAGCGATTGAACAACGGATCGTTGACATCACCAACATGTTTGTAGAGAATCAAGAATTTGTCGTCTTTGCTATCGATCTGCATCGAGCTGGGGATACGCTTCACCCTGAAACCAAACTTTTTCCTCCGCATAATATCGAAAATACTCCAGGGCGCAAACTCTACGGTGGATTGGAAGCCGTGTACCAAAATAACAAAAACAATGCGAATGTTTATTGGATGGACAAAACAAGATACAGTGCATTTACAGGGACTGATCTGGAATTAAAGCTTCGGGCGAGAGGGATTACCGAGCTTCATCTGGTAGGCGTTTGTACAGATATCTGTGTTCTTCACACGGCTGTTGATGCTTATAATAAAGGCTTTGATCTGGTCATACACCAGGATGCGGTAGCCAGTTTTGACCAAGAGGGTCATGCATGGGCATTGCGGCATTTTAAAGGCTCGCTGGGTGCGGAAATTCAATAAGAGGAGGCCTAAGACTATGACAAACCGAACGATTCAAATACCAGAGACTCCCTATGCAGATGACAGTCTCGCACTTCATACGGATAAATACCAGATCAACATGACGCAGGCATATTGGAGAGATCAAATTCATGAGCGCAAGGCTGTTTTCGAAGTCTACTTCAGAAAAATTCCATTTCAGAATGGGTATGCGATTTTTGCGGGATTGGAACGGGTTATCCGTTATCTTCATGAATTTCGTTTTACGGGCAGCGACTTGGCATTTTTAAGAGAAGACGGATATGGTGATGACTACCTTGAATATTTGGCATCGCTTCGGTTTACCGGGACGGTCCGCTCCATGCGAGAAGGGGAATTGGTTTTTGCCAATGAACCGATTATGCGAATTGAAGCTCCACTGGCGGAAGCGCAGCTGATTGAAACAGCCATCCTCAATATCGTAAATTATCAAACCCTTATTGCAACCAAAGCTTCCCGGATTAAGCAGGTCGTCGGTCAGGAGACAACGATGGAGTTTGGCACTCGGCGGGCACAAGAAATGGACGCTGCAATTTGGGGCACGAGAGCTGCTTATCTTGCCGGTTTTGATGCAACATCGAACATGCGGGCAGGTAAACTCTTCGGCATTCCTACTGCGGGGACACATGCCCATGCCATGGTTCAGGCTTACCGGGATGAATATACCGCCTTTCATAAATATGCCGAGTGCCACACGGATTGCGTATTCCTGGTGGATACGTATGACACGCTCCGGTCTGGAGTTCCGACTGCTATTGAAGTTGCCAAAGAATTCGGAAATCAAATAAACTTTAAGGGTATTCGTTTGGATAGCGGAGATCTTGCTTATTTATCTAAAGAAGCAAGAAAAATGCTGGATGAGGCAGGTTTTACAAATGCAAAGATATATGCATCGAATGATCTCGATGAACAGACCATTTTGAACCTGAAAGCGCAGGGGGCCAAAATTGATGTCTGGGGTGTAGGTACGAAACTGATTACAGCGTATGATCAACCTGCTCTGGGTGCTGTCTACAAACTGATTTCCATTGAAACTGAGAATGGAGACATGGTGGATACCATTAAGATCAGTTCGAATCCGGAAAAAATATCAACACCTGGACGAAAAAGAGTGTTCCGCATCATCAATAAGACCAATCGGAAATCGGAAGGAGACTACATTGCTTTAGAAAATGAGGAACCGCAGAACCAAGAATGTCTAAAAATGTTCCATCCGGTTCATACGTATATTGCGAAGTTCGTTACTAATTTTGAAGCCAAAGAACTCCACCATACCATTTTTGAGAACGGTGAATTGGTGTATGCGATACCTGCCTTGCAAGAAATTAAAGCATTTGTGAATGAGAACTTGAATGTGCTGTGGGATGAATATAAAAGATTGATGAATCCGGCTGAATATCCGGTAAACTTAAGCCAAGATTGCTGGGATAACAAAATGAAGCTGATCGCGGAAATACAGCAGAAAGTGAATCAGCGGATTCAAGTATAAGGAGGCCAATATGGCTAAAATCGGAATATACGGTTCATCCTTTGATCCAATTACGAACGTTCATCTCTGGACTGCCAGCACGGTTGCGCACCGCTGCAAGCTGAATCAGGTGATCTTCCTGCCTTGCTCCAGCAAAAGACCTGACAAAAACATGAATATTAGTGACGAGCATCGCTGGAACATGATTTTGATGGCCATCGAGGGCAATGATAAGTTCGTTGCTGACGATTATGAAATGAAGCAGGTTGGGTGGGAAATCGCTACGTATTTAACACTCAAGCATTTCAAAGAAAAATTTCCGGAAGATGAAATTAGCTTTATTATGGGAGCCGATTTACTGCTTGATATTGGCGAAGAGAAATGGAAAAAGTCCCAAGAGCTGATTGAGGAAAATAAGTTTATCGTGATGGCGAGGGATGGTATCAATATGCTCTCTGCCATCAGTAAATCACCTATTTTGCGCAATGCGGATGATGGGCACACATTTCATCTGATCGATAAGGGTTTAGCCATGGAAATCAGTTCAAGTTATATCCGTGATGAGTTTAAAAAAGGGGGAGAACCCCGATATTTGGTACCTGACAGATGCTATGAGTATATTCATACAAATCAATTATATAAGTAACAGGGAGAGTGTGCAGAGATGAATACACAAGAACAAAACATAAAAGCTTTGAATGTAAAGCCAGTCATTCATGCAAAGGAGGAAATCCGCAGCCGTATTGACTTTCTAAAAGCTTATTGCAAAAAAGCAGGTGCGAAAGGCTTTGTATTGGGGATTAGCGGCGGGCAGGACTCTACGCTCGCTGGAAGACTGTCGCAGCTTGCTGCTGAAGAACTGCGGGCGGAGGGCTATGAAGCAACGTTCTATGCGGTTCGTCTGCCTTTTGGTATTCAACGGGATGAAGACGATGCTCAGGAGGCTTTGGCTTTTATTAAGCCGGATGAGGCTTTTGATTTCAATATTGAAAACGCCGTAAATGCATTTGCCCAAACCTACATGGATACGACGAAAGGCAAACTACCTGATTATCATAAGGGCAATGTCAAAGCCAGAATGCGCATGATTGCTCAGTATGCCATTGCAGGGGAACGTCAGTGTTTAGTCGTAGGAACAGACCATGCAGCGGAAGCGTTAACAGGCTTTTTCACAAAATTCGGGGATGGGGGAGCAGATATCATTCCACTTACCGGGCTGACCAAAAGACAAGGACGAGAGCTGCTGCAAGAATTAGATGCCGCTGAGCGGTTATATCTGAAAACTCCAACCGCGGATCTCCTGGATAACAAACCGCAACAAGCGGATGAAACCGAGCTGGGCATGGAGTATAACGTGATTGACGAGTATTTGGTTGGAAATAAAGTGGATCCGGAAGATCAAGCGAATATCGAAAAACGCTTTAGGAACACTCAACATAAACGCGAGCTGCCGGTGACACCATTTGATGAATGGTGGAAATAATCAGCAGATCTAAGAAGGAAGCCAGGTTGCGAGACGCATCCAGGCTTCTTTTTTTATGGGAATTTCACACGGATTAATTGAAATGTTGATATATATCACCAAGTACCTTGCATTGCACAGTACTAGGTGGTATTATAATACCGAAAGGGGCTTACCAATGTGGAAATGTCAGAATGGACTTCTCAGGTTCGCAGAGGAATCTTGGAATATTGTATATTGCAGCTTATTGGCAAGGAGCCCAGATATGGATATGAGCTTGTAACTTTGCTTGATCGCTGGGAACCGCTTGCGATAACGGAAGGTACGTTGTATCCGCTGCTTCGCAGACTGCTTAAAGATAATTATATAGAATCGTTCTGGAAGGAATCAGAGTCTGGACCACCACGGAAGTATTACAGCCTGACATCTTCCGGACGTAACTTGATGGAAATGATGTCGGTGGAATGGAATAAAATCAGCAGTGCAGTAGGGCATATTCAGTTATTTGGAGGAGAAAATTAATGATTAGTTCTTATGGAAGGTCGTATTTGGAGAAGTTAAACCAATATTTAGAGAAAATGCCGGATGCAGAAAGAATGGATGCCGTTATGGAAATTGAAAGCCATATTGCGGAGGGAATCGCGAATGGGCAGCCGGAAACCGTAATTCTGTCACGTCTGGGGGATCCACGAAAGTTAGCTAAGGCATATCGAAGTGAGCACATGGCAGGGCTTAATAATGTGAAATCATTTAAAGATGTTCTGTCTATGATTGGATTTTATTGTACCACGGGCCTGCTTAGCATCATGGTTATACCGATATTGGCTACAGTTGCCTATGGCTTTGGTTTTTCTACAATTTTAATTATCCTTGGAGGCATTCTCCGAACATTCGGAGCCACCTGGATCAGTATGAATCTTGGCCCAGGGATGGAAATACCGGCCGAGTACAGCATGGTGTTTTCGGTTGTGTTAGGAGCTATTGTCGGAGGAATTGCTTATTTCAGCTGGAAAGGTTTAAAGAAATACCTTGCATTCCTGTCTGAGCAGTACAGACGTTCATTGCCCGGCAGCCATAAGGTGGGTTATGAATAGATCGGGGTAGCCTATCTTGTACCCAACAGTATAACAAAGCCTCCTTCATGATTGAAGGAGGCTTTGTCGTAATCTGCGCAAAAGACAGATCAATGGTTGATTATATTACTTCTCCAGGCGGTACCCGCCATGAAAGACAGGACCAACATACTCATTAAATTGATAGCCGTTGCGAATCGCTGCCGATACAAAATCCTTTGCCTTGGCAACGGCTTCACTCACCGGCAATCCGTTTGCCAAACCTCCGGTAATGGCTGCGGCGAAAGTGCAGCCAGCGCCATGATTATAGGCTGGCTCGATTTTGGTTGATTCCAACACAGTGAATTCACTGCCGTCATAGAAAACGTCGATTGCTTTCTCGCCATCCAGAGCTTTACCGCCTTTAACGACGACATTTTTGGCTCCAAGCTCATGAATCCGGCTCGCAGCTTTTTTCATATCTTCAATAGAAGTCAGTTTGCCAAGACCGGAAAGTACGCCAGCCTCAAATAAATTTGGTGTTACCACTGTCGCAAGCGGAAGGAGCAAATCACGAATGGCATCAGCGCTATCCGGATTCAATACTTCATCTTCCCCTTTACAGACCATCACCGGATCTATTACCACATTGTTCTGATGGTTATCCTTGATCGCTTTTTCTGCGACACGGACGATCTCAACACTGCCGAGCATACCCGTTTTCATGGCGTCTACAGGACCGCCAGCGAAAATCGTCTTGAGCTGCTCAGCAACGAGGGCGGCATCCACAGGATAGACATTGTGATGCCAGCTGTTGTCCGGATCCATCGTCACAATGGTAGTTAATGCGCTGAAGCCATAAGTGCCGTACTCTTCAAATGTTTTGAGATCGGCTTGAATGCCTGCGCCCCCGCTAGAGTCGCTTCCGGCAATAGTTAAGGTCTTAATGATTTTAGACACGATCGAATTCCTCTTTTCCTGCAATGAATTATGTAACTTTCAAATTGAGTTGATTATACCAGAAAATCGACTTTCAGGTAGTTTTTTTGAAACAAAAATTCATCAAAGCATACAATTACTTAGTATTTTTCTAAAAAAGGACGAAGCTTATTCACGACGTAATGACTGCCGCCTCTGCCGTTAACGTTCTCAACAAGAGCGGTAAGCAGATAGGAAGAGGAATCGAGGTCGAAAGCAACCAAAAATCCGTTTTCCTGCCCGGCTTCACCTTTTTTTGATTTCAGCTCGGCTGTTCCTGTTTTCGCAGCAAGATTCCGTTTTGCAGAGGAAAGGGCATGGGCTGTCCCGCTCGAACGCTTTACTACCTGGGATAGTGAGCTTTTAACGGTGTTCGCGACTTCAGGTGTGATGATTTGCTGAACAGGTACCTTTTCTTTCTGATTTGCAAAAAGTATAGGCATCATCATATTGCCCTCGTTAACAAAAGGAGTAAAAGAAGCTGCCAAATGGATGGGTGACATCAGCATTTCTCCTTGACCATAGGAAGTGTCGGCAAGCAAAACCTCGGAGTCCAGACTCAAGTGATTCTTATTTGCATACTGGCTTGGTTTGAGATAAAGGGGAGCCAGGTTGAAATTTTCCCCAAACCCGAATTTACGGATACCATCAATAAATTTTTGGCTTCCCATTTCCAACGCTTCCTGGGCAAAGTAGATATTATCCGAGTATACAAGGGCATCCACCATGTTTACACTCGCAGCATCTTTGACACGGGTGACATAATAACCGCCCCAGCTGTCATCTTTGCGCCAGTGCAAGCCCTGAATGTGATGCGATTTTTCCGGCGTGGTAACCTTTTCGGTTAAGCCGGCTGCCGCCGTGACTGCTTTAAAAACGGAGCCAGGGGCGTAGCGGTTCGTAAAACGGTTGAAAAAAGGGAGGGTGGGGTCCTGGGAATACGAATCCCATTCAGTCTGGGATAGTCCTCTGACCATTTTATTAGGATTATAGGAAGGCGTACTCACAAGTGCCAAGAGATCTCCATGAACCGGATCCATCATAACGGCTGCCCCGGCGTCGCCGGACAATGTATCGTATAACGCTTGTTGTACTTCCGAACGGATTGTCAGTTTGAGCGTCTGACCATTTACTGCGGGCTTTTGTGCGATGATTGATTTTCTTTTGCCGTGTTCATTGATTACTTCAATGATTCCACCTTTTTGACCCCGGAGCTGGTTTTCCATAGATTGCTCCAACCCCGATTTACCGATCCAGTCATCTGCTTTATAGTAGCCTTCTTTATCTTTTTGCAAATCTTCCTGCGTTACTTGCCTGACATAACCGGTCAGATGAGCTGCAGCCTCGCCAAGCGGGTACGAACGTACTTCTTTGGTATGGATGGATACCCCAGGCAGGTCATCCGGAATCTGGGGGTCGTCTATATTCATGACAGGCACAAAATATTCAGGTTTAACCCATTTCTGGGCAAGCTTCTTTTTTATCACATCTACGGGTATATGAAAATAGTCACTGATTTTTCGGATAGCTACATCAGGATCCCCGCCCAATTTCGAAGGTGTGATTCCCCATTCATAGGCCGTACCTCCAGCAGCAAGAGCATACCCGTCACGATCTGTTATCTCACCTCGTTCAGGCTTCAGTACCTTGACGCTTACTTTATCCCCTGCAGCCATATCGGGGAGGATGAGGGAGGGCATCCACTGTATTTTCCAAGGCTTGCCCTTATCTCTTTTTTCCTGGGTCAGGATTAATTGATACTTCTCGTGGATTTCACCGATCCATGTGTTTAAGACAGCCGAATAGTTCAGCATATAGTTTGATGAATCTTCCAGCCTGATCGGCGTTCCTGCGTTCACTTCAATCTTGGTTACACCCATGCCTTCAAAAATAGATTTGTATTTCTGGATGAACTGTTCACGCGATAATTCTGATTGTTCCAACGATTCCGTGGACATAAGGTCATATAATTGTTCATAATCCTGATTCCGTAAACTGAGCATATATGTCTGTACGGTTTCATTCGGTGATTGCTCATCTAGCCGGCCAAAAAAATACACATATAAAGCCAGAACGCTGGCAGCCAGGAAAGAGAGTACACCGTACATCACCATTTGTTTTGGCTTCACTTTGATAACCTCGCTTTTGAAAGTTAATTCACAAACTGTTAATATAGTTGAAGAGATAACGATCCATTCCATGTATAACTATAAAATCTTGCGTGTAAGCAAACAATGGAATGAATCTGATGAAGTTATCAGTTTTGGCACAGCTATCATCAGAAATTATCAATGTGAAAAGAAAGTGAGAGATTCATAATGCCGGATATCATAAAAATCGTGGTAGATACAGCCGGCCAGAAAGGTCATGGTTCATTTCACTATCTGGAACAGGGGAAGAGCATTACCATCGGCAGACATACAGGTATGGATCATGCTGTTCTGTCCATCTATAATCAGCTTGTATCCAAGCAGCACTGCTGCGTTCACCGTGTACATAATGAAATATATGTAGAGGATCTGGGCAGTAAAAATGGCACAGAGCTTAATGGCCATCGTCTGGTACCACATCAGAAATACCTTTTTGCATTCGAAGACAGTTTGACTCTGGTTAATGGACTCGTGGGTCTTCAGTTAGAGATAAGCAGTGACCTTGAAGAGACACGGGAATATTTGATTTCTGATCTGCTGGTCCGAGAGGTGCGATTGAATGATCATTTGCAGACCATTCTGGTAGACAACGATCATATTACGCTGTCTAAAAAGGAGTATCAGTTGTTTAAGCTGCTGCACAGCCGCCTGGACCATTTTGTTACCAAAGAGGAGATTATGCAGCATGTATGGCCGGAGAGATGTATGGATAATACCGAGCTCGTCGGCATAGATGAAGTCAACTCGCTCATTTACCGGACTAACAAAAAGCTGGGTTCCAGCTTCATTATTAAATCCGTCTACAAAAAAGGCGTATTTATGAAGAGAGATGTGAGTTGAATTCAGCAGCATGAAGAGGACCCTTGAGGGTCCTTTTTTTGGTTTCAGAGGAAAACGTCGTTTGATGACGAAAGCATAATAGGCAATTGCGGCTATTACAAACGGTAAATATACAAATGAGAGGGTGCAGATGAATGGGCGCTAAATTAAAGCTGTGGTATGACCAGCCTTCCACACTTCCAGCAGCAAAAGAGAATTCGGATTGGAACCGGGCACTGCCTGTTGGCAATGGAAGACTAGGAGGTATGGTTTTCGCGAATATTCCGGTAGATCGAATCCAAATTAACGAGGAATCCATCTGGGCAGGCCCACCTGTAGATCTACAAAGCAGCCACCGAGGAAGGAGCTCTGCTTGAGCTAGACCGATTCGAGGAGGTTTGGGGTGCTAAGTATCCGCTTATTATCCGTTCATGGCGTAATAACTGGGGGGAACTCTCAACGTTTTTTAAGTATCCGCCTGAGATTCGCAAGGTGACGAAAGGAAAGAGCATCTTTCCTACCGACGAGTCTCTGCTCAAGATGCTCTACCTAGCTACGATGGATGTCACCCGCAAATGGACAGGCCGTGTCCAGAATTGGGGACAAATGCTGCTCCAGTTTTCCGTCTTCTTTCCGGATCGGATCAGTAACTATTTACGTTGAATTCCAAATCCCCCCTCGGGGGGGTTGCTTGAAAGGAGTTTACACAAAAATATTGACAGACCCAAAACTTATACCGACATGTTGTCGGAGTTAAAACGACACAATATTAATCTAATTTGTTTTGCTACTTCGCTATCATGTAAAAGCATTCCTAATCGGAGCACAGCACCATCAAACTTGATCTAGCAGATAGGTGTACATTTAGTACACGTATTTTTTCCTTATATTCTCTTAGCTCATGACCGCTTTTAAACTTCTATTCCGTCTGATTCTAATTCGTCACGATGCCCTTTAACAGTCATATTAATAACTTCTACATTAACCTCAAAATAGTCAATTACCTTTGATGTCGTCATATGTTTATCATTAGGCAGTAGAAGCAAAATGTCCACACCTACATGATGTTAGTGAGTTAAAAAGAGCGCCAAAACTAACTTTATTAAAATGTAGATCAGTACTTCGACTTGGAACTCTGAAACAATATGCAATCATAGCATGACTTTAGGACATGTTGGGGAAGGCTATTTTGTTGTTCAGTTAATCTATACAGTTGTCCCTGTAAGGATTTGGACTAGTATGAATGTAAATAGTTTAATAGGCACCATATTCATTTACCGACAAAAACAGGAAAAAATTTATATTAAAATACAAACTTTTTAGATTCGCGTGTTATATAAGTATAAGTGTTTTTTGAGAGATTTATATTCTCTAAAAAATTCACTTATATCTATTGAATCAGGGTTGACTATTCTTAGGCCGAGCTCATAAACCTGATTTCAAAAAAGTTAATAGGTGGAGGTGTTACTTATAAGCTCTTAATAGGTGTACATAAAAAGTCCATTCGTATAGGAATATAAATTAAGGGAGGATACAAAAAATGTTAAAGAAACTGTTTTCTCTAACACTGTCGATCATGTTATTATCAAGCTTAAGTTCAGTCGTATCAGCTTCACCAGATCAAAGTTCTGAGATCAAATCAAATCAAGAAATTGAATCAACACTGCAGCAAATTAATCAGATCATGGACGAAATGACATCTATAAAATTGGATGAAATGAATAATAAATCATTAGTGGCAGATGACGGTAGTAAAATGGCTTCATTAGAAAATGAATTAGAATCACTTGGTGTGAAGAAATTGACACCCAATGAAGTTCAAACAAATTATGTTAATGAAAATGTTACTAATCCAAAAGTTGTAGTTCCCCCGAGTAATGGGAATGTAAATTGGTATGAATACAGATATACCTCAGTCCGTAGTGGAGTAACTTACGCGGTACAGAACCTTTACGCTCAAGCTGTCGGGCCAAAAACTAATCTATACATCTCGGGTGATGGTAAACAATTTTATAGCAGTTCAACAGGTGTCTTTCTCAAGGATTTGGGCGTTAATCTTGCAAATATTTACGCTCAAAAATTGGTAGGAGCGGTAATTGCAAAAATTCCTGTCGCAGGTTGGTTGCCTTATGAGCTTTTGTATAATACGAACATATCTAATGCTACTGTAAATAGAAGTACAATGAATTATTCTGGTCTATCAACTTACTGTTACACATATGTTAAAAAAGATGGACAAGCGGATAATTATGCAAACCTAACCTTTGTTTCCAATAAAGTCGATCTGTCCACAACTTATGTTTTTTCTGGTATTCTGAATGCTGGAACTTCTAGTGCAACTACATTCTCAGACGGAACAAGCAAGAAAGTTGTTGATTATGCAGAGAATTATGCTAATATCGAAAAAGCAATTGATGCATATATAAATCCTTCTGCTCAAAAAGAATCGATCATTAGTCAGTATATTTACTATAACCATGATAAAACCCAGAATTATATTGTTGCTACTCCTTATATTACACTCCCAACTCAAGTCATATACTAAGTTATGATATTAGGCAATGTTACGAAGTGCTTCAAAAAACGTAACATTGCCTTCTTTAAAGGAGGTACTATGAAAAAGGTAATCAGTGTTATTTGTGTCTTCATATTAGTTTTTTTTGTTCTTTTCTTTTATTTTACTCGATTTAGTTATTCTGCAATGTTAAACAAAAATGACTTCTCAGCTAGAGATGTTATTGCAAGCGAAGGATATTCGATAGATTCGAATCATTTAACAAAAGTCCTTCTTTGTGTTGATTCTAATAAACTGGGGATTATTGGAGCTGCGAATTACGGTTTTGGTATTTGGAAGGAAACAAATTTCGGATCAATTATTAAGAATCCTGGATCAGGTCAATTTGCTACGTCCACTATGATAATTCCTAAAAATCCTGGTATAAATGGTTATACTGAAAAGCATATTTTTATTGCAGGATTTGTTGATTTTCCTAATAAACCGCGAATAAAAGGAAACTCAGACTTCTATCTTAATATTGACTACTATCCCATTGATAATAAAGTACTATTATTTGCCCATGCTATTGGAGGTAGAGATATGGTGAATTTTGGTTCGTCTCAAATATTACAATATATTACAGAACAGATTAACGTAAATAAAGAATAGTAATTCAATATATTCATATAAAACAATGACTGAACTTCCATTCAATGTATCTTCTTCAGAATTTTTCAGTGCTTATTTATTCACTAAAATAATTGCCGTCATTCGTTATTATTATTAGATTAGATGTAAAACCCTTATAAACAAAGGGTTTTTTGATATGAAATTCTGCATAAAACAGGACTTTATGCACACTTTTTTACATGGATTGGATTATTTATTTTGTTTCTTTTCAAAATAAGTTATACCTTCTTCAATAACAGTGCTGATCAATTTCTTATTCTTGTGGACTTGGTTTTACACCAAACTTATCTAGGATATCATTGACAACTTTAAGAGAGCTTTATCTTTTCATCTTTACTTTGGTCATCTTTTAAACCCCCGATATAATCAACAACTTCTCCATTGCAGTATTTAGTTTAGGTATTTCAATTACAATCTTCATTTTAATTTCCCTTACTAAGAATTTGTAACCAGACGGTGTTAGTTTCCGAACTGGGAAGAAAGACCGCTTCTGAGGTGTATGGCTGCCGCGGTTTTGTTGCGCATTATACGACGGATGCTTGGCTGTTTACAGCACCGCTTGGCAGGATCAGCTATGGCATGTGGCCGATGGGAGCGGGGTGGTGCGTCCGTGACTTTATGGAATACTATCGTTTTACGGGGGATAAAGCCTTCCTGAGAGAGCGAGCATATCCCATTCTGAAGGAAGCGGCACTTTTTTTCCTGGACTGGTTAGTCAGACATCCTGAGTCGGGTTTATGGGTATCCGGGCCTTCTTCTTCACCCGAAAATATGTACTTTTCACCCGAAGGAGCTAAAATCGGCTTATGCATGGCTCCGGCAATGGACCAGCAAATTATTCATGAGGTGTTCGTCAATGTCATCGAAGCGGCTGCGTTATTAAATATAACGGATGACTTTATTGTTCAAGTGTCGGATGTGATGAGAGAATTGGCCATGCCGGGGATCGGGACCGACGGAAGACTTCTGGAATGGTGTGAAAATGTGGAGGAAGTAGAGCCCGGACATCGGCATATTTCGCATTTGTATGGCCTGTATCCTGGATCACAATATACCTTTGAGTCTTCTTCAGAATATATGATAGCAGCACAAAAAACACTGGAGTACCGCTTATCACATGGCGGGGGGCATACGGGATGGAGCAGGGCGTGGATTATCAATTTCTGGTGCCGTCTGAGAAATGGGGCACAAGCTCACATCAATCTGGAAAGCCTGCTGAAGTTCTCCACGCTGCCTAATTTATTTGATAACCATCCTCCGTTTCAAATCGACGGTAATTTTGGAGGTACGGCAGGAATTGCCGAAATGCTGGTGCAAAGCCACACCGGAGTTCTGGAGCTGCTGCCTGCTCTTCCTCCGGAATGGAGGGACGGATTGGTAAAGGGACTGAGAGCGCGCGGAGGTTTCGAAGTCGATCTGCAGTGGAAGGATGGAGAAATAAAAGAATGCAGAATCATATCGCTTCAGGGCAACCTGTGCAAAGTCAAATGGAATGATCAACTGAAAGAATTCGGAACTACTGCGGGAGAAGTTTATTTCCCAATGAAATAAGGTGGATATCACATTCAGCAATAAATGCCCCAGGATGCGCTCCTGAGGGCATTTATTTAATGGAGTGTTTTTTACTATGAGAAAACGAATGCAAGTGATACAATAAGTTAGTCTTTTTTTTAAAAGCATCGGGGGAGGAAATCAGCATCAATGGAACATGTACCATTTATTGCAGTTGAAGGTCCGATCGGAGCAGGGAAAACAACGCTGGCTTCGATGCTCGCGGACCAATTGAAGTTTCCTGTTATCAAGGAAATCGTAGAAGAAAACCCGTTTATCGATAAATTTTATCAGAACATGGATGATTGGAGCTTTCAACTCGAGATGTTCTTTCTCTGCAATCGTTACAAGCAGCTTAAAGAAACGGTAAGCGAGTTTATTGATAAAGGAAAGCCTGTCATCTCGGATTATCACATTTATAAGAATCTAATTTTTAGCGATAGAACCCTGAAGGGGACCGAACGGGAAAAATACCGGGAGATTTTCCATGTCTTGACGGATGATCTGCCGAAGCCGAACATTATATTTTATATTAGAGCAGATCTCGATACACTCTTAAAACGAATTGCCAAACGGGGCCGCTCTTTTGAAGAAGACATCGACCAGAATTATTTACAGCAATTAATCGAAGATTATGAAGCTGCGATGGCATCGCTTGCAATCCGTGAACCAGGCACAAGAATAATAACGATTGACGGGAACACCGTCGATTTTGTAGAGAACAGAGAACATTTTGAAGAGATCGCCTCTCATATAAAGGAGCTTATGGTATGAATCAATATAATATCCCGGATCATGCAATTATTACGGTAGCAGGGACCGTTGGCGTCGGCAAATCGACATTAACTGCCGCGCTGGCAGAGCAATTGGGCTTTAAAACCTCGCTGGAGCAGGTTGACCATAACCCGTATCTGGAAAAGTTTTATCATGATTTTGAGCGCTGGAGCTTTCATTTGCAAATCTATTTTCTAGCAGAGCGGTTTAAAGAGCAAAAGAAGATTTTCGAAATGGGTGGAGGCTTTGTTCAGGACCGTTCGATTTATGAGGATACCGGAATATTTGCTAAAATGCATGCGGATCAAGGAACGATGACCCAAACGGATTATGAAACGTATTCGAGCCTGTTTGAAGCTATGGTTATGACGCCGTACTTTCCTCATCCGGATGTACTCATTTATATTGAAGGCAGTCTGCCATCCATTCTGAACCGAATCAATGAACGCGGGCGTGAAATGGAGATTCAGACAGAGGTATCCTATTGGGAACATATGCACGAGAGGTATTCGGTCTGGATTAATGAATTTAAAGCTTGTCCGGTGCTGCGCTTGAACATTGATGATTATGATGTCCATGACTCCGCGTCTATGTCTAATATTTTGAAGCTGGTAGGACAGAAAATTGGCAGTTCTGCAGCGATAATATAAAGGAAAGCGGATAAGATTAGAATATTTGAAATCATAGGAGATGATTCATGAAGACGTTTATGATTATCAGCCAAATCATTTATTTGCTGTTTGTTTTACCGTGGCTCTTTATTTGGGGGATATCATTTATGGGATTTGACAGTGGGGTCAGCGGCGGGGCTATCGCTCTGGTCACGATTATTGGCGTATATCCACTGGTTGCAATCGCATGTTCGATCATAGCCTGGGTGCTGCATAAGCGGAAGACTCGTACGGCGGTCCTCATAAATTTAATTCCTATGCTATGGGTTGTGGGCATTGGTGGCCCAGTCCTGTACATTAACTTCTTTTAATTAATAAAATCATTTATTTTAAATACTGCAAGTAGTAAAATCCCGCCCGGAACTCCCGGCGGGATTTTTGAATTCGTAATTAGTTAACAATTATTGGGTCTCTCAACCTGAAAATAGGCGTTAAAAGTCGTGCTCTCTTCACTAGAGTCACAAGTCAAATAGCCATTATTTTTATCTAGGATCATGTTTACGATGGATAATCCTAATCCAGAGCCTTTGCTTTTGGATGTATATCCCGGTTTCATGATTAGCTCTAGCTTATGATCCGGAATTTGGTCACCATTGTTTCTCACGGTGAAGATTAAAAAAGCTCCTTCCAGATAACCAATCACGGAAATCTGAGGAACAAAATCATCCGATGAATTGCTCGCTCTCAAAACCGCATCAAACGAGTTGTCAATGAGATTACTCAAAACCCTCACCAAATCATTGGTCTTATACTTAAAATTCGGTATTGAATTAAAATCTAAAATCTCGTAGTAAAAATCGACACCTTTCTGATGGGCGAATCTGTGTTTGGTGTGTAAAAGTGCCATTAAAGGAGGACAATTAATAAGGAGAAGTTCATTGAGCTCCAGCGTGTCATCCATTAATTCCTCAGTGTATTTATGCAAACCCTCGTATTGCTTCATCGTCACTAAAGCTCGGATCGTGGCTATGGTGTTGTTATAGTCATGCCTTTGCTGCTTCAGCGTTAAGTTGATTGTTTCCATGCTGTTTTCATAACTATCATGTACGAATGCAATTTCCTGCGCTTTATTCTTATTAAATACCTTTAGGATAAGTGTACATAAGACCAAGAATACTGCTGATCCTATAGCGATCGCATACACATAGTAAACAACCTGATCCATGAGCACCTTTTTCATAATTTGATAATCAGATATCAAGCACATCATATACACTTGTTGATCTATTTTAATGGGCATGAAGTATTTTTCCAGCTTCATATTTCCTACTTTAACAATATAACTAACATATTCTTTATCTACAGCCTTATTCAGGGCGGGAATATCGTTATCATTCAAATATTGATAAGTGCCATAGCCCTCCGTGTCCTGTATGGTGACGAAGTTTTTTTCCGGCTTTTGAAGCAATGATATCTCCAGGGTAATTCGTTTGCCTTGATAAAGGTTAACATGATTATCCCGCAGCTCTTCCAAATGCTCATTGACGTAAGCGTATTTATCTTTCGATATGTTTACCTGGGTAAAATCTAAAACATAATCCATTTGTGATGTGGAATATTGATAACGATATTCATGGTTGCCGATCTCGAAAGCATTCACGTTCATCCGATCTTTCTTCGGTATCATTTCTAATGACTTTATTCCAAAATCAGTGACCAGATTACCTATTTTCGTCTGATCAAAATCAGAGTAGTTTGGTCCAATGTCTTTTACAATGAGAGAAGAGGTTGTCTTCATTTGCTGCGAGACGATATGAATCTCATTTTCATGGTTAGCCTTCACTTGGCCAAGGTATTGTTTAACATATTCAGCAGTCGTATCCAGCCGTTTATCACCTTCAGCAATCAATGCCCTTTGTGTAAAAAAATAATAGGCTACATTCGTAACTACAAATATAAAAATAATGATAAATATCACTGAGATTGAAACCGTCCTGCCTTGTTTCTTCATCCTGTGTTCTCCTTAGTTGTCTACTCATATATTTATCTGCCAAAGAAAATTGAACGGAATGAAAGGTGTGTAAACCGAAAATCATGATACCAATAATGGTTATGTTGAAAAATACCAGTCATAATATGTATTCATAGCTTTAAATACACTATATCTGATTATTAATAATTTATCACTTACATTGTGTCTCACAAGGATGTAGAAGGGTAATGGCTCTGAACTGCGCTGATTGATTGAATCCTTCAAATTGGGTTATTGGAAATCATCTTTGGGCATCCTGTAACGGAAATAATGACGGATATGACCCTCATAATCCTAATCAGGGGAGCGATAGGAAAGATCATGCGTAGCATTAAAGTTCAAATTACTGCCGGTATTCTTCTCATACTTATAACCGCCATATGTGTAGTAGCCTATTTTCAACGTCACGATAATGAACAGAGTCACAATTCTCCTCAAAAACAGCTTGCCATTAAGAAATTGAAAGAAAAAGAAATCATCTTGAAGACACATAATCATCTCAATCAAGCTTATCCCTATCAACAAAATCAGGCTGCTGGCAGGAAGACCTATTTTGGAGTGGGGAGAGGTTACAATCTGATTATGGTTCAGTTTGAATCCATTCAAAATTTTGTACTGCATTCATCGATTCAGGGTCAAGAAGTGACTCCGGTTATGAATAAGCTCGCTACGGAGAGCTTGTATTTTCCTTATATATTTCAGCAAATCGGCATAGGGAATACCTCGGATGCAGAGTTTATAAGCAATACCTCCATCTATCCGATCGGGTCGAATCCCATGTCAACCAAATTCGGCAACCGGAAGCTTTCGAGCATGGCAAGACTGATGAAAACCAGAAATTATACAACGAGCACATTTCACGTCAATGATGTGAGCTTTTGGAATCGGAATCAATTATACCCGGCATTGGGATTTGATACGTATTATGATCGACCGTATTTTCAACAAGAAAAATTCAATAAATTTGGAGCTTCGGATGAGGAGTTGTACCGGGTAGGTGTCAGCAAGCTAAAGGCTTTGGGTACGCAACGAAAAAAATTCTATAGTCAGTTCATCACCGTTTCGAGTCATTCTCCTTTTGTGATACCAAAAGACAGAAGGAAGCTGCAGCTTCCTCAGAAATTGAGTGATAGTCGGCTGGAGAACTATCTTGTCGCAATAAACTATGCAGACTATGCCCTTGGGACTTTTATTGACGGACTTAAAAAGGAGGGGCTGTGGGATAAGAGTGTATTTATCGTTTATGGTGACCATTTTGGCCTCCATAAAAAGTATCATGATCCGAAGGAGATTAATAAGGCACTTGGGATTCCCTACCATAAACAGATCAGTACCTTCAATGTACCTGTTATTATTCATCTGCCTGAGCAGCTCAGCGGAAAAGTAATTAATCGGACTGGAGGACAAGTCGATATTCTCCCGACAGTTGCCAATATTATGGGGATTGATCTCAAGGGTGAAGGATTTACAGCATTTGGTCATGATCTATTGAATGTGGGTCATAATATTGTTGGTATGCGTTATTATTTGCCGACAGGGTCATTTTTTAATGATGATGTCCTTTTTGTACCCGGTAAAAATGGTTTTATGGATGGTAAAGCAACATCAATCAAAACGTTCCAATCAATAAAAGACATTGCGCGCTACAGGCTGGAATACGACTATATCATTCAGTGGATGAATCTGTCGGATAAATATACAAAGCAGCTACCCTACCGGGAGGATTACAAACAATAGGATTTTCAAAAATATTCATGGGCTTTTAGGATGTACAAATACAATATTGTATAAGTTTCTCGGTAAACTAAATAATAATAAAAACAGAGGAATATTTGAACATCCAAGGAGGCTGCATGCGGTTGAAGCTAAGCTTCATATTATCGATGCGGAATCAACGGTCCAAGTGGGATCGATCAAAGCATCCTTTTTCACCACGATTCATAGCATACCTGACTGCCTGGGTGTATTAATGCAGACACCTGAAGGAAACGTGGTTCATACAGGAGATTTTAAATTTGACATGTCACCGGTGAAGGGGCCATTTCCTGATTTGCACCGGATGGCTGAAATCGGTATGAAAGGAGTTAAAGTGCTGTTATCTGAGAGTACCAATGCTGAAAGGCCGGGATTTACTCCCTCTGAACACATGGTAGGGGAGCATATCTTTGATGCTTTCGCCAGAGCAAAACAGCAGGTATTTATCTCTACGTTTGCGTCCAATGTCAACCGCGTTCAGCAAATTATTGACGCATCGATTAAGACTGAACGCAAGCTTGTTCTTCTTGGTCGCAGTATGGTTAATGTCGTCACGATGGCCAAGGAGCTAGGCTATTTGAATTTTGCAGATGACTTACTAATAGGTCCAGATGAGACAGAACGGTTTCCTCCCGAAAAAATTGCCGTCTTATGTACAGGGAGTCAGGGAGAGCCTATGGCAGCTCTTTCCCGGCTCGCCTCTTCACGGCATCCCCATATCGAAATCTTGCCTGGTGATACAGTCATCATTGCCGCAGGGGCGATTCCAGGAAATGAGCGAAATCTTGCCCAGCTTATTGATAATTTGTATGTTCTGGGGGCACGCGTGATCTATGGATCCGGCAACGCTTCAGGGATGCATGTTTCTGGTCATGGCAGCCAGGAGGAATTAAAACTGATGCTGACTTTGATGAAACCGGAATATTTGATTCCAATTCATGGAGAATTCCGAATGCTGTATCAGCACCGGATGCTGGCGGATTCAGTCGGGATCATGCCCGAGAATGTATTTATCATTCAAAATGGTGACACCGTTCAAATCAAAGAGGGAAGAGCCTCCCTTGGGCCAAAGGTTCCTTCAGGCAATAGTCTTGTAGATGGTCTGATGATCGGGGATGTAGGTAATATTGTGCTGCGTGACCGCAGACAATTGTCTTCAGACGGGATGTTAATTATTGTAACCACACTCAGCAAAATGGAAAAGCATATGGTCGCATCACCGGAGGTGATCTCCAGAGGTTTTGTATTTGTGAAGGATTCTGAAGAATTGATGAGCCAAATACAGGACCTTGTAAAGTCTACGATGAGGGATTTATCAGAGTCCGAAACAACACAGTGGAATCTGATCAAGCAGACTTTGAAGGATCATATTGGCCAATTTGTTTACAAAAAAACCAAAAGAAGACCAATGATTTTACCCATTATTATTGAGGTATAATTCAATCGTTAAAGCACCCTCAATCTCAGATTGAGGGTGCTTATTTTGTTCACAGTTTATCTTTCGAAAGATCAAGCCAATCGAGTTCATCTTTTGTGAGATGAATGAGCGAGCCTTCGTCACAGGAACGAAGCTCCTCAGCTGACTGAGCTCCGATCAGAGCGCAGGTCGGATAAGGCTGATTCAATACATAGGCAAGGGCAATTTGAATGGCCGTGACCTGTTTGGTCTCTGCCAATTGCTTGGCACGCTCCAGTCTCTCCCAGTTATCATCGTTGTAGAAGACACGGACCAGGTCTGCGTTATCACGAATGTCGGGCGTGAACCTTCCTGTGAAAAATCCCCGGGCTTGTGAAGACCATGAGAATAGAGGTAATTGTTCCTTCTCATGCCAAGCACAAGTCTCCGCGTCTGCTGAAACACATCCGGTCCAGAATGGTTCATTGGGTTTGGCAAGGCTGAGATTAGGACTGCTGAATGAAAATCCCGCAAGTTGATGCGCCGCGGCGTATTCATTCGCTTCCTGTATACGCTGCCAAGTCCAGTTGGACACACCGATTGCTCCAACGGTGCCGGCCTTCACATATTCATTGAGGGCTTCAATAACCTCACCCGCCGGAACATTAGGGTCATCGCGGTGCAGCGCGTAAAGATCGATAAAATCCGTCTGCAGCCGCTCGAAGCTTTTCATAATATCCGCACGGATATGCTGCTCGCTCACACGCGGACCGTTCTGGTCATGATGGGCTCCTTTGGTCAGGATAACAAGCTGATCCCGGTTGCCTCTTTCCTGCATATAGCGTCCGATTACTTCCTCACTTTGGCCACCGCAGTATATGTTGGCTGTATCGATCGAGTTGCCGCCAATCGCCATAAAAGAATCCAGATTGGCTGCAGCTTTATCATAGGAATCGTGAAAAAAGTAATCTGAACCCTTCATTAGCCGCGAGATAGGCTTCTGTAAACCTTTAACAGAAATATATTCCATAGTGACTCCTCCTTGTCGGATGGTTTTTATAGAGCAACCCTGATATGCTCACGGGCAGACATAAGACACGCATCAATGACCTTCATGTTATGTATGGCATCCTGCGTATCGAAGCGCAGAGGTGTTCGATCATGAATTGCACGGGCAAGATGATCGGCCTGCTCTGTGTATGCATTGATATCCTGGACATGGATTTCTTTGCGTTCTCCTCCGGTAGATATGAAGAAATTACCACTGCCCGGGGATGGGGTAACAAATGCAGAAGGAACCTCAATGATTCCTTCGGTTCCAAGAACCTCAAGCGGATTGCGGGATGCTGCCCACATACCGCAATCAAAGGAGAGGGACACATCACCGAATTCAATCAATCCCGAAGCCATCATATCCACGTCGCCATGGTCAGGAGAGAAGAGGGCATTTACCGTAACAGCATCCGGTTCCTTGCCCAAGAGCAGTCTTGCGGCATTGATGGGATAACAGCCGACATCATAGATGGAGCCTCCGCCCCAATCCTTCCGGAACCTGACATTGCCTGTATTTCCAGAACTGTTAAAAGTAAAAGCGCTGCGTATTCCCCGTAGTTCTCCAATTGCTCCCGAATCTATCAGATCCTTTATTGCATCGTACCGGGGATGATAACGATACATGAAAGCTTCAGACAAATAGACACCGGCTCTCTCAGCGGCTTCGGCCATTTCAACGGCTTCGGCTTCTGTCAAAGCAAGCGGCTTCTCACACAGTATATGCTTACCCGCTTGAGCGGCCCGGATGGTCCATTCCTTGTGAAGGTGATTGGGGAGAGGTATATAAACAACATCAATGGATGGGTCTTCCAGTAGGGCTTCGTAGCTGCCATATGCATTAGGAATGTGGAGCTCTTCTGCCGTTTGCTTGGCTTTGTCTAAATCTCTGCTTGCGATCGCTGCAACCTCATTCAGTTCGGATAAATGCACACCGGGAATGACTGCTCTTTTTGCGATGCTGGCACAGCCAAGAATACCCCATTTCAATTTTCGGTTCATTATTTCCATCAACTCCTTAGCTGATTTATATGATGATATT
Source organism: Paenibacillus sp. J23TS9 (assembly GCF_018403225.1). Taxonomy (NCBI): domain Bacteria; kingdom Bacillati; phylum Bacillota; class Bacilli; order Caryophanales; family Paenibacillaceae; genus Paenibacillus; species Paenibacillus sp. J23TS9. Next base: position 1,959,865 of record NZ_BOSG01000001.1, on the reverse strand, counting down.
GCGATTATAAAAGATTGAATTTAAAATTAAAATGATATTATTTTGCATTCCAATAAAACAATATTGTCATTCAAAGGAGAAATGATGAAGAGACAGATCCATCTGCTGACACTACCACAAATGCCCTTCTTCTGTTTTCCTGAGTCTGTGGGCATTTATCAGAATGACCCGGAACACAGCGTATCCCGGAAGGCAGGAGCGATGAATAACTTCAACATTCATTATGTAGCTGCAGGCAAGGGATATATTGAGATCGACAACATCGTTCATGAGCTGCGCGCAGGCGAAGCGGTGCTGTATTTTCCCATGCAGCAGCAGAGGTATTACAGCAGTGAAGATGATCCGTGGGATATCCGGTGGTTCCATTTCTATGGAAATGGACTGCAGCATTATTTGGTGGAGAGAGGGTTTCACACGAGTGCGTTGTGGACGATACGTCAGACAGACCTGTATGAGCAGGCTCATGAAGATCTACTTCAAGAGGCCGAAAAGCATCGGATGCTGCATCCGGTCTATTTGTCCACGCTTACCTATGCATTAATCAGTGCATTTGTAGAACAGGCCGTTGCATTAACAGGCAGCAAATCCAATACCTCTAACAGCCGTATTTTAGAGCTCCTTCCATTGATGCAGCAGGAAGCTGTGAAGCCCTTCAGTCTGGAGGACTGGTCTGGAAGGCTGGGAGTTAGCAGCTATTATTTTTGCAAATTGTTTCGCAGTGTGATGGAGATGACTCCAATGGAATTTATCACTCGCTGCCGGCTTCAGGCGGCTAAGCAGTGGCTTCTGGAACGAAAGGAGACGACCGTAGGGCAAATCGCGGAGGAGGCAGGATACCCGAGCGTCAGTTATTTCAATAAAAGGTTTATGGAGCATGAAGGGATGACTCCCACCGCTTATCGCCGGCTATACGGGATTCATAAAAATTAGACGTATAAAAAGCACATTCTGCCTCAAGCAGAGTGTGCTTTTAATCCATCTGTATTTATATTTTCAACTGCATGTTGTACAGGTTCGCATAAGTACCGCCTAAAGCAAGCAATTCTTCATGAGTTCCTTGCTCATCAATCCCGTTATCCGTTAATACGAGAATCTTTTGCGCATTTCTGACCGTTGACAAGCGATGCGCGATGACCAAAGTCGTGCGGTTGTCGGTTAGCTTTTCCAGTGAGTCTTGAACCGCTTTTTCACTTTCGTTATCCAGAGCACTGGTTGCTTCGTCAAAAATGATCATAGGAGGATTTTTCAAGAAAACACGGGCAATACTCAGTCTTTGCTTCTGACCTCCGGACAGTTTCACGCCGCGTTGTCCAATATCTGTCTCATATCCATCCGGTAGCTCCATGATAAAATCATGTGCATTGGCCTTTTTGGCTGCCTCAGTAATTTCTTCTGTAGTTGCATCCATTTTCCCATATCTTATGTTATCCATAATGTTTCCCGCAAACAAATATACATCCTGCTGGACGACGCCAATATGTCTCCTTAAAGAGCTTAAACGGATATCCCGAATGTTCATGCCATCAAGAAGTATTTCCCCGTCATTCACTTCATAAAAACGGGGGATTAATGAACAAAGGGTTGATTTACCTGCACCGGAAGGCCCCACTAAGGCAACATATTCTCCGACTTTAATATCCAGAGATACATTTCGCAGGACAAAATCATAGTCTTCTTTATATTTGAAGCTGACATCCTTGAACTCCACTTTTCCCTGAACATGGGTAAGTTCGAGCGCGTCTGAAGAATCCTGGATATCAGGTTCAACCTCCAATATTTCCATAAACCGATCGAACCCGGTAATTCCTTCTTGATAAAGCCTCGCAAAATTGACCAATCTCTGAATCGGCTCAATGAGAATACCTATACACAGAAAAAAGGTAAGCAAATCAGCGAGCTTAAGCGAAGCATTTGCTATGGCAGCTCCGCCGAAGACGATAACGGCAACCGTAATCAGATTTGTGAAAGCAGACATTCCTTCAGCGAAGAGGGTTTCACTTTTATATCCTTCTTTACGGCTATACACAAATCGTTCGTTCTCGTATGCGAACTTGTCTTTTTCAACATGCTCATTCGCAAAAGACTGTACAACTCTGATGCCTGATAGGGTATCTTCAACCTGGGCATTGATGTCACCAATCCGGTCCTTGCTTCTTCGTAATGCAGCATTCATTTTTTTATTGAAATAAAATGCATGCACCGCCATCAGAGGTAAGAAGAGAAAAACGATTAAGGTAAGTCTCACGTCAATGCTGATGAGGATGATAAAAGCACCGGCAAACTTCAGAAATGAAATGACTATATCTTCAGGACCATGGTGATATAATTCAGTAAGCGACAGAATATCATTGGTGGTCCGGGTCATTAACTGGCCTGTTTTCTGTTCATCGTAAAAACAAAATGACAATTTCTGGTAATGATCGAATAGCTCACTTCTCATGTCGCTTTCCATCATGGCGCCCATCACATGGCCCTTATAGCCAATAAACATGTCACAAACGGTATGAATGATGACTAACGCCAACATGACTGCACCCATCATATAAATTTGATGCAGAGCATCCGGCCGATCGCCTTCTAACACATTGATGGTGATGTAACGGATGCATAATGGGAGAATGAGCGTAATGGCAGAGACGATAAACGCACATGCCATGTCTGCAAAAAGCAAACCCATGTAGGGTTTATAATAAGATAAAAATTTTCTGGTTCTTGAATTCAATGATTTCTCCTCCATATTTTTGGAGGGTTAGAGTATAGTCACCCTCCAATGATTACTCATTTTTGCGTTCGTTTTTTTTCTCATCTTCAACACCCGTTTCTGTTATTTTTTTTTTGAGATCGCAGCCAAAACGATGGAATGTGTTTTAAGCAGGATCCTAATAACCTTATATTACGGTTAATCCATTTAAATACCTTTAATCGGCTGCGAAAATTTTTAACGGTTTCTGTATCCAATAATGTACCGTGCGATATTTATCTCGTTGACAGCACAAAGCATCCATGGATACGATAGTGGTGTGCAGGTATCCTGTATTTTAGATCTATGAAGAAGGATTTAATACTTTTTAAAGACGTGTAGGGGGTTATTCATTGAGCGAGTCCAATTTGCCTCAATTAGTCATGATTCACGAACAGTTATCTTTATTACCTGAAATTTCAATTTCAGAACCGTATCACATTGCCGCTTATCAACCTGGTGAAGAGGCAGCATGGGAAGCCATTATAGGCGAATCTTTCCAATCTGCATTTTCCTTTGAGGAATTTATGAAGAAGGATGTGGAATTCAGACCCGAACGGATCATTATTCTGTGGAAAGGTGATCAACCGGTGGCGACCGCTTCCGCCTGGCATCAAGCAAAACTCGGCAGCGATATGGGATATCTTCATATGGTAGGCATCATGAATGCTTATGCAGGACAAGGTCTTGGACAGAAAATTACCCATGCTGCCTTAATCCAAATGAGAAATGACGGAAGGGTAAAAGCGCTGCTGAATACGGATGATTTTCGAATATCTGCCATTAAGACCTATCTCAGACTTGGCTTCGTTCCGAAGCTCTCGCATGAAAGCCATGAGCCGAGATGGAAGGAAATAGCCAATCAGTTACAAGATCCTGAAATGAAAAGAACCATAACTGCGAGCATTTAACATCTCCGGGAGAACATTCAACCGCATTCCATGAATCCTGAATCAGCAGTAACCACCTTGGAAGAAGGCTGGGAACGGATTGAAACGGTAAAAGCCACCGGAAAGCATTACATGAGGGCCGAAAATTACTGCTTTATTTTCAGAATATAGGATGCGCTGATCTCTAAGAAGGTCATGTACGCCATCAGAATACGAATGTTTGAAGTGCTTTTCAAGGAGGAGTAGTTTTATTCCGCAGAATTATAAATATAGAGGTGTTGCATGAATAAAGAAGGTACTTTTTTTAGATTATTAAAATACATGGGCAGATACAAGCTGCTGTATGCCGGGCTGATCCTTACCATGCTTGTGAGCATCGTGCTGGATCTTTCCGTTGCCTGGTTCTTGTCACTCATTACAAATGCAGCAGTGAAATTTGAAGTAGACCGCTGGCCTATTCTGATTCTCATGGGTGCGGGAATGCTCATTTGCTTATGCCTGATTGCTTATTTCGATACATATCTCAAACAAAAAGCATCACTCAAAATTAGAAACGATATCCGCCGGGATACAATGGAGCATGCTTTACGTCTACCCCAGTCCTATTACGACCAGCATCATACAGGAGATTTGCTTGCTCGTTTTACAAGCGACAATCAGGCGGTAGGTGAAGCGAGCGGCAATGTGATTATGGCTTTGCTTAAAAATCCGCTGCTTGCCCTTTGCGCTTTTATTTATTTGCTGAGCATTCATTGGCCGCTCGCATTAATCACGATATCCATAGGTCCGCTCATGATTTTGGCTGGAAAAATGTTCGGTGAGGTCATGAGAAAGAAGGGCATACACCTTCAGGAAGCGATGGGGAGGTCAACCTCTTTTCTGCAGGATGTTCTCGGTGCCAGTATTTTATATAAAATATTTGGTCTTGAAAAGAAAATAGCCCATCAATATCGACAGTACAGCTCAGAAATTTCAGAGATTGAACGCAGTCAGGGCAAAATCCAGGGGGCCGCGAATTCGGTATCTCAGGGAATTGCTAATCTAACCTTTATCATTGCGATTTTGCTTGCCGGATTTTTTGTTGCCAAAGGGAGCCTCGAGGTGGGGGCCATGCTTGCATTTATACAGCTAATGAACTATTTGGTCCATCCGTTTTCCGCGCTTCCTGCTTTGTGGTCCGGTATGCAGCAGGCTTTAGCCGGGGCTGAACGGATATTTCAGGTGATTGATTTCCCTAAGGAGTATACGGAGCTTCCGCAAGAAAGCCACGCCAAAACATCTTTCAGCGAATTGGCTGTTTCTAATCTGGGGTTCTCCTATACGGATTCTGTTGACGCCCTTGCTCTTCGTGATGTTCGATTCCATGTGTACGCAGGTCAAACGATAGCGATCGTGGGAACCAGCGGAGGAGGCAAATCCACGTTATTTAAATTGCTGATGGGACTATATATCCCCACAACAGGATCGGTCGAAATTGATGGAAGGGACAGAGAGACTATAGGATTACGGGAATACAGGAATTATTTCTCTCTGGTTCCGCAGGAGTCGGTTCTTTTCACGGGATCGATACGGGATAATATGATGGATGGCAATCCGTCGGTGAATGAGGAGCAGATGATCGCAGCTGCCAGACAAGCCAATGCGTATGATTTTATTATGAAACTGCCTGATGGCTTTGAGACGGAGATTGGGGAAAGAGGTTCCAGACTGTCCGGCGGCCAGAAGCAGCGGATTGCCATTGCAAGAGCTATTTTGAGGGATGCACCGATACTTCTGCTCGATGAAGCTACGTCTGCGCTGGATAACGAATCCGAGAGGGTTGTGCAGGAGGCATTGACAAAGTTGATGGTTGGAAAAACGACGCTCGTCATTGCTCATCGTCTGTCAACGGTACAGAATGCGGATTTGATATTGGTGATGGAAAATGGGCAGCTTGTGGAAAAAGGCACGCATGACGCGCTGCTATTAGCTGGAGGAAGATATCATACCCTTTACCATTCCCAGATGGAAAAGGATGAGCAACGTTTAGTGATGGAAATATAAATAGGAGATCCCCCTCAAATGTCTAAGCCATTAGACTCTGAGGGGGATTTTTATGTTATTGCCCAGTTATACAGTTCAGGTTGAACAGCACATTCTTTGCTGTATTAATTCAGAAATTGTATAAACTTATCTGGATTGGTTCGTATATATTGACTAATTCGATGAAGGCTATCATCAAATGCAGCACAGAATTTTTCGAATAAGAGAGAGATTCCTGTGTGTAAAGTGTCCGGAGGGGACGAGGTAAGAGCCGCTTCGGTTTCTTTAAGAACTTCAATCATTACGGCTTCTTCAAAAAAACGTAAGCCTGCAGTGATCCCTGACCAATAGTCGGGCTCTTGCAAAAAATAATTCATCCATAATTGATAATCCTGCTCAGAATTCCTGGCAGGGTAGAGCAGCCTGAACATGAACAGGGATTGCTGGGCTTTGTTCAGTTTGTTAATCCGTTCTGCCTTCAATGATGGATGCTGACCGCGAACTTGTTGTATCGTTGGCTCAATGCAAGCCATCATAAGCCCCACGCCATCCAACTCTTCAAATTCCTGCTTCGAAAGTTCCACTAACAACATATAATCACTCTCCTCGATCTAATATTATTTTCAATTGATTCATAAGTCAATCTAAAACGCAAAAAAAATACTAAGGTTTTATTACAGCAACTGACGATTCAATGATTTGATCCAGCACTTTATTCAGTTGATCCGTTACATTTGCTTCAGAAATTCCTTGTGCTTCGAGCTCCTGCTTCGTTTGATCCAAATAAGCCATGCCTTGGGAAACAGATCCCCAAAATTGCATAGCCATCAAATGGGCATCTCCTTGTCGGATCAAACCTTGAGCGATTCCTTTTTCTATGGTTTTGGTCATCTGCTCCATAAAACTTTTGACCCATTTGAATGGTGGAATTTCATCGGGATTGTACAACAAATGCAAGTCCAGGCCAATTCTCATGTAAAAACGGGAAATTTCCGGTCTTATGATTACACGTTCGCATACGGTCCTGGCATAGCTGCCGAACAGCTCAAAAACAGGTATTTCTTGTTCAAAGAATACCTGGGTATATTGCTTGGATTCTTCCATCATGTATTCATAAAGTTCACGGAACAAATTTTTTTTGTTCTTGAAATAGTAAAAAACAAGTCCGTGCGCAAGCCCTGCTTGATTCGCGATATCCGCCATCTCAGAAGCTGCATAGCCTTTATCGACATAAACACGGATTGCTGCATTCAGTATTTCTTGCTTCCGTTGATTGCGTATTTGTTCATTTTGTTCCTTTGTACGAGGAGACATAGACGACTCACCTTATTTCTTTGACTGTAGGGTGCTTGTCGAAATTATAGAAAATACAAACTTTGTTGTCAAACTTTAGACATTGCGCTTGATGCGTTTTATAACGGATCGCACAGCTATGCTGCAGCCTCTATTGTCTTCATCAGATCAGGTTGGCAATCTGTTCCTTCAGCTTATCAGCCGATGCATGGAATTGCGCCAGTTCCTGGTCGTCCAGCTTCAGATCGAGGATTCCCCGTACACCTGATCGATCTACGATGCAAGGAACGCCCATATATACATCCGATACACCGTTGTAGTTGGTGAGGAGCGTTGATACATTAAGCACTGAGCTTTCATTCTGCAAAATGGAAACAATGATTCGGTCAAGCGCTAACGCAATCGCATAGGAGGTAGAGCCTTTTGCATTGATAATCTCATAGGCGGCATTTTTTGTCCGATTAAAAATATCCGTGCGTTCTTCATCTGTAAATTCGAGTCCAATCCCCGCGACGTTGGCAATACTCCAGAGGGGAAGCTCCGAATCCCCGTGTTCACCAACGATGTGGGCATGAATACTGCGCGGGTTGATCTGTTTATTCTGGCCAATCAAATACCGGAAACGAGCACTATCGAGTAGAGTGCCTGATCCCATAACCCGATGCACGGGAAAGCCGCTCTTTTTGAGTGTGACATAGGATAGGATATCCACCGGATTCGTGGCGACCAGAATGATGCCGTGATCATTGAACTTCACGATGTTTTGGATAATATCATCAAAAATAGCTGTGTTTCTCTTTAACAGATCCAGACGGGTTTCTCCTGGACGTTGATTCGATCCGGCGGCAATGACAATGATATCCGCATCCTTACAATCACTGTAATCGCCGGCCCACAGTTTCACTCCCCCCGCAAATGGAAGACCATGGTTCATATCGAGTGCTTCCCCCAGCGCCTTCTCGTGATTAGCATCAATCAATACCATCTCTGATACTCGCTCTCGCAAAAATAAGGTGTATGCGGTTGTCGAGCCTACGGCTCCCGTTCCGATAATGGCGACACGCGTAGGGCGTTGTGATTGGATGGATGTCATTGTTTTTATCTCTCCTTTGATGAATGATCGTTTTTTCCATAAAATCCATCTTTAATATAAAACTAAACATATCTCCGCTATTTGAATAAAGATCGATGTGATACAGAAATACGCCAATACTGCTGAATCAGATTGCCATTTTCAGTTTCATCGCATAAAGTATTGCAGCTTTAACCTTGGGACTGCGCGTTGTTGACACATTTCAGACACAGATGTATAATTCTCATTGTTGAACAACTGTTCAAAACGTACGTTCAAAACAAACGTTTAACGGAGCATCAAATTTCTATTGAACTGGATTTCTTTTTTATTATGATCGTTAAATTGCCCATTTTAAACCGCATTAACCATTAGACGTATTGATGTCTGCATGAAATTGACGCTATGCCAAACTAATGGTACGTTAAACATGCTTTAATTTGAACAACTGTTCAAAAGCAGAGGATGCATTAAATTAATAAAGCAGATTGCAGGCAGATGGGTGGTTTAACCTTGAAAAATAAAGAAGAAATCAAAGATAAAGACGTGAAAGTCGTTATTCTAAAGGCAGCTAAGAAGCTGTTTGCCCAAAAGGGCTTTGAAGGTACAACGGTAAGACAAATTTGCGATGAAGCTGGTGTATCCTTAGCTCTCGTATCCTATCATTTTGGCGGCAAGGATAATGTATTTTATGCACTGTTCGAACCACTAAGACAATATTTTGCCGAGATGAGCTATGAGCTTGTTGATCCCGTTTCCGATCTGCGTGTGTTCATTGAGAAGTTCGTGGAATACCGCTATGAGGAGAGACATTTGATCAGTATTCTTCAGCAGGAACTTATGATGAAAAGTCCAAGAGTGGAAAAGCTGACGTATGCTATTTTCCCGACTTGGGACCAACTTCGTCTTATTTTGAACACAGGCATGAATCAAGGAAAGATTCCTTTTCCTTCGATTGAGTTTGCTGTGAATTTCACGATGGGAACGATCATATCCTCTATGCTGGACCCGTATCTGAATCCGATGGAGAATCGGCAGGAAGTACCTTCGCAGCAAGCAGCCAACCTAACCGTACAGTTTATTTTTAAGGGATTAGGTATTGATTCCGAGTAAATATTTATTGAGGAGCTGACATCATGAAAGCAGCACACATCTATGGCGCTAGAGATATCCGGGTGGAAGAGATTGAAATTCCAGCATTGAAACCGGGTACGGTAAAGGTAAAAGTGGAGTTCGCAGGTATTTGCGGAAGTGATATGCATGAATATTTGGCTGGCATTTATCCCATTCGCAAGCAGCCTGTGCTTGGGCATGAATTCTCAGGCGTGGTCACTGAGATAGGCGAAGGCGTAGAGGGGATCATGATTGGAGACAAAGTCGCGGTGGAGCCTCTTATTCCATGTGGACACTGCGTAAATTGTAAAAGAGGCATGGTCAATCTCTGCACCAATTCTCAAGGCTACGGCTATTCCTTGTCAGGTGGATTCGCTGAATACGCAGTTGCCAGACAAGAAAATGTATTTGTTCTGCCCGATAATATGAGCCTAGAGCTGGGCGCGTTGGTTGAACCAACGGCGGTTGCCGTGCATGCGGTGCGTCAAAGCCAGCTGAACCTGGGAGATAATGCAGCCATCTTCGGTGCAGGGCCGATTGGTCTGCTTCTTCTGCAAGCGGTAAAGGCTGCCGGCGCAGGACGGATTTTCGTAGTCGAGGTATCGGAAGAACGCCGTGAGAAAGCGCTCGAGCTTGGAGCAACACATGTGATTAATCCGGTTACGACGGATGCCGTTCAGCTTATTAACGAATTAACAAATGGTGGTGTAGACGTAGCTTATGATGCAGCGGGCGTTCAGGCCACATTCGAGTCGGGTATTCATATTGTCAGACCTGGAGGGGAATTTAAGATCGTCAGCTTATGGGAAAAACCAGTGAACTTCAACCCCAGTCTCATCGTGAAAACAGAAGCAAAAATCAGCGGCTCATATGCATATAATAACTTATTCCCTGAGGTTATTAACCTGCTTGCAAGCGGTACGATCGATGGAAATGCGGTGATCACCAGTAGGATTGCACTTGATCATATTGTGGAAGAAGGATTTGAACAGCTGACCAAAGACCGTAAGCAATGCAAAATACTTGTGAATATGAATCTGTAAGTATAGAAGAAGATAAAAGGCCGAGAACGAATGTTTTTCGTTCCCGGCTTTTTATTTTATGGTATTATATGGATGCCCGAATTAAGTGAATGGAACTGAATCATGAACAGGGAAGAAATCGATAAGCCATAAAGGGGCTCTCCATTATTTATGGAGAGTTCTTTTTTTGTTGTTGGCTATAAGTGATCCGAACAGCTGTGAGCAAATAAACCGGACAATTGCATATGATTGAAATTAGGCAGCAAAAGAATCGGATTTTTTAACTGTTTCTTATCACCTCATCTCCTGACATATGGTACAATTTTCATGTTGCAGTGTCTTTACATAAAAAGATGTAGGCATTACAGCATTTTACTTAAGGCGGAAAATTGTAGCGTGATTCTTTATAGAGTAGTCCGATTACAGAGTAAGCCTTTGAAGAGTGTAATGAAGTGAAATATAAACGTAATAGGAGGGAAAGACAAAATCAAAATCAAAATCGAATGGAACCGATCCGGGAATACAACGTAGGTATAATGCAATGCAGTGATAACGGATTCACATCGCCGATGAGATAACCGTTGACTGGAAATCATATGATGCCGATAACAAGGTGCAAACGCAAAGCATACGGTTCAGATTTGCATGGATATGATAGTGGCCCAGAACCACTTATTTACTTCCGGATCTTTATGGAGGTAGAGGAGGAGTAAGTATTGAATCAAACGAAGTACATAAAACTAGTGGGTCTTATACTAGGTGTTTTGATTGTGAATATCCTAGTGCTCTCGCCCGGCTTTTTAGGGGTGGAGATAGGCAGAAATGCTCTCTCTACAGCATTTGCAATAACATTGCTGATCGCCAGCGCATTAGTCCTTCTATACGGGAGCTATGTCTTACTTTTTAAACAACCCGTTGTTTTGCCTGTAAAAGAAGTAAAAACACATGAGGACTATGTGGAGGCATTGAATCATTACAGACATGTGAAAACGCTTGAGGAAGACATAATCTTTGCCTTAGAGCAGTTGGAACGGTTGAAAAAAAAGAAGGCCACTTTGCTGAATGTTCTAAATCAGAGATTCGATGCCTCGGAGTTAAGTTACAAAAAGTTTGATTCCGTCACATATGAGGTAGAAAAGCTATTCTATCTTAACGTTAGAAGTATCCTGAACAGGCTGGGTGTTTTTGATGAGTCGGAGTACTTGAGTGTCATGAGTCAAAAGTCCACAAAGTTTTCCAAGGAGCTTCTTCAAGAAAAAAGGAACGTCTACAACGATTATCTGTCTTTCATGAAAAGTTCTCTGGATACGAACGAGGAAATCTTGTTGAAGCTGGATAAGCTGCTGCTCGAAATATCCCGCCTGGATAGTTTAGAGCCGGGGGATATTGATAATATGCCTTGTATGCAGGAGATCGACTCATTGATTAAGCAAACCAAATTCTATAAGCAATGAGAGGTGCAGAGTATGGCAAAAAAGAGTAAGTTTTTCCTAATATCCGGAATTTTATTGGTAATCGTATTTGCCCTTGTTTATGTGGGGGTCACCCTGACCTCAAATTTAGGGAAGACCAAAACGCAGGTGACAGCGGCTGATGCAGCGAAACGATTAAACAAGCTTTACTCCAATATCTCGGTGTCTATGGACACGCCGATCAAGGGACAAATCGACCTTAATCCGGTAGATGTGGCTGACTCCTTGCCGGAAATCTCCAAGTTCCCGATTACCGTGAACAACACGACAAATAATTTTGTGGAGATTTTCTCATCCCCTGAAAAGGGAGGTACTGGCGTTGACGGTTGGTTAACTGAAGTAGCCAACGAGTTTAACAAGGCTAATATTAATGTGAACGGAAAACCAGCGTCTGTTAAGATTCGTAATATCGCATCCGGAACTGGCGTTGATTATATTAAATCCGGCAAATACATCCCCGATGCGATTACGCCTTCCAATGAATTATGGGGCGAAATGATCAAGGCCAGTGGCGTCAAGACTCAGCTCGTTACTAAACGGCTTGTCGGAAATGTTCCGGGGATTGTGTTATCGAAGGCAAAATATGATGCATTAGTAGAAAAATACGGATCCGTGAATGTCAAAACAGTGACCGAAGCGATCGCAAACAATGAGTTTTCCATGGGATATACGGATCCGTTTGCCAGCTCTACAGGTTTAAACTTCCTTGTAACTGCACTTAATACATTCGACAGCTCGAATATTTTGGGTGATAAAGCCGTTCAAGGATTTGAGAAATTCCAGGCCAATGTACCATTTACTGCGTCCACCACCATCCAAATGCGCGATGCGGCTAAATCGGGTATGCTTGACGGGTTTGTTTTGGAATATCAAACGTTTGTTAACGCATCGGACTTGAAGAGCGGTTATGTTTTCACTCCTTTTGGTGTGAGACATGACAGTCCGCTGTATGCTTTAGGCGATTTGCCGCAGGAGAAGCTGGATGTCATTAAGAAATTTGCAGACTTTGTTGCTCAGAATAAATATCAGAATACAGCAAAAGAAAAGGGCTTTAATAGTCTGGAAGAATACAAGTCAGAACTGGCTGTAGTGGATGGCAACCTTCTGTCTTCCGCGCAAAAGTTATGGAAAGAAAAGAAGAATGGAAATAAAGCCATTGCAGCTGTATTTGTAACGGATGTTTCAGGCAGCATGGCGGGTGAACCATTGAATCGCTTGAAAGAATCTTTGCTCAAGGGTCAAAAGTTTTTAGGGCGAGATAATAGTATTGGACTTGTTTCTTATTCGAGTGACGTAACCATTAATTTACCGATTGGAAAATATGACACGAACCAGCAGTCCATGTTCGTCGGAGCCGTGGACAGTCTCCAAGCGAGTGGAGGTACGGCTACATTTGATGGTATCGTGGTCGCTTTAAAAATGCTTGAGGATGAGTTAGCTGTAAATCCAACGAGTAAGCCTTTAATCTTCGTGCTTAGTGATGGCGAAACCAATGAAGGGCATACGCTAAAAGACATCAAAAGTTTAGTTGAGACCTATAAGGTTCCAATTTATACGATCGGTTATAACGCCAACATTAAGGCGCTTCAAAGTATTTCGAGCATTAACGAGGCAGCTAGCATTAATGCAGATACTGATGATGTCGTCTACAAGATCGGAAACTTGTTTAACGTTCAAATGTAATAAATGCCTATTAGAGGAGGAATACGATGTCATTTTCAATGGAAGTAGCAAGCCCGGAAGAGATTAAGGCAGCGATTGAACAAGAGGTAAAGCCCGTTCCTGAGGAAGTCGCGAAGCTGCAGGAGCTGGCAGACTCCAACGTCGCAGCGATTATGGATCTGGATGTCGAGTCGCTTGAGAAGCGGAAAGAGATTCTGCAATCCATCGATAGTTTTGGCCTAAGTACAATGAAAATATCCTCGGATAAAAATGCGCTGTTACAGGTTTCAGTCGGTAAACTCTCAAAAACGGGAGATGAGGGCGGTGATGTTGCCAAAGGGCTGACTGAATTGAATATCCAACTGAGAGACCTGGACCCAAGCGTAGTTGACTTTGCTAAAACGGGATTTCTCGGCAAGCTCTTCAATCCGCTCCGTGCGTACTTCCTTAGATTCGAGAAGGCAGATAGCGTCATTGCAGATATTGTGGTTTCTTTGGATAAAGGAAAGCAGACGCTTAAAAATGACAACACAACGCTGGAGATTGAGCAGCAGACGCTTCGGGATTTGACTAAAAAGCTTCAAAAGGAAATTCAGCTCGGGGGATTGATGGACGAATCGATTGAATCGCAAATCGAGGCGGCCAAAGCACGTAATGAAAGCCCCGACAAAATCCGTTTCATCACGGAAGAAGTGTTATTCCCGCTCCGTCAGCGGGTTATGGACCTGCAGCAGATGCTGGTAGTCAACCAGCAAGGGATCATGGCCATCGAAGTTGTCATCAGAAACAACAAAGAACTGATTCGTGGAGTAGATCGGGCTAAAAACGTTACGGTCTCCGCGCTGAAGATTTCCGTTACTGTTGCAAGTGCTCTCTACAATCAAAAAATTGTCTTGAAGAAAATTGAACTCTTAAATCAAACCACGAATGAGCTGATTTCCAGCACGTCCAGAATGCTGAAAAATCAAGGGGCAGAGATCCAAAAGCAAGCACTTCAAAGCAGTATCTCGGTAGACACATTAAAACAAGCCTTTTCGGATGTGTTGTCAGCCTTGGATTCCATCAGCACCTACAAGCAGGAGGCTCTCCCTAAAATGCGGGATACAATCAATCAGTTCCGTGAAATGGCGGATAGTGGTGAAAAGCAGATTCAGCGATTGGAGAGAGGCCACAAGCTAGGTCTATAAGAGAACATTTACAGTCATAGATATAAAACCCCCATAATCTGCGATTATGGGGGTTTTATGTTTTCCAAATCAACAATATATAGATTTTATATATATGTATTAGAAATAATATATTATTTCTAAATGTCTTGTATCAGTATACTTAGGGTACATCAAGGGGGTGCTGATATAATGAAGATGCTTAGCATGAAAAAAAGTCTTCTGTTGTTGGTTGGAGTATTAAGTCTATTCCTCTCAGCTGCTTGTTCAAAGGAGAGCGGGGGAGAGCTTAAGGAAGCTCAAAAGATCAATGTAGAAGTGAATACTGTCCAAACTGTGCTTATACCCGGTCGTGCAATTCTCATAGATGCCCATTTGACCAATGGAAAGCAGCAAGTTAATGATGCCAGCGAAGTTAGTTTTGAAATTTGGGAAAAGAATAGTGTGAAACATGACACGATTACGGCAACTTCTTTGAAGGATGGTACTTACCGGATCAAAACGATGTTTTCAGAAGGCGGCGTATACTACGTAAAAGCCCATGTTGAGCATAAGGATACCAACATGACAACAGCTGAACAAGAATTGATCGTTAATGAGGATGAATTCAGTTAACTGACATTTTGGAGTGGGGCCGCTATAAGGTGCCCACTTTTTTGTTTTCATCAAGGCCATATTACTTTGGTACAAAATGGATTAATGTGAGTCATTCTCTTCTATAGGTTTATCTTTTTGCGCTATTAAAATAAAATCCCGGATGAATCCTTCAAGGGAATTTTTATCACGGGAACAAAGAACAATTTTATTCGTGAAACGGACTCCAATAACGTCCACCACAGCTAGTTCCATGCGTTTGATATATTGGCTTGCGATCAGAGATGAAACAAAACTCACCCCATACCCAGCGACCACGGCTTGAATCGTTTCATTGAGCCCATTAAATTGCAATTCGATCTTTGGCGCACTCACGTCATTTATTTTGCATAATTCAAAAAGTCTTTTTCTCGTAATACTTCCTTCCTCCCGCATGATAAAAGGTTCTTTCATCATTTCTTCGATGGAAATTTGCTTGTTCGCATACTTATGACTTGGGGCGACCACAAACTTAAATTCGTCTCTATATAATTCAATACAATGAAGGGATTGAGTATTAGGATTCGTAATTTCACCATTACCAAAAATAGCGATATCTGCTTCGTAATTCATCAATCTATCGAGTGCATGTTGTGAATTCACAGTTGAAATTTCCACTTCGACCTCGGGATATTTTTGTTTGAATAACGAAGCCCATTTGGGGATCAGTACGCTTGTTGCAAGATAATTACCGGTGATCCGCATTTTTCCCCTCGGATGATTATGGTAATCCTCAATCATAACCTCAATCTGGTCCGCTAAATTAAATAATTTCTCCGTGGGTTTAAACAGCTTTTGACCAAAAGTCGTTAGTACCAGGTTTCTGCCCTTTTTTTCAAACAAAATCACATTATATTGTTTCTCGAAACTTCGGATTTGAGCTGAAATGGCAGGTTGACTGATATTCAGCCTTTTTGAAGCTTCCGTAACACTGCCAGCGAGTGCAACATGGTAAAACAACATCATGGCATGCAAATTAATGGACAAACGGCTCACCTTCTATACATTTTGTTAATACATAACATAAAACAAATATTATTATTTTATACTGATCTCGTATCTCTATATCTGTGATATCGCTAAATTGGATGGCCCAAATTGATGATTAAATGGTTGGTGTCATGGGACGGACAATTCATTATAATGAGATTTGCTTGTAAAGGAGCTCATTTGGGAGGGGAAACATGCTCTGGTTAATGGTTCTTGCCGTGATCGTAATGATCGTCGGGTTTATAGTAACGATGATGATTGGTGAGTCGAAAGAGAATAAAAAGGAAAACTCCAATTATTTTAAGTTTACAGGAAAAAAGTGGATGCACCTCAGTTGGATTTATGTCCTCTGTACTGTCATTCTTGCCATCATTATGATTGTTGTATGGAAAAATTAGAAAACGATACGATGAAATGAAAAACAACCGCGGAGTTATCTAGGCTCGGCGGTTGTTTTAGTAGTTGTCTTAATTGTCGTTGTCTCTGAGGTTAGCAGGATAAGTTCTCGCAGCGCTTTCGCGAACCTTGCAATTCCAGGGCCTATTTCTTCTGCTTTCGGTCGTGCAAAAGTAAACCTGACGAAGCCCGAATCCGAGCCATAAACACTGCCAGGTACGAAAACGACTCCTTGTTTAATGGCTTCTTCCAGCAGTTTAGAGTCATTGACTTCGGGAATCAGCTTGCACCACATATGATGTCCGCCTTGCGGAATATTGAACTGAATCAAATCCGGCAGTTCTTTATTTAGTGCCTCCACAAGCAAATCTCGTTTAAAAAGAAGCTGCATTCGCAGGCGTTCCAAATGTGGTTCGAAGTACGACGATTTTAAAAACTGTTCTGCCACTTGCTGAGGGATCACGCTTAGGCCGAAATCCATCTGCTGTCTGGCATCTGCCAGCCTCTCCACAATAGAATGCGGAGCGACCATCCATCCAATACGAAGGCCGGAAGCTGCGATTTTGGAGAAAGAGCCGATATAAATAATGGAACCGATCGCATCCATTGATTTGAGCGGGGGCCGAGGGATTCCTTTATAATCCGTTAAGCTATAGGGATCATCTTCTACGATAGGGAGTCCCAGCTCGCTTGCGATTTCAAGCAATTGGCTCCGTCTTTGATCACTGAGGAGCGTGCCCGTCGGATTATGAAAATTAGGGTTAGTGAATATCATTTTAATCCGATGTTTCTTGTATAAGGAACGGATCTCCTCAGGACAGACCCCATCACGGTCGACAGGGAGACGGAAGAGACGAAGCCCTGCGGATTGAAACATGGGAAGCGAGTAACTATATGAAGGATCTTCAATCGCAACAGCGTCTCCTGGGGACAGTAAACATTGAGTAATCAGATATAGCGATTGTTGAGATCCGGATGTAATTAAAATAGATGATTCCGTCGTCTGGATCCCGCGATATTGATCTAGATATGCTGCAAGTGCTTGTCTGAGAGGAACATAACCTTGAGGGTTAACATAACCCAGATAAGAAGGATATGGATGCCCGCTCATCACCTTCGTGATTTCATCCAATGGTGCTAAATCCCCCGACAATTCCCCACTGGCAAAATCAATAAGCGACGGATTTTGATTCAGCGCTTCACGAATCCTTCGCAAGAACGGCAAGTTAGGCAAAAAGCTCCCGCCTTCGGCATACCGCTTCCAGTTTGGTGTATGCTTGGGCGTAGCTCCCCATTTGGTGTTGCTAACACGAGTTCCGCTGCCTGATCGACTTTCAATAATGCCCATCGATCGAAGCTCTGCGAAGGCTGAAATGACAGTGCTTCGGTTTACTCCGAGTTGTTCAGCCAGCTTTCTTTCCGATGGAAGTAAACTGCCCGGCGGAAATTCACCGTAGGAGATTCTTTGTTCGATATGGTCTGCTATTTGTTCATAAAATGGTTTTTTGTTTTGGCGGTCGGGCTTCCACATGATCTTTCACTTCCCTTGGTTGCAAAAATAATATAACAGTGATTTTCATCATATCACTAATTTTAAATTATTTTGCTGCCGGTTTTATATTAACCATGACAAATGTTAATGGATTCCTTGAACATGGATGATATGTATGAATATGAATTGGATGGATGGACTTCCGCCGTCATTAGTCATCCTCTTAATTTCTTTCTGCCCAATCGCCCACGTAGGAAGGCTATCAGCACATAATACAGAGGAATACCATTGATCATCACCCAGAAAGAAATGAAACCAAGTTCAGTCATATCCTTCTGAAACAAAGTGGTATTCCTTGAGTATTGAACTGCCGCAACGGTTGCTGTTCCTGCCAGAAGGGTTATTAAAGGTTTGTTCTCCTTAAACTTCAGAAGATGGCCAAGGCATGTTACTCCTACGTAGATCAGAAAAGCATCATGAACAATCATGGATGTAGCCCACAATCCAATGAACAAGGGATCCGCATTGCCGATTAGCCCGGTAAACGACGTACTTCGTATCAACTGAAGGACGGGGTATTTGAGCTGACTGGCGTAATGATTGCCGAAATTAAGCAGTACGAGCAGCCATGTTAACAGGACGGCAAATATGACAAGCGAATTCGCTAATAGTAGATTTCGGAGGGTGTTTTTATCAAATTTTAGTTGAGGCATAATGAACAGGAATATGAACCATTCACCATTCCAGGATATCACGCTTATGACATCAGAAAAGACGTTATGGAAATCATGATTGGTTACGAATGCCGGCAGCATCTGATAATTTGCATCTCCAGTGAATATCACTAAGATGAATATGATCCCGAGAAGAATAACGATAAATGTACCATCTGCAATATATACGAGCGTAGAAAATCCCCAACGGGCCGTGATCAAAATAACGATACCGATGAGAAGTAAAAGGAACCAATCTGGAGTCTCCCTCATATAGGCGCTCCGATAAAACATAGTGAACTGCTCCATATCCAAAGATACGTAATAGACACTCCAAAATACCAAAATGAGAAGAACTGCCCGATGACCCCATTTGCCTGAAATCTTCTCCCCAAAAGCGGTCCAAGCTTGCCCCGAAGCCATCTTACCCAGTTGGTAAGTGCAGAGGATTAATCCGAAATTAATGGTTCCCCCGATGAGCACTGCGATCCATCCCAGATATCCAGATGTAACAATGAGTGGTGGAATCATAAAAGCCAGCGGCATCGTTAGCATATAGATACAAGCAAACCGAAAAATTTGAAAAGATGTCGTGCGCATGAATACACCATCCTTTAGAAATAGTTATCGTGCTCCTGTATCATATGGATCATATCCAACCAAACAGATAAATAATCAATCGGTTTGGAGAAGGCCACCAGGGAATGACATTAGCTGCCGTATTCCATGCAAGGAGAAGCGAAAAAAGCCACCAGAATGCTTTTTTATGATTTGAAGATTTGTTTTTGATCTGTCTCCATTCGAAAGCAGCAAATAATGCAAAGCTAATGGCGATCATGATGGTACATCCTTTCTGGCAGAAGTAACAGCACTGATTTTCTAAGGCTGGTTGGTGATATTGATAACATCCACGTTGGCTTTGATTTGAACATGATTTGAAGTTCTATAATATTCAGGCCAGTTTTCATGTACTCTTTTCCAATACCGGGGATATTTCCATTCCAGAAGTAGTCCCAACTTTAGTACATCGGATCCCGATTTCTTGGTCATGCGCAGTGCGGAATTCAGCTCACTTTCAATCTTCGAATTGAGTAGATTTGTAACGATATGGCTTACTTCCGTATCCTTTCGCTGCTTTGAGTCTTTTTTATATATCATGTTTCCGGAGGTTTTGAGATGTATCATAAATCTCGGACCTTGTTTCGTCATTCTCACGCTTTTTGTGAATTTGAAATTATCAAATAATACACTTGCGCGGCTTTCACCGCCATCCCAAGTAACCGTATATGCTTGTCTTCCCAGCCGGCCTGCATTCCAAGCAATGGCTCTGGCCTCCTGGGATGGAAGAGTTCCTGTCAGCTTATCACCCTGGTATAGAGCAGCGCCCTTAATTCCTGCCCATTTCTCAGTTTTACCTTCACTAGGTATAGGCGTAAAACCAATCGACATTAAATTCGTGGCAAAACCGACCTGTGAGTAGCGAGCTATCAGACATTCCTTCACCTTGGTACTGAAAAAGTTATGCTGTAAGTTCATTTTACGAAGAACCTCTGCCGGCATTTGTTCATAGAGTGGTGTTAATTCAGCTACGTCCTTGGCCTTTCCCTCGGCTGTAGTCAGGAAAGAGCTAATATGGAAATTGGGCTCTTTTTCGATCCAGTCAAGTAAATCCCCGATTCCATCATTCGCAAAATCCTGGCCTACCATGATTTCACGGGTATGTCCAAAATTCAAACGCCTTGTAAGATCCTTTTGTATTGTTCGCATGGTGTCCGGTATCGTAATGTCAGATCTTGTGATCATGGCATAGGGTTTTCCGTTTGCGGCAGCGCTCCCAGCCTGCTGACCAGCCATCATACGGTTAGGTAAAGGACTGCTGATCGTCACCTCTACCGTTCCGGGCTTTTCACCTTTATCTACATAAATAGCAAGTACGAAGATTTGTTCATTCACTTCGATCTTGGACCAGCATCCGCTCTGGAGCAGTAAGATGACAAATACGATAAGCCATTTCAAAGACTTCATTTCTGCTTTTGTCTCCTTGTATTTCGAGTAGCATAAGCGCTTGGTCTGTTCTTCATGTCAGGGGAAGGGACACGAACAAATACATCTTTCCATTCCTTGAGTACTAATGGTGCAAAGGGCTGCATATACGGGGTGCCAAACGATTTGAGATTGACGAGATGTCCAAATACAATAAATGCTGCAATGAATACACCAATGAGGCCTGTGGTTCCACCGATAATAAGAAGCGGAAACCGAAGCAGGCGCAGAGCAAGCCCAAGTTCAAAGTGAGGGATGATATAGGATGCAATCCCTGTGATAGAGACAACGATGACCATAGGAGTGGAAACGATGCCGGCCTGTACAGCAGCTTGTCCGATAACAATCGCTCCTATAATGGATATGGTTTGACCAACAGGCTTGGGAATACGGGTACCCGCTTCGCGGAGCCCCTCAAAGGTCAGTTCCATAATAAATGCTTCCGTCAATGCTGAAAATGGAATATTCTCACGTGCTGCAGTGATGGTCAGAAGCAGAGCCGTCGGAATCATATCTGTCTGGAAAGTCGTGATGGCCACATAAAGTGAGGGAAGCAGTATGGATATTAATGAGAAAAATATTCTTACGATTCGGATCCAACTGGCGGACATGTAGCTCTGATAATAATCCTCAGAGGATTGCATAAGAGAGAGTAATGTGACGGGCACGAGAAGAGCAGACGGCGTCCCATCCTGCATGATTCCGATTCTTCCTTCCAGCAAAGAAGCTGCGACCGAGTCTGGGCGCTCTGTATATTGAAACTGGGGGAATGGCGTTCGATTCCCTTTCTTCATTTGTTCAGCGGTATAACTGATACCAAGAACCGCATCGATATCGATCTTGCGTATTTCCTCATCCAAATCCTGTACAATGTCCTGCTTACACAATCCTTCGATATACACGAGATAAATGATGGTTTTTGTGTATGTACCAACCTCATAACGGACGGTCTTGAGATCAGGATGTTTAATTTTATGTCTTAATAAAGAAAGATTTGTGTCGATATCCTCGATAAAAGCTTCCTGGGGACCGATAACAACGAGCTCATTTTGGGATTCTGAAACGGATCTTTTTTCGTATTTCACAAGATCGAACATGTAAATTTTATTCGCTTCATTCAGGCATAGCAGCACTTTACCCTGGACCAATTGATTGATTGCATCCTCAGGAGACTGAGCCAGCACGGAATGCAGCGGAAACAGACTGCCATTATCCAGCCTGCTTACAAAGTTCTCCTCATGTTGTTCTGCAGCCGCTTCTTGAATAAGAACATAGGCAATCCGTTCCTGCATTACAGGGACATTAATGATGGAGGCGATATAAATAAGCACAAATGAATGACCATGAATGAGGAAATTCTGATAGTCAACATCTTCATTTGCTGCGAGCTGCTCTTTAACTTGATCGATCATAGTTACGTGCTTAGCCATTCACTCTCACGACTCCTGCCAAATCAGTAATATGTATTTGTATATAGAATCCCGGAAAAAATTAGAAATTATACAAAAAAAGCCTGAGAATTCAGACTTTTTTATGTACATGCATCAACTGGGTGATCTTGTCCAGGTTCGTAACTATCGTACCGCCAATAATGGTGATCATTCCAATAATCGAAAACCACGTTATCGTTTCATGATAGAGTATGCTCCCGGTTGCCAATGCAATAATCGGGGATACATACAGCCAAGTTGATGGAAAGACTGGATTGGTTTTGGCGACAAGCCAATAAAAGATACTATGCCCAGCCATAGAACCTACAATGATCAAGTATAGTAATGATCCTATTGCATTTGGATCCAGCATCTGTTGTATGTGCACTTGTTCCGTGAATAAGGATAGTAACAGCAGCAGTAGTCCGCCATAAATCATTTGTGCTGCATTCAATGCAATAGGCGACACATTCGGTAATCGCTGAATGACCCGCTGCGAGTACAAAGCTCCCGAAGCATAGCAGATTTCTCCAATTAAAATAGCGATGCCTCCCATTAGCCACCAATGATCGGAAGCGGCAGAAATTGAAAGATCCGAAAGCATCAGAAGGAAAACGCCAGCAAATCCTATCATGCAGCCTAGGGCGGAACGAAGGGTTGTCTTTTCACCTAGCACGCTCATCTGAATTAACATGATCATGAGCGGTCCAGTGGCAGACAATACGGCAGCAATGCCAGATGAAACATACTGCTCAGCCCAGTAGAGCATCGAGAATGTACCGAAGGTTAAACCTAATCCTGTCAGCAGCATTTCTTTCCGCAGCAGGAGAGCGAAGCTAGCCTTTTTCCTCCACACCATCCACAACAATAGAACTAGACCTGCCACAAGAAATCGTAGGCCTGCTGAGAAAAATGGAGGGGACGAGGCGTTAATCCCTACTTTTATGGCCAGGAAAGTGGTCCCGAAGATGAGGCACATCAGTAAATAGTTGAATAAAATCATGAATTTCTCCCCCTTCTGTAGTGTTTACATCGTACGAGATGCACAACAGAACAGATGATACTTAATAGAACAGATGGGAAGAATATAGTGTACAATTGGATTACAGAAAAGGAGGGGGAAAATGAAGAATTCGGCAGCGGACAAGCAACTGCTATACCTGCAGGTGTATGAACATATACTCTCCCGGATTCAACGAGGCGAGTGGCAGACACATGATAAACTGCCTTCCATTCGCATGCTTGCAACGGAATTGAAGATGCACCGGTTGACCGTGTTTCGCGCATATCAGCTGCTGAAAGAGAACGGAAAAGCTTACGTAAAAGAAAAATCCGGTTACTACGTAAATTCTCCGACCACAGAAAACGGGAGAGAATTATTGAATTCTCATCCTCGTACCGACAATCGTTATAAAAACGACATATCCGAGATACAGCGGATTCCGGCTATCTACCAGTTCTCTCAAGCCTTGATCGATCCGAATTTATTGCCAAATCTCTTTCTGTCTGATTATGTGAAAAAAGTGTTTGATATATATCCCAAAATCATGGGTACCTATTCCACTGTACAAGGGGATGTCGAACTGCGCGAAGTACTTAGCGGTTATATGATGCAGCGTCTAAAAGTGCAGCTGTCAGCAGATGAACTGCTCATTACTTCCGGTGCTCAACAAGCCATTGATCTGCTGGCTCGATTATTCATCAGACCCTTAGATACGATATTGGTTGAACGTCCAACCTATAGCGCAGCACTCGATATTTTCCGTGCGCAGGGAGCGAGATTTCTTTCCGTAGATATCACTCCAGATGGATATGACCTGAATAAAGTAGAACAAATCATGAAGGATCACCATCCGCGCTTTTTCTATATGAATCCAACCTTTCATAACCCTACGGGCTACACGGTTCCTGCAACTCAGCGCAAGCAGCTTGTAGAGCTGGCGGAACGGTATCAATGCCTGTTAATTGAAGATGATGCTTTTCATGATATGTACTTTGATGAAATGCCTACCCAATCCTTGTTCACCTATGATACGGATGGTTGGGTTGTCTACCTGAGCAGCTTCAGCAAATATGTAGCACCTGGCTTGAGAGTCTGTGCGATTGTCGGGCGCAATATCGTCATAGAACCGCTCATTACCTTAAAGTCGCTCGTTGATAATGGCTCTCCTCTAGTCAATCAGAAGTTGTTCCTGCATTATTTTGGATCCGAAAGGATGCAACAGCATCTCCACAAGCTTAGGACAGCGTTGCAAATCCGCAGAGATATCATGGAGCAGGAGCTGTTACACACCGGCTGGAATTGGACAACTCCGAATGGTGGTCTTAATTTGTGGGTTGGAACTGCCTCAGTCCATATCCGTGGACAGCTTGTGGGAAAGCTGCATTCAGGAGCAAATCTCTTTTGTTCCTGGAAGGATGTTTGATCCATCGGGCGATATGAATTCCAGGATACGTTTATGCTATTCCTTTGTAAATGAAGAGCAGATAAGGGAGGGGATTAGGAGATTAGTGAAAATAGCGGCGGATTTAAGGGGATAAATCAATCAGCTTCGGAAAGAGAAAAACTCAGCAGTTTCACCTGAGTCACTTTGATTGAAAAAGACGACACTACATAGGCTTTGCAGTGCCGTCTTTTATACATTGAAATATAAGCTATCCCGTAAATTCTTGAACCCATTCATTGTTATAAAAAGCAATTCCGATATGGCTATAACCGTTGTTAAGAATATTGGCTTTGTGGCCAGGACTATTCATCCAATCATTCATTACCTGTGTAGGTGTGGTTTGTCCTTTTGCAATGTTTTCTCCAGCGGTCTTGTAGGTGATGCCGAACTCCTTCATCATATCGAAAGGAGATCCATGGGTTGGTGAATTATGGTCAAAATAATTGTTGTCATACATGTCCTGTGCCTTAGCCATTGCCATCTTAGACAATTCGCCATCCATACTCAGAGAGCTTAGGCCGGCTTTAGATCTTTCTTTATTCACCAAATCCAGCACCTGCTGAGCGAACTGGGATGAATCCTTAGTGCTTTCCGTAGTACCTTGCGTACTACCTTGTGTATTTCCTTGTGTATTTCCTTGAGTATTTCCTTGCTGCGCCTGTCCTGTGGAACCTGTACCTGTCGGTGTTCTTTCCACTGTACCTGTCGGTGTTCTTCCCACCGTTCCGGTCGGTGCCTGATTCACCGGATTGCCCGTTGGTGTTTGGTTGGCTGATTTGTTACCGGTCGGTGCTTGAATCAAATCGAGAAGCTCCGATGGAATCCCGTTACCTTTTGTTGTAATCCTCGATGTTGCGGTTGATGATGCTTGTGTAATGACTGCATTTGGAGAAACCCGATGAGCATGGGTTGTAGTTCGGGATTGATTTGTAATTCGAGTTTGATTTGGAATCATTTGTTTCTGCGTTGCTTGCTTTTGGCTAACTTGCTTTTCTGATATATGATTAGCCGAACAGCCAGTTGCCAAAATACATACTGCTAAGACGATATACTTGACCATGACCAACCTCCTCGGTAAGACAAATTAGTGAAGCCACCGGATTTAAGATTTCCAGCATGGCCTTTGTTTATTCTTCATTTCGTTTTGTTCTTTCGGGTTCCATTCATGATAAAATACAACGTGTAGAGCTGAAAGAACACTGCAATTACGAAATGAAAGCAGGAGGCGGATTCATGTGAATCTTCAAGGAATCATCCCGATATTACGGATATTTGATGAGAGAAAGGCTAAAGAGTTTTACATGGACTACCTTGGCTTTACGTTGGATTGGGAACACCGATTCGAGCAGGATTTTCCTCTATATCTCCAGATCTCAATGAGTGACATTAAACTGCATCTTAGCGAGCATCATGGGGATTGCAGTCCAGGCTCTGCGATCAGAATCGAAGTTCATGGAATTGAAGAATTACACAAGCGTTTGATTGGTAAGCAGTATAACTACTCCAGACCGGGTTTGGAGAAGACGCCATGGCAAAGTAAAGAAATATGTGTGATTGATCCTTTTGCCAATAAAATCATCTTCTATGAGAATCTTATTCAGGAGTTATAATGTTTTTTTCTGGTGTCCCCATAATAACGGAATCCCTGGGAAGCAGCAGCGCAAATAAACCAAGAAGCGGTAGGAAAGCACAGACCTGAATCATCAAGTTGACTCCGTGTGTATCCATCAGCCTGCCCATGACAACAGACCCCAGACCACCCATGCCAAAGGATAATCCAAAGAATAATCCCGCAACCGTTCCAATATGTCCCGGAAGCAATTCTTGAGCATAGACAATAATGACGGAGAAACCTGACATTAATATGGCTCCGATTACTGCGCATAAAATAATTGAACCTACCGGACCCGCATAGGGAAGCAGGAGAGAGAATGGAGAAGTACCCAGAATCGAGAACCAGATCATTTTCTGGCGTCCAAACCGGTCAGCCAGCGGCCCTCCCAAAAATGTTCCAACCATACCGGCAAACTGAAGGGCAAAGATACATATTTGTGCATTTTTTAATGGCAAATGATATTTGTCCATGTAGTAAAAGGAATAATAGCCAGTCATGCTTGCGAGGTAAACAAATTTTGAGAATAACATGAGAATCAAAATTCCGAGAACATAGACGATAAACCGCTTGCTGAATTGAATGGGTCTCTTGATGTTATTGGAGCTGTGAGCTGCCTCTGCTGGCCGGGTTTGACGGCTATACCAGCGGCTTATCCCCCATTGCAGCGCTATACCTAGGCCTGCGAGCAGGATAAACCACAGAAAGCCAAGCTGTCCCTGCGGGATAATAATAAAAGCCGCCATGAGCGGGGCGAATGCCTGCCCGGTATTGCCTCCAACCTGGAATACGGACTGGGCAAGTCCCTTGCGCTGGCTCATCGCCAAATGTGCCACCCGTGAGGATTCCGGGTGAAGGACCGATGAACCGATCCCGATTAGAGCTGCCGAGATAAGCAGGGACCAGAACGAGGGCGATAATGCCAATCCCACCATGCCAAGTAAGGTGAAAAACATGCCAAGCGGCAGCAGCAGAGGCAGTGGACGGCGGTCAGTATAGTATCCGATGGCTGGCTGGAGAATGGACGCCGTGATATTTAAGGTAAAAGCGACCCATCCGATCTCTGTATAACTGAGCTGCATCTTTTGCTGGAAAAACGGGAAAACAGCGGGCACTACCGACTGCATGGCGTCATTCAGCAGGTGAGCTGCGCTTACGCCCAGCAGTACGGCAAGTGCGGCATTTTTTGTTGTATCTGCGATTATGCCTTGTTGTGACATCTCTTCACATCCTCTTTTTTTAACCATATTAGCGGATTACCTTAGGATGTGCGTTGCGATTATTGCTTTTGGCCCAAGCAATTTATGCTATAATTGGGCAGGGTGAGGACCAATGAGAATAGAGATGATACTGCCACAGCTGGAAATACATAAGATTTCAAATTCTTTTGAAAACGTAACACATGCCCATGAAGATCAATATCAAATGACAATCCCTATCCAGGGTACCTGTCATTTTACGTATGAAAATAAACAATTGGCGCTGCCGCCTGGTGATGGGCTTATTCTGCATCCGCAGGATAGGCATTCTTTTCATATCGGTTCCGGGGATAGTGTCATGATCATACGAATCAAGGACCAAAGCTTGTATCCCAAAACAGCAACGAAATGGCGAGAGCTTGGATTGAGGCAGCCCTTTGATCAAGCTAAGGTGAATGATAATGTTCAAAAATGGACTGCGGAAATGCTCGGATTGGGCCAGATAGACACCATGGCTGTTGAGGAGATGGAATATCGGATTCTTTTGGAATTACAGGAATGGATATGGGGAGCTTCTAATAGATTACCGATATTACCGGTTAACGCGGTTTCCGATCCGCATTATTCCCGCGTTCTCGATTACATTCATGCTCATTTCACAGAGCAGATGAACATCGGTACACTGGCAACCATGGCGATGCAAAGTCGGTTTCATTTTATCCGTTCCTTCAAATCCATAACAGGACTAACCCCTTATCAATATGTGCTGCACCTTCGTGTTGAAGAGGCTATGAAGCAATTGAAACGTTCCGTAATGACGGTAACCGAGATCAGCTTCCTTTTGGGATTCTCCAGCACGAGTCAATTTTTTCGCGTTTTTTCGAAAAGCGTTGGCATGACACCTGAACAGTTCCGCAAAGAAAAGCGATAAACAAGGTTGATCCTAAACAGAGCTTAACAAGCTCTGTTATTCTTGATGAGGAAATTTCGGCATCCCTATCAACTGTTTCAGTTTACTAGAGTTATCTTAAAGAAACTCCCTCAGATCAGCAGAAAGCCGAGTGAGGGGGTTTTTTCCATTTCTATCCGTACACATGTTGTTGACATCTTTTTGATATAGTAGTTACATCCATAGATCATCCTTTTATAAATTGTAGGAGTCTGGGCTAAAATCGATTCAATATAGGTGGCTATAGAATAAAAATGGAGATCTTCATGAAAAAAACAAAAATTCTCATTATCGAAGATGAGGAACCAATAGCGGATTTACTTGCTTACGGGCTTTCCATGGAAGGCTTTATAACGCGGACCGCTGGCAGCGGAGCCGAAGGGATGAAGGAGCTGGAACAATTTAATCCTGATCTTCTCCTTCTCGACTGGATGCTACCGGATCAGAGCGGACTGGATATATGCAAAAAAGTGACCACAAACTACAATATTCCAATTTTCATGATAACCGCTAAATCAGATATAACCGATAAGGTGCTCGGCCTTGAATTCGGCGCGGATGATTACATAACGAAGCCTTTCGATTTACGGGAAGTCGTTGCCAGGATTCGTACTATTCTTCGGCGGCTCGACCAAGCCAATCAAGGAGACAGAGAAGTAGAAAAAGAAAATGTCATCCGGTTTAAAAATATCGAAATTGTCGCAGAAGAGAGACTTGTGAAAAAAGAAGGCATACTGGTAGACCTTACTCCCAAGGAGTTTGATCTTCTCATGACGCTATTCGGCCATAAGGGTAAAATCTTCACTCGCACAGAATTGCTTGATTTCATATGGGGCTATGATTTTGCTGGCGATACGCGTACGGTCGACACGCATATCCAAAGACTCCGCAAAAAACTTGATGCGAGTGATCTGATCACGACGGTATTTGGCATCGGCTACAAATTCGAGAAACAGGCGGAATAAGAGATGATTAGAACCATTAGGGCCAAATTTATCGTGGGCTTCTTTCTGATCTTCTGTCTCTCTTTTCTTATACTCAATCAGACCGTCAAGGAGATTATACGGACAAGTAATCAGAAGATTGTCACCGCTGATTTAACCGGGCTCAAGAACAACAGTAATGTGTATATACGCCAGGCATTTCTGATCAATCATTTCAAGAACAATAAGCTTTATTTTGGTGAGATGGCAGAAGAAATGGTAGATGAATTAAAACATGTCACCGCAAGTAACGTCAGCGCCTATACGGTCGAAGGCATTTTATTGTTTTCATCCGATCAGGCAGTGTTCTCCGGCCGGAATGACGACGATCTTAAACAGGCGATAGATGGAAGAACAGCTTATACCATTACACATGAACAGAACACGGGAACCGTCCTTTTCTCTTATCCGGTTATCATAGACGGTGTGAAGATAGGCATCTTGCGTTTCTCCAAAGACTTCAACCTGCTGTATAAACAAAGCGGGCGTATTTTGGATATCATTTTCTACATCGCGCTTGCGATCTTCACTGCGGCGTTTCTGTTCTCTTATTTGCTGTCCAGGCATATCACGATCCCATTAATTAAGCTAACCCGGGCTTCTACAGAGGTTAAGAACGGCAACTTAGATGTTCGAATCGATTTCCAGCGAAAAGATGAAATCGGTCGTTTGGCAGTCAATTTCAACGACATGATCGACCGGATCAGCAGCCAGATCTCAACGATTGAACGGGATCGGGACCGTTTAAAGGATCTCAATGAGCAGGAGAAGCGATTTTTTGATAATGTCACACATGAACTTAAAACGCCGCTGACATCTATCCTGGGCTATGCCGAAATGATACGGGAAAAAGGAGAGGCCGATCGTGCGTTCTTCGATAAAGGAATGAATCACATTGTTGAAGAAAGCCGCCGTTTGCACAGTATGGTACTCAAACTGCTTGAAGTATCACATCGTAACTCGGGTGGTGAAGCTTTCGAAATGGTAGATACGTCAAAAATCCTGCATGATGTATGCGACTCGATGTCATTCCGGGCTAAGCGCTACAAGAAAAGAATCCTCTGCGAGATGGAGGAAAATCTGTTCGTGCACGGTCAAGCGGACAGGCTGCGTCAGCTCTTCATCAATATCCTTGACAATGCGATCAAATACAGCATGGCTCAATCAACAATCCGGGTTAAGGCAGAACTTCATGCCGGAACGGTTCGGTATATCTTCGACAACCGGGGAGAACCGATCGCCCCTGATCAGCTAGTTAATTTGTTTCAACCTTTCTATTCAGCAAATCAGAAGCTCAAGGAAGAAGGGAGCGTCGGTTTGGGACTTAGTATCGTTAAATCGATTGTCGATGATCACGCGGGGACCATCCGCCTTGTCAGCGAGAACGGTCATACGATCGTCTATGTGGACATTCCTTACATGAAGGCGGTGATTGTTTGATGACGAATAAGCGGTTTACACGAATGTCTACATTACTCCTGATTCTCATCGTCCTCATGTCCGGATGCACGAATGGCCAGCGTTCGGAGACCATCGTCATATCCAGCACAGAAGAAAATCACACATCAGATCAGGGCAGCCGGTCTTTCCAGGTGAAGACGATTTACCGTCTTCCTGACTCGGTAACAGATAATGATGAGATGCTCGGTTGGGCTGCTCCGGACACTGTCGTTGGTTTGTTCAAGATCGTCAGATCCTCTGAACGAATGAAACGGAATCTCCAAAGGATATCAATCCCATATGAACATCTAACGAACATACAAAACATGGACAGCAACATTCATTCTCTTGAATTGTCTCCAGATGGCAAGTACATCTCCGGGATCACAAAAAAACAAGACGGTGATTCGTTGACGCTGATTTCGTTGTCCGATGGACAGCGCAAAGAAGTGGCACGCTTTAACTCCCGGGAGCAGCAGCTTGTCCAGAAGCTCTCATGGTCAAGCGATAGCAGATATCTATGCTACCTGTTCACGGATGCAAACGGCAGACAAGAAAGCCTGGGGATTTATGATACAGAAGCAGACAGAGCCAAGGATTACCGTTTAACAGGTTTCGGGAATAAGGGTACTTTCACTGCGGTGAAAATATCTGATGATGGACGCAGTATGCTGTTTACCATGCTTCAGTCCAACCGAAAGAGCAGTGTTGTCTTGGGGATCATCAACGGGAGTGAAGTTGACGTCCAATACGAACATCAGACGGGCGGCGAGCAAATTGCCTGGCTTAACAATGATCAGTTCGTATACCTCGGAACAGAAGGAACCTTGTACGAATACGACCGACGAAACAGTGAATTATCCGTTCTGCTGGAGAACGTCGAACGATTCGAGTTTTCTCAGAATCGCAAATACATTGCCTACTCTCTGAATGAGAAGGATTCCATTTTTGCCGGCAAGCTGCAGGGTAAAAATATCCTGTACGAGGAGCCTGTCTATCATGGAATCGATCCTTCGCAAATGTTGTGGAGTCCCGATAACAACAGTCTTCTTGTCATTGGCCAGAGAATATATTCCCGATTGTCGCGCGCGCCGGCGGTGGCGAGCCCTATAGATCATCAACCATTCATTATTAAATTCCAGTAGTCAGGCACCAGATTATGAATAAAGTTTCTTCTCTATTGCCTATAGTCCGAACATTAACGAAAGGCCGAACGAAAACCCGTTCAGTCTTTCGTTTTTTTTATTTGGAGACAATTTGTTTACAAGTAGGTGAAGTTTTGGCGACATCGCCTCTTTATATTGGAAAGAGTAGATTGTTTATGGCATAAGAGTTCATATAATCGATCTGTTTTTCTATGAGTGAAACCAGGAGGAAGTGTGATATGAAAAGATTCGGAATAGGAATTCTAGCAAGCTGCTTTCTGACTCTCTCTCTGACTGCTTGCGGGAGCGGCAGTACTAGCACGGGGACAGTCAGCAATGATGCTGCCAAGGGCTTAAACACGGACGTTAAGATTTCAGAAAAAAATGATAACAGCTCGTCTACAGGCGGCAAAAAGACGATTGTCTTCTCGACATTTTTCCCGGATGCGAGGTTTCAAGAAGCGAAGAAGAAATATGAGAAGCTGCATCCCAATATTGAGATCAAACTGGAGGAGGTCAAAACCGATGACTCCCATTTGGAGGCAGCAATCAATAAGTACGTAACTACCATGAATACGGCAATGCTGGCTGGCAAAGGTCCCGATTTGCTTCAAATGGATTTACTGCCTACAGACAACTACGCCAAGCATAAGCTGCTGACCGATCTGAGCCCGATGATGGATCAGGATTCGGCATTTAAGAAAGAAGATTACTTTAGCAATATTCTGGATAATGTCCGAACCGGCAATGCGCTTTATAGTATGCCGCTCTCTTTCTTCCTGACTGGCTTTGCCGGAGACGAGAACGTGATTACGAAAACAGGCGTTTCAGTTGATGACAAATCATGGTCTTGGGTTGATTTCATGAAAACCTCGAAGCAATTGGTTGCTTCAAAGGCGTTTCCCTACGCATTGGCATACGGCGACCCCGAATACTTATTGGCTGATATTGTAATCGATAATTACTCCTTATTTGTGGATGCAGCCAGCCATAAGGCC
The DNA here is from genome assembly GCF_018403225.1 of Paenibacillus sp. J23TS9. Taxonomy (NCBI): domain Bacteria; kingdom Bacillati; phylum Bacillota; class Bacilli; order Caryophanales; family Paenibacillaceae; genus Paenibacillus; species Paenibacillus sp. J23TS9. Next base: position 1,926,943 of record NZ_BOSG01000001.1, on the reverse strand, counting down.
AATTTTGAATCGGCCTCCTTTACAGGTCTGATGAATCAGGTGAAGTCGATGTACGACGATAACATTGTCAGATCGGATGGCCGCGTCAATGCTTATTTTAGCGACATCCAAATTAATTCTCCATGGGACTATCTTGTTAGTCTGAGAGAAATCGGCGAACATACAAAGCTGTACATCAAACCTCATGCTCAGGACACGACAGATGGCGGTTATTTCAGGACTTACCGGGATATTAGCCTGACCTCAAATTCCAAGGTGAAATCTGAGGCATGGGATTTCCTGAAGTTCATGATGTCGGAGGAGATTCAAACCCCTCCCACAACCGCAGGATTTCCAATCAATAAGAAAGTATTTGCCAAACAGGTCCAACAGTTGAAAAAAGAAGGAACGATCCAAGCGTATCAGGAAGGCCCATTGCATGGACTGACTTTTAAAGTCGACCAAGCCAAATTGGATCAATTGGAGAGCTTTGTTAACGGAGCGATTCATCATGCCGATTCCAAGTCGGACAAGGTGCGGGAGACCATCATCAATGAGTCAAAAGCTTTCTTTGCCGGACAAAAATCTGCGGACGATGTCGCCAGGATTGTCCAAAATAAAGTGAACACTTATTTGAATGAATAGCAGCCGTTTCGTACTGCCGCGTAGAGACGGGTTAAAGGCGATATGGTTCCTAACGCCGAGTCTGGTCGGTTTTGCGTTGTTTTATATCATTCCATTCTTGATGGGCATCTATGAATCGTTCACAGACGGTTCGTTAGGTGGCACATTCGTTGGATTCGATAACTATAAGGAGGTCCTCAACAGCAGCTCATTCCGTAAGGCTTCAGCCAATACGCTGTTGTTTACCAGCATAAGCGTTCCGCTGCTCATTTGGTTATCGCTGCTTCTGGCATTGCTTTTGAACAAGTCCATGTACTTGCGTAATTGGCTCCGCAGCTCTTTTATCTTGCCGCTCGTCGTGCCTGTTGCATCCATCGTTATGTTCTGGCAAATTCTCTTCGATTGGAATGGGACCTTGAATGCATGGCTGCATCGTTTCCATTATGGACGGGTCGATTGGATGCAATCGAATGGGTCGATGAGCATCATTGTACTCATGTATATTTGGAAAAATATCGGCTACAACATGATTTTATTTCTAGCAGGTCTTCAATCCATTCCTAAAGATTATTATGAAACGGCACAAATTGAAGGGGCAAGCAGACCTCGTCAATTGATTCACATCACATTGGTTTACTTGACTCCTACGATGTTTTTCGTCGTTCTAATCTCGATAATCAATTCTTTTAAAGTGTTTCGGGAGACGTATTTGCTCGCAGGGGATTATCCTTATGACCGCATCTATATGATGCAGCACTACATGAATAACATGTTCTTCACGCTCGATATTCAGAAGTTGACTTCTGCTGCCACGCTTATGGTTGTCTGCATCATCATTCTTGTAACGGGTCTATTAAGCATCGAGCGTCGATTTCGGGATAATTTTGAGTGAACAGGGAGGGACATCATGAAAACAAAGCAGTGGATTCCAAGGCTAATGCTGACGCTGCTGCTGGGAGCAGCAGCCATCATGATGCTGGTGCCTATTCTGCTAACCATCACGAACTCCCTAATGACGGAGCAAGAGATAGGACAAAATTATGGTTTGATCGGACAAATGATTGATGTAGCTAAAGGTGGCGAAAACACGTTCATCAATCTCAAGTTGGTCCCCGATTGGATTTCTTTTGGACAATATGCTGAAGTGTTGATTTTATCTACAAAGTTCCTACAAATGTTCTGGAACTCAGTCGCAATGGTCGTTCCGATCGTTGCCGGACAAACCGTGGTTGCCTCGCTGGCAGCATATGCTTTTGCCAAGCTCCACTTTATCGGGAGAGACAAGCTGTTCATGCTTTATTTGATGACAATGCTTATGCCGTTTCAAGTGACGCTAGTTCCGAACTATCTGGTAATAGACAAGCTTGGGCTCATGAATCATGCCTCAGCAATAATACTGCCCGGCATCTTTGGGGCATTTGGCGTCTTTATGATGCGACAATTTATGGCGCATATTCCCGGAGCGTATTCCGAAGCTGCCATGATGGACGGAGGGGGACAATGGGTGATTTTTTGGCGCATCATTCTGCCGCTTGTCAAGCCCGGTCTAGCAGCTTTGATGGTTTTACTTTTTGTCGACTATTGGAACATGATTGAGCAGCCTCTCATTTTTCTGCAAGATTCCTACAAACAGCCCTTGTCTCTTTATCTTGCACAGATTAACAAAGATGCGCTGGGAATCGGATTCGCGGCTTCTGCACTATATATGACTCCAATGGTTCTTCTATTTCTTTATGCAGAGTCTTATTTTATTGAAGGTATCCAGTTATCGGGGATTAAAGGTTAGCTTAGGAGTGATTATCATTGCAAGAGGAGATATCAAAGTCAAGAAAACGTAAGGTTGGTCTAATTGCAGGCTTATTTATCGGGCTTCTGCTCATGCTGACTTTTGCAGGCAACACCTTCCAGGCTCTCACGCTGCCTAAGGTAATTACCTCACAAATAAAAAAGGGATCGCTTGTTCATTCTTACGAGGGCAGCTCGACAGTAAATCCGCAGGAGGAGAGAGAACTTACGAATCCCGCAGGCTGGAAGGTATCGAAGGTGCTTGTTAAGAAAGGAGAGGCCGTGAAGAAAGGTCAGTCTCTTATAAAATATGACGGAATTGAAATCAAGCAGCAGCTTGCCGATGAACAATCCGCTCTCAAGAAAAGTATTTTATCATTGGAGCAGCTTAAATATAGCGTGATCCTAGCTATGCAAGGAGAAGATGATGCCGCCAAAATAAGCGCCTCTGCGGCTTTGGAAACAGCAAAGGTTGATATGTCTACACAGCAGCTGCATATTCAAAATCTTAAAAACACGCTTGCTGCCAATCAGCAAATTGTGGCTCCCTTCAACGGGGTCGTCTCGGAGATTAGTGCGATTGAGGGGTTCAGCTCTAGCGGAGTTCCGGATATCAAGATTTCCAACGCTGAAAAAGGATATAAGCTCGAACTTCTCATACCTTCCGAGATGGCTTCGATGCTCAGCGTAGGTGAAGTTCTGGATAACCTGAAGCTTGATCGGGAAGATCATCCATCTTTAACGGGGAAGATCGAAAAGCTGGACGAGGCATTGAATTATCCGAATAACAGCTCCAATAGTTCCGATGCTAACGCACCTGTTAGCGCTATGTATCATCTAGTGATTGCTCTCGAGGACCATGAACTTCATGGGGGAGAGCGAGTGGAGGTCCAGATCATGAAATCAAAAGGTGAAGATCAGATGCTGGTTCCGAATAAAGCCGTTCACAAGGACAATCAAGGTGTCTATGTTTATACCATCAGTGAATCAGCAAGCCCATTAGGGAATGCATATTATGCCGTACGTACGCCGATAAAGATCTCTGATGCGAATGATGTATCAACAGCTGTGAGTGAAGGACTATTTGATCAGCAGGAAATTATTGTGGAGAACAGCGGTCTTATTATGGATGGGACACGCGTCCACAAATAGCTCTGAGATAGAGACTACACAATTTAAGAAATAAAACCGGAGGAGAACGAATGAGAAAGCATGGAACCAAATATATTGCTGTACTGTTAGGTGTTTTTGTCATTAGCCAAATATCGCCTTATCCGATCCAGGCTGCTTCTGTCCAATCTGGTACGAATATAACAGGAGTTTCAAACAGCAGCCTCGGGACGATTCAATTAAATTCCAAGATCAAAGCTACCCTGGAAGAAGTCAATATTTGGCCGCAGGCAACAGGCAATATTGTGACGTATACCTTGAACTACACGAATACAGGCAGCAGCAGCGTAAGTATGATGAATTTCTTTTCGAAGGTGGTATCTCCGGGGGGGTCAATTATTTTGGGTCATCCCATCACAAATGATGTATCGAAAAAAAATGTGTTATCCAAGGAGAGCGTACGGGTAACCTATTATGTCAATATGAAGCAATTAAATTCTCTTAAAGGTATGAAGTTCCCCGTGTATGTCTGGGACATCAATGCCAAAGATTATTTGAAACATGCAGGTACCTTTACACTGCCAGCTAATTATTCAAACGTGACGCCCATTGGAAAAAGCATAAATACCGCCATGAATAATAACCCGGTTACAGCAGGCAGCCAATCGCTGGAGATCTATAAATATAACGGAAAAGTTTATGCGAAGGTCGGATTCAACCTGACCAATCGGGGCAGTAAGGTATTTGAGGATCCGGGATACAAGGCATATCTGGTATCGGCCGGAGGAAGCATATTCAAACTGTCCATAAGCGGATCGCAGACGGATTATAAAATTCAGCCAAACGAAAAAAAGACCATATATTATGTGTCCGAGATCCCTTCTTATCTAAAAACCGATAATATGAAGATCCAATTCACGCAAAAGGATGAAGCATTGCAGCTGGAATACGCTGGTTCTTCGTACAAGCTTCCTGCAGCTGCTATGGCTAATTTAGTCGTTGGCAAGAATGCTGTTAAAAAAATCATGATCCATAACAATATCATCGAAACGGAGCTTCAAAATGCCAGTGTAACCAGTGAGGATGGCAAGGGGGATTGGTCATTTCAATTGCGTATGAAGAATACCGGCAATAAGGTGGTAACACTCCCTGATTACGATCTTGCCGTGAATTCCAGGATTGGAAAAAAGTTTCCGCTGGACTCCAAGGGATTGAGCGGTTTAGTGATAAAGCCTATGGAGGAGAAGATTATTCCACTCCATGTGCAGATTCCGCTGGAAGTTGAACAGAACACACTTCAACTCGAATTGATTGAATCTGTCTCCAAGGAGCTTGCAGGAAATACAGCAGGAGGGGGTACTTCGGAAGCGACAGGAACAAAGGAACCGAGTGCCGATATGAAGCTTCCCGTTGCGTATTTCACTATCCCATATGTCCTGCATACGGATGCACAGAAGGGACAAGTATACAGTGCGACGAATTCATACGGAACTTTCTCCTACAGTCTTCAATCGCTGCAGCGCCTTCCTTGGAAAGATGAGGATATCTTAGCAGCCAAACTGAATATTACCAACACGCAATCGACCAATCTATCGCTGCCCGACTTAAAGGGGATGATAAAGATAGATCATGATGATCTACCTGCAACCGAAATACTGATGGACAAGGGCGTTGCTGTATTGGGACCCGGACAGAGTACAAACATCAACGTTATCGCCCATATTCCGTACACCCAAGAATTTCACGACTTAAAGGTAAATCTATTTTCATCTGAAAAAGATGAGAAAATTCCATTTCTCACATTGAGTACACCGAGTACAATGAATGCTGTCGAATCGATTAAGCAAGGCGGCAGCTATGTCGTTTCAGGTCTAGGGAAACATGCTAAAGTTAACGAAAATAAAACGATAGTCTATGAGGGAATGAATTCAAATATCGTCTATACAGAAATGCTTCTTGGCAGTGAAGAGAAACGCCAAAGCAAGATGGCCCGTCTTCAGGCGTATTACAGAACAGCGGATGGACAGCTGTACGAAGCTGTATCCAGTCAACCGGACACGCCGGCAACACCGGACATTAAGCAATTCATTACCTTCTCGGCAAAACTTCCCAAATCAGCAGTAACTTCGGACCTCTCGCTATATCTTGGACCGGGAATTACCGGCAATAAATTTACCGAACCAGGAGAGGACCCGACAGGGTATATTGATATTTCAGCATTACGACTTAATCCAGCTGTGAGCCGACCCCAGACGAGTTTATCACAGGTTTCCTTGTATCCTTATCAACTGTCGGTACTAAATTCGAAAGGCTGGACAGTGGAAGGCAGCGACAGCTTGAATATCACTATGAATTATAACCTGCAGCGGGAAAATAGCTATGACATGGGGGAGTTTAATCATAAGCTGGTACTCAAGATGACGGACTCAACCGGTCAGTCACAGGAAAAATCCCTGAACATTGGCACCGATCTGACGGTAGGGAATTACAATACGTTCATGGCTACCTTCAGCAGCAATCAGTACAAGACATTGCGTGGAGGAGTCTACCGGTTAACCTTGTATGATGAGCTTATGGGGGAACGTATCGAACTTGCCAGTCAAGCCTATAATTTGTCCATCGAAAAAACACCGGATACCGAGAAATAACGATAAAGCATCTTCGGTTGTTTTTCTTATTGAAGCAGTGCAGTTCTCACAGCCCGATTCTTGTACACTCTAATTAAATTGAACAGCCTGTCATCTCATCAAGAGAAGACAGGCTGTTACTACGTGGTAACACTTCGTAAAGGAATGAGGCGCATACACATTATTTCCCGGCAGCGAAGCGTTCAATGATTTCAAAAGGCAGATGATCCGTGATTAAGCTTCCGTAGTAGGCGACATTTACGATACCTTCCTCATCAATCAGAAATTCAGCCGGGATCCGGTTGAAATTGGAGCCTTCCTCCGGCGTAAGCTTGAACCCGGCAGCCTCGACTTGATCACTAATCTTTTGATGGATACCCGGCTGCGATAATGTTGCCTTCGTCTTGGCTTCCGATGTCTCAACACTGTATAGCTTGTAGATTTCGGCTGCAGGATCGGCAATAAGGGAAAAAGGTGCGTTTTGTTGGCCCACATACCTGTGGAGATTAGCTTCGGGGGATTCGAATAATGCGATCACTTCCATTCCCTGCTGCTGCCATTCCGGATACCGCTGGATAAATTGATGCACACGCAGATTGCACAGCGCACAAGCAGAGTTACGGAAAAAGGCAAGCAATATTTTGCGTCCGCGGTATTTTTCTAGTGTAATACACTCGTTGTTCTGATCTGTCATTTGGAAAAAGGGAGCTGTGTCCCCGTGCTGAAGCTGATGATTCATATGGTTTTTCCTCCTAAATTTCGGGTCATTGGCGTTAACGCCTACAACCTAATTTAGCAGGTGAAAAGCGATTCCTCTGTGACTTAGTCACCAAGTGCTTCCAGCTTGGTTCTCTGGTCAATTTTCACCCAGCCCCGTCCTGTCTGAACCCATCCATTTTGCTTAAACCGGAGCAGCGTTCGGGAAACGACCTCACGTGCTGAACCAATCTCCTCAGCCAATTCCTGATGTGTTGTATGAAGAAGCGGCTGATCCTCTGTGGTAACCCGAAGCAGGGCTTTGGCTAGTCTCATTTCAAGCGGCATGAATTGTTTCTCCTGCAGCATATCGACCATCCGGAGCATGCCTTCAAGGAGCCCTCCAAAAATGGTTCTGCGAATGAGTTCATATTCCTGTACCCAACGCAAGAAGCTGCTTTTGAGAACAAATAGCACATCTACGTCGCATTCAGCGATCAGAGAGCCCGGATAATCGCGTCCACTTAACCCGCTGAGTACCATCAGCGAACAGACCTCTCCTGCGGAGAGCATATTTAATACCGATTCATTTCCGTTTTCATTGATAACCGTAATCCGGGCTGTCCCGCTAAGCAGAAACATGCCGTATATTGCCGCATCTTCGCGGTGAAATATTCTGGATTTGGCGGGGAAACGCTGTACGAAAGGTTGTGCCTCTGCCCATTCTTCCGGCTGCAGAGCGCTAAAGCATGGGAAAATGTCCAGCAGGTTGGTGTCTTCAATCCCCGATATTGTCATTTTTATGTTGTCCTTTCTGTACATGCTTGTATGAATAAGGAGTTACTACGACTATTCTAGAATACTATAGATCCGCTTGGAAGAGCAGCATGCGTTGGTATGACGTATACAGGTCGCGCACTGCGCACCTTTCTGTATAAAATGACAGAAAGTTCATTGTGAGGATAATTTTCATTACAGTATACTTAGTGGTCAATTAATAAAATAATTTACATATAATATTAATATAGTATACTTTATACTAAAATCGAATAGTCGACGTTTGGTGAATGGTAGTCATTGTTATAATTGATACGTAAGAGAGGAGCGATTAATCCGTGACAAATAAGCTGTACGAATTATTTGTTGAACCGACTCCGGCCTTTCGAGGTAAACCGTTCTGGTCATGGAATGGCAAGCTTGATCAAGAGGAGCTGCTTCGCCAAATACAACATTTCAAGGAAATGGGCTTCGGAGGTTTCTTTATGCATTCACGGACAGGGCTGGCTACCGAGTACTTGGGTGATGAATGGTTCAAGCTCATCAACATTTGCTCGGAGGAGGCTGAGCGGCTTGGCCTTGAAGCCTGGCTTTATGACGAGGACCGATGGCCAAGTGGCTCGGCAGGCGGCATGGTCACGCAAGAACCAAAGTATCGCTTGAAATTCATAAGGCTGGAAGTCATTCCAGTTGAGCAGTTTGTCTGGAAAGATCATATGTTTGCGGCTTTTCAGTGTGATGTGGAGGGCATGATTTTCACTAACTGTACGCAGATGGAAAGGGATCAGGACAGTGGTCAGCATACGGGTCGGACCATGCTTGCTTTCTCTCTGGTAGAGCAGGAGAAGGAATCATTTTATAACGGTTATACATATTTGGATACTTTGAATCGTGAAGCGGTCGACCGCTTTCTTGAAATAACGCATGAACAATACAAGGCCAAGAGCGGAAAGCATTTCGGCAAATCTATTAAAGGTATTTTCACCGATGAACCGCATCGGGGAGCGTTAATGGACGGGTTCGGAATTCAAAATGAGAACGGGCATTGGCACGCACCTTGGACATATTCGCTTTTTGAACAATTTCAGTCCGTTTACGGTTACGATCTCATTTCACGTCTTCCTGAATTATTTTTATTACCCGAAGGAAAAGAGCTTTCTCAAGTAAAATGGCATTACGTAGATCTGATTCAGGAAATGTTTCATGATAGTTTTGCTAAACCAATGAAGCAATGGTGTGAGAGCAATGGTTTGATTTTGACTGGCCATACTTTACATGAAGACAGCTTAACCGCCCAAACAGCAATGGTTGGATCTCTGATGCGTTTCTATGAGCATATGGGTTATCCCGGTGTCGATGTACTAACAGAAGGTAACGTGAATTATTGGATCGTCAAACAATTGTCTTCGGCAGCCAGGCAGTTGGGCAAGACCTGGATGTTATCTGAGCTATATGGGTGCACAGGCTGGCAAATGCCCTTCGAAGGACATAAGGCCGTCGGCGATTGGCAGGCGCTGTTTGGCATTAACTTACGATGCCATCATTTATCCTGGTACACGATGGAGGGGGAATCCAAACGCGATTATCCCGCCAGCATATCCCATCAATCGGCCTGGTGGCATGAATATAGTTATGTGGAAACCTATTTTTCAAGATTGGGTGTGATTATGACAAGTGGGCTACCGGTATGTGATCTGTTGGTTATCAATCCGGTTGAAAGCTTATGGGGACAGATCTATCCGGGATGGTCTAGAGGATTATCGGCCGTATCACGCAAGGTTCAGGAGCTTGAACAAAGATATCAAGACAATTTTCATTATCTGGCGGGTGGGCAAATCGATTTTGACTATGGCGACGAGGAAATGCTGGGACGTTTATATAATATCGGTAAGGACAGAGATGGCAGTGCTGTGCTGCATGTCGGCCAAGCGGCTTATCGGGCCGTGCTTGTGACGGGAATGATGACCATGCGCAGATCCACACTTCAAATACTCAAGCAATTTCGGGATGCGGGTGGAACTGTTATTTTTGCAGGCGACGCACCGGGGCATATGGATGCACTTGCTTCTGACGAAGTGATTCATTTTGCTAAAAGCGTGAAGCATATTCCCTTTGATTGTAATGAATTGCTTACCACATGCAGAGAGGCGGTCCGGACTTGGGTCACTATTCGGGACGCGGCGACGGGAGCATCCATTCCTGATATATTCGCACAGGTACGCAAGGATAAGGAGCAAACGTATATTGTACTGATGAATATGAACCGAGGGGAGTGGCATAGGAACGTTGTTATAAGCGTCTCAAAGCCAGGTTTTATTGAGGAGTGGAATTGCCAAACCGGTGAAAGAGGACATATTACTACCAACCTGCATGAAGGCGCCAATGAATGGATTACGGATTTCGCACCGGTTGGAGAGCATGTATATGTCATCGATGAAACGTATGATCAGTCTCTGCCAACAGTAACCCGCTACGTAAATGTTGACTCGTTAAATATCGCAGAGCGGTTTAAATATCGGTTAAATGAACCGAATGTTCTCGTGCTGGATAGGGTTACTTATCGGTTGGGTAAAGAAGAGAAGACAAATGAACCCATGGAAATTCTGAAAGCGGATCGGCAAATTAGAACCACATTACAGCTCCCCTTTCGGCATGGTGAAATGATTCAGCCTTGGTTTGTAGAAAAGTCCGGCCAGTCCAAAACAAATTTGAAGCATCCGCTTGTGCTGAGCTATCATTTCCATGTTCATGAAATTCCTGACTCACCCATATATCTTGCCCTGGAAAGCCCGGAGTCCTTCCAAATCAGCATGAACGGAGAAGCGATCGATGGCAAGGACACCGGCGATTGGTGGGTTGACCGCTGCTTCATCAAAATCCCGCTTCCGGCAGGAAATCTTCACGAAGGAGAAAATGTACTTGAGCTCCAGGTGATGTTCCACCAAGGCATTCATTTGGAAGCCATTTATTTGTTAGGAGAGTTCGGCGTCAATATCGAAGGTAATATTTGCACGATGATCAAGCAACCAGATACCCTCAAGCTAGGCTCTATTACGGAGCAGGGCTTCCCTTTTTACGGGGGGATAATCACCTATATTCCAATCATCGGAGATGAGGAGCAGTATGAGCAGTTTAGTCCGAAAACGGGAGAGAATCATGACAGCAGGACAATCATTTCTTTCCCTGCCTTTGAAGCGGGCTGTATAAAAGTTCGTCATGGTGAAGATGATCGCATCATTGCATGGCAGCCTTATGAAACTGAGCTCATCCGGAAGAATGGTTCATTTTCACAGCTGCAATTTGACCTGATCCTAACAAGAAGAAACACGTTTGGTCCATTGCATCAGCTTCCGCTGCTGACATCAAGCTATGGTCCTGGAAATTGGACGACGGAGGGAGACAGCTTCACCGAGGGGTATGTACTGCTGCCTACGGGATTATTATCCCCACCAAGATTGATCAATCAGAGGGCTATAGACTCACTGTAACATATCGTTTCTACACGACATTTGATTCATTTGCCTTCATTGGGGAAGTATGATGTCATTGTAATGGCCGTAACAAGTGAATAGCTTATCTCAAAAAAGACGTGCGGTATCTTTCAGCGTCTTTTTTTATGTTCATAAGAATATAGAGATTGATACCACTACAAATAAATTAATGTGATGGTATATTTATATGGAGTGCTTTATTTAAAAAAGAAGGTGTGATCCAGATCAAGTTATTGTTTATTTGCAGCAGGAATAAGTGGAGGAGTCTTACAGCTGAAAAGGTTTTTGAACAATATCACATGTATGATGTTAAATCCGCTGGGACCGAAGACAACGCAAGAATCAAAGTGAATTCAGGTCATGTGGGATGGGCAGACTTGATATTTGTCATGGAGAAAAAGCATGAACGAAGACTGAAAGACAAGTTTGGACAAGAATTGAATGCTAAACAGATCATACGACTAGATATTCCTGATGAGTATACTTTTATGGATGAGGAACTGATTGAATTGCTGAAAATAAGAGTTTCCGAGTTTATTGAAGTTCCGGAGTGAATAGTTTGTAGTGATTTGAAATCACATTATTTTATATGGAGAGGAAGTATAATCATGAAATCTCCTGGGGGCTCCATGTTTCCTTACTATTACAAAGGTGGTGAAATTCACTGCCTAAAGTATGGAAGTAAATACCATAACGAAGAAAGTCTGTTCAAACTGATGGAGCAAGAACAAGAATTCATATTCAATATCAATAGAAAATTAAAGATCTGGGTAGATTTTTATAAAACAACGATAACTGACAAAGTTCTTCAAGAATTTATAAATCATCTGCAACGCATAAATGACCGGATAGATAAAATATCTATTGTTGGTTTAACAGGCTTTAATGTGTGGAGAATAAAAAGAAAAATAAAAAAATCAGGTATTAATCTCATCATTTCGTTTTATAAAGATCCTGAGGATGCAAAAACCTGGCTTATCCATGATAGATAAATACAACCATGCGAAAGGAATGAATATGGATGGAATCAACATTTCGTGAACCCGATCTTTCTTCGAGACCATTCTCTGTACAAGTACAGCGTGATATGCAAGCATCACCTCAAGTATTATTCAAGGCCTGGACAAAAGAATTCGACCGTTGGTTTGCGGCACCGGGATCGGTAATAATGGAGGGAAGCGTCAACTCCGTTTTCTTTTTTGAGACGGTTTTTCAGCCAGACCCACATAGCGATGAACAGCGTCATCCCCATTACGGAAGATTTTTACGAATTGAGCCCAATCATCTGGTTGAACTGACCTGGGTAACAGGCGAAGGGGGGACCAAAGGAGCGGAGACGGTTGTTACGGTGATTCTGGAGCCACACGGTAATGGAACAATCTTAAAGCTTACTCATGCGGGATTTCCCGATGAGGAGTCGAAGAGTGGACATGAGCAAGCATGGCCCTTTGTACTTGAACAACTTGATCAGCAGATGACATGAAGAAGTATAGGGATCATTGCAGCGAAAAACCCCCTTCACATCGGAAGACCGAATGAAGGGGGTTTTACAGTTAAGTAGGTAGCACAGAAACTTGTTTATTTGCCAAGAAAGCTCTTAATAAAGAAATCCAATTGATAATCCAAGCTCAGCGGATCGTTAAAGTAGAAAGACTTCGCATCGACTTCGAAGACATGGTTGTTCTTGACTGCGGGAATGTTTTTATACGACTCGGTCTTCTGGAATGAGCTGTCCTCATCTGCATTCTTACTGAAAATGACGTAGTCTCCAAAGTAATCTTTCAGAACTTCCGTGGATAAGGCAAGGTAGCCGTCCTTAGCGGTTGCTTCTTTGACATTCTTTGGCATATCAAGTTTGAATTCATTATAAAGGATCTCAGTGCCGCGTCCATAGTTATAACCATAGACGTAGAGCTGCTTATTGAACGTTTCTACAACGGAGACGGTCGCATCTGCACCGATTTTCGCCTTGATTTCTTCGCCGGCTTTTTGGGCACGCGCTTTGAAATCGTCGACCCAGGCTTGCGCTTCTTTTTCTTTATTCAACAGTTTGCCGATTTCGAGCTGCTGCGTTAAGTAGTCGACTTTTCCATATGTATAAGTGACGGTCGGAGCCATTTGCTTGAACTTATCGATATTTTTAATGTCTGAGAGTCCGATAATCAGATCCGGATTCAGCTCGATGATCTTCTCGAGACTTTCGTCTGAAACTGCCTCAACGTTCTTCAGCTGCTCAGCGAACCTCGGGTTAGTCAAGGACATTTCATCCGCTCCAACCAGGGGAACCCCAAGCGCCATGACGTTACCTGTTAAGAATCTCGTAAGCACAACGACACGCTGTGGATGCGTTGGAACCTCAACGGGTCCATTCTCGGACTGGTAAGTAAATGTGGCGGGTTCAGTAGAAGATGATGAATCTGTTGAGCCATTCGAGGAAGTTCCCTGTGACGTCTTGCTTTCGCTATTGGCGTCATTCTTAGTACCACCGCAAGCACTCAAAACAAAAATAAGTATAAAGACTAACAAGATGAAAGGCTTTTTCATATGTTGTTTCTTCTCCTCTAGCAATAGCTATGAATTTTTATGATAATGATAATCATTTTCACAAATATAATATCTATGCGGCATAACTGTCAATAGCTATGTAATGATTTTGCCAATGAGAAAAGCTGCTTATTTTGTGAGCAATCAAGCTTTGTTATAGCCATAGGCTATAGCTGGATATAGTTTATTCCAGTTACTCTATAGCTGCGGATACGTGATATCTTTCTTGTAACAAACAATTCGTATAGGAGTGTAACAAGATGGCGAAAAGTAGTGTTTTGGGATATCCACGTATTGGTGCAGATCGCGAATGGAAAAAAGCGCTCGAAGCGTTCTGGGCCGGCAAGCTCGAAGAATCAGAATTTCACAATCAACTGCAGAAGATCCGTTTGAATCATTTGCGTAAACAGCAGGAAAAGGGAATTGACTTCATCCCGGTAAATGATTTCAGCTATTATGATCATATTTTGGATACAGCAACAATGTTCGGAATTATCCCGAAACGCTTTTCTTATGAAGGCGGAGTCGTACCCTTGTCTGTCTATTATGGCATTGCCCGTGGAACGAAGGATGCAACAGCAAGTGAAATGACCAAATGGTTCAACACCAACTATCACTATATCGTGCCTGAACTCGATGGAGCTGTACCTACGATTACTGAAAATAGACCCCTTATTGCATATAGAGAAGCTAAGGAAAAACTAGGTATCGAAGGGAGACCGGTTATTGTAGGCCCGTTGACCTTCCTGAAATTATCAAAAGGATATGACGTTTCGGAGACTGATGCTTGGCTGAAGCGATTGTTACCGCTCTATGTACAGATACTTCAGGAGCTGGCATTCGAAGGGGTTCAATGGGTACAAATCGATGAACCTATTCTGGTAACAAAATTAAGTGAGGATGATCGTAAGCGACTCAAGACCATTTATGATACGTTTGCAGCGAAAGCGCCTAACCTGAATATCATGCTGCAAACCTATTTTGAATCTATAGAGAACTACTGTGACATTGTCCAGCTGCCGGTAAAAGGAATAGGTCTTGATTTCGTGCATGGATTGTCTGGCAATATCTCATCGATTAGAACATATGGTTTTCCTGAGGACAAGGTTCTGGGCGCAGGAGTTATCGATGGCCGTGGTATCTGGAAGGCATCTCTACGTGAGAAGCTTGTACTACTAAAAGAGCTTGCTGGAGTTGTAACGACTGATAAGCTAATCGTGCAGTCTTCTTGCAGCTTGCTGCATGTTCCGGTTACGGTGAAAAATGAGGCGAAGCTCTTACCTGAACTTAAGAATGCTCTCGCATTCGCTGATGAAAAGCTGGATGAAATTGCACTTCTGGCGAAAGCAGTCTCTTCAGGTGAGGCCACAATCGCAGACGAACTTGAAAAGAGTGAGAGTGTTCTTCAAGCGCTCAAACAATCGGATGAGCGCAACCGTAATGATGTCCAGAAAGCCGTAGCGACCATTAGTGTACAGAACCCGGTTCGTAGTCTGCCATTTGCTGAACGTCATATCGCTCAACAGAAAAAATGGCAATTGCCACTTTTTCCAACGACGACCATCGGCAGTTTTCCGCAATCTGTAGAGGTGCGCAAGGCTCGCCAAAGCTGGCGCAAAGGTGAATGGAACAACGAGCAGTATGCTGACTTCATCCGGAAACAGATCGATATTTGGATTAAGCTGCAGGAAGAGATCGGACTGGATGTTCTCGTGCATGGTGAATTTGAACGAACGGACATGGTCGAATTCTTTGGTGAAAAGCTTGCGGGATTTGCCTTTACACAGTATGGATGGGTACAGTCATACGGTTCCCGTTGTGTGAAACCGCCTATTATTTTTGGAGATGTAGCTTTCGAGGAAGCGATGACTGTCGAGGAAACCAAGTATGCGCAAACGAAGACGGATCGCCCAGTTAAAGGGATGTTAACGGGACCGATTACGATCATGAACTGGTCGTTCGTCCGTGACGACATCACACGCGAGCAAATCGCTTATCAACTGGCGTATGCGCTCAGACAAGAGGTAGAGGCACTTGAGCAGGCAGGCATTGGCATGATTCAAGTGGATGAGCCTGCGGTTCGCGAAGGACTGCCGCTTAAAGAAGAAGATCAAGCGGAGTATCTGGCATGGGCTGTTAAAGCGTTCCGTATGACTACGTGTACGGTACAGGACACGACGCAAATTCACACGCATATGTGTTATTGCGAATTCCATGACATGATCGATTCGATTGAAGCCATGGATGCGGATGTGATATCCATCGAGACATCCCGCAGTCATGGTGAGCTGATCCATAGCTTTGAGTTGAACACATACAAATTAGGCATCGGCTTAGGTGTATACGATATCCATAGTCCACGTGTTCCGCAGGTGGAGGAAATGACAAGTATGATCGAACGGGCTTTGCGAGTGCTTGATCCCAACCTTTTCTGGATTAATCCGGATTGTGGACTTAAAACTCGTGGAGTCGAGGAAACGGTCGATTCCTTGCGCAACATGGTTAAAGCGACGCAGATCGCTCGTGAGAAGCATACCTTAACAGTATAAAAGAGGTTAAGCAGATAAAAAGAATCTACTAGAATTAACAGTTAAACATTGACGGTATACCAAAGTCATTCGACTTTTTGGATACCGTCTTTTTTGTTTTTGCATGATCAATGCTCCCGATTTGCCTAATCATTGGTGCATTGTCCGCATAGTCTTGCTATGGTAACATCGAGTTAAGTAGCTTTTTGAATGTCTTTTTGAGTCGGTGCAGGGTAAATATCATAACAATTTAAAAGACAGGCCAAGGCATGGATAGTATAAGCATGCTTTGACCTGTTTTTATTTATTAATCAGCGGCATTTCATATGTTAAAAAACAAAATGAAATAAAATCAATCGTTTTTCTGGTCAGTCGCGTCTTACTATTAGGAATTTAAAACAGATGACTTCTTCCGTATACCGACACAAATAAGGAAGAGGGGGAACGGTGAATGGTGGAAAACACAATGAACGAAGTCAAAATGGCGAAATTGGAGTTGATAGACGAAGAGAGTTTCTTTGAACGCCTGTCCAGCGAACAACGCAAACTGTACTCGATTGCTTTCAGCTACCTGCGCAACGAAGCGGATGCCCTGGAAGTGGTACAGGAAGCGTCTTGCCGGGCATGGATGAAGCGTAAAAAGCTCAAGGACGAGCAATCCTTCACTCCTTGGCTAATCCGGATTACGATCAACTGCTGCATGGACGAGCTCAGACGAAAAAAACGCGTATTTCCAGTGGAAAAGCTGGAGGATGAAACAGCTCAGGAAATGAAAAGCAGTGATCGAATCGATTTAGAGCGGGCTATGGACCGGATGAAGCCGAAATACAGGCATGTCATCATGCTCAAATATTATCAGGACATGAAAACCGTCGACATTGCGAAGGTGCTTAAGAAGCCGGAAGGCACAATCAAAACCTGGCTGCGCGAAGGGCTTAAGCAGCTTCGGAAAGATCTGTAGTGATGAGGGAGGCGAATCGTACATGTTGGAAAAAGAAGAACGAGTCCTGATGCAGGATGCCAATGAAGTTAAAACGAATACCCAAACGATTCGGGAAATGAAACTTTCCACTGCCGTACGTTGCGGTGTAGCACAAGGGAGGAAGCGCGAGATGAGGCGCATCTATACTTACGGAGTGAGTGCGGTTGCAGCAGCTGCAGCAGCAATTGTCATTATATTTTCATCTATCGGGTCTCCGGCTGCAGTAATCGAAGAGAAGGTGATGCAAACGGCGAGCGCGAATAGCGTGACCGATTTCGAATTGTTCCGTCCCATTAGCCAAAGAGATCAAGGGTTTGGAGCGGCCATGGAGCAAGGCTTGATAAAGCCCATTAAACAAGGCGTGGAGAAAAACGGTTTCCGTGTAGACGTGGCCGGTGCCGTTTCGGACGGGCGCAAAGCTTTTATCATGTTTAGTGTACAAAATCACACGGAACATATAGCTAGCCCTATTGTTGACTCGTTGTACTTTGGAGATGTCGAAGCACCATCCTTTAGAGCAGAGGCGAAACATGCGAGGGGACGATCCGACATCGATCCGGGAGAAACGGCTTACTATGTATATACCACGGATCTTCTGCCTTCAGTTGATTACAGCAAGGACGCGAAGATAAGTGTAGCCCTATGGGATACCGTATCTCAAAAGTATCAGAAGGGCTTAAACATTGCGTTTGAACTGGATACCAAAATACTGAAGGACCAGGAACGTACCTATCATCCGACTCAATCGTTGACCGTGGACGGACAGCAAATAAACGTGAGCCAAGTGCAGTTTACACCGCTGAATACGTATGTAGATCTGGAATATGACAAGGCCAATGACAAGCAGATTTTTAAAGTGATTAGTCCGGTCGTCATCGGTAAAAGCGGCAGCAACATCGAAAAGCTATATTATCCGGAAGAAGTCTTAAAGGATAATACCAAAGCCACCCTGGTATTCAAGAACAGCAAGCTCGATCAGCTGGATACCACATCGCTGAAAATATTCGGCATTGCCGCCGTGAAAAAGGATCAATTAAAGGTTGTCGTCGATTTGAAGAAGAGACAAATCTTAGATGCTCCTGACGATTTGCTGCAAATCCTTCCACCTGATCAGGAAGCGGACGCAGAAGAAATTTATTTCTATCGCAAGCTTGAACAAGCCCATGTTGGAGATAGCTTCGGCATGTGGCTGGGCGATTTCACCGATGCCAAGGGGGAAAAGTATAAGAGGGTATCTCCGAAAAGCACCAGCCATGGAGGAACGACCTCATCAACTAAAGAAGACACCGTGGAAGATGAAACAGCTTATAATTTTGGAAAGGGAGCTCTCGACTATCCGCAGCCGCTCACGATTGAGGTCAAGCAGTACTGGATTCCGGTTATGGATACGCAAACCGTAGAGCTGCATTCAAAGCATTAGAATCCAGGAAGAAGAAAGCAGGATTATTGATGAACCGTATTGTAATATACGGACTAACAACCGGGTTCCCTTGGGAATTCGGTTTTTTTCATTTAATCCTTAATAGATTCAGTCAATAACATCAACAGATGACTCCTAAACCGATTGATAGCGGATTAAAGTGGCTTGAATTATTGGCTACGCTTCTGTTTTAGTGTTTCTTTTAGCTAGAAATTTAAGGAATATTTAATTTTTACCCCATTCCTTCTTAAATAGTCTTGCCTATGATTGTGACATAAAGAAGGAAGCTTGAACCAAGAAGGGGGTGATGAAGACGATCATGAAGAACTTGCTTCGTAAGGATATTTCAGTGGCATTCATGTTCCTTGTGCCAAGCGGTGCTGGATTTGCGATGTTCTATCTTATTCCGTTCATCATGGGAGTGATCTATTCCTTTATGGACAATACGATAGATGGCCATTTTGTAGGACTCGATAACTACCGCGAGCTGCTTGCGAGTAATTCCTTCCGTAAGGCAGCATACAATACCTTTTATTTTACCGCGGTTAGCGTTCCCCTCATGCTTTTACTGTCTTTAGGGTTAGCGATACTGCTCAACAAAAGTACATATCTCCGGAAATGGCTGCGGACTGCATATGTGTTGCCTCTAGTAGTACCTGTCGCTTCGATCATTCTTATCTGGCAGATACTGTTTGATTGGAACGGATACCTTAATGCCTGGCTGAGTAGGTTCGGTTACGCACGTGTCGATTGGATGAAGACTGATGCAGCCAGGATTGTGGTCATTGTCGTTTATTTATGGAAGAACATTGGATATAACGTTATTTTATTTTTGGCGGGACTGCAGCAAATCCCGAAGGATTATTACGAAACTGCCCAGATAGAAGGAGCAGGGCGTTTACGGCAGTTTGGTAATATTACACTTGTCTATCTAACATCCACGATGTTCTTTGTCGTCATCATGTCGATCATTAATTCATTTAAAGTGTTTCGGGAAACGTATTTGATCGCTGGCGATTATCCGCATGACAGCATCTATATGATGCAGCACTATATGAACAATATGTTCATGACGATGGACATTCAAAAGCTGACAGCGGCAGCTACCTTGATGTTCGGGTGTATTTTGCTGATCGTCTTGGGAATGTTCGCGCTTGAACGCCGACATCGACAGTTCATGGAATAGGAGGTGAGAATAAATTGCCGGTTGCCAGAGTATTGCAAAAAAGTGCGTTAACGGTCGTCCTGGGCGTTATTGCGGTCATGCTGTTATTCCCAATTGTGATCACATTCACAAATTCACTGATGACAGAAAAGGAAATCAATATGAATTATGGGCCAATCGGACAGATGAACGAAGCGGCTGCAGGCAAAGCAAATCCTTTTGTGAATTTAAAATTGCTGCCGGATAAAGTTTCCTTGGAGCAGTATGGCAAGTTGCTTCTGGACAACCCTAAATACCTGACGATGTTCTGGAATTCCGTATTGATGGTGGTGCCGATCATCTCTGGCCAGACCTTCGTCGCAGCACTGGCTGCATATGCGTTCTCCAAGTTGAAATTTCGCGGCAGGGATCCGTTATTTCTAATCTACGTCTTGACGATGCTCATGCCGTTCCAGGTAACACTGGTACCGAATTATATCATGGCGGATCAGCTTGGAATACTGAATAGTCCGAATGCGATTATATTGCCTGGAATTTTCGCAGCTTTCGGCGTGTTTATGCTCAGGCAGTTCATGCTGGATATTCCTTATGCCTACATCGAAGCGGCCAAAATCGATGGAGCTGGACACTTAAGAATATTCTTCAAAATTATTATTCCGATGATCAAGCCCGGACTGGCTGCATTGATTATTTTATTGTTCGTCGATTATTGGAATATGGTGGAGCAGCCGTTGATTTTTCTGGACGATGCGTTCAAGCAACCGCTATCGGTTTTTTTATCCAGGATCAATGCTGGTGAGCGGGGAATGGCTTTCGCTGCTTCCATGCTTTATATGGCTCCGATGGTCATGTTGTTTCTGTATGCGGAGTCGTATTTCATCGAAGGCGTTCAATTGTCCGGCATCAAAGGTTGATGTTGCTGAATGCTTACGAAGTAAACTTTCCTTCGGAAAGTTTTTAAGGAGACAAACGGGATATGGAGCTAGCGATTGATCGAAAACGCAAACGAATCATTCAGGTCGTATTCGTATTTTTTGTGGGGTTACTGTTGTTCTTTACATTGTTCAGTAACACACTGCAATCATTGACCCTGCCGAAAGTGGGAACGGAAAAACCGACGCAAGGAAGTATTGATTTTACGATCGAAGGTAGCGGTATTTTGCACCCGCTCGCTGAAGTTAAACTTTCGAATACTGCGAACTTAAAGGTTAAAGAGATTCTTGTGAAAGAAGGAGAGCTTGTTAAAAAGGGACAAACGCTCATCGTCTATGACACCAAAACGGCTGAACAAGAAGTGAAAGCTGAAGTAACCAATTTGGAAAAGCAGAAGATTGAACAACAGAATATTCAAGATCAATTCATTCAGTCGAATATGGAAGAGGATGAACTCAAAATGCGGAATGCAAGTCGCGAAATCGAAAAAGGTAAACTCGATATTGCTGCGCAGGAACGCAAAATTAGCCAGATGAGAGATCTTCTTACAAGTCAAAAGCAGTTGAGCGCGCCCTTTGACGGTATTGTAACAAAAATAAATGCCTTAGAAGGACTACCCTCCGCAGGGGAAGCAGATGTGATTGTATCGAACAGCAGTTTGGGTTACCGATTGGACATTACTGCCGATGCAAAGTATTTGACGAGCTTAGGGATCATGGTGGGAGAGGAGATTGAGGTTGAGGTTGGAGTCGATTCAGCACAGGGACAATCATCCCAAACCATCAATGGCATCATTGAAGAAATAGCGAATGCAGAGCCGCGTACTGACAGCACCTCAAGTGAAGAGACAGGTCAGACCATAACGATCCAACAGAAGAGGCTTCGTATAAAAGTCACTAACCCTGAGCTGAAAGGAGGTGAACATGCGTCGATCAAGCTCGCGAAACGCTCACTTCAAGAAGGATGGCTCATTTCTAATGATGCTCTTCATCAGGACCGCGATGGCTTGTTTGTATACAAAGTCGAAGAACAGCGGGGAGCACTCGGCAATGTTTTCGTTGCCCGCAAAGTCCGGATTGAGACCAGTGAAACGAATGAGAAAGAAACGATGATTCAATCGGATAGCATCTATGAGGAGGACATGATCATATTGGAAAGTAGTGAACCTTTACAAGATGGAGACCGTGTTCGTTTGCAATAGTTAAGTATATAAATAAAAATTGTTGGAGGAATTCATACGATGATAAAGAAAAAGTGGCTTTTTATGTTATTTATGGGTGCATTAATGACAGCGACGACAGCATGCGGAACCGGAGGCAGCGGAAAAGTCGAAAGTAAAGAAAAGCAGACAACCAAAGGCGGGAAAACCGTTCTCACCTTATCTATACAAGAATCAAACCCATTCTATCAGGCATTAGAGAAAAAATTTGAAGCTAAATACCCAAATATCGACCTGCAGATCAAATCCTATAAGAACATGGGAGAAAAGTGGGAACCCAATGATTATGAGAAATACAAAAAAACGACGAATACTGCCATATTGTCAGGGAAAGGGACGGATATTATCGAAGTAGGCAATTTACCTATCAATGAATACGTAAGCAAACAGGTTCTTCTGAACATGAACGATTACTTGGAACAAGACAAAACACTGAACAAGAGCGATGTACAAATGGGCGTATTGAATGCTATGAAGTTAAATGGTGGTATCTACACGGTTCCTTCGGGATTTTCCTTGAGAGCTTTCATTGGCGATGGGGATGTTCTTAAGAACACTGATGTGAAGATCGATGAAAAGAACTGGTCTTGGAAGGATTTTGGAGAAATTTCGAAAAAACTCATGCAAAGGGCCGGGAAGGGCAATAAGGATCAGCGCTATGCCTTAGCGAACAATCCGCCGGATGTGATCCTTCAGGAAATGATTGTGGAAAGTTACACACAGTTCGTTGACATTGCCGCAAAAAAGGCAAATTTCGACTCCCCCGCATTCGTGGAACTAATGCAGCAAATCAAAAAAATGTTTGATGAAAAAATCGCGACTTCGGCTCCAGCGGATATTGGTAACCAATTATTTTATTCTGCAGTGATAACATCTCCAGCAGATTTAATCGATGGCCCGCATTCGTTTTTTGATAATCCGAAACTGCTTCTAAGGCCGCATGATGGACAAGCCACAGGCGGTATGAGGATCATCCCGTCAACTCAGTTCGCAATACAAGTCAAATCTCCGGCTAAAGATGAAGCGTGGAAATTCATGACCTTCTTATTATCGGAAGAAGCGCAATCACTGCAGGACAGAGCAGGATTTTCGCTTTTGAAATCTGTCAACGAGAAGATGTTGAACGACATTCAGGAAAAAGTTAAAAGCGGCGCATACAAGCTTCCTAATGGAAATACAGCCAAGGTATCCGACGAAGAATTTACGCAGTTTAAACAACTTATTAATTCCGCGGATCAATACGCGAGTCTGGATGGTAAAGTGATTTACATTGTAGGAGAAGAGTCTATTTCATTTTTTAGCGGACAGAAATCTGCGGAAGAAGTGGCCAAGCTTATTCAGAACCGGACGACAATTTATTTGAACGAATAGAAAGCATGGAAAAATAAAAGGCAGCCACCCCGTGAGCTGCTTTTTCCAAGAAACAGGGAATTAGGCAGCCTCAATTTAATGCTTGAAATCAGGGAGGGGAATTCATGAACAAACGCATCAACACGTATGCGGTAGTTCTGCTAGGCATCATAGTTTTAAGCCAGTATATCGCTCACGACGCTAACGCAGCATCCTCGGGAGTTTCACCGGTCACGAAATCTACTACCGCAGCATTCATGCTGGACAAACTCGGCTCTATCACTCTGAAGAGCAATGTCAGTGTGAAGCTGACGGATATGGACGTTTTTACGCAGCCGGGCGGTAATATTCTTACTTATACACTTATTTATAGCAACGGAACGAGTAATAGAGTAGATCTTATCGATTATTTCACGAAGATCACCACGACCGGCGGGACGGTCATACAAGGAAAATCTGTCACAATTGATGCCGGCAAAAAAATGGTTCCCGCGAAGAGCAGTCAAACCGTCACTTATTATGTGCATATTGGGAAGGCAATAAAATTAAATGGAGTCAAGGTTTCCATCTTCGGGTGGGACTTCAATAGCGCCAACTATCAGAAAAGGCTGGGTGTTTTCACGACTCCAGGCGGCTATACATCGCTAGTCCCTCAAGGCCAAAGTCAGAAGATCATGATGAATAATCTGCCTGTAACGACCAAAGCAGAGAGCCTTCAAAAGATTCAAATGAATGGAAAAGTATACATGAAGATAGGTGTAAGTCTCGCTAATTTGGGCACAAAAGTTCTAATCAATCCAGACTATAAAGCGTACCTGAAGTCATCCGGTGGTTCGGTATTCGAGCTCAAGCTGGAGGATGCCAGCAGCAATTACAAGGTGCAACCACAAGAGAAGAAAACAATCTACTATCTGGCAGAAGTTCCTTCTTATATGAAAACAGATAATATGACACTGCAATTCGCTTACGAAGACCCGACTTTGAAAATGAATCTTCCAGTTAAATCTTTTAAGCTTCCCGGTTTAAAAGCTGCCGATTCAGCCGTAGCGGACTACGCCGTGAAGAAAATTTTTATCGCCAATAATGCGGTAGAAACGCAGCTAAAGAGTGCAGCCGTGTATGCGGAGAACGAATCCGCAAAATGGAGTCTGCAATTCCGTATTAAAAACCTCGGTAATAAATCGGTAACTCTGCCTGCTTATGAGCTTGCCATTAAAGCCGCTGAAGGTTTCAGTATTCCGGTGAATTCAAATGGGCTTGCTAATTTAACGATAAAGCCGCTCGAAGAGAAGATCATTGATCTCAGCGGGGTTGTGCCATTAAAACTGAATCAAAGTGCCTTACAGCTCCTCTTAACAGAGCCCTCTATAGACGGTAAGGTTGTTTTTCCAACCGCATATTACAAAATACCTTATTCCCAGGAAAGCAATA
The DNA here is from genome assembly GCF_018403225.1 of Paenibacillus sp. J23TS9. Classification (NCBI taxonomy): domain Bacteria; kingdom Bacillati; phylum Bacillota; class Bacilli; order Caryophanales; family Paenibacillaceae; genus Paenibacillus; species Paenibacillus sp. J23TS9. Next base: position 1,902,282 of record NZ_BOSG01000001.1, on the reverse strand, counting down.
ACACTTTGGGAATAGAGTATTTAATCGAGAATAATCATGGGAAGTTCGGCGTTAAGCTTGATTCTATTCAGCGGTTGCCTTGGGCAGAGGGAGATCAAATCACGGCGAAAATCAGCATTCGTAATGCATCTCTCAATACCGTACAGCTGCCTACACTCCAAGCTCTAGTCAAAGCAGGAATGAACGATCTAAGCGGTACAGTCCAGATTGTGACCAAAAACACCCTTACGTCTCTAGCTCCTTCTGAAACGACAGAGATGTACGTGCTTGCAAGGGTGCCTTATTCATATAGTTTTAGTCAATTGAGAATTATTTTGCAGGAAACCTCTGGAGATGATGTTACGAAGTTCCTCTCTATGAACACGAATGCAGTGAATACCATGATGAATACCGTTAAAGCAGGCGGCTCTTACCATATCAATACGAACGGCCAAAAAGCAGAGGTGAAGGAACGCCGGTCAAATGCGTATAGTGATAACAGCTCAAATTTGATATATACAGAACTAGAAACGATCAGTGAAGAACCACGTCAATCCAAACAAGCACAGCTCGTGGCTTATTATAAGACACCTGATAATCAATTTTATGAGGCCAAAGTTAGTCAATCGTCCAATTCCACAATTCCCAATGGCAAGAATCTGGTTACGGTGTGGAGTAAGATTCCACAGAATGTAAATACGTCGGACCTGGTACTGTATATTGGTGAGGGGATAGCTGAAGATAAGTCGACAGAATCACCTGGTTCCATGACGGGATATATCAATGCGGTGGGGCTTTCACTTAATCCTATAGCTGCTAAACCTTCGTCTAATTTGAAAAATGTGGATCTATTCCCTTACAACCTTTCGATTACCAAAGCAGAGGGCACCCTTGCTGAAGGTTCGGATACAATCAATACAGTCATCAATTACAGCCTCACTAAAAATAATGAATACGAGACAGGTACTTATGAGCATAAACTTGTCTTAGAACTCACCGACTCGTATGGACAATCGACAGAAAAAACGTTAACATTCGGAACGGATTGGACTATCGGAAATAATAAATCATATTCAACAGCATTAAATAGCAGCTTATACAAAAAATTAACCGGAGGCTCCATCCGCATGAACTTGTATGATGAGTTCCAGGGCCGAAGAATTTTAATGGGCAGTCAATCTTATCCAATTATTTACGAAAAAGCACCTAAAGAAGTGAATGAATGACAACGGCAGCGTAAGCAGTGGAAGTACCATCGTTGAAAATAGCAATCCAACATTAACACTCAAAAGAAGTAAGCCTAGTCTTAAGACCAGGCTTACTTCTTTTATAATTTCAGGAAGCACTGCCCGAATTCCTAATCATGTAAGAAGGTTTCAAGCGTTGCAGCAAGAAATATAATAAAAATTAAATTGGGGATGTGTCGATTTTGGCGTCAGCCGTTCGTCGTCTTCATAGTAGCTCGGATATCTTAAGAAAGAGCAGCTCAATCCATAACAAAAATAACTGGAATATAAAAGGAGAGATACAATGTACGCAGTAACTTCAAAAGATGGTACCAAGATTGCATATGACAAGGTTGGTCAAGGGCCGGCACTCATACTGGTAGCAGGTGCGTTCAGCTACAGGAAATTTCCTGGGCAGGTACAGCTGGCGAATCTATTGTCCGAGCAATTTACAGTCTACAACTATGACCGCCGTGGCCGCGGGGATAGTGGGGACACACAGCCATATGCCATAACCCGCGAAATTGAGGATCTTCAGGCAATGATTGACGAAGCTGGCGGCTCGGCATATGTATGGGGATTGTCATCCGGAGCAGTACTTGCCCTTCAAGCAGCAGCGAGCGGAGTAAATATTACGAAGTTGGCATTACATGAACCCCCATTTGTAGTTGATCCTGCGGACCGCATAGTACCGACTCATTTCTTCGGACATGTTTCCGAACTTATTGCCGATAATCGCCGCGCCGAAGCCATTAAGTACTTTATGACCAAAGGAATGGGCGCACCCTCGTTCGTCATCGGCATGATGCGCCTGATGCCGGGAGTATGGTCTAAACTCTTGGCCGTTGCACACACTCTTCCCTACGATGCAGCTTTGCTCGACGGGTATATGGATGGGAAGCCACTACCTGCCAATTCATGGAGCGAAGTGAAAATACCAACACTGGTACTGGAAGGCACTGAGAGTCCAGCCTCCTTGCGTCATGGCGCCCAGGCACTGGCGGGCATGCTCCCCCATGCGCAGCTGTTGAGTAAAAAGGGACTCGGCCATACCAAGCAACTCAATACAAAAATCATTTCATCGGAGTTGAGAGCTTTTTTTAATGAAAATTTCTAATTCTGGATGTCGATCCAGTCGAGATTGATTCGTCGTATATGTAGAAGCGGACTTACACGGGTAATATTCACACCGGTATACGATGCTTTACTATAAATTAGGAGGAATATACTTATGAGATTTATGATGATTGTCAAAGCAACAACAGATTCAGAGGCCGGAGTTTTGCCCAGCCAGGAGCTTATTGACGCCATGATGAAGTATAATGAGGAGTTGGTAAAGGCTGGTGTACTGCTCGCTGCCGATGGTTTACAGCCCAGTACAAGCGGAATTCGAATTTCCTATCCGGAGCCCGGGGGCAAACCGAAGGTTATTGATGGCCCGTTCACAGAGGCAAAAGAAATGATTGCGGGATATACGCTGATTGAAGTTAAATCCAGAGAAGAAGCCATAGAATGGGCGCTGCGTATGCCGGACCCCCATGGAAACGGCCAAGGTCAAATTGAGCTAAGACAAGTGTTCGAGGCGGAGGACTTAACGGATAATCCGGAATCTTTGGCGAAAGAAGCAGCACTGCGCCAGCAGGTTGAGGAGCTGAAAAAGGCGTAATTTTGTCACGCATTTCTAAACGGAATGACAACATTATGAAAATAATAAATTAATAAAACGTCCCCATCCACTTTTAAATTAAAGTAGGTGGGGATTTTTTTGTGGAACTAGATTGAAAGATTGGGCCATAAAATCATTTTGCGACCCTTTCCCAAACCCAAATTACAGAGTATAATTTCTCGTTGTGCAATTATGCATAATGGATGGTAGAGAGATTTATTTTGTGATGCATGCTCCTGAGATAGAATTGGAACCTTTCTAAAATTAGGAAATGGGTTAAGAGTATTACAAAGAGCTATCAGGGAGTCGACATCATGAGGAAGGAGAATGGAACATATATGAACAAACGATTCGTTAATAAGAATGGACCTATATTTTTATTTAGCTTTGTCCTGCTTCTGAAAAGTGCCGTGGCCTGGTTTGTCGTTTTTAACGATGGTCCCAGTTGGAGCATTGTGTTTACCGAAATCCCCTTTTTTATTATTGTATTTAGTCTGATCGAATGGTTTGCAACGAAACGGAAGATCTTGTATTACATGATCTCCAATTTATTTATAACTTTGATTTATTTCGCTGTTCTGATGTATTACAAATATTATGGTGTCATAGCGACCTACCATGCCTTGCAGCAAGCGGATAAAGTCACGAAAGTGGGAGAAAGTACTTATTCTTTGATTACACCCTATTATCTGTTTATTTTCGTGGATATTGTGTTCTTTCTTTTCTTCATGTTTCGTCCGAAATATATTGCCAGATGGAAGGAAAGAGGCTCTAGACGTATGAACCGTCCGGTTCTGATCGTGATCACTGCCGTTTCCTTTGGACTCTGTATCTTTAACATCTGGCCCAATCACGCAAGCATGAATGAGATCAAAAAAGCGAAGAGCATGGGGATACTTAATTACGAGGTATATACTCTGTTTGCGGATACGACGGAAAAGGACGAGATCATTAACTCCAAGGAAATTTCACAAAAATCCATTGATGAGCTTAAAAGCATCACAACGCCTGTATCACCGCAGTATTGGGGAGTGGACAAAGGTAAAAATTTGATCGTCGTTCAAATGGAATCCTTCCAGAACTTTCTGATCGGACTGACCCTTGATGGACAAGAGATCACTCCAAATTTGAATAAGCTGGCAAAAGAAAATATATATTTCAGCAATTTCTATACGAATGCAGGTCAGGGCACAACCTCGGATGCCGAGTTCGTAGTGAATTCTTCTTTTTACGTACCCAAAAATGAACCGGCAACCTCGTCGGTATATATGAAGAAAGCAGTGCCGAGTCTGCCAAGATTACTGAGTGAAAACGGCTATGATACTGCTACTTTCCATACCAATGATGTGGAGTTCTGGAACCGTAAGGAATTATACAAGGCGATTGGTTTTGACAAATATTATGATCAGTCTTTTTATGGTGATGAAGACCATATTGCTTTTGGTTCATCAGATGAGGTATTGTTTGCCAAAACAGTACCGGAGCTTACCAAACTTGATGCAAAGAATGAGCCTTTTTATGCGATGGTCATGTCGATGAGCGCACATCATCCTTTTCGCATTCCGGAAGATAAGTACAACATGAAGCTGCCTGAGAGATACGAAGGAACGCTGCTTGGCGACTATATTCGTGCTCAGAATTATGCGGATTTTGCCATGGGACAATTCTTGGAAGGACTGAAGTCTAGCGGACTTTGGGATGACAGTCTGATTGTGTTCTATGGCGACCACCAGGGAGTACCGATGTATACCCTTGGGAGCAAAGAGAGGGACATGATGGAGGAGTTACTCGGTCATGAATATGGCTATACGGATATGTTCAACATACCGTTCATCATGCATTCCCCAAGCGTCGATCTTCCTGAAAAAATCGACTTAACAGGTGGACAGATTGATATTTTGCCTACGGTCGCGAATTTGCTTGGAGTATCGGTTCAGAATCAACTGCATTTTGGTGAAGATCTTCTGAACCAGCAGACAAATCTGATTCCGCTCAGGCACTTTTTGCCTTCAGGGTCTTTCATTAACGACAATAGCATGTATGTAACCGGTAATGCCTATGCGGATGGGCTTAACTATAGTTTAAGAGACAACACCATTTCAGCGGACGGATCAACCGAGATGCAATTTACAGCAGCGCAGCGTTTACTTCATATGTCCAACAGTTACATATTGCAGCTGCCAGATCTGCAATAATAAATAGCACGAAGTCAATTCTATTGACAGGGAATATTTGCAAACTGTATACTGAATCCAATTATAGGATTAAACGGAATGATTGGGAGTATTGAGGAATAACTCAACGATGAATAAGAGTGGTACCGCGAAGGGAAACCCTGTCGCCTCTTTGCAGGCGACAGGGTTTTTTTCAAGGGTGAAGAAAGAAAAAAGTGATACGGGAAATATCAAAAAATGTTGAAGGAGTGGATCTGTATGTCTTGTTTCATTTGTAATAAACATTCTGGTACCACAAACCAACCACCCGGAGGGTATATTTATGAAGATGACCATTGGATGGTCTGCCATTTTCCAGCTGAGCAATCCGTCTTAGGGCAATTGGTAATCGAATCCAAACGCCATTTTCTCGACTTTTCAGATATGACCGATGAAGAAGCGAAATCATATGGATACGTCGTCAAGAAAATATATACTATACTCAAACAAATGACAGATGCTGAACGGATCTATTCAGTGATAACGATCGATGGGGTCCCGCATTTCCATGCCCACTTCATACCTCGAATGAGTTATAGCGTTACGAAAGGTATGACGTACATCATTCAAGAGAAGTCATGTGACGAAAAAGAAGCCGTAGAAACAGCCCTGAAACTGAAAGAGATGTTTACATAGATTTGCGATACGAGTGATTCTAGCATTTGGAATATTGCAAAAAAAGCCGCTTAATAGCGGCTTTTCTATTTAATGGTTACTAAAAAACAATACTAAAGATCTGCTGCTGTACATTTAGCTATTTTGCAGAGCCGTTTCTTTGCTGGATAAGACTTCTTTTTTCAAGAACCAGCAGATAACAAAAGCAGCAATAATAAATCCGAGAGAAATCATGAACAAGTTGTGGAATGCATCCACGAACACGGTCTGCACTTTCAGTAGGAGTTCCATAGACAGACCTTTCGGAATACCGCCCGTAGCTAGGTGCTCGGCACTTCCTGCAGGCAGTTGACCGCCGATAGAAGAGACGCCGTCTTTAATATGCTTGGCAAGTAAACTGCCAAAGACGCTGAGTCCAACAGTCGTACCCAGGGATTGAATCAGATTAACCGTACTGAGCGCAATCCCGCTGTTGTCCTTGGAGACGGATTCCTGGACGATCAAATTGTCCCCTCCGAATAAAGCGCCGAGTCCCAGACCTAAGGTGAAAAACGAAGCGACAATATATACAACCGAGGTGTGAATACCAATCTGTGTCAGCAAAAAGATGCCGATGACCGGAAGAATGAAGCAGATGATAAACAGGTTTCGGTATGGAACCTTCGTAATCAGAAAACCATTCACGATGCTGGAGGGAATCGCGCCTGCCATAAAGGCGAGCATTAGATATCCCGATTCCGTCGGGGTTAATCCCATCACATTTTGGGCAAAGAATGGGAAAGTCGCAATTCCGCCCATAAGTCCGAGCATCAGAATAAATACCAGTAATGACAATACCACCACATTGCGGTTGCGGAACAGGTGAAGCGGAATGATCGGCTCCTTAACACGCGACTCTATCCAAATAAATAAGCCAAGCAGCAGGACGCCGAGAATCAGCATTCCTATAATTAACGGCGAGGACCATGCCAAGCCTTGATTATCCATCAAAACAGGCGACATCAGTAGTGACAGCAAGCCCATGGTAAGAACGGAAGAACCAAGCCAATCAATCGTTTTCTTCTCATTGATGCGGGATTCCCGCATTCCTACACCAAGTACTAGGGCGGCAATCAGGCCGACAGGAATATTGATGAGGAATACCCAATGCCAGTTCACGTGGCCGACGAGGTAACCTCCCACTGTCGGTCCAAGCAGCTGCGGCACAATCATCATCGGTCCGAATAAGCTTTGGATCTTGGCCCTTTGCTCCAGCGGGTAGGCATCTCCAATGATGACCAGAGCTATTGGCATGAGCCCACCGGCACCGATTCCCTGAATCCCCCGGCCAATCAGCAGCACCGTCATCGATGGTGCGAGTCCGCAGACGATGGAGCCTGCGATAAATAAGCCCATGCAACTTAAATAAATTACCTTCCGGCCGTATATATCGGCTAATTTACCAAGGATCGGCATAAATATGGTAGCCGCCAGCATGTATATCCCGGCCACCCATCCGTACAATGCCAATCCATGCAGGTCACGGATAATGGTCGGCATGGCCGTTGAGACGACTGTTTCGTCCAGTTCAGCGAAGATGAGACCGATCATCAGTCCGATCAGTACCAGCTTATTATGACTTGATTTCACTCCAAAACTCCCTCATTTCTGTATTCATTGTTCGAATAAAAACAATATAAGCAATGTATATGAACTGAATGTGAACTAAGGGAGGATATCTCAACTTACAAGCCTGTAAGGTTTATGTAAGCCAAATAAATAGGAGGAATAACCGTTTCCTTTTATACTGGGTGTAGGCTTTTGTTAGATGTTGTATCGACTTCATTAAGATGAGAGAGTAAAGGAGGGGTACTATGGAGGCAAAACAACGTAAGGATATCTTTACAATCGTACTTTATACTTTTTTGATCGTGTATATTATGTATCTGAGTTTTACTAAACTTCATGAACTCATTGATTGGGCTGCCCGGACGGGTGGACATTTGTTTAGTTATTTGCGCCATTTTCTTTAGATTAATTACACTGTGCGTCCTGCGAATCTGCTGGGTGAAAATGATACTAGGATATTTATTACAACAACGTTGTCTTAACGAAGCGTTGTTTTTTATTGATAACCGCTTATTGGTCAGAGGGATTTAATATTTATAACCAACACATTATTGATTTTGTTATATATAAAGAAAGTTACATTTAAGATTAAGGGGGAATCATGTCCATGAAATTAAAAAGAAATTTACTCATCGTGATATGCACATTGGTTTTCATAGGTGGTGGAGCAATGCTCTGGTTTGTTGTTAATCAAGCAATCCCAAATAATCAATCACAAAAACCCAAGTACAGGCAGTTAAATGCAGCGGAAAGACAACAATTGATGGATACTGTTAGTGGAATTATTACGAAATACGGAACATTTAAACTTACGTATACTACGGAACCACTGCCCGATGATGGAGTAGTTTATAGTATAAAAAAAATTAGGAAAGATACTCAGGTTGTTTTTGATAATGGCCATAGATATGACCGGGTGCCCGATGGAACGAAGTTCTAACTGCAAACCCAAATGAGGAAGACGTAGCATATATGTTAATAAATTGTTTGTGAATCCAATGGAATAAATACATAGACCTATCGTGCACACACAAGCATTGTTCTAAATTTCAAAAAATTGTTTACCTCAGCGTGTTTTTTTTATATTATAATGCTAATATCAAATGCGATGACGAGATGAGTAGATAATTGGATTCTTTTACAGAGAGCTCCGGAAGCTGAAAAGGAGTAGAGAGCACATTATTGAATAAAGCCTCAGAGCAGCACTTCGGAACCTGATGAAGGGGATGTCGTGCCAGGAGCTCCTGTTACAGAGCTAGAGTATATGCATGACATGATCATGCCTTACTCGAAGAGGCTTATATGGCGACATATTGGCGAATCTGGGGTGGTACCACGAGCATACAATCTCGTCCCTAAGACTACGGTCTTGGGGGTGGGATTTTTTTGTTGTATCCAAGTAAAACGCAGCACATCTGTCAAAAATGCACACCAATTCAGACGACTTGAATAGTTATCTAGAAGAAGAACATTGCCTGCCTAATCCGTTCTACGGAATATGGTGGATGCAATGAAACATGATGCCACTATCGAAAGGATTGAATATCTAATGTCAGAAAAGCTTAAAGTAGGTATTGTCGGAGGCACAGGTATGGTTGGTCAGCGCTTTGTTCAGTTGCTGGATAAGCATCCTTGGTTTAAAGTAACGGCCATTGCAGCGAGCAGCAGCTCTGCAGGTAAAACATATGAAGAATCTGTCCAAAGCAGGTGGAAGTTATCCACCCCCATTCCTGAAGATGTGAAAAACATTGTCGTACAGGATGCTTCGAAAGTGGAGGAAGTTGCCTCCCAGGTTGATTTTATTTTTTGTGCAGTGGATATGACAAAAAGCGAAATTCAAGCACTAGAAGAGGCATACGCGAAAACGGGTACACCTGTTATTTCCAATAATTCAGCGCATCGCTGGACACCAGACATACCGATGGTCATTCCGGAAATTAATCCAGGGCATATTGAAGTGATTGCTGCGCAACGAAAACGGCTGGGCACGAAATCCGGTTTTATCGCGGTTAAGCCTAACTGTTCCATTCAGAGCTATGTACCTGCACTGCATGCATTGATGGATTACAAACCAACGCAGGTGATTGCTTCGACGTATCAAGCGATTTCCGGAGCCGGTAAAAACTTTACCGATTGGCCGGATATGTTAGATAACGTCATCCCTTATATTGGCGGGGAGGAAGAGAAAAGCGAACAGGAACCACTCCGCATATGGGGCAGCATTGTAAATGATGAAATCATAAAAGCAACTTCACCTATAATTACGACGCAGTGTATTCGCGTTCCTGTAACGGATGGCCATTTAGCTACCGTATTTGCATCGTTCGAGAACAAACCTTCGAAAGAAGAAATCCTTGATCGTTGGCGTCAATTCAAGGGACGTCCGCAGGAACTGGGTCTGCCAAGCGCACCGAAGCAGTTCATCACGTATTTTGAAGAAGACAACAGACCGCAGACGAAATTGGATCGGGATATTGAACGTGGTATGGGTGTGTCGGTCGGCAGATTGCGCGAGGATTCCATTTACGATTATAAATTTGTAGGACTATCGCATAATACATTGCGTGGTGCTGCAGGCGGCGCTGTTTTGATTGCCGAACTGCTCAAAGCTGACGGGTACATTCAAGCTAAATAATAATGACTGTCGGTAACAGCAAATGTTGATAGGAGCAGAGAAGATGTTTCGCGAATTAACGTCATCTGAGTTGGACGCAATTTTGAGTTCGATCCATAGGGAGCAGCATTTTCTATACTATTCATACCTTACACACCGTAAGCATAATACAGTACATTACGGACAGTTTACAGACAAGGGTGAGCTGCTCGGCGTGATGGCCTATCTATGGGGACTTCCGTTTTATGCTTTTTCCGTGTATCCCATGAAGAAGTCATTTTGTCTCCGGTCCATGCTGTCATTCATAAAAATAGAACTTGAACTTCCTAACGATGCTGTTGGCGGCTTTATTATCAATGAAGAAGAGATGGGAATTCTCTCCTCTCAGATTGAGTTCTTCAAGCCTCCTAAAAAACTGCTTCTCATGAAGCATTTACATCAGGAAGCCTTGCCGCCGGCTGATCATCGGGTCATGCGATTGGGAACGTCTTATTTTGAGCTTATTGAGTCGAAAATGAAAGAACTACAAACAATGGCATTTACAAAAGAAGAATTAAGTAACCCGTTTTATGGCGTGCTGGAACAAGAGGAATTGATCGCAGTAGGCGGATATCATATTTACAGTGAGGATTACGTCGAACTGGGGAATATCGGAACAGACGCTGCATGGAGAAGACAAGGGTACGGTAAAAAGGTGTGCGCTGAGCTAACCCGTGACGGTAGATCCGTTACGCCAAATGTATATCTGAATGTCATCGAAGAGAATGTTGGAGCAATAGGACTTTATCGGTCGATCGGTTACGAAGCTATTTGCACTCAATACATTGTTGATTTTGTAATCTAAAGAACAAGGGGCTGTCTCATAAGTGGATTTCCCACGACAGAGACAGCACCGTTTTATTAAGGAACCGAAAAAATCTCAGCAAGGAGCGATTCTTCAGTTATTGGAGAACCGCATCTTTGCGCTTTTTCTCTACCGCGGCTTTCTTCAGTGTTTTTTCCTTGGACTTTTTCAGAGGTTGCGATTCCAGCACCTGTGTCCTGTGTTCGAGTTTCTCACTATTGATCTCCAACGATTCCCCGAGAAAGAACTTTGTCTTGATGCTTACACTCTTGATGCTCTGCGGCTTCGTTGCTGGCAAAAAACAGCACCTGAACCTTCTCTTGCAGCTTAACCTTGTGTTTAGCCACGGCCTTGCCCCAAACAAAGGTGTAGCGATTGCCATTAGCCTCAATCTTGGTATCATCTACGAAATAATGCTCCAGGAAGACATATTTTTCGTCCGTCAACGGCGGCATTCACGACATGAACGGGGTGATTTTCTCGAAGCAAGCAAAGTTGGTCCATGGAGTATTCAATGTACAAAGAAACCTCTCCTTTGAAATGGTTGTTCGCACTTCCATTTTACCAAAAGAAAGGTTTTTTTTGATTGTAGATCCTTGTCCGCTTAAACAGCGGAGAGGACGGACTGATTGTGGAAAAGCGGTAGCGGTCGCCTTGGTCTCCGGATTTTCACCGTAAAGGAGAATGAAAAAAATCTGGAGAGCACAGCGATTGGAACAACGGTCCGTTCACGCAGCGTCCACTCCAAGTGCTTACGTACATCAAGCCATAATAAATCCCATGGACATCATAATATATTCATACAGAGAACCACATCAACTCCTTTATGATGGTAATTGAAAGCGCTTGTTATTCCATCATGGGGTTGGGAGTGTGAACAATAGTGAAAAGGACGAATGCCGATTTAAAAATCAATTATGAGGAACTCGTATCACGGGCAGATTTACACTATGAACATACAGTGAAACGAAGTGAAGGCGGACTACCGCTGGGAAATGGGAGAATGGGCAGCTTGCTGTGGACATCCCCTTCCGCCATCAAATTTCAGGTCAACCGGGTGGATGTTTACGCAAACGACTGTAATACGAACAGCTTCAATCAGAGACATTCGGATTATGCTTATGCGAGTGCCTTTGTCGATATTGATTTTGTTGACTACGGAGAAGATGTTTTTCATGATGATCGAATCAAGCAGCATCTATGTCTATATGACGGATTAGCGGGGATTGCGGGCGATGGAGTGCAGGCACAGGCATATGCTTCAGCCAATCAAGATGTATTTGGAGTTAGAGTGCAGGACGAACGAGAAGCGCCCCAGGGAATCAATATTAAACTCAAAATGATTAGACCTGCGGAAGTCGTAACGAAAAGCCATTCGGCCATTTCGAGTCTTAGCATGGGAGACGGTATGATTATATTACAACAGGAATTTAGGGAGGGCAGCTATTACTGCAGCTCCGCCGTCGCCATCGGAATTTACGGACGTGAATCCATCGCCAGAATGAATGATGAGTATGGTGGCCAGATGCCTGTTGGAAGCTTTAGGGAGAGCCCAGTGATTGGACAGCCGAACGAAACCGAGATGCGTTTATGCGTTAAGCCGGGTAAGGGAACATTCGATATGTTTATCGGTAGTGCCGCCAGTTTTGACGAAAGTGAGGATGTCATCGAATCAGCAGTCGCGTTAGTGCGGCAGGCTGCTGTAACCGGGTATGACATCATGCTTCAGGAGCATAAAACTTGGTGGAATCAATTCTGGAGGAAATCGTATATTCGCTTAAGCAGTGAGGACAAGAGTGGAGAATTTGTAGAGCAGCATTACACTTATTATTTGTATCTAATGGCGTCGAACTCCAGGGGAAGCAGTTTCCCTCCTAACTTTGGAGGCATGCTGCTTAGCCCACGGGGAGATCTCAGACACTGGGGAGCTATGCACTGGTGGAATAATATGAATCTGTACTATAACGCTGTGCTTCCAACAGGTCATAACGAGCTTTTTCATCCATATTTCAACATGTATACCTCGATGTACGATTCATGCGCTGCGGCTGCAAAACAGCAATGGGGAAGTGAGGGCATCTACATACCCGAAGTAGTGACATTTAATGGAATGGAGGAATTGCCTGAGAATATTGCAGCGGAAATGAGAGATCTGTATCTGGTAAGGAAGCCATGGGATCAAATGTCTGACCGCTTCCGTGAGTTTGCTTATTCGAAGCGCCCGCATGAAAGCAGATGGAATTGGAAATATCATGAAAAATATGTGGATGGCAAATTCGTTTATGTAGAGAGAGGCTTCGGATCATTCGGTTTCACGACTCACATGTTCGCATCCCAAGCCGGAATTGCCTATCATTACTGGATGTATTATGAGTACACTCAAAACACTGCTTGGCTGCGGGAACGGGCATACCCAATGATTAAGGGAGTTGCTGAGTTTTTTCGCCATTTCCCGAACCTGAATAAGGATAAAGACGGCAAGTATCACATTTACAATACAACCAGTGACGAGAAATATTACGGTGGCAAAAATACAATGGACTCGATGGCGGGTATGCATACTATTTTTCCTATTGTTCTTAAGGCATCAGAGATCCTGGAAGTGGATGAAGAATTAAGACCTGTTTGGAAGGAACTATACGAACATCTTGCCCCCATGCCGCGCAGTGACCATCCTGATGCCGTTTTGAGTACTAAGGAAGGTGAGCCCGCTGTGTGGGTTGGTGCTATAGGACCTGTACTGGATAATAAGAGCGGCATTGAGTTGAAGCCGGGCCGGTTCGGTAATCTCTGCTCGTTGGAAACGGCATACGATAACCCGGAAATGTATGAGACGACGATGGCCACTATTAAATTCCAGGAAGGACTGCTTGATCATGATTGGAGTCGTGCGGCGTCGGAAATGTCGAGCACTGCGCGCGTGCTGGCCCACATGGGATTGGCGGAACCGTTCAAGCAGGTCGTATTGGCCCAATTGGAATGCGTCAACGCAGAACGGGATTATTGCTATTTTACGGACACAGGCAGGGTGAAATCTTTTGAAAACAGATTAACCGTTAGAGAAGGGATTAACTGCATTAGCATTCAGCGATTAGGCAATGCTGCCTCCGCGCTTCAGGCGGCGCTTTGCCAAAGCCAACCTCCAGGTCCCGGTAAAGAATCGGTCATTCGAGTATTTCCGGCATGCCCTGCGAATTGGGACGCACAGATGTCTTTATGGTGCCATGGTGGCTTTGTTGTCACATCCGAGATTCATTCAGGTGTCATTCCGTATGTTAACATCAGCTCTACATTAGGAGGAATATGCAGAGTCAGAAATCCATGGGGGGAAGCAGAGGTTACCTTGAACAGTGCGGCTGGCAAGGAATTAATCCTGAAAGGCTCATTGTTGGTATTCGACACACTGAAAGACGAGGATATTGAACTACATGTATTAAACTAATCGATTTGTATGGAAAGATACTCTGTTCGTTAAATATGTTTATGCTTTATATTGAAATTTTCACTTCATCATGCTTATAATAGATCGATAAAATTAGAAAAAGGTGTCTATATATGAGCATATTAAATGTTGAAGGATTAAGTCATGGTTTTGGAGATCGCGCCATCTTTAAGGATGTTTCGTTTAGACTTCTGAAAGGCGAACATATCGGATTAATCGGTGCAAACGGCGAAGGCAAATCTACTTTTATGAACATCGTTACGAACAAGCTGCAGCCGGATGAAGGCAAGGTCGAATGGTCTAAGCGGGTACGCGTGGGCTATCTCGATCAGCATGCAGTTTTGACGAAAGGCATGACCATTCAAGATGTACTCCGGGGTGCGTTTCAATACTTGTTCGACCTTGAGCAAGAAATGAATGAAATGTATAACAAAATGGGGGAAGTTACACCGGAAGAGCTGGAAAAGCTGCTGGAGGAAGTCGGCACAATTCAAGATACGCTGACCAGCCAGGATTTTTATATGATTGATGCGAAGGTACAAGAGACAGCCCGCGGTCTTGGCATTACCGACATTGGTCTCGACCGTGACGTCAATGACCTTAGCGGCGGTCAACGTACGAAAATCCTGCTGGCCAAGCTGCTGTTGGAGAAACCGGATATTCTGCTCCTTGATGAGCCAACCAACTATTTGGACGAACAGCATATTGAATGGCTTAAGCGTTATCTGCAGGAGTATGAAAATGCATTTATTCTGATCTCGCATGATATTCCATTTTTAAATAGCGTAATCAATTTGATTTACCATATGGAAAATCAAAAGCTGACCCGATATGTTGGTGATTACGATCAGTTCCAACAGGTTTACGAAATGAGAAAACAGCAGCTTGAATCGGCTTATAACCGTCAGCAGCAAGAAATTGCGGACTTGAAGGATTTTGTTGCCCGTAACAAAGCTAGTGTGGCTACCCGGAATATGGCGATGTCCAGACAAAAGAAGCTCGACAAAATGGATGTTATTGAACTTTCGAAAGAAAAACCAAAGCCGCAATTTAACTTCAAGGATGCCAAAGCGTCTGGAAAGGTAATTTTTGAAACAAAAGATTTGGTTATCGGCTATGACAGTCCTCTTTCCAGACCTCTTGATCTACAGATGGAACGTGGACAAAAGGTAGCGCTTGTTGGTGCGAACGGGATCGGTAAAACGACGCTGCTGCGCAGTATTTTAGGCGAAATCCCTGCATTATCCGGTTCGGTGGAGCTTGGCTACAATCAAGAGATCGGATATTTCGAACAAGAAATGAAAGAGGGCAATTACAACACATGCATAGAGGAGATATGGGAGACCTTTCCTTCCCTGAGCCAATTTGAAGTGCGCGCTGCGCTGGCCAAATGCGGACTCACAACCAAGCATATTGAGAGTAAAATTGCTGTACTGAGCGGTGGGGAAAAGGCTAAGGTCCGTTTGTGCAAGCTCATTAACAGGGAAACAAATCTGCTTGTTCTTGACGAACCTACGAACCATCTGGACGTAGATGCGAAAGATGAACTGAAGCGGGCGTTAAAAGCTTACAAAGGCAGCATTCTGATGATTTCTCACGAACCTGAGTTTTATAATGATATTGCAACACATATTTGGAATTGCGAATCATGGACGACAAAAGTATTTTAATTGACATTCATAGCAACGATGCTTAAAACCCAAAAGCCGCAGCAATGCGGATTTTGGGTTTTAAAGCAAATAGATTCAGAGTTAGGGTAGCTTGATTGTAAAATAATAGGATATGATGAAGCAGTATTCAAAATTTGATGTAGACTAGGAGGATGCATAATGAATCAAATTACTCTCGAAGTTCAGAACGCAGATGGAATCGTCCAGGCTACAAGCACGGATCATGGACAAGCCCATTTAGTTTACCGAAGATCCTATGGGCCTGGAGACGAGATTATTTTGAGAAGCGAAAATAAAAATGTATTTCTGGTCATCCAACTTGATGATGCGATGGATCCAGCCTTTATTTATATGAGAGGGCACGAGTACCGGTTCCACGTTCCTTTTAATGACAAAAAGATATCATACTCCCCAAAATCATTTGCAGGCGAATTGCATGTTCTGACTGCCCGCTCAGCGACGGAAGAAGAAATAAATGCCTATAAAAATCTAGCATTAAATGTATATGACCAGCATGAAAACGCAGCTTGTTTCCCGCATGCTTTTGCTAATGTGGAAACCCGCGGCGAATCCGTATTCGCGGCACGAAATGCCATTAACGGGAACAGTGTGAACTTCTCCCATGGAAAGTGGCCATTTGAGTCATGGGGAATTAATCAGAGGGAAGATGCAGAAATTACAGTGAACTTTGGAAGGACCGTGGAAATTGATAAGGTCGCGTTGACGATCCGAGCAGATTTCCCTCATGACAATTACTGGGAACGGGTTACATTAATCTTTTCGGACGGCAGCAAGCATACGGCAGAATTGGTTAAGTCGCATTTGAAGCAAACCATTCAGCTGGAACGAAGAAAAGTAGAGTGGGTTACCTTAAAAGAGCTCATTAAGTCAGATGATCCATCTCCATTCCCGGCTTTGAGCCAGCTTGAAGTTTTCGGTCATGAAGTCATGTGAACGCTTTCCTAGATGCTTGAATGTGGTATTGGAGTAATTAATAAGTTCTTAGGAGGAAATATCGTGAAAATTTCACAAATTCGTTTATTAGTGCCGAATGTCCGAGATTGTTTTTTGTTTTATAGAGATCTACTTGGACTACAAGTCCTCCATGGTAATGAAGACACTCCATATGCTGAGTTTTTAACGGGGGACATTCATATTGCGCTGGAGCCTCTTATGGTGAATGAACCACGGGCGGCTTTGCGTGAATCCAATGAATTCAGTGCAAACGATCAAGTTGCCATCATTTTCAGTGTGGATGATGTCGATGCAACTTTTGATCAATTGAGGAGCAGAGATGTTGAGTTTGTAAAAGAACCGCATGACACTCCTGAATGGGGTCATCGCGTAGCTTACTTTCGTGATCCTGCCGGTAATTTGATTGAGATCAATGGAGGAATTTAATTCTAACCTAAGAATCGATTAACACATATTTGTACAATTGGGTAATAAAACGGCGGCAGTCAAGGACAGGATTTTCTCGTCCACGATTGTCGCTGTTTCTGTTTTATTGGCAGTTTGATTCTTATTTTCAAGGGAGGCGTTTTTACGTATTTATGTTTTAAAGCTGTGCATATATTTGCGGGCTTGTGCCAATCGTAAGATGAGGAAGAATAGGGTGAGAATCCATCATGGGTTATTCCGCTGTCATATTTTAGAGGTTATGAAACAAGCAGCAATTGTTTAAGAAAGAATGATTAATGGGTAACTTTCTTAAGACGGTGTTTAACAAGAGGAGGACCCTATGAAAAAAATGCGGACATTCTTTATTATTATGTCTCTGCTGCTCTTAAGCTTATCGGGCATGCCTTATTTAATAGCAAGCTCAGCGGCAGAGCCAGCCTCAGGCAAAACCTATCAAATAGGAACGGACGTTACATTTGCCCCATTTGAATTCCAGGATGCTAACGGTAATTTCGTCGGTATCGATATGGATTTAATGGAGGCAATTGCCAAGGATCAGAACTTCAAGTTCGATATTAAACCGTTGGGTTTTAACGCTGCTGTTCAGGCTTTGGAATCCCGTCAGGTTGACGGGGTCATTGCCGGCATGAGTATTACGGATGAACGTAAACAAAAATTCGACTTTTCGGAGCCTTATTACAAATCTGGTGTGGTTATGGCTGTCCGCGAGGATCAAACAAAGGTCAAAGAATACGGAGATTTGAAGGGCAAGAAGGTTGCCGTGAAAACGGGCACCGAGGGCTATACCTTCGCACAATCCATTGCTTCGAAATATGGTTTTACCATCGTTCCTTTCGATGAATCCGTTCAGATGTATGATGATGTTAAAACCGGAAATTCGATCGCATGTTTTGACGACTTTCCCGTTCTTGCCTACGGGGTGAAACAAAAGAATGGGCTAAAGATCGTTACGAAGATGGAAGAAGGAGGATCCTATGGCTTTGCGGTCAGTAAAGGCCAAAATAAGGAGCTTCTCGAAAAATTCAATGCGGGTCTGGCTAATCTGCATGCAAACGGGGAGTATGAACGCATTACCGATAAGTACACCGGTGTAAATGCCGAAGAACCTGCCAAACAAAGCCGCTTGGGACTTATGGTGAATTCGCTGCCCCCGCTTCTTAAGGGGCTTGGCAAAACACTTCTATATACGATCATATCCTTATTTTTTGCTTTCATTCTGGGATTGATCTTCGGCTTCATGAAGGTGGGACAAAATAAGTGGCTGCGAAGCATCGCAACTGTATTTGTTGACCTTTTCCGCGGGATTCCGCTGATTGTACTTGCATTCTTCATCTATTTTGGCATTCCACAGGCTTTCGGCTTCAAAATGCCCTTGTTCGTGGCGGCAGTGTTGACGCTGAGTCTTAATGCGGGCGCATACGTGACAGAGATTATACGCGGCGGCATCCAGTCCATTGACCGAGGTCAGATGGAGGCTGCAAGATCGCTTGGTCTGCCTTACCGGAAGGCTATGATTAAAATTATTATACCGCAAGCAGTACGTATCATGATTCCATCATTTATCAACCAGCTTGTCATCACACTGAAGGATACATCGATTCTTTCAGTCATCGGTCTTGTGGAATTGACGCAATCCGGGAAAATTATTATTGCAAGAACGTTTGAATCATTCATTATTTGGGCTGAGGTCGCGATTTTATATCTGATTGTCATCACGATTCTGACCAAAATATCGAATCGCCTGGAAAGGAAGATGAATAATGGGTAAAATCCGGGTAGAGGCATTAAAGAAAAGTTATGGAGCGAATGAGGTACTGAAAGGCATCGACTTAGAGGTGAAAGAGGGCGAGGTTGTTTGCGTCATTGGCCCTTCCGGATCAGGAAAAAGCACCTTCCTTCGCTGCATCAACCGATTGGAAGACATGACAGCAGGCACCGTGATCGTAGATGATCAGGATATTAACGATCCCAAGACCAACATTAACAAGGTACGGGAGAATATCGGAATGGTGTTCCAGCATTTTAACCTATTCCCTCACTTCAACGTCCTGAAAAATATCATGTTCGCTCCCATGGAACTTGGAAAACAATCTGAGAAGGAGGCGCGTGCTACGGCATTGCGGCTTTTGGAGCAGGTTGGACTATCAGATAAAGCTGATGCATTCCCAAGTCAACTGTCGGGCGGTCAGAAGCAGCGGGTGGCCATTGCCAGAGCATTAGCGATGAATCCGGACATCATGCTGTTCGATGAGCCTACATCGGCGCTGGACCCGGAGATGGTCGGCGAGGTGCTCGGTGTCATGAATGATCTGGCACGAGAGGGGATGACCATGATGATCGTGACACATGAGATGGGCTTTGCCCGCGAGGTGGCCGATCGGGTCATCTTCATGGACGGAGGTTACATCGTTGAGGAAGGGTCGCCTGATAAAGTGTTCGGCAGCCCTAAACATGAGCGCACCATCAGCTTTTTGGAGAAGGTGCTGAAAGCTTAATCAATACCGATAAAATCATACACATAAAAAGCCGCCCATCGCGGCTTTTTTATTTGGAAATAGCAATCCAAAGGGAATTGCAACATGAGGCAACAGATTAGATTGCTAAATAGGTTTATCCGGAATGGCAAACGATACCGTCGTCCCTTCATTGGGCTTACTGGAAATGGATAAGCCTTGTCCGTACAATTGTATCAATCTTCTATTGGTATTGGAGAGTCCGATGCCTCCGTTTTCCTTCATAGTTGGATTCAACAGCTGGTTAACCTTTTCTTGTTCCATCCCCTTGCCATTATCGTATACTTCAATAAGCGTGAAGCTGTTCTGGCGGGTAATCCGAATACGAACCGTACCACCCTTGTCCTGACTGAGGAGGCCATGCTTGACCGCATTTTCAATCAGCGGTTGAATCGAAAGTGGAGGGAGCAGTATATTGATGTCTGGTTCAACTTCCCATACAACAGACAACCTGTCTTCAAAGCGCTCTTTTTCAATATACAAATAGGCTTCGGCCAGCTCCAGTTCATGGGAAAGCTTGACCAGTTCATCCGTATTAATAAAATCAAAGCTGATCCGCAAAAAAGATGCAAACGCTTCTCCCATATTCTGCATTTTCCCTATGTCGATCTCACTAAGTGACATAATTGAATTCAGCGTGTTGAACAGGAAATGGGGATGAATTTGTGCCTGCAAGTAAGCGGCCTCCATGCGCAAGCGTTCATTTATAGATTGCTTCATCGTGGTCAACGCCCTGATTCTGTATTTTAATTCCAGAGCATCTACAGGCTTCGTAACATAATCATTCGCTCCCGACGAGAATCCCGTGTAGATGTCAACAGGCTGACTCCGTGCAGTTAGCAGCAAAACCGGAAGCTCCGATACGGAATAATGCTCTCTTACTCTCTGGGTCAGCTCATAGCCGGACATCGTTGGCATCATGACATCGGCAATGAGTAGATCCCATTGCCGTGTACCCAATAATTCCAAAACTTCACGTGCGGAATGAGCTGTTGTAATGATATAAGGCTCCGTTGAAAGGATTTCAACGAGTACATTCAGATTAACGGGGTCGTCATCAACTGCAAGAATATTCAGCTTCCTCACACTCAAAAGGGGTGGGATATGTAAGGTTGTTGCAAGCTCGCCAATTGCGCTATCCGGAAAAGTGAATCCATGGGCTTCATTATCAGTTACGTCCATGATCTGGTGTAGAGGGACAGAGTCTTGCAACAATGGAGAAGTCGATTCGTTAGCTAACGGCAGATCAAAACTAAATACGGAACCCTTACCCGGTTCGGAGCGAACTGTCAATGCACCACCATGCATTTCAACCAATTGCCTGCAGATGCTTAAACCTAGTCCAATTCCTCTTCCATCGTTTATTCCATACGTCCCTTGTTCATATGGGAGAAACACTCTCGCCACTGTTTCCTCATTCATGCCGACACCGGTATCGGAGACATGAATGATGGCATTCCCGTCCCGTGTTTCTGCAGAAATGGAGATCATCCCTTCTTCCGTATATTTGAGTGCGTTATGTAACAGGTTATACAAAATTTGTACGAGTCTTTTCTCATCGGCCATGACCATCGGCATGGATTCCACGATATCCATATGCATTTGGATGGGCTTACCTTCAGTCATAAATTGTAACATCGCAATTATGCCGGGAATAATGGATTGAATCTTTAAAGACTCTTGCTGCAGCTCAATGCGGTGTTCGCGAAGTCGTGCGACATCTAGAAGATCACCAAGCATATAAGACATACGACGACTTATAGTAATTAGCAGATCCATATTCTTAACGCTTCTTTCATTCATCGTCCCTTTCTCATGGGTCACAACAGCCTGAGCGATATTCATAATTCCGTGCAACGGCGTTCTCAGTTCATGTGATGTATTGGCAAGAAATTGGTCTTTCAGCTTATCGGCTATTTGTAACTTCTCGTTAAGCTTGATATTTTCCCTGGAATTACGGAAGAATTTTTTAAACCAATACGTTGAAAATCCGATCATGGCCACAATGATATCAATTGGATAGTAAACGGTAGTAACGTTTTTGACAGACTCCACAATGCTCCATGACAAGTTGGATATGATGCCGACGGCGGATAGCAGTAAAAAGACGACGTCTTTGTCCAAGGTCTTCTTGGAAATCATTGTTCCAACGATATAAATAAACCAAGCAAATGGAATTGAATAAAAGACAATAAATATCTTATATTCGACCGCTCCATGTACCCATGAAGCCGGCGCTGCCATAAGAAATACGGAAAAGAAGACTAATACCGCGGTGTATGCCCGCAGCCATACGTTTTGCGGATAAATCAAAGAAAGCCTTCTAAATATAAGAAGAATAAAAAGGTTTTGCCACAGGAGGGCGATCAGCCTGATTTTGATCGCCCATGTGTAATTGATTGGCAGCCATAGCAAGAGGACGTTATCATGACCAATCGTAACAGCTACTCCAACAACGAACATTAAGAGACCTGTAGTGAACAAAGCCCTCTCTTGAGGATTGAAGAAGTATAGAATACAAGCATACAAGCCGTGTAGCAGCAAAATAATGAGTGTAACCAGTTGAAATCCGATAGAATACCAACGTGCATAGTCGATCGCAGCCTGAGAGCCAAAGCGAATGGAGCGCAGGATACCGCCGTTATATGGCTCGTCGAAATTGGCGACGTGAATAAGCAAGTGGATTTCAGTTGTTCCTTCCTTAGCGTAAGAAGCTGTATATGAGACATTCGTGGGGGTATATTCATGAGCGCTCACGGAAGGCTTGCCGATACTGTGAAATTTCACCTCATTCATTTCGACTTCCGATGAAGCTTCAATTCCCTGAAGCCAGAGCGCTACGGGCTGTTCCAGTGGATCAATCAAAATACGCAGCAAATACGTTCCGTACCCGTAGGAGGAACTTGAACTATTCAGTTGACTTCTCCAGTCACCAGGAACCTGGATATTGCTGAATCGAGTTTGCTCCGGCTGTATATCCTCATATGAAATGAATTGATCAGGGTAAAAATGCCACTGACCGTCCAAAAAGAATGAGGTGGATTTCTCCAAATCCAAACCGCGCATGTCAAGAACCCCATTGATGGCATGTGGATGCTCTGCTGTGGAAAATACTTCAGACCAGGCCCATCGAAGGCTGAGGAGAGTGCTGACAAATAATAGAATCATAGCTATGTATTTTAAGGTGGAATATTTCTTCATTCGCATCATAATACGATGGAATTCGACATAATTAGTTTGTATTCCTTTATTGATCGCGTTATTACGATGATGTCACAACATAAGCCGAAATAACGCAATAATTCCCCCAATCCTTTCTTACAGACCTGTAAGGAACGTGTAACCGAAATCAATAGGATAAATAGCGATCTCCTTTTAGAATTAAGGTAATTCTTTGTTGGAGCCCCCATGATCTTATAGCTTTTTTTTGTAGTCGAAAATTTCACTGAAAAATAAAGGAGTTACTATGGAAACAAAATTACGGAAGATCATCTTTACAGGATTCATTTTGTACACGTTACTGATATTATATTTTTTGTTTTTTGCTTTCAATAGATTAGATCATGAATACTCTGAGTTTGGATATGAATTTATGCTTATTCCAGAATCAGTCCCGATTCTATTTCCCAACTTGTCAGATCTATCATTTTCGTGGATATATGACTTGGGAAACATAGCTGCTTTTATCCCATTTGGTATAGTAATACCTTTGTTGTATCGTACACATCTTGTGAAGTTCATATCCGTGTTTGTCTTGGCGATTCTTGTGCTGGAGACTCTGCAATCGTTAACGTTTCTTGGTACTTTTGACGTAGATGATGTTATTTCAAATACATTAGGTGCATGGATCGGATTTTGTGCATATAAGGTAGGACTTATTATAAAAGTTTTTTGGAAAAAGCTCATTGCAATGGGGTTGACGATTACTGTTCTATTGGTCGGAATTATGGGAATCTCCGAAATCATTCATTATGCTGTGGAAAAAAGAGAAGGACCTATTCACGCATTAAATGAAGTGAAAGAAATTACGGGAAGTAAGCCTATGACGAAAGATCTTCCCATCTTCACTGTCGCTGGTAAGAAAATAGATCCGAAAATGAATTTGTATAGCAGTAATGGTCAAGAAATTAAAAAATATACTTATATTTTGGGGGATAAGAAGGATGTTCTGTTTTATTCATCTTTTGGAATTCCAGACAATGGGGACGATCATGGTGAACTAATCATCGCAGTGGATGGTAAGGAGATCGTTCAATACAATGAACAATATTATAAAGATGTGGAAACGATAGATTTTCCAATGAATACAGTTCATGAAATTACTATTACGCTTAAAGGAAATGCAAAGCTGTGGGATGTTAAGTTTAGTGAAATGAAGCATTGGTGGGAATGACAAACAGCTATGGTCCATAGCAGCTTCGGATTTCATTGTTCATAGGCAACGGGCATACTATGACGATAGGCCTAGAGTCATTTTGAAGCATTTTGACTGCCGTTTATAAAGTGGTTAACTTGGACAACTTGAGCAGTCATTCACAGATATCGGATGAATTTCGCCAAATTTTATAGCCTAAAAGAATCATTTTTCCGGGAATATCGTCGAAAAGGTTGTATGCCTAGCACTGGGTATAATACGATCAGACCAAGCCTTTTTATTCGTGAAAGCGAACAAAGTCGAATCACGACGAAAAACGGAGGAATATGTAATGAAGTTAACGATGGCCATTATGTCAAAATATTTATTGGGAGGCGTCTGCTTGCTTGGTATCGGCTGTTCCGAACAGAAACCGAGCGCGACGGAGGCATCCGCAAAACCTGAGGTATCCGGCAGTGAAATCCGGGTTCCGCACAATGAGAGCCTGCTTCTGTCGACGGACAAAAAGTGGATTGCGCAGGAGGGGCATCTGTCCGATTTAATCAGGCTGCAATGGACTGCGGATCGGGCCAAGCCGGCGATCGTCTGGGCAGATGAGAAAGGCAATGACAAGACGGCGATCATTTCCCATGACAAGGCAAACGATCCGAAGCAGCATGATCATAAGCATATCTCGTTTGAGACAACGATGTCGCCAACCGGAAAATATGCAAACCAGCTGTTTACCCGATTTGAAATCCCCTTCGACACCGACATCAGCGAGATCCGCACCCACTCGTCCAACTTCAATGTGATGAGCGGCATTTTGCGGGTAGCAGGGGAAGCCGAGACGAACCGGGACATCCAGTTCAGCGTTGCCGGCAAGGATAATGCAACGACACCGAGATGGGCCGTTCGCGCGGACAGCTCGAAGGAAGCAGGCGATAACACGGGGGCTGACCTGCAGTTCGTCCGCTACGGCGATGATGGAAAAGTGATTGACTCCGCGCTCACCATGCAGCGCAGCGGCGGTAATGTCGGGATAGGCACGAGTGAACCTGATACCAAGCTAGATGTAAATGGAGACAAGCTGCGTATCCGTGACAAGTATACGCCCGCTTCATCTACTGCCCCCTGCAGTCAGGGACAGATGTCTTGGGACGATCAGCATGTATATGTTTGC
Source organism: Paenibacillus sp. J23TS9 (assembly GCF_018403225.1). Classification (NCBI taxonomy): domain Bacteria; kingdom Bacillati; phylum Bacillota; class Bacilli; order Caryophanales; family Paenibacillaceae; genus Paenibacillus; species Paenibacillus sp. J23TS9. Next base: position 1,876,933 of record NZ_BOSG01000001.1, on the reverse strand, counting down.
GTTGCTCAAAACAGCTGGAAAAGGACGGAACTGTCGTCCTGGTGACTTCACCATACCATTGTATTTACGCAGAGCAGCATCCCTAGGGAAGAATAAGTGTTTGCAGACTGCTTTCTAAGGATGTTTGACAGGAATATATTCATTAATAGCTGCGTATATCGCAGCTATTTTTATTGTGGCTATGTTAAATTCTAATGTTGATTTGTGGCCATAAGAAAACCGCCTTTGTGAAAAGGCGGTTAATTGAGCTATCGTCTCCCGTTAGCGTAATCATCTTAAGTGACAAGATCATCTTACCGTCTGGTAAACGAGACCTATGGCTCCAGAATCAAAGGTCTTGTTTTCGATAAGCTTAAGATTGATCTTCTCCTTGATACCTTGGAATAACGGCAACCCCTTACCGATCAGGACGGGAGAAACCGTAATTTTATACTCATCAATTAAATCAAGCTGCATAAGGTGGTGTGCGAACCTAGGACTGCCGAGGATGACCATATCCTTGCCTGGCTGCTGTTTGAGGTTATTGATCTCTTCCTCGATATCTTCTTTCACGAGTCTGGAATTATTCCATTCGACTTTCTCCAGTGTCGTGGAAAAAACGACTTTGGCTGTCTTTTCGATCCACTCGGCATGATTCCGTTCATGCTCCGAAGCTGATGGGTTCGAAGGCACAGATGGCCAGTAACTGTGCATCATCTGATAAGTCCCACGTCCCCAAATGACAGTGTCGGCAGTACTCAGAATTTCCTTCGCATGTTTCTCCAAATCAGCGTCGTAGGAAACCCAGCCAATGTCCATTTCTCCATTCGGCCCTTCTACAAAACCGTCAAGCGATGCGTGCAGAAATAGAACGAGTTTTCTCATTTTCAGTTCTCCTTTGTTCATGAGGGATTTTCACATTATACATTAACTACATTTTAGCAGAATTCTACTTGGGTTTTTCTTAAGGATTGTTAATCCCAAACCTGCCCGTTAGCTTAACAAGAATAAACAAAAAAGCCGAAGCTTTGTGCTCGTGTCGGTGACAGTAAACAGGACGATTTGATTTCTTATTCGATGAGGTGTTTTCATATTCCTTGTTGTCTATATAAAAAATATTTGGTTGCAACACCATTGAAGCGGTCCATCCATTTCTTCAAGCGGCTGTGATAGCTGTTTACGTTTTGGATATGTCATACGCCTTTCTGACGGTCACGGGCATCGAGGACACACCCTTGGTTCGGGATTGCAAAAAGATAAGTTCCTGCTTACCACTATCGTCTAATGTATCAGCAAGCTTTTTTAGCTTCTTTAAATCCATAGACAAGTTCAAGGTTTAACAAAGCCTTTATTTTAAGAATACAAGTTCTCGTCCATACCGAACAAAAACCCTTCATGAATTAGGACGGTCCCTTTTAATAAACAGTTATGAAAAGTAAACATAATTTGGTAGTATATAAAAAGATTGTTAATCGGAGGTGAGTTTATGATTCGAAGGTCAATCTTCATATTTGTAACGATAATTATATTCCTTGCGGGTTGTAGTAAGGAAGCAGAAAAGAATGCCTCAGATATTCAGAACTCCGCAGAGTCAGATCAAAGTAAAGCAACCTCAGACGTTCAGCACCCTTCAGATTCAACTCAAAGTGAACCGAGTTCAGAAGTTCAGAGTCCAGCGGACTCCAATCAAACTGAGCCTCCGGCTTCCCTAACAGATGAACAAATACTAATGAAACCTTCAGGCCGCTTTGCTGGTTCAAATTATAATGAACAGAAAGTTAATGAAGCGTTGGATCAATTACCAAGTGAATTGACAGCTGATCAATATAAGGAAGAACTCCTTCTCCTATTGGCCGAAGATTATCGTCCTTATGTGACTATTTTCAACAACTTTGAAACCGAGGTTAAAGTGAATAATGAGCGACCTGATGGAAATATCACGTTACCCACAAGTAAGAAGCTGCACATTTCGATCTTACTTGATGCCAGTGGCAGCATGAAAGCGCAGATCAATGGCAAATCAAAAATGGACTCCGCCAAAGAAGCTATACAGATCTTCGCAGATAAATTACCCCAAAATGCAGAGGTTTCTTTGCGGGTATATGGACATAAAGGAACAGGAAGTCAGAAAGATAAGCAAGTATCATGTAACAGTACAGAAGAAATATTTCATGGCCTAGGTGACCAGACAAATCAAATGAATACGGCGCTTCAAGGGGTAAAACCAGCTGGATGGACACCCATTGCAAATGCACTCAAATCTGTAAAACAAGATATTAATCCTGAAACAACTGATTCGGTCGTATATGTGGTTAGTGATGGAATTGAAACATGTGGAGGTAATCCGGTACAGGTTGCCAAAGAACTCAACCAATCCGAAGTGAAGACCGTTGTAAATATTATTGGCTTTAATGTGGATAACGAAGGACAGAAATTGCTTCGACAAGTTGCTACATCTGGTGGTGGAGAGTTCACTTCTGTAGATAATGACGAATCACTAAAAAATTATCTCAATGAAGCGTATGCCAAATTACAAGGCGAGTGGACGAGGTGGAAAGAAAAAGGAGAAGGACAGGCAAATACACAAAAAGAAAAGAAGCAGGGAACGATCAATAATGCAGAAACAGATATGCAAATACTAGCGAACAAAGAATATGATCATTTGCTGGCAGCCCTTAGGTATCTGGAAACTAAAAGAGGAAAGGCTATCCCTCACAGTGAGCTCTGGATGCAGATTACTGAACGTAAGAGTTTCGCATGGACTTATGCTCGTGATACCAAGAGACGTTTGTATGACGAAGTCACTAAAAGTGGAAATCAGGTTTATGACGATATCAAGGATGAAGGCGACAAGAATATCGATGATCTGAAAAACAAGAAAAATAACTAGGGGCTGTATCTAATGACATAAAAGTCTCAAGCATTAAAAGTCTGATTTTTTTCAGGCTTTTTTTATCGCTCAACTAATGACAATAAGTACTTATTACAGTTCACATTCAGTTCATAATTGTAATTTACAATTCTAAGTATTCAGTTATATAGGAGGAATTGCGATGGATCATGTATACAGAAAGGGAATAGATCCAAACAATGGAGATTGGGCGGTAGAAGCGCATGGACTCGTCAAAAACTTCGGTGATAACCGTGCAGTGGATGGCGTAGATCTGAAAGTGCGTGCCGGTTCAATCTATGGAGTGCTCGGTCCGAATGGAGCAGGCAAAACCACTACAATCAGAATGCTGGCGACCTTACTTCGGCCAGACGCGGGTTCGGCGCGAATCTTTGGTCATGATGTGGTGAAGGAGTCGCAGATTGTTCGTCAATTGATTGGAGTGACCGGTCAATACGCATCGGTTGACGAGTCGCTCAGCGCTACCGAGAATCTGATTATCTTCTCACGCCTGCTTGGACTCGGGCGCGCAGAGGCGCGCCGCAAGGCAGAGGAGCTGCTTGAGGAGTTTGGTTTGACGGAAGCTGCCAAGCGGCCGCTTAAGAACTTCTCCGGAGGTATGCGTCGTCGGCTGGATCTTGCAGCGAGCCTCATTGCACAGCCACCACTTATCTTCTTGGATGAACCGACTACGGGTTTAGACCCACGTACGCGTGCACAGATGTGGGATACGATCCGTCGTCTAGTGAATACAGGCTCAACAGTATTGCTAACAACACAGTATCTAGATGAAGCGGATCAACTGGCTGACCGGATCGCGGTTATCGATCAGGGCCGAGTCGTCGCAGAGGGAACCGTGGACGAATTGAAAGCTTCAGTCGGAACTTCATCGTTACAGCTGAGAGTCCAAAATCCACAAGACATTGAGAACGCGCGCCGGACCATTGAACAGGTGCTCAAAGTCCAGTCAAAAGTATCGGCGGAATCCGGTAATATTACGGCACCGATGGCGAACGCCGATCTGGTCACTGAACTGCTTATCACTCTCCGTGCAGCAGGAATTCACTTGACCGAATTGAGTGTGCAGAAACCAACACTTGACGAGGTATTTCTAACTATTACTGGGCATGGCGTGAAGGAAGATTCGCCACAGACATCCAGTGAATCGAATCAAGCTGAGGAGGCAAGAGTATGAGAAGCACTTCAATTCAGCCAGGCGCTGATCGCAATCTGAAAAATCATACGAGCTTTGGACAGTCTATTCGCAACTCGTTGACGATGGCCTATCGAGGACTGCTGAAGATTCGGCGAACTCCCGAGCAATTGTTCGACGTTACGTTACAGCCAATCATCTTCACCCTAATGTTTACCTATATCTTTGGCGGGGCCATCTCCGGTGATGTGGTAAGTTATTTGCCCGTCATCATTCCCGGCATCCTCGTACAGACCGTGATCACGACTTCAATTGTCACGGGCGTTCAACTGCGTGAGGATATGGATAAGGGCGTGTTTGACCGATTCAAGTCACTGCCTATCGCACGTATAGCACCGTTGGCGGGAGCCCTGTTGGCAGATACCGTCAGGTATACTATTGCGACTGTGCTCACCTTTGCCATGGGATATATTATGGGCTATCGGCCCGAAGGTGGTCTGGGTCATGTCGCCATCGCAGCGGTTATTGTCATTGCCTGTGCTTGGGCAATCAGTTGGATCTTCGCATTCTTCGGCGTGATTGCCCGTACTGCATCAAGCGTACAGGGGATATCGATGATCGTGCTGTTTCCGCTCACGTTTCTTTCTAACGCGTTCGTGCCGGTCGATACCATGCCGAACTGGCTTCAATGGTTTGTTAAAATCAATCCGATCTCACATCTGGTCACTGCCGTTCGTGATCTTGCTAACTCCGGAACTGTAGGATGGGATCTCGTTATTTCTCTCATCGGAGCGGCCGTCATTGTATTGATTTTTGCACCCATCACGGTCCGGGCATATATGCGTAGAACGTGATGACAATATCAATTGAAAGCAGATTAAGGTAGGGAAAATATGGGGGTGTCTCATAAGCCATGAAATGACTGCTTGGGACACCCCTGTTTTTGAGTAGGATGTACATAAGCACTTGGAGTGGACGCTGCGTGAACGGACCGTTGTTCCAATCGCTGTGCTCTCCAGATTTTTTTCATTCTCCTTTACGGTGAAAATCCGGAGACCAAGGCGACCGCTGCCGCTTTTCCACAATCAGTCCGTCCTCTCCGCTGTTTAAGTGGAAAAGGATCTTCGATCTACAATCTTCACAGAAACACAAAAAAAGAAACCGTTCTTTTGATAAAATGGAAGTGCGACCTACAAAAGCGGCAGGAAACCATGAGGTGGTATTGTCAGTCTAGAACGGCTGCGACACAGAATCAGGCTCGGGAAATACAACGGAGTGAAGAAGGTTACGCCTTGGCCGTATGTCGGATGACGGAACCGGAAAGCGTGTTTGGACAATTAAAGAACAACCGGGGCTTCCGGCTGCTTCGTGGCCTTTGCTGGGATTTAAAATAAGAAGGGGCTGTCTCTGTCGTGGGAAATCCACTTATGAGACAGCCTCTTCTTATAGATATTGATCCAGCCATTGTTTGCAGGTATCGGGTGAGCATTTGTAATTCATTCATAAAAATTCAGAGTGATACCCGCTCGTATCAGAACAATCGGTTTCATACTTGACCTACGATGCAACAATACCTGAGAGTGTAGTGTTTAATGCAAGGCGTTTCTGTCTTTATGTACCTCCTGATCACCGAAGGAAGTCAGGACGCTCTGTTCGACGACATCCCTGAGTTCTTTCTTGTGCGCGGCATATTGCTCAGCAGAAATACTTCCGCTGCGTAGGCGATCATCCAGCTGCTGTGTAAGCTGGGTCATCTGCAGATTGATGACATTGGCTATGTCCCCGCCTTGGTCGGCCGCAATATCATTCAGGGATTTGCCTTGATACAAGGATTCATACAGTTCCTCGTCGGACGATTGATTAAGTGCTTCCAGCAGGTCATCTTTTTCTGCGACGCCAGTGGAGAACCACTTCTCTAACGGACTTGCGCTTGTGATGGAACCGCTTAAAGCGGTGCCTCCGAAGGACATTACTACTACCATCGTTCCGACAATCATCACTCGCTTTATGTTCATGGTTAAAATCCTCTTTTCATGTTATTTGGTGCTTGTCATATGCGTAAAGTTTAGGGATGTGAGAGTTTCAGCCTAATGTTATTATAAACAGCAAACCTGAGTAGAACCTTAATTATTCTTTAAAATAATATAAAGTTGGGCGGATACGATCAGCGGGTGCATCATATATGCCGTCACATTATTTGATGTAAAGATATCCAAGCTCCAAGATTGATACGAAGGTTACTTGGGCTATTATGAATAGCGCAATACTCTGGAAGTAGGAAGTATGAATACATTCGTAGAATAAGAGTTATACGAATTCGAGGTGGATTAGAAAATCAACACAAAGAATAAAAATAATGAAGGAGATGGATGTATGATTCAAAGTTGGGTTAGAAGCATTTTCAAAGACAGAGTGAAAGGAGTGCCTGATCTTAGACCGTCCATGGAACTGAAAACACAAATGAAATTGCGCAATACATTATTGAAAGTTTAATTAGAACTCAACATCATATCTCTAGGCTTACTATAGTCGGAGCAACAAAGAGTGGGAAATCTAAGTTGAAAACGTACCGAATAAAAAATGACATAAAGTTTCGGACCAAATTTTTTTCTAGTATGGACCTAGCAAAAGATTGGTTGATCGATGAGATGGATTGAATCACAAGGAAGATCTCGACAGAATATAACACCGCTTCATGAAATCGTGCCTCCGGCCCTCGGTTCGACAGAGGCATTTTGGGGAGAGGGAACAGCCGGACAACCCTGCACAGGCTAAGTTCGTCGAACCCTTGTATTCGCGCCTAAGCCAGTGAGGGTTCGTGAATACAAAGACGTTTTAAGAAATTGGTCCAAACGATGAAATAATAGAGAGGATGAACGAATTGCCTTATCCCTTTGACTGTATTACTAAGTTTATGTTCTTTGAAACTCCTATTGAACCGTCTGATGTAATATTAATACCTGGTGGTAGTCATCCTCAATTGATGGAGAGAGCTGCCGAGTTATATCATAAGGGTCTGGCACCTTACATTCTTCCTTCAGGTGGACCAACTCAAAATGTGTCCTCTTCTGAATGGGATTTTCTTCGAGATGTGGGATTAAGTTTGGGTGTACCAGAAAGGTCAATCTTACGTGAAGATCAAGCGACAAATACATTTGAAAATGCAAGATATTCTTGGAAGTCTCTTCAACAACAGAGGATTTACCCAAGAAAAGCTATATTAGTTTGCAAGTCTTATTTTGCTAGAAGAGCTTTACTGACATACCAGGTTGAGTTTCCTAATGAGATTGAATTTTATGTGAGCCCGGTAACAGACAAGACGGGTATCACAAAAGATAACTGTTACTTGGATGAGCAAAAAATAAATGTTGTAATGAATGAATTGACGAAGGTAGGTCAATATTTTAAACACCATATTCCAAATTGGGTAAACAGTGAATAATAAGAGAAAGTTTTAGGAAGGCACCCCAAAAAACTATCGAATAGAGTTGATTAAATAATGGAATTTAAATCATTTGAGAGAAATGATCTCTTGAGTTGTACGAATACTTTTATTCATGTATTTAATCAAGAACCATGGAATGATGAATGGTCTACAGAAACTGCATTTCAATATTTACTTGATTATACGAATACACCTGGATTTATTGGTATTGTCGCTGAAGACGCAGGAGAGATCATTGGTTTTATTTTTGGTGTCCGTAAGCGTTGGTGGAGTAGAAATGAGTTTTTTATTAACGAAATGTGTGTAAGTGTAGAGAAGCAAAAAACGGGAGTAGGATCGAAGCTTATGAAATTCTTAGAGGAAAGACTTGAAATGGATGGAATTGAGAACGTAACTTTATTAACCGATAGAGGTATTCCTGCTGAGATATTCTATAAGAAGAATGGGTTTACTGAGATTAGTAGATTAATGTTTTTAAATAAGAACCTATAATGCCATCACTTAACCTGTAACAAATATTAAATCAAGATAAGTAAGTTGTTCGAAGTAACAATTACTTCGCATAACAATAAATGTCGCGGCCGTCCCTAAAACTAAACGAAACGAGTGATATTATTTTGATCCGTTTAATCCCAACGACAAGAGAAAACTGGAAAGATGCAATAAATTTACAAGTCCAAGTTCATCAAAACCATTATGTTCCATCAGTAGCTGTGTCTTTAGCTAAAGTACACATTCGTCCAGACGGTGATGAATACAAATATCTACCATTTTGCATATATAATACGGAGAATAGCTTAGTGGGCTTTGTAATGATCACAGTAGATGACACAACAGCTTGGTCATATTGGGTAAATGGTTTGCTGATTGATGCAAGCTATCAAGGTAAGGGTTATGGAAAGGCAACTATAGAATCTGTGATTAGGTATATAAAAGAGAACTACTATAATAGCAGGTGTTTGAATTTAACTGTATGTGCAGATAATGAAGCTGCCAGAAAGCTCTATGAAAAGTTGGGGTTTTCTGAGACCGGAGAAGTATATGATGATGAAATTGTATATCGATTCGTTTTTTAATTATAAAAGACATTCGTTATGAATACAGGGCGTTATAGGGAAACGTCGTAATACATAATCCACAGAACTAGAAAAGAAGAGACATATTCGAGAGTAAAACAGTCTTAAAAAGGAGTGCAAGAAAGAATGATTGCTTTTAAGAAATTAAGAAATAAATACGTAATATGGCATGCAAATCGTGTTAAATTTCCAGAGTTTACACCAAGCATTATAGTCAGAAAAAAAGTAACTTTTTCTGGAAGGGTACAAAAGGTAGGATTCCGCTTGGAATTAAATTGTATTGCTCAAAGATTGAAGTTAATTGGATGGGTGGAAAATTTGAAGGATGGAAGTGTGGAAGCGGATTTACAAGGAGAAGAGTCGCATATTGATTTTCTGATCAAATGCATGGGGACATTGAAACGGGCGTCTGTAAAGAAAATGACTATAATTGCTTTGCCAATTAGAGAAGGTGAAAAAAGTTTTACAATAGTGGATTAAAGCATATATAGCATAAGTGACTGATTCCAGAGATTACAACCGGTTAAAATAAAAATTGATGGGGAATTTCAATGAAAAGCAATATAAAGTACATCTTCTTTGATTGTATGGAGACACTCGTTGATCTATATGAACTGCCCAGAGATCATGATTATGCATTATGGGCCTTTAACGGTTGCGGAGTAGAACATTATTGGAATGACTTTGATGAATTTTTAAAGAAATACAATGAATCTAAGATTGAAATTGCATCAGTACTTGATCCGAATGAAGAGTATGAAATGATTAGAAGATTTGAATTCGTTGTTGAAAGAACAGATACCATCGATATTCACTTGAAAAATCATGTTGCAACAAATCTATATGATACTTTTTGGAGTACTTACAAATCAAAGTGCTTTATTAAGCAAGAGAAACTGGGTGTTTTGTTGGATTTAGCTAAGAAGTACAAGTTAGCAGTGGTTTCAAATTTTAAGATTAAAGATGGAATTGAAGAACTATTGCGCCTGAATGATGCAAGTAATCTATTTGAATTTGTGGTTACTTCTATTAATGAAGGTTGGAGGAAACCTAGTCCGAAAATTTTTGAATTAGCAATTAAATATGCTGATTGTACATCTGAACAGATTATATTTGTTGGCGACGATTACGAGAATGATTATTTAGCACCAAAGCGAATGAATATGATGTCAATATTATTAGAAAAAGAGACCAATAAAAATGATTACGAGTCGGAAGTAAGTACAGTAAAGAATTTTACTGAATTAAAGTCATTTTTGTTGGGATAATTCGAAGAAATCAATAAATCTAATAACTTATCGTTTTCCAATCCATATGAACAACCAATTTTTTAATCGGAATACATATTTCATCTTTGTAAATCTGTCAATTTAAAACAAGACAAGGACAAAGGAGCGAAAACAAATGACTAAGCCAGTACTTACAGGACCCACGATGGTATTACTCGTGCGGAATCTTCAAAAATCAATAAGATTTTATGAGCATCTTGGTTTTACTTGTGAGTTGATCGGTGGTCCAATAGTGCAGCATGTTCATATGAAAAGAGATTCTGTGACGTTTATATTACATCCTGTCACGAAAGAGGAAGATGTCAGACCTTATTCATCGATTGAAGGTGGATTGTATTTTGATGCTTTTTGCTATGGAGATGTCCGACGGTTGTTGGAGGAATTTATGGATAAGGAGATCCAAATCGTTAGAGGACCGGACTTAAATGACTCTTTTAGCGAATTTACGATTCAGGATCCTGATGGGTATCGGATAGCTTTTGGCGGATAAGTTATGTTTTTAAGGTTTGAACCTAAATGGTATGTAGTTACTGTGATTTGTATAATAATTACATTGATTATTGTTCTGATCACGGGTCATTTGAAATACCTGAATTTATGCGGTGCATTAATGTTTTTTGCTGCTTCGATTCGCTTTTGGAGAGACGAAGAAAATAGTTATATCCGCATCCCCTACCTAGTATTAGGTATATTATTTTTATTGGCATTTTTCAATATATTAAAATAATTACTTTTTGGAAATTTAAATAGGGAATCATCGATTACAAAATTGCCGTGAATCAGTGATTCCTGATAGCGGCTTTTTTAAATTAATATTAGTTATTAGCGAGACATCCACTCATATCGTGGCATACCCATGAAAACATTGAACAATTAAAGGTTGCGATTCTATGATACAATGGGTTTTACTGGAACTGTACATTGGTCAATTAATAACATGGGAGAGGTGCTTAACGAATGTCAAAAATTTTAACCCGAGCAGAAGTGGATACAGAATTAACATGGAATTTGAATGATATTTTTGAAACAAAAGAAGCATGGGAAGTAGAATTAAACGCAGTTCAGCAGGACATCTCCACTGTTACAACGTATCAAGGAAGACTCAGTGAAGGAGCAGATACGCTGCTGGCATGCCTTCTTGCACAGGAAGATCTTCAAGGAAGAATTAACCGAGTAGGAGCCTACGCTTATCTGCATCAATCTGGAGACAGCATAAGTCCTGAAAATCAGATGAATGCTACGAAAGCGCGTGATCTTTCTTCCATAGTCAGTTCAGCTCTTTCCTTTATCAAATCCGAAATTATCGAGCTTCCAGACGGAATGATTGAACAGTACATAAAAGAACAGCCTGAACTGCAGGTGTTCGAACGCAGTCTCGGATTGCTAATGCAATCCAAACCGCACAGATTGTCGGCAGAGACGGAACAGGTGCTTGCTTCCTTTGGTGAAGTATTAGGGGCGCCTTACCGTATCTATGAGCGCAGCAAGCTGGCAGACATGACATTCCCGTCCACAGAAAACGGCCAAGGAGAAGAGGTACCGGTTTCTTTTGCACTTTATGAGAACAAGTACGTTGAGTCTCCGGATACAGAACTGCGCCGTAATTCTTTTAAAGCTTTCAGCGAGACATTGTACAAATACCGCAATACGTTTGCTGAAGCCTACGGTACCGAGGTGAAACGCCAAGTCATTGAATCGCGTCTTCGCGGATATGACTCCGTTACGGACATGCTTTTGACGCCGCAGCAGGTCACCACAGAAATGTACAACAACATTTTGGATATTCTTCAAGAAGAGCTTGCGCCTCATATGCGAAAATATGCCGCGCTCAAGAAACGCGTGCTAAATCTAGACGAGATAACGTTTGCGGATCTGAAAGCTCCGCTTGACCCTGATTTCAGTCCCGGCATTTCTTTTCAGGAGGCAGGTGATCTGATCAAGGAAGCTTTAACCATCCTTGGTCCTGAATATGGGGAAATCGTATCGGATGCCTTTAAAAATCGTTGGGTGGATTACGCGGATAACGCAGGGAAGAGAACAGGTGCGTTTTGCATGTCGATTCCTGGAGTCCATTCCTATATTTTGATCAGTTGGGCTGATAGCATGAGAGGTGCCTTTACACTCGCTCATGAAGTAGGACATGCGGGCCATCTGATGCTTGCGAGCAAATATCAGCGTTTGACGAACTCTAGACCTTCGCTGTATTTCATCGAAGCGCCTTCAACGATGAACGAACTTCTGCTGGCTGATCATTTGCTGGCAAAGTCAAACGATCCGAGAATGCGTCGTTGGGTTATTTCGCAGTTGCTTGGCACCTATTTCCACAATTATGTAACGCATCTGCTCGAAGGAGAGCTTCAGCGCCAAGTCTACGACCTTGCGATGAACAATGTACCGATTACTGCGGTGAAATTATGTGAATTAAAAGGAAATATCCTGTCTTCCTTCTGGGGAGAGGATGTGGTAATTGATGAGGATGCCAAGTTAACCTGGATGCGTCAACCGCATTACTATATGAGTTTGTACCCTTATACTTACGCTGCGGGTCTTACCGCTTCCACGGCTGTAGCCAAGCTCATAAGAGAGGAAGGACAGCCCGCCGTGGATCGCTGGCTCGAAGTATTAAAAGCCGGTGGATCTATGAGTCCGCTCGAACTGATGAAACTGGCAGGCGTGGACATGTCTCAGCCTGATCCGATCCGCAGCGCCGCGGCTTATGTGGGCTCACTTATTGACGAGCTTGAGAGCTTGTATTAATTATGCAAAAACCCCACTTCTATATTGAATGATTTTTGATTAGCAAACTGCTGCGTATGGCTCCATGTTGTTGAGCAAATGCAGTATTCATCTATGTTTTTGACAAGTTCATCAATTTAGAGTAATATCCACATGTGATCGTTACCATCATCATGTGAACAGTCGCAGTATGAAAGCGAAAGTACGAATAAGTATCTAAAGCATAAGACTCTCTCTTAACAGGGAGAGCCTTTTTTTTGCATTTTACTTGCTAGGAATCCGGTTATAGGGGTGTGAATATTGGGAACGGAACATCGTAATCATGTACTTATTGTTGAAGATGACGACAATATTAGACGGTTTATATCAATCAATTTAACTACAAACGGATTCGTGGTCAGTGAGGCTGCGTTTGCAGATGAAGCGTTACAGCGCTTCACAACGAATCGGCCTGATGTTGTAGTTCTGGACATTATGCTTCCGGATACCAATGGATTTGAAGTCTGCCAGAAAATACGAGAGATGGATCCTGCGGTCATCATTGTCTTCTTAACAGCACGAGGACAAGATCTGGACAAAATCAAGGGCCTTGAGCTCGGTGCCGACGATTATATTGTCAAACCCTTTAATCCGTTAGAGCTGGTAGCACGAATTAATGCAATATTACGCCGATCAGAACTTGCTTTAAAACCGCCAAAAAGTGTACTTCAAGCCGGACCCATTCGAATGGATCTGAATTCGAATAAGGTGTTCAAACATGACGTTTATATCGAACTAACACCGAAGGAATTCCAAATGATCAGGACTTTCCTGGAGCATCCAGACACAGCACTTTCCAGGAATGAATTAATGAATCTCGTATGGGGAGAGGATTATATTGGAGATCCTAAAACGGTAGATGTTCATGTGCGGAAACTGAGAGAAAAGATCGAAGATAATTGTTCCAAGCCTCATTGGATTGAAACGGTATGGGGGCTAGGATATCGCTTCAGGAAGGACGATTGAATTAATGGGAATCCAGAAAAGATTAGTCGGAAGTTATCTTGTGGTCATTTGCCTCACGGTGCTCATCCTTGAGATCTTTCTTGTTTTTTCCGTGAGATATTATTATTTTCACAATATAGAGCGAATTCTGATGAATCAAGCGGAGTTATCCGCTTCTTTTTTTCAGCAATATTTTGCAGATGAGGATCTGGAGAAACAATCGGAACGATTACTGAAAGGATTTGCCAATAATTCCGATGCACAAGTGCAGATTATTAATCCATCGGGCCGACTATTGCAGGACTCTACCGGACTTCCGGGTGACAATATCATGATGAAGTTTGTAGATGTGCAAGAAGCTGTTAAAGGTCAACCTGGCGTTTGGAAAGGAGAGGACCCTGCAACCCAAGAAGCCATATTAGCGGTGTCTTATCCTTTAAAAGCTAATGATACTATCGTTGGGGGAGTCAGATTTATCACTTCGTTAACCGAAACAATAAGTACGGTTAATCAAATCACAGTCTTACTGATCTGTGTCGGAATGCTTGTTGTTGCGATCGTTACCATTCTTGGGCTCGTGTTATCATGGACCATTACAAGATCCATTAAAGACCTTAAACAGGCAGCCGACCAGATGACAGAAGGAAACTTCAGCATAAGAGTGCATAAGCGCTACCGTGATGAGCTCGGTACCTTGGCAGATACGTTAAATATGATGGCAAGTCGAATATCGAAGAGCGAACAGCTTAAAAATGATTTTATTTCTTCAGTGTCGCATGAACTGCGTACGCCACTTACGTCGATTAAAGGATGGATCATCACTTTGAAATCGAATGGGGTGGACAACAAGCCTCTGCTTCATGATGGACTGGGTATTATCGAATCAGAAAGTGATAGGTTAACCCGTATGGTGGATGAATTGTTAGATTTCTCTAAATTGGATAATGGAAGAATTACCATTCACTTTGAACCTGTGGATCTAACGGATCTAATACAGCGTATTGTCAGACAACTCGCCCCAAGAGCTGCTCGCCAAGGGATATCACTCGAAATACAAACAGGCAAAGCCCTTCCTGCCATTCAAGCAGACGAGAATCGGTTGAAGCAAGTACTGATTAATCTCATTGATAATTCAATCAAATTCACATCCCCCTCTGGGCAAATCCTCGTTGATGTTTATACGGCTCCAAGCAAAGTCGTTATTACCGTTGAGGATACAGGAACAGGAATTACAGAGGAGGATCTAAATAATGTACTGCAAAAATTCTACAAAGGGGATCAACATGCTTCCGGCAGTGGTTTGGGTCTAGCCATTTCTGAGCAGATCATTAAGCTGCATCATGGAGAACTGCGAATAAACAGTACAGTAGGCAAGGGAACGATCGTCCAAATTGAACTGCCGGTATAAGGGAAACTCAAATTTAACTATTTCATAACCACTTTATTCCCTTACACAGATACAATACTAAATAAGCTGATAAGCGAGGAGTCGATGATCCTAATGCCGAGCAAGTTCATTAGAATAGGTGCCATGTTGACAACGTTATGGTTGCTCGGAGGATGCGGGGTTCCAGCAACACCACTAGATACGATAAAACCTCCTTTATCAGAAGCAAACATGCAGCGATATAAGACAAGCCAAGAGTTGATCAAATTATTACCTGAGAAAGCGCAATTGTTAGCACCAATACAGGGACAAGAGGGGCAAGATATTTCTTTCGGAGATATGGACGGAGACGGTATTGACGAAGCTGTCGTTGTATATGAAGACAATGAAAACATAGGTAATACTCTAAAAGCCGCGCTGTTTAAGCAGCAAAATGAGACATGGCAAAAGATCTCGGAAGTCAATGGATTTGGTTACGGTCTGGAGTATGCCGGAATTTTTGATATTGATCATGATGGAAATAACGAACTTGCGTTAGGCTGGTCGTTGGGTGACGCAGGAAAAGGCCTGGATGTCTACAGGTTGAGTGAGGATAAGTTAAAGCTGTTATCCAAAAAGGCTTTTCACGAAGAATTGAATCTTGAGTAATTTGTCCCAAGGATAGTCTTTGTCGTTGATGGAGGTGTTCTATGATTTGAACAGTAAAATAAGAGGACGCCCTGATTATGTACTTCTATTTTTAACGGTGCTGCTTGTTGGTTTTGGATTAATGATGATATTTAGCGCAAGCTATCCGGTTGCCATATTAAAACATAATAGTCCGTGGCACTACGTCGTGAAACAAGGCGTATTTGCGCTCATCGGATTATTTGTGATGTTCATTTTTATGGGTATTCCTTTTTCACGGTGGAAAAAGGCTTCGCCAATTCTGCTGCTGTTCTCATTGCTCGCACTAATGCTTGTATTAATAGGGGGCGCGAACATCAACGGTGCGAGAAGATGGTTTGTGTTGAGCGGTTTTAATTTGCAGCCAGCAGAGTTCACCAAGTTATCCATTATCGTATATCTATCAGCAATCATTAGCAAAAAAGGGGATCAAATCCGGAATTTTCGTAGAGGCTTACTACCCATTTTGGTCATGATAGGCATCATTCTGCTGCTTGTCATGAAACAACCCGATTTCGGCACGGTGTTAATCCTGTTCTTTATTGCAATAACGATTCTTTTAGTCGGCGGTGTTGATCTCCGTCACCTTTTCATCCTGTTCTTGGCGCTCGTTCCTGTTTTGATTTACCTGGCCATAAGTAAGAGCTATCGTCTCCAGCGAATCACTTCTTTTCTACATCCACTTGATCATCCGGATGACTCGGGGTATCAGCTTATTCAGTCGCTTTATGCGTTAGGGCATGGAGGTATTCGCGGGACTGGAATTGGTCATAGTGTGCAGAAGCTGTTTTATTTGCCCGAAGCCTATACCGATTTTATCTTTGCTGTGGTTGGCGAGGAACTGGGGTTTATTGGCACGTCACTGCTCATCATCGTATTTTTTCTTTTTATCTGGCGAGGTTTTATTGCTGCAATCAGGAGTAATGATCCATTTGGCCTAATGCTGGGCATGGGAATCGTTATGATGATATGTATTCAAATTATGTTGAATATTGGTGCCGTTATCGGCAGCCTGCCCATTACAGGGGTACCGCTTCCTTTTATCAGCTATGGAGGATCTTCGCTCATTTTGTGTTTAGCATGTACAGGCATTCTACTTAGTATTTCTCGAGACAACTATAGAAAACGTAAAGAAAACGACAGAAATTCAACAAAATAGAGGTTGTCATATGTTTATCACCAGCAAACTTGCAAAACTTGATAAGTTCACGCTTTTTCTTATATTGTGTCTTGTTGCCATTGGAACCATAGCAATTTATGGGGCAACGACGGATACACATTTAGATGGTCTTCACATTAGTTATTTATATCTTTTCGGTGCTTTCTGCATTCCGATGTTATTTCTCGCATTGCTGGATTACAAAATTCTATTGGGCAGGTTGTCCTACCTTTTCTATGGAATCGGCATAGCGATGCTTATTGTGGTCAAATTGTTCGGAGAACACATTAACGGTGCATCCCGTTGGTTAAGTATTGGGGGCTTTCAGCTTCAACCTTCTGAGCTGGCTAAAATATTCACAGTGCTACTGATTGCTCATGTATTGGGTGAGCGGGAGGGAATGAAGCTCCGTCTTTTTCAAGATTTAGTTCCGATTTGCATCATTTTCTTGATTCCTTTCATCTTAATCATGGATCAGCCCGATCTAGGCACTTCTCTCGTTTTCGTTGGTATATTAATTAGTATGCTGTGGATTGGTAACATCCGTTCAATATATATGATTCTTTTCCTTGGTTTATTGATCACTACGATCGGCACAATATTGTGGTTATATTATGCCAACTTCGAATTGTTATCTAAAATTGTAGAGCCACACCAAATGTCAAGAATTCAGACCTTTCTGGACCCAACCAGCGATCCCGATAAATCATGGCATGTTAAAAACGCAATGACGGCGATAGGTTCGGGAGGATTGACAGGAAGCGACGGAATCTATTTACGTAAAGGATTTATTCCTTATGCGTATTCTGATTCGATATACGTGGTCATTGGCGAGGAATATGGTTTTATAGGTTCTTCCGTGCTGCTGCTGTTTTATCTACTGCTCGTGTATCGTATGGTGCATATTGCCATGGAAAGTAGGGAACGTGCAGGATCATATTTGGTTATCGGGTTTATCGCAATGATCATTTTTCAAGTTTCCGTTAATATCGGAATGCATATCGGCTTGCTTCCCTTGACGGGCATATCCTTGCCTTTCATAAGTTATGGCGGCAGCTCGCTTCTTAGCAATATGATTGCGATCGGCCTCGTGCTCAGTGTGAAAATTCATAAAAATGAAATCTCGATTGAACCATCTGTGAAATAAAAGGCAGATGATGTTAATAGGATCACGAAGGAGTATCTCTAAATGATTCAACTGGAAAAACTAAAGAATTTACTTTCGAACTGTGATGAAAATTCTATGTTGACATTTGTTGAAAATTTCAAGCCGTATGATGTGGCCATATGTGTAGAAAAACTGGATAGAGCAGAGCAACTCCAATTGATGAAATTGCTTCCCCCCGATATGTCTGCCGAAATCATAGAATATTTGGAGCCTGTATTGCAATATCAGATTCTTAATCATTTAGAGGAGAACGAGACATCGCAGGTACTGAATAAAATGTCAGGCGACGTAGTAGCAGATATGATGCTGGCCATTCATCGGCATCAGGCTGTCAAGCTGTTGAATCTGCTTCCACAAGATTATCGGGATAAAGTCCTAACATTAATGACATTCCCAGAACACACCGCGGGGAGCTTGGCAACGATCGATTATATCGCAGCACAAAGCTCATGGACTATCGAGAGAACGCTGCAGCATATCCGCAAAGTTGGGCATGATGCGGAAATCACTTCCTATGTCTATGTGACTGGAATTAAAGGGGAACTTTTAGACGTCGTTTCATTGAAAACAATTATTTTATCCGAGCCTCAGACAAGGCTGGAAGATATCGTAATAGGGGAAGTCATTTCTGTACCGGCCACGATGAAGCAAGAGGAAGCAGCGGAGCTATTATCCCGCTATGATTTGGTGGCCCTACCCGTTGTAGAGGTACAGAACCGGCTTATTGGTGTCATAACTGTCGATGATTTGATTGATGTCATACATGAAGAGGCTACAGAGGATATTCATAAACTGGGTGGAAGCCAGCCGTTAACAGATGCTTATTTCAAAACCTCCGTATTTCATTTGTACAGAAAACGGATCGTATGGCTATTGATTTTGTTTGTGGCTGAAGCTTATACCGGTACGGTTCTGAGACACTATGAGGAAACGCTCTCCGAAGTGATTGCACTGGCATTCTTTGTTCCGCTGCTAATAGGTACAGGTGGGAACACGGGAACCCAAACCGTATCCACTTTAGTCCGGGCTCTTGCCGTAGGTGACGTGCAGTTTCGTGATATTTTTAAAGTGATGAGAAAGGAAATAACCACAGGCCTTCTGACAGGAGCCTCCATTTCATTGATAGCTTATTTACGCGCCTTGTTTCTTGGAGTTGAATCGAATGTTGGACTGGTCGTTGCCATTACAGCCATGTCCATCGTCATTTGGGCTTCCTTTGTTGCCGCTATCTTGCCATTAATATTGCATAAGTTGAAAGCAGATCCCGCAGTCGTCTCGGGGCCATTCATTACTACTTTGGTAGATGGGACAGGTCTTATCATATACTTTACGATTGCCAAAATACTGCTTGGGCTTTAACTTAATTGCCTTTACCGCTGAATTCCCATGAAGGGAAATACAGCGGTATTTTTGTGTTTTGAGGTTCTTTTTTTGCATCTTTACATCAATTGTACATACTTGTCTGCATGTATTGGTTATTGCTCGAATAAGTTTAGAAAGTAGAACAGGACAGACAGTAGGGTGGAGATGCAGCAGATGGGAATGAATAAACAAAGCTTTATTCGCGGGACGTTCATTTTGACCGTATCGTCATTTTTTACAAAAGGGCTTGGATTTGTTAACGGAATATTGCTGGCACGCTTTTTGGGAGCTGAAGGCGTAGGACTGCTTATGATTGCACATCCGCTGCTTCCGTTGTTTATTACGATGACAGAACTTGGGCTCCCTGTAGCGATTTCGAAGCTGGTATCTGAGGCAGAGGTTAAACGGGATGAAGCACGAGTAAAGCGTATTCTCGCCGTATCCTTAACGGTCACAGGCAGCTTAAGTGTTGTATTAACCTTGGCGGCTTTATTCGGTTCCAAGTGGATCGCCTCGATTGTTTTAGCCGATCAGCGGGCGTATTTTGCAATGGTCGCCATTACGCCAATCATTCCTATTATCGCGATGTCAGCTGTACTGAAGGGGTATTTTCGCGGTAGACAGAACATGAACCCCCTCGCCTTATCTGACATCATTGAAAATCTGGCGCAAATCCTCGTCATCATCGGAGTTGTCAAAGTGCTGCTTCCGTACGGCATCGCCTACGCTGCGGCAGGGGCGATGGCTGCTGCTGTTATCGGTGAAGGCGTTGGTTTAATCTATTTGTTTGCCGTATTCAAATGGTCCAATCGGGGGAGGGTCAGGGAAAACCCGCCCATTGCGCCAAGTGCTTCGCTTAAGGGAGATCGCACGCTGAGAGATTTGCTGCGAATCGGCTTGCCGATGACAGGCAGCGGATTTATCCATTCCATCTATCATGCTTTTCTCCCGCTTCTGATTACGAAAAGCTTGGTGCTGTTCGGTGTCGGCGTGGAGGTAGCGACCAAGCAATTCGGTCTGTTGGCCGGTTATGCCATTCCGCTGCTATTCCTCCCCAGCTTCTTTACCCAATCGCTGTCGACAGCGTTAATTCCGGCGATCAGCGAGGCAAGTGTGGACAACAATACTCAGCTCATGCACAGCCGCATGGACATGGCCATGCGTACCGCGCTTATTGTCGGTGTGCCCTGTACTATCATCTTATATCTATGGGCAGTACCGTTAGCGACCTTAATCTATCATGCGCCAGAAGCTGGCGTGCTGCTCAAGCTGCTTGCACCTTTATTTTTTCTCCATTATTTTGAGGCGCCGCTGCAAGCGATTCTGCTAGGCTTGGGCAAAGCGTCAACCGTCATGTGGAATCATGTGATGACGAATATTTTTGAAGTGAGTCTGATTTATGTGCTCGGTTCTAACCTTGGAATCGAGGGAGTTGCGATGGGATTTGGGCTTGGCATCCTGCTGCTGACCCTACTGAATTTTTATTCCGTCGCTACTACAATCGGCTTTTATTTTGACCTCCGTATTATCGTCAAAGCAGGAGCGGGAGGCATTGTCATGACGGTTACCAGTCTGGCAGCTCACCGTTTTCTGGAACGCATGGAATTGGGACAGACGGTTGCGTTATTCGGAGCGCTCCTCATTTCGTTGATCGTCTATGCTGCAACATTGCAGTTAACCCGCGCTTTGCGCAGCGGTCCGAAAACGCCGACAATTACGCCGGTTTCTTGAATGGGAATTTACGTACTGGTTATGAAGCAGAGAGCGCTACTGAAATAAATAAGAAGATCCGGTACCACGTAGGCATCGGATCTTCTTGGATGGTCATAGTAATAAGATCATATAAGCTAACGAATCCGCGAAATTCGCGGATTTTTTGTGTGCATATGTATTACTTCCCTACGAGCTCATCTTTTACCTCGAACGATTCCACTTCTCTAACTTCACCGTATAATTCATTTAAATGCTCCACATGAGCCATGCCCCAATCATTCATTGCCTGCAACACAGGGGTCATACCTATTCCATATTCCGTAATAGAATATTCAACTTTAGGTGGGATTTGCTGATATATTTTACGATGAACGATATCATGATTCTCTAATTCTCTTAATTGTGAGGTAAGCATTTTTTTTGTTATATCCGGTATTGCTTTTTGTAGTTCGCTAAATCTCATCGTACCATTCGAAAAAAGCTGAAATAAAATAACAGGTTTCCATTTACCAACCAGGATCTCTAATGCCGTTTCGACTCTACATTCAGCTGACATGTTAGCACCCTCTCACAGTATTAGTATAAGCAATGTACTAGGTATCATTTTGTATACTATGTTTAATTTAAGTGCCTACTTCCAATGAATGACCCTTTGGCATTATTATAGCTCTATAAGTTAGGCATATACAAGGAGGGGCATCCGTTATGAATATTGCTTTATGGATCGTCCAGGGACTTTTAGGATTAATGTTTATTTTTGCAGGCTCGATGAAAGCATTTCAGTATGAAAAAGCGCAGGCTTCATTGCCCTGGGTAAAAGAATATTCAAAAGGTTTAGTTACTTTTATCGGGATCTCGGAACTGCTTGGCGGACTGGGTTTGATCATCCCTCAAGCTACGGGAATTCTACCTATCCTGACACCGATTGCAGCGATTGCTCTTGCAATAGTCATGGTACTGGCTGCCGGCTTTCACGCGAAACGAAAAGAATATCAGGGTATCGGGATGAACTTCATTTTGTTAGCGTTAGCTGTGTTTGTTGCAATTGGGCGCTATTAAGTTTGTCGTTTCAATCATACGAAAATCATGATGGAACATCGTTACCGACATGATGTAACTGTTACAGAAATAAGGAGGTCAGACTATGCTTTCCCCAGTCTTTTTGGCACATGGTTCACCGTTTACTATATTTGAGGAATCCGATTTTACGAAGTTTCTCAAACAATTCGGCCAAGAATATCGCCCTAAAGCGATCGTCATATTTTCGGCTCATTTCGAGAGCGAAATGACGACTATAGCCGCTACCGATGATGTTCATGAGATGGTGTATGATTATTACGGGTTTCCGGATTCCTTTTATCAGGTACAGTATCCCGCGAGAGGTTCAACGATTGTTGCTTCTATCGTGGAAGAACGGCTGCGCCGGAATAATATTCCTGTCCAGCAGAAATATCGGGGGCTGGATCATGGCGTATTCCCAATTATGATGCATGCTTATCCGGAAGCGGATATTCCGATCGTTCCCGTATCGGTCAATCCTTTCTTACCGGCAAGACAGCAAATTGCGATCGGTGAAGCACTTCAAGGTCTGGAGAAAGACGGTATTCTCGTCATCGGCAGCGGTTTCGTAAGCCATAATCTTCGTGCTTTTGACCGGGATAAGGATGCGCCACCTCGTGAATGGGCTGTGCAGTTAAAAAATTGGATTCGAGACAAAGTGGTTACCAGGGATATTGAGTCCTTGAGTCAGTATGATATCCTGGCACCGCATGCAGCGATGGCAGTACCGCGGGCAGAGCACTTCGTGCCGCTGCTTATAGCGCTGGGAAGCGGAAACTCCGGTAGCGATATTCGCGTTTTATTTGATTCAATCGAGCATGGTTCCGGAAGTTCGCTGTCTATTCAGTTTTAATCTTGGCTGTCAGAATACTAATAATATGGGCACGTTCCATGCCTTAATTAACGGTAATAGTTGAATAGATCGCTGAAGTGACAGAGAAAAACCTACCTACCTGTAAGCAGGTGGGTTTTTTATTTTCAAAAATAACTTAAACACTTGGAGTGAAAGTGATCTGAAAAAGAATTGAAGAGGCTATACCGGAATCAAAGACAGTTGGTGGCAGTTTTCCTGAGATAGCGTGCATGCCAAACTTTACAGCAAAACCCTGCCCTATTGAGGAGCGGGGTTATATATTGTGATTAGCTTATACTTTTTTTCTGGGATTGGATTTTTACATGAAAAGTAGAGGCTTACGATAAACCGTTGTTATAATCCCATTGAGCAATATTGTTAACCTCGATGAAATAATTTGGTTTACAATTGAAAAATATCAAGCTATGATTTACCCATACATAGATGTCGACTCTAGTAGGTATTTAATTTGAGAACATAGTCATGGAGGACGCAAATGAAAACAAAAGAGATGGTTTTTGCTGCATTATTCGCAGCATTCATAGGAGTATTAGGTTTGATTCCACCGATTCCACTGGGTTTTATCCCGGTATCCATTACTGCACAAACACTTGGCGTTATGCTCTCGGGATGCTTTTTAGGAAAGAAGACGGGTACGATTAGTTTGGTTTTGTTTATCGTATTAGTCGCTTTAGGTTTACCTTTATTATCTGGTGGACGCGGAGGTCCTTCCGTATTCGTAGCACCGTCAGCCGGATATTTACTAAGCTGGCCATTGGCCGCGTTTTGTATCGGGTATGTAACGGAAAAGGTATGGTTAACCGTAAAGACTTGGAAAATGATCCTGATCAATTTAGTTTTTGGTGTGGTATTAGTTAGTTTAATTGGTGCGCCGGTGATGGCGCTCATTACCCATACATCTGTCTGGGCCGGACTTGTAGGTGCTACCGCATTCTTGCCGGGGGATTGTATCAAAGCCGTTATCGCAGCCATTATTGCAATACAATTAAAAGCCATCAGCCCGATTGAAGAAAAAGTGAATAACACATAATTACTTAAACTGCGAATGGGTGTGATATGAAATGAATCTAGTAGAACCATTACTTCGTTATGCTGTACAACAGCCGGGCAAAGTTGCCTTATCCGATGGTGAAGAGAGCCGAACTTACTTGGCATTAGTACAGAGGATGATGCAAATTGCGCAGGGACTTCAACAAAATGGCCTGACACAGGATAAGATCGCTATTTTATCTACGAATCGCATAGAATTTGTGGAGGTTTTTCTAGGAGCCATATATGCAGGTTGTATTCCTGTACCTTTGGATCCGAAATGGAGCATGAACGAAGTCAATGCGATTGTACAGCAATGTCAGCCGAAAATGATTTTTACGGAAACTAGATTCGTAAAGAATCTGGTTTTGCAGGATACAGAGATCAAGCTTCTAACCTTTTCAGCAGAAGAAGCAGGTTCGTATGACAACTGGCTGCAGACTTTCAAGCCAGAAGCAGAAATGGATGATACGAATGAATTATTATTTATCGGCTTTACTTCAGGCACAACAGGAACACCCAAGGGGTATATGCGCACCCATTTTTCTTGGATCAAGAGCTTTGAGGCGACGAGCGAAGCCTTTCAACTAGACAACATGGAGCATATTATAGCTCCAGGCCCACTCGTTCACTCCTTATCCTTATTCGCATTAATGCAAAGCTTATCCAGTGGGGCGACCTTTCATATGGTACAACATTTCAATGCAAGACTGGTTTTAGATCTGTGCAGGCAGATTCCAGATGCTATTTTGTTTGTTGTGCCCACGATGATTGAATCGATGATGCAAGAGATCATCCCCGGACAGACACACATCCAAGCCTTGATTAGTTCAGGTGGGAAATGGTCCGAAGCGTCCAAGCAAAGGAGCAAGGAAGTATTTTGCGGGGCTAAGATCTATGAATATTACGGCTCTTCCGAAGCAAGTTACATCAGTTATTTGGATGTTCATGATCAGAGAAAAGCGAATTCAGTAGGAAAGCCCTTTTCAGGCGTACAAATTTCCATCCGGGATGAACATTTTCAGGAAGTATCTACTGGGAACGTCGGGCAGCTGTACATCCGAAGTGACATGATGTTTATGGGCTATTATCAATTGCCTGAGGAAACGTCAGCCGTTTTTCGTGACGGATGGCTCATTCTTGGCGATTATATGTCTGTGGATGACGATGGTTATTTGTATATGGCTGGACGTTCTAAAAATATGATGGTAACGGGTGGCCTTAATGTATTTCCTGAGGAAGTCGAGTCCGTGCTGCAGCAAATTCCGGAGATTCAAGAAGTGATGGTACTTGGGGTGCCTGATCCCTACTGGGGAGAACAAGTGACGGCACTCGTGAAATGGAACAGCCAACAGCATTTATCTATCGAAGATATTAAGAAATATTGCCGACAGTATTTAGCGAGCTACAAGGCACCAAAGCAGCTCATCACGGTGGATGAGTTCATCTACACAAGCAGCGGGAAATTAGCTCGTCAGGCGATGAAAGATTATGTGAAGAGAGTGATGGTATGACAGAAGCTGTGATTGTCATGGCAAAACGTACGCCCATTGGTAGAATGGGTGGCGTTTTAAGCGGGCTTGAGCCGGAGGCATTATTAGCGCCGCTTATTCAGCATATTGTAGCGGAAACGAAATTACCCAAGGACTTCATCGATGATGTCATCATTGGCAATGTGGTAGGTCCAGGTGGGAATATTGCAAGAGTTGCTGCTCTTGAAGCAGGACTTCCTGTCACCGTCCCTGGCGTTACGGTTGATCGGCAGTGTGGTTCGGGTCTTGAGGCCATCAATATCGCAGCACGCTTCATTCAAAGCGGGGCCGGTGAGGTTTATTTAGCAGGTGGTGTGGAAAGCACAAGTCGCGCGCCATGGAAAATGGCGAAGCCGCAAACATTGATGGGCGTACCCCAGCTGTATACACGTGCACATTTTACCCCAAGCACCTACGGCGATCCGGATATGGGTATTGCCGCGGAGAATGTCGCCCATAAATACGAGATATCCAGAGAAGAACAAGATCATTATTCTTTAAAAAGCCACCAAAAGGCAATCCATGCTCAGCAGACAGGACGATTTCAGCAGGAAATAGTACCGCTTCAAGTTGATGGCGAATGGGTGACTAGTGATGAATGTCCTAGAGCCAACACGAGCCTCGAAAAGCTGAAAAAGCTATCGCCAATCTTTCTGGAACAAGGTACCGTAACCGCTGGTAATGCTTGTCCTCTCAATGATGGAGCTGCGCTTGTTCTAATCATGTCCCGTGAAAAATGTGAGGAGCTTAAGTTAAAGCCTATATTGCGCGTAGTGGATGCTCAAGCGGCAGGTGTCGATCCGAATTATTTAGGAATGGGCCCCGTTCCAGCTGTCCAGAAGGTGCTGAGTCGTCAACAGATGACCGTGGCTGATTTAGACATTGTGGAGTTTAATGAAGCATTCGCCTCCCAAGTATTGGCTTCGCTAAATCAGCTTCAGATCCCTCAGGAAAAGGTCAATCTTGGTGGTGGCGCGCTTGCTATTGGCCATCCATATGGTGCATCAGGGGCGATTTTAATGACGCGTCTATGTGCTGAAATGCTGCATAATCCTTATCAAAGAGGTCTGGCCACGCTGGGCATTGGCGGTGGTATCGGTATCGCAACCCTTGTGGAGGCGATGGAATGAAGAGAATTCAGCATCAAATTTATATCACAGCGGAGTGGATTTCCCAGTATGCAGACAGTATTGAGGCTCCTTTGCAGTCGATACATGGCAATCTCATCGCACCTGCGACAATGCCCGTTATTTTCTGGCAAGCATTTGATATTCCTTGGCTGAACATGAAAGCCCCCCTGATTCACGGATCGCAGCGTTTTTCGTATGAGGCACCGATTACGGCAGGCATGATCTTGGACTGTGAATTAGCATTAACGAATGTAGAGCGAAAAGCGGGTAAACAAGGCATTCTGACATTTTTTACACATACGCTTGTTTGTAGATGTGATGGCGAACTTATTGTCACAGCGGATACGGTATTGATTCGGGTAGGTGATGATCACGAAAAAACACATAACCTATGAAGCCATTCGGCAATATGCCGCAGCTTCTAAAGATACGGCAGACATTCATTTGGATGCTGAAGCCGCAGCAGGGGCGGGATTCAAACGGCCCATCGTGCATGGTATGTATATCATGGGACTGGGACAATCGCTTTATTTGAGCGAGCATCCAACGCAATGGATCTCAACGTATGATATGAAATTTCAAAAGCCGCTTTTAGTAGATTCGGTAGCGATTTTTGAATTTGTGGACAGTGATGGCCATATCCTGATGACCGTTACAGCAGAGTCTGGTGAAGTGATTGCATCGGGAACATTGTCAGTGAAAGAGAGGCAGCGATGAAAAAAGTAGCGATCATCACAGGAGCGACAAGAGGAATTGGGCGCAGTATCGCCGCTAATCTTGGACGATCCGCTTATCAAGTCGTAGTTAATGGGACGAATCGAGTGTTAATCGACCAAGTCGTGCAGGAGATTCATGATGCAGGTGGGGAGGCGGCCGGTTACTGTGCTGATATTGCAAATCCGGCCTTAGTCACTGCGATGGTGGATGCCGTCATAGCTGATTATGGACGCATCGATGTACTGATACATAACGCTGGAAATGTTCATGATCAAAAATGTCTTCGTATGACGGATGAAGAGTGGCATTCTGTACTCGATGTTCATTTGAATGGCGCATTTTATACGATTCAGCGCGTGCTGCCCCATATGCAAAATAATGGCGGAGACATCATTCTGATGACTTCGACTGCCGGATTAACAGGTTCGGTTGGACAAGTGAATTACAGTGCAGCAAAGGCGGGTATGCTCGGCGTCGTGTGGACGCTCGCTGCCGAACTGAAGCATCATCAGATTCGGGTGAATGCCATTTCCCCTGCTGCCTTAACGGATATGACAAGGCCTGTAATCGATCATTTGAAGGAAAAGTATGCTATTCGTCATGAGCCATTTCCGGAGTTCTGGCGGGTAGGGGAAGCAGATGATATCGCCCGCTTCGTGGCCGCCTTATTGGCACAGCCGGATCCAGAGCTAACAGGTGAAATATTTGGCGTGAACGGCTCCAAGGTGACCAAGTGGCAAAAGCCGGAGCCTGTCTTTACCGAGAATAGCATTGAGGCATTCTTCACAACGTGGTACCGACAGAAGGGAAGTACATGAATGCTTACATTCAATCAAGTTCATTTCTATTATAAAAAGGGACAGCCCGTCTTAGAAAATATAAGCTTTACGATCGAACCAGGTGAGTTCGTCGCGATCGTTGGCGCCAATGGTTGCGGGAAATCTACAATTGCCAAGCTAATGGATGGACTGCTGCTTCCGAAGGAAGGTCGTGTGGAACTTAACAACTTAGACACGTCAAAGCCTTCTGACCTTACCCGGATTCATGAGCAAATCGGTCTGGTCTTTCAAAATCCAGAGGATCAATTCATTACCACAACCGTTATGGATGAGATACTGTTTGGCTTGGGAAATATTCGCGTGCCAAGAGAGGAAATGCTTGAGCGTCTTCAGCATGCATTGCAAGCTGTTCAAATGGAGGATTACTTAGAAGCCTTGCCACACGAGTTATCCGGCGGTCAAAAGCAGCGCGTAGCCATTGCGGCTATTGTGGCCATGCGCCCTCAAATCATTATTTTCGATGAGGCGACTTCGATGCTTGATCCACAGGGGAGAGAACAGGTAATTTCCATTATGCGTGAGCTGCATAGGAAAGGCATGACCATCATTCACATCACACATCACATGGAGGAAGTGCTATCTGCTGAGCGCATGTTACTCATACATCAAGGGAGACTCGAATTTGATGGCGACCCGCTGGCCTTTTTTGAAACCATGCCCGCTGCGGACTATCAATTACACTTACCATTTGCCGTGCGACTACATCAACAACTTCATGAAAAATCGCCACTTACAGCTGATTGGAAGGAGATGATTCGTTCACAATGGTCTATCAACTAAACGATGTGAGCGTGCATTATACCAATCAAGCGGCTATACAACATGTAAATTGCACAATCCAAAAGGGGAAGTTTATTTCCGTTATCGGTCAAACGGGTGCAGGAAAGTCTACGTTTGTTCAAGTGCTGAAGGGGCTGATTCCCGCCATTGATGGAGACTATTTGGTTCATAGGCAGCCAGTTAATAGAGATGCTAAAGGGCAGATCAAGGTCGTCCCGGAAATCGGATTCGTATTTCAATATCCAGAGCATCAGCTATTTGAGACGACGGTTCAAAAGGAGCTTGCCTTTGGGCCGAAACAACGAGGGTTTTCAAGTCAGCAGATTACAGAGTCTATTAAAACGATTTTACCGCAAGTAGGTCTGTCGGAGGAAATTCTTCCGTTTCCTCCCTTCCAATTAAGTGGAGGTCAGAAGCGACGAGTAGCCATCGCCTCTGTGTTGATGATGGACCCGGAGCTGCTTATCGCGGACGAACCGACAGCAGGTCTTGATCCGGCCAGCCGAGTCGATATGCTGCAGTTACTCAAGAATTGGCAACTACAAGAGAATCGCACGCTTATCTGCGTCTCACACCAACTGGAAGATGTCGCCGAATACTCGGATGAGGTTATCGTATTTCATGCCGGTCAACTTAGGGGTCATTATGACACTAACACTTTATTTCTGGAACAGTCCCAGCTGCTGCAGGACATCGGGTTACCGCTGCCAGAACCCATACAACTGCTAAAGATGATAGAAGAATTATCCGGCCGGAACATTGAGGTGGCAAGCTGTAGAGAAGAAGATATTTTCAAAGCCATTATGCCAATCTGGAAAAGAAGGGGCATCTGAATGGCTAATACCATACTCATAGGTCAATATATCGAGACGCATTCCATATTTCACCGGCTGGACCCGAGGACGAAGCTTATAAGCATCACCACAATGATGCTGAGCTTCCTGATGCTTGAAACGGGTCTTAGCTACTTGGTTGCAAGCCTCTTCGTGATAGGCTTGTTAATGATATCGAAGATTCCGGTCCGCGTGATTTGGAGAGGGATAAAGCCCATTTTATTCATCTTGATGTTTACCTTTCTATATCATGTTATCTTCACAAAAGGAACCGTAATTTGGTCATGGTCATTCATTGAGCTAACTGTGGAAGGGTTACAAAATGGGACGCGTTTCGTCTGGCGCATTGTTTTACTCGTCTTATTAGCATCTGTACTAACGTTAACCACAAAACCGCTAACATTAGCCTATGGTCTTGAAAAGTTGCTATCACCGCTATCCAAGCTTAACGTTCCCGTGGAGCAGTTTTCTTTAATGATTGTCATTGCGATTCGGTTTATCCCGACCATTGTGCAGGAACTGGACCGCATTCTTCTGGCGCAAAAGGCTAGAGGGTTTGACATGACGACATTACCGCTACCCAAACGGATGTTATCCTATATTCCGATTTTAGTTCCGCTGCTCTTCACGACCATTCAACGTGCCGAACAGCTGACCTACGCTATTGATACACGTGCTTATGGCAATGGTAAAGGAAGAACCAGCTATAAGCAGCTGAAATTTCAGAAAATGGATTATCAAGTAGGCGGGATCGTCATGTTATTTGCCTTGACCCTACTGTTATTAAGGTATAGATGAATGTATATGGTAAAATACGGGAGGTGTTAACGATGCAATGGAATACGAGGATCACTGAATTATTGCAAATTAAGTATCCTATCATTCAAGGAGGGCTTGCCTATTTGGCTTATGCAGACCTCGCTGCCGCAGTTTCGAATGCCGGAGGATTAGGACAAATCACTGCCATGAGTCTCCCGAACGCAGATGCTCTCCACCAAGAAATTCAGCGTACACGTACACTTTCAGACAAGCCATTTGGTGTCAACTTTGCTATTGGTATGCATGGTGTATCTTTCGAGGATCGAGTGCAGGTCGCGATTGATGAGCAAGTATCCGCTGTGACGATTACGGGCGGTAATCCTGCGGCGATTTTAGGGATGCTGCAGTCCACGGATATCAAAACACTGGTGCTCGTTTCCTCAAGCAGACAGGCACAAAAGGCGGAACAATTAGGTGCATCTGCTGTGATTGTTGTGGGGCAGGAAGGTGGCGGACACTTAGGGCGTGACGATGTTGGCACTATAGTTCTTGTTCCGCAGGTGGTTGATGCCGTTTCAATTCCCGTCATTGCCTCAGGGGGGATCGGAGATGGCCGCGGTTGGATGGCTGCCCAAGCACTTGGTGCAGAAGGTATCGAAATGGGGACGCGCTTTATTGCCACTCAGGAATGTGTTCATGCCTCTGCTTCCTATAAAAAGGCTTTAATCGAGAGTTCGGAGTTTGATACAGCTGTAATTAAACGTTCGATCCATTCTCCTGCCAGGGTTCTGCGAAGTGAATACATCGATAAAGTACTTGAAATCGAGCGCGAGTCACCAACTTATGAGGCGTTAAAGAATTATATTAGCGGAGAAGCCAACAAACGCTGGATTTACGACGACATCAAGGAAGAAGGCTTTGGTTGGGCAGGTCAAGTAACCGGTATGATTCATGATATCCCTACGGTTTCCGAGCTGATGGACAGAATGGTTAAAGAAGCAGGGAGTATTCGTAAAAAGT
This sequence comes from Paenibacillus sp. J23TS9, assembly GCF_018403225.1. NCBI lineage: Bacteria > Bacillati > Bacillota > Bacilli > Caryophanales > Paenibacillaceae > Paenibacillus > Paenibacillus sp. J23TS9. The sequence continues at coordinate 1,845,354 of NZ_BOSG01000001.1, read as the reverse complement.
GGGGGTCTCTATAATTTATTAAAACAAGTGCTTGTCCAGTGCTTAAGACAAGAACTTATTTTCATAACCTCTACGAACAAATAAATTACTAACCGTCGTTGCTCTCTGATGAACGAAAGCGCGTGAAAGACCTTAGATTGATTTCTTATGGACTTTCCGGTACTTCAGCAGAAGCGGATAAAACAGGATGCCGCTGACAATCAGCGCAAGTCCAAGCAGGAACGTCTTGAGATCCGCGGTACCTGCTACAATCACCCATAGCGAGTAAATGGCAGCCAAAGCCGCTATGATCCCTTCGGTGACCCGCTCCTTCTGGAATGTGTAGGTTTCGCCAGTCCAGATCAGCTTGAGGTGGTAGAGCGATGCGATCAGGTAAGGGACCAGATAAGCTAGCGTAGCGATATAGATGATAAAATCAAACGCCGCCGAGATGGAACCCGAGATCGTGGATAGCAGCAAAATCTGTCCGAGGATGCTGGAGATCCAGAGTGATACCTTTGGCATACCTTTACTATTCTCCTTGGAAAAGGACGGCAGGAATACGCCTAACTTGGACGCTTGGAACGGCACTTCGCTGCTTAACAGCACCCAGCCGATGGTGGAGCCCAGCAGACTAATCAGGCCGAGGCCAGCTAGCAGCTTGCCGCCAATGGGTCCCAACACGGTAGAGATGCCGTCCACCAGCGGGTTCTGTGAAGCCATTAGTTGGTCTTGTGTCAGCAGGCCCATTGTCAATATGCTAATGCCTACATACAGTACGATCGAGATCAACAGCCCGGCGATGGTCGCGCGGCGGATATCCTGCTTGCGCCGGGCGCGTGCTGCAAAGACCATGGCGGATTCCACTCCGATGAAAGCCCAAAGCGTTGCAATCGCGGCCGAGTTAACCTGGGAAAGCAGACTGAGCGTCTCCCCGCTGTCGTTAGTTCGTGGAGCCAGGAATGGCCCAATATTGCTCTGCTCAAACGAAAACAGGGCAATCACGATGAAGAGTGCAAATCCGATGACCTTGGTGGCCGTAGCAATAAAATTTAACCTTCCCGCACCGTTCATGCCTTTTTGACAGATGGCGTATGTTCCCCATAGCAGTAGCGAGCAGACGAGAAACGTCAGGGCATTGCCAGCTTTTAACGTGAAATTCCCGATGGTCAGCCATTCCTTGCTACTGGTAAGCACCGGGAAGAAGGTGGAAAGATAGCTTGCGAACGTCGTGATAACCGCCACAAAACCGGCGATATTGCCTACCCAGTATCCCCAGGTTGACATAAAGCCAGCCAAGAGGGAGCCATGGGAACCTTTACGAAACAGCTCCTTCGCATAGATTTGCGGGCCGCCGCTAAGCTCAGGCTTGCGGACAGCCAAGCTGCCGAAGACAAGCGCCAGGGTGAGTACACCGAGTCCTGTAGCGCCCCACGCCAGAATGACCCCGGCAGGACTTGCCGCTTCCGACAGAGATCGAGGCAGCATGAAAATTCCGGAACCGACCATGTTGCCGACCACGAGGGCGGTCAGGATCCAGAAGCCTAATTTATGTCTGGTCATGATGATAAACCCCTTTTGAAAATTTTCGGAAAGTTACTTGCTGATATGAAAAAATGAACCGACAGGTATTTATAATACACTTTCTTCTGCTAAAGCGCCAGAGTAAATATCAGGAGAGTGCTTATTTTCCTTCCGTCAGCAAGAGCCCGATGTTTCGGCAGACCGTGCGAGGGGGAAGAATAGATGAGAAAGTAGAGCAACCGACAAGGAGCGTGAAACCCATGAGAGAAATTCGTGAGGGCAGTCAGGAACTCGTCCTCGTGGAGGATGGACAAGACGTTGCGGAGATTCACTTCAAGCCGCTCGATGACCGGATCATTGTTATTGACCATACGTATGTATCGGAACAGCTGCGAGGCCAGAAGATAGGCGATCAGCTGGTGAAGGCGGTCGTAGATATCGCCCGCAAGGAAGGCAAGCAAATCGTTCCCGCGTGCTCGTTTGCTTTGGCTCAATTTAAAAGGCATAAGGAATATAAGGATGTCTGGGCGCAGGTGGAAGGGTAGCAAACGAAACAGGGAGCATGTAGCATGATGGCAACGGGTTAATTAACGAAGGAACATAGATCCAGAAGGAGCTGCGGAAATCGCGGCTTTTTTTGTTTTAGGCTACAGGTCGTATTCGAGAATGCGTTGCCACCATTAAGCTATCGGAAATTCAGGTACGTTTTGTAGAAACATCTTGAATGCGTTAAAGAATCGTCAGTTCTGCAGCATCCCCAAAAAAGCCCCTGCAGCCAGCGATGGGGTCAAATATTTGTGGACAGCAATACCGATATGCCGATCCGGTAGGGGGATTTCTGTTCTAAGCTCCAGCAACGATCCGTCCGCAATACGAGATGCGACAAAGTCCCGAGGCAAGAAGGCTATCCCATAACCTCGCTCGGCAAATTCCGCGAGCATATCCAAGCTGCTCAACTCGAAATCGGCTTCCACTTCCACCCCTTGCGATCGGAACCACCCTTCGATGAAAAATCGTGTCGAGCTGCCCATGGATAGCATTAACAGAGGAAGCTTAGTCAGCTCTTCAGTCCGTAAGGGCTCTCGTGTCCAATCCGCAAAAGCCGTTCCAACGACCGCACAATAAGGCGAGGCATGGGAGTCGAGGACCTTGATTTCTTCATCCGATACCGGCAGATGGACGAAGCCAAGGTCCAGAGAGCCTTTTTTTAAACGTTCCAAAATGCTGCTGGTCCGCTCCTGCGTCAGTTGAATGCGAATGTCGGGATAATCGGCATGGAACGAGTCGAGCGAGGGTAAAAGAAAATCCTTAACGATCGCCCCGTTTGCACCAATTCTCAGCCGTCCTTCGCTAAACTGCTTCAGTTTCTTCATGCGGCGCTCTGCAGCATCAAGTTCCTCGAACGCTTGCCGGACATGCTTATACAAATCCTGTCCTTCTTGCGTTAAGCGGACCCCCTTGGATAATCGGTCGAATAGCACAACACCGAAAGCCCCTTCAAGCTGCTTGATTGCATAACTCACAGAAGGCTGCGTCATATGGAGATTTTGCGCGGCTTTCGTCAAATTGGAAGTCTCAGCAGCATGCAGGAAAACGCGATACCATTCTGTGTTCGCGATCATTTGATATCAATCCTCTCTATGGCACACGTCGAATATTACGATTTCATTTATTTCAAGTATAACTCTAAACTGAAAGAGAAGAAATTCTAAATATTCGGGGAGGAATTAGCATGGCGGGAAGTACGTTCGGAGAGCGGTTAAAAATGACCACGTTCGGGGAATCACACGGAGAGGCTGTAGGCGTAATTGTGGAGGGTGTCACGCCGGGCGTTGAGCTGGACGAGGCATACATCCAGATTCAGATGGATAGAAGAAGGCCGGGACAATCCTCAGTCACGACTCCCCGGAAGGAATACGATAAGATACGCATCCTATCTGGCCTATTCGAGGGGCGTACAACGGGGACGCCACTGTGCATCATGCTTAACAATACAGATATGCGCCCGTCAGCATACGACGACATCCAAAACATGTACCGGCCCGGGCATGCGGATCTCACATATGAGAAAAAGTATGGAATTCGCGATTTTCGCGGCAGCGGCAGGGCTTCAGGAAGGGAGACGACTGCTCGGGTGGCTGCGGGAGCGGTGGCGCGTAAGCTTTTGGACCGGCGGGGTGTTTCGATTCTGGCCTATACGACTGAGATCGGCGGTATAAAATGCGAGAATTTCGACGCCGATGTCATTGAACGCAATGCGGTGCGGGCGTGCGATACGGCAGCCGCAAGTCGCATGATCGAGAAGATCGAACAGCTGACTGAAGAGGGTGACAGCTGCGGAGGTATCGTCGAATGCCGAATCCGCGGCGTCGCTCCGGGGCTAGGGGAGCCCGTGTTCGACAAATTGGACGCAGAGCTGGCAAGGGCTATGTTGTCCGTGGGCGCGATTAAGGGTATTGAATTCGGGGCGGGCTTTCAAGCAGCCGCAATGCGGGGAAGCGAACACAATGATCAGATGGACACAGATGGATTCCTGACAAACCATGCCGGGGGGATCATCGGAGGAATCAGCACAGGAGCTGATATTGTGTTCCGTGTCGTCGTCAAGCCGACTTCATCTATTTCCTTACCACAACGGACTATTGACGTGAACGGCAATGAGAGGGAGATTAAGACGATCGGCAGGCATGATCCGTGCATTTGCCCCCGCGTCGTGCCCGTGATCGAAGCCATGGCCTGCATGGTGATCGAGGATCATTACAAGCGCCAAGCAGCTTTGCTGAATGAATAAATGGCCTCCAAAGTATGTTGGGAATCAGAGAGGAATTTCCATATTATTAGGTTATCTAGTTCAACGAACGTGGCAGGAATATCGTGAGAAAAGAAAATATCCTCTTAAGAGTCCGCGGAAACCGCGGCCTTTTTTTGTGGATTCAAAATAACGAAACGATAGCCTAAATGACGACAATGTTCACGATTTAATTTCTTACTATGAATTAATTTTGCTCAATTGTGTATTGATGTTTGGATAGGGGTGATTCGGAACTGTGAGTTGGATCAGGAATTGGAGGGAATTAAAGATAATTCGAGTAAAGCATAGCATCCACTCATTGTAAACGATGCCATGAACACATATTAGAAGATTTTGAACCTATCCTTGACTCTTTGCTTCTTTACATGAAGTGTTTGAAAGGAGTAAGATTTCATTCGTAATCATGACTTGTGAACCTGAAATTATATACTCCTAGATCGCTTAATTCTGAAATCAGGAGCGGGGGAACCAAAGAGGATGAGTTTTTTTCATCCTAGGGGTGAATCACTTGGTTATTAACTATAAGTGTAGGGATACTTTCAAGCCCGAATCCGTCAGCTAACCTCGTAAGCGTTATGAAAGAGGAATTTGTCGTGTGCAAAAGTTTTTAACAAGCCACGGGAAGGTCCAACTTTCCTGCGGCTTTTTTTGTCGTGTCGAAATGGTTATGAGCGATAACCGTTTCGGGACATCTATGATATTACAACTTGACACTGGCGGTGACACTAAGGCAATGGCAGCATTAAAAAGACTTCTAATCGGGCGGCCTCTGAAATCGACCCAACTGGGAGAACAAAAACTTAATAAAAAAAAGGCGTTGGCAATACTTTCCTCTGACGCCTTATCATCCGTTGCTTATGGACCGGAACAAATCCTGTTGGTTTTGATCACGGTAAGCACGGCAGCATTCTGGTATTCGATACCCATTGGGATCGGAGTATTGGTTTTATTAACGGCTCTGATTCTTTCATACCGTCAAATCATCTTTGCTTATCCGCATGGCGGGGGAGCCTATGTCGTATCCAAGCAGAACCTGGGGGTTTATTCTGGGCTGGTTGCGGGTGGCTCTTTGTTGGTCGATTATATTTTGACAGTTGCCGTCAGCGTGTCGGCGGGCACAGACGCATTAACTTCGGCTTTCCCTGCCCTGCATGAGCATACGGTGGCTATTGCCGTAATTTTTGTCATTCTGATTACGATATTGAATTTAAGGGGTGTAACCGAGTCTGCATCTATCTTGGCCTACCCGGTATATTTATTCGCATTTGCATTATTCATCCTGATTGGGGTAGGTATGTACAACATTATGACGGGACATGTGTCTCCCGAATTACATGCTCCGATTGGGACGCCGGTTGCCGGCATCAGCTTGTTTTTACTCTTAAAAGCATTCGCATCAGGCAGCTCGGCTCTTACAGGGGTTGAAGCGATATCGAATGCTATACCCAACTTTAAAGATCCTGGACCCAAAAATGCGGCCAAAACGTTAATGGCCATGGGAATCCTGCTTGCCCTGTTGTTCTCGGGTATCGTTTTCCTTGCTTATTATTTAGGTATCTCGCCTAATGCTCATGAAACGGTAGTATCTCAAATTGCCAAGCAGACCTTCGGCCGGCATTTTATGTACTTCTTTATTCAGGGAACGACCGCCTTAATTCTGATCCTTGCAGCCAATACGGGATATTCAGCTTTCCCCCTGCTTGCGGTCAATCTTGCCAAGGATAAGTTTATTCCAAGAATGTTCACTGTCCGGGGAGATCGTCTCGGGTATTCGAATGGCATTATCATCCTGGGATTATTATCGATCGTCCTGATTATTGCGTTCCACGGACAAACCGAGCATCTGATTCCATTATATGCGGTGGGTGTATTCATTCCATTTACCCTTTCACAGACGGGCATGATGGTCAAATGGATTCGCGAAAAACCGGCAGGCTGGGTCCCTAAACTGATTATTAATACGATAGGAGCGCTTATCAGCTTTACGGTTTCCATCATGTTCTTTATGACCAAATTTTCGCAGGTTTGGCCTGTACTGATATTCTTGCCGCTGATCGTTTATCTTTTTCACCGCATTAAGAAGCATTATGAAGCAGTTGGTGAACAATTACGACTTGCCACTTGTGAGCAAGCTGTCCCGATTGAAGGTAATGTCGTCATTCTGCCCGTGTCCGGCATCACACACGTTGTCGAGCATTCCTTGAATTATGCGAAGTCACTGTCAGCCGATCAGATCATCGCCGTTTACATTCCTTTTGAAAGAGAAGAAGAGACACGGTTCGAGGAAAAATGGAACCAGTGGAGACCCGATGTACGTCTTGTGACTTTGCATTCTCCTTACCGGAGCATCATTCATCCTCTAAGCAAATTTATCGATACGGTGCACCGGAAAGCCAGTGAATCCCATTATCAAGTGACGGTGATTATTCCACAGTTTATTCCTAAGAAAAGCTGGCAAAATCTGCTGCATAACCAGACAAGTTTTATGATTCGCGCCTATTTGCTTTATCGCAAGGACGTCATCGTAACGACTGTTCCGTATCACCTGAAAAAATAACGACAACATTACAGAAACCCTGTCGGCAAACGCTGTCAGGGTTTTTTTCGTTGTATGCAAGTTTCAAAGATCTTATCTGTCATGTATTTGAATGAATATCCAGGAATGGAATCATAATAGCAGGAAGAATGCCTTCACAAAGAGATGACCACAATGATGAAGCGAGTGATGTTGCTTGAAATGGATATCAATGGCGTGTCTCCTGTTCAAACTTCTGCAGGACCAAGACGGAGATCAGGATCATGGCATGCTGACCATTACCCATGAGGGGAAATCCATTTCCAGTCTGAAACGGGATGCACATAATACTTTGGTGTTTCCTCTGCTGGATATGGAAAAGTATAACCAATGGGTGAACGAATTGGACCTGAAAACATATAAGGAACCAATAAACGCCCGAATTGACGGTAACGGACAAATTGTCTCCGGTCAAAATGGGTACATGCTTAACCGAAGAGAGCTTCTTAAACGGTACTATGCATACCTCTACAGCGGTGGAACAGCTTCTATAGAAGCACCTATGTATCCGGTGTATCCGAAGGTAGATACGGAACTGCTGGCTTCGCTGCGGGCAAAACCAATCGGTTATTATGTAACGTATTACAACGCCAATAATACAGATCGTTCTCATAATATCGCTTTGGCAGCCAAGGCGATTGACAGTACCGTCATATTTCCTGGAGAATCCTTCTCCTTTAATCGAGTGGTCGGGATTCGAACGGCGGGAAGGGGGTACAGGAGGGCAACAGTCATCGTGCGTGGAGAATTATCTGAAGGCGTAGGTGGAGGTATCTGTCAAGTATCCTCAACTCTATTTAACGCGGTCGATCGGGCAGGATTACATATTGTAAAGAGATATTCGCACAGCCGCCACGTTCCCTATGTTCCTCCGGGAAGAGATGCGACCGTAAGCTGGGGGGGCCCGGACTTTGAATTTAATAATGCTTATAACCAGCCTGTACTGATCCGGGCATATGCAGGTAACGGAAGTATGGCCGTCTCCATTTTTTCATCTGATGTGATCGAATATCTCCCCAAAAAGGTACCAAGCATTTCTTATCAACTCCCTGAAGAAGTACGTGATATACCGCCGTTACCTAACCCAGTGAACGGAGAATGAACAAAAAACATATCCTATTGAAAGCTCATAGTATCGTTTTTTAAAATCGACAGCAGCACGACAAGAGCGCTAGCTGCTGATATAATTTAGCTTGGGAGAAAATTCCCTTTGGATTAGGAAAAATTAAAAGCATGTTTACTAAATATTAGGGAGAATGTCTATGATGAATAAAATTGGACAAGTGATGTTGTATGTAAACAACCAGGATGAGTCAGTGGATTTTTGGACGAAAAAATTAGGATTTCATATCGTTTCCGAAGAAAATAACGGTCACATGAGATGGATTGAAATTGCTCCAACAGAGGGAGCGGAAACAAGCATCATACTCCACAGCAAAGAATTCGTTGCTAAAATGTCTCCTGAATTAAATTTGGGAACGCCTTCTTTGATGTTTTTTGCGGATAACCTAGACGAGCTGCATAGCAGCTTATCTAATAAAAATATCAAGGTGGGTGATATCGTAAATCTCCCTACCGGCAGAGTATTTAACTTTGCGGACAATGAAGAAAATTACTTTGCTGTTCTGGAAAAATCTAACTAAGACAGTCACAGCTTTGAATGAAACAAGGGCACCAGCAATGCGTTTATGTATATCGTCGTTGAATAAAGCCTCTCCCGTGTCGGGAGAGGCTTTAATATGTTCAGCAATGCGAGCTCTATGCTATCTGCGATATACTCGGATCGGCAAGGAAGTGAGCGTTTGTCCGGCAGCAGAAGGCGTGAGGTTCGCTTCCAGATTGAAACCTTGGACCGGTTCAATCCTCTCAAAATGATTCATGAACAGCCCTAGTCCGATGTTGGCCTCGAGCCGCGCAAGCGGAGCGCCTAGACAAAAATGAGGACCATTGCCGAAGGTCAAATGCTTTTTATTGTTAGCACGGTGAATGTTTAAGGTGAAAGGATCCTCAAACATCTCTTGGTCCATATTGGCAGCACTCATCCAGGCTACAACGACATCGCCCTTTTTTAATTCCACACCGAGCACGTTGTTATCCTGCTTCACCGTCCGGTCCATTTTTGCGATATGAAAACGGTAACGCAGCATTTCTTCCACCGCGCCAGGAAGCAGCTCACGGTTCGATTGTATTTCGGTATAAATCTGATCGTTATCATATAAGAAGGAATAGAATGTGCTGGACAGCAGATGGCTTGTCGTTTCTATGCCTGCTCCCAGGATAAACATGGTCATCCGAACAATTTCATCATCTGTTAACCGTTCACCGTCTACCTCCGCCTGAATCAGGTCAGAGATAATATCATCGGCAAGATTCGTTCTCTTCAGAATCACGTGGGGAAGGAGGTAGCTGTAGTAATTTTTGGCAGCCTGCCGCTTTAGTTCCTGAACATCTTCGATATGATCCATAGGGAGCGGAAGGAAAAGATGGTCGACCCATTCTTTAAACAAGAACCGATCCTCAGGTGGAACACCCAGCAGTTCAGCTATCACGATCGTAGGCAGTGCGCCCGAAAAGCTTTTGACGATATCAATGACGGGCTCGTCACCCATATCCTCAATTAACTGGCTGACTACTTCATGGATACGAGGCTCCCACAGCTTTAAGCTTCTTGGCGTAAAAGCAGCAGAGAGCAGGCTGCGGCTTTTACGGTGATCCGGAGGATCTGAGTTCAAATTTACTCGGCCTGAATTATGATGCCCCTCCTCATTATCTGCTCCGACACTGATCGTTGTGCGGGTTCGCACACTGGAAAAGTACTCATAATCGCTTAAAACTCTCTTGACATCCTCATACCGGAACACATTCCACGAATTCGTTGCTTCATTGTAGCTGATCGGTTCATGTTCTAAATGGTGTCTGTACCAATCAAAGGGATTAAACTCCTCCGCAGCTGATCGAAACTGGGTGATTTCAGCTAAAGAGATAATTTCCTCTTGCATAATATTCACTCCCGTTTTTTTGATATGGTGAATACTTATCCGATTGCCATATGTCAATCGTATCATACGGAAAATTGGGAAACCACTTTCGAACGACCCATGACAAAAGGTCTGTGCTGCGTGAATTTTATATTTTTTTGTAATTACATGCCAAGCGTCTATATTTCATGCTGAAAGGACCCGATGGTAAAAAGCTGTTCATTAATATTCGCAATATGTTAGGTGATCTCGACAATATGAAACCTTTACATTTATAATTATGTTGATTTGTGACATTTTAGAAAGACATCAAATAAAAACATGATTGTCATTTTGTTATTTTCTAGAAGAAAATGTTTGCAAAAGTGGAGGAGTTGGACATGCAGGAATATGAATATGAATTTGCAGATTTTATTTACTATACTCCCGCGGAACTGGATAAGGAAGCTCGAATATGGCCAGTCCGGGCGGGTCGGAGTTTGGGTAAACCCAATTACAAAGTAGGGCCGAAAAGGATCGAAAGCTACAGCCTCCACTTCTTGCAAGAGGGAATGATCCGGCTTGAATTCGGCGACAAATGGATTGATCTGCAGCAAGGTGACCTGTTTTGTTTGTATCCGGGTCAAACCTACTGCTATTACAGACTTCCCTCGGATTCGACGCTTCGGATGAACTGGCTCGCGCTTGATGGAGAAAGGGTCCAGCCTTTATTGGAGATGGCGGGAATTACGCCTGAAAGACCGTTTCGTCAAAAGGCTATTTCCTCCCGTGTGAAAGAACATGCCGAAAAAGTAATTGATGAATTGGAAGATGTTGTAAAGCGGAACCCGGCGAACGCGCTCAAGCTGCAAAGTCTCGTTTGCGCACTGATGGCCGAGCTCATGCCAGTTACCGTCGATTCCCCTGTAGCAGAACCTTCAGGGTGGATTGATGAATGTATGGAATTTATGGAGCTGCATGCCTCAGAGGGGATATCCGTACAGCAGGTCGCTGCTTTTGCAGGGGTTCACCGCTCTTATTTCTCCAATATGTTTGCCTGTCAGGTCGGGATGCCTCCGCTTAAGTACCTTCAGAAAATCCGCATGGTCAAAGCGAAACGATTGTTACAGGAAACGGATGCGACCGTTACAGAGATTGCACTTTCTCTTGGGTATCCCAACTTGTACTCGTTCACCAGGGCTTTCAAAATTTACTACAAGGTAAGTCCACTTATCATTCGGAAACAAAGGTGAGAGTAGACCGCATGACGTGTAAAACGTAAGCGCTTGCAACTATCTTTATCCATTAGATTCAATAAATTCTTTTGCGAGGAGCTCCCTATATGAAGCTTTCAACTCTTCGAAGATGGTTTTCGCCCCAAACTACCATGCAGGGAAAAATATTTATCGCATTCGGTCTGATCACTTTTCTGTCCATCGTCTCCGTTACCGGAATCGTCTATGTGAACATGCGCGATACGATCAAGCATAACGCGGTTACTTCCGTATCGGACAGTATTCGCCAGGCGGACGAATCCCTCAATATCATGCTGGAGGAGATCGATCGGTTGAACACGGTTGTCGTGACCAACAAAAATACGGTGATCGATACAATCATGAGCCCGAATGAGGAGATTAGCTATGAATGGTTTCAGGAACAAAAGCGAATCACTGAATTTTTATCGGTTCTGATCAACTATAAACCTTACATTTCTCGGGTTGCCGTTGTCGGTCTGAACGGTAAAGTATTCTTTACAGGTGGTCCTTGGATGGACCGTACCGTCCTTGGGACACCCATGCTAAATTACATGCTGCAAAACGGCTCACGCCATGCTTATTTTAAACCTAAAGGAGCGGCGGATGCCATTACTGTGGGACGTGAGATCCGTTATAACCGCGAGACAGTGGGCATTGTCATGGTCGATTTGGACTACGAATTCATAAAAAAAACGTATGGTGTAAAACCGACTGCAGATAGCATGCTGTATGTTCTTGATGAGCAGAATGGATATGTTTATCAATCCGAGTCTGCACCATCCTCATTTGCGCCTTCCCTGGAAAAGGTTGTCGATCTCAAACGGAAACTTGCAGGGCAGGGCGGTGTAGTGGAACAAGAAATCAATGGAAGATCCTACATCGTCGTCAGCCGCCTATCCGAATATACAGGCTGGAGCACACTGGCGCTGATTCCGCTGGACTCCCTGCTCAGCGAGTCCACCCGAATCCGCAATTTGATGGCCGAGGTAGCGATCATTGTCTTCATCATCATTCTGATTGGCTCCCACCAGGTCTCATCCCGTACAACCCTGAATATTCGCAGGCTTAGATCCATGATGATGCAGGTTAAGGACGGTAATTTATCATTTCCTAAAACGGAGATCAAAACCAAAGACGAAATCGGTCAGCTATATCGTGTTTTTATTAGCATGGTTGATGAATTGAAGCGGTTGATGGAAGGCATACGAAAGAGCGAGAAGAAGAAACGCGAGGCGGAGCTGACGGCGCTGCAGGCGCAAATTCGCCCGCATTTTCTATATAATTCGCTGAACACGATCAAATATTTGGCTAAATTGAATGGTGTGCCCAATATTGAGGAAGTTTCCGGCTCCTTAATCGAGCTTATGAGGGGGTTACTGGGGAACTCCAATGAATTTTTAACGCTCCAGGAAGAACTTGACTATGTGTTCAGCTATGTTTCCATCGTGAAATACAAATATATGGAGCCGATTCAGGTGCATACGCAGATCGAAGACCAATCGCTGCTTGAATGCAAGGTGCTGAAGCTCATGCTGCAGCCCCTCGTAGAGAATGCCATTATGCACGGGATCGGTCCATCCGATAATGGCGGGCAAGTGTTGATACGGGTATATGAGGAGGATCAGGACGTACTCATCGAAGTCATCGACAACGGTAAAGGCATGGAGCAGGAGCAGATGGACGCCCTGCTGGGAAGCTTGGACCGGGAAGACGCCACTTCGCGTTTCAGCAGCATGGGCATCCGCAACGCGCATGAACGGATCGTCAGGATGTTTGGCGAACCATATGGTTTAAGCCTGCACAGCGAGCCGGGATTGTACACGAAGGTTGAGATCCGGTTTCCGAAAATACATCATGCGGAGACATCCGCCCAAGAGGTGGTCTAGACATGTTCAAGGTTCTTTTGATCGATGATGAGCCGTTGATCAGTAACGTGATCCGAACGTTATTCGACTGGAAAAAACATGGATTCGAGTTCGTCGGCGAAGCCTACAGCGGAGAAACGGCATTACAGATGATGGAGGATTCGCTGCCTCATATTGCCATCATCGACGTCAATATGCCGGAAATGAGCGGCGTTGAGCTTCAAGGCATCATACGGACACGGCATCCGTCCGTCAAGACGATCATGCTGAGCAGCTACGACGATTACGATTACGTACGCGAATGCATGCGGAACGGGGCAATCGACTATTTGCTCAAGCACCGGCTGGACGAGGCGCTTCTTTTGAACGTATTGAACAAGGCCGTGATGGACTTGCAGCAAGAAAACCAGGCGAAGGAAGGGCAGCTGGCGAGCAAGAAAATGGCCGATACGCTAAGGCCCGTATTCATACGGGAGCATATTGCCGACCTCGTGAGAGGCAGGGACGATGAAAACTCCACAATGGCGGGCTCAAGTCTGCTGGAAGGCTTGTATCCGGAAGCGGTCCGATTTGTTGCGGCAGCCGTTCAGATTAACCCTTTTTTGCTGCTTACCGCATCCTACAGCGACATGCAAACAAACCGGTTGGTGCAGCAGGCGGTAGACCTGATGCAGCAAAGCTTGGGCGATATTCATGAACGAACGGCCGCCTACGTGGAGAACGGACGGCTGGTCGTCGTGTTCGCATTCAAGGAACGCAGCGAGCATGCCGCTACCGGTGAAGCACAGCGATGGATGGCCAGGGTTCATCATTCCCTTGAGTTGATGTTAAACCTGAAATCATCGTATGCGATCGGACACCCTTGCGCCGGTTTGGCCCAGTTAGGCGACAGCTACGCGTCGGCCGTGAAAGCACTCGATGCTTCACCATCCGCAGCCGCGAAAGCCGTGCAGGATTCGGAAGGGATTCAAGCGCAGCGAACGGGTCGGGAAACAGCCTATTCTCAGCAGCTGCATATGGCTCCGACCATCGAGGATCAGAAGGAATTGATCCTAGCGATCGAAAGCTTGGACCAGGGAAGACTGCATCGCCTGATCGCCTCGGTGTTCGCAGCCGTCCGTCATCTGCCGTATCATGCGCCTGCGGTACAGATGGCGGCAAGCGAACTTCTGCACACGGCCGACAAGGCATTAAGAAAATCCATGCCGCTGCATTCGGTGGAAGCCGCCATGAAGGAACTCCCGCCGCGTGGCGATTTGGGCAGAATCGGCAGCATCGGGGAATTGGAGCAGTGGCTGCAAGCCTACTTCGATCTGATGCTTCTATGGCTTAAACAGCAGCGGGTGAAGGGCAATTACTCCCGTCATGTATCCCAGGCGATTCATTTAGTATTGGAGCGTTACCAGGGCTATATCACGTTGGAGCTCGCGGCTGGCGCTATCGGTCTGAATCCATCCTACTTAAGCCGGCTATTCAAGGAGGAAACCGAGCTCACCTTCTCCGAATACGTGAACAAGGTCCGCATTGATGCGGGACGCAAACTTTTGGAAAGCGGACAGTACTCAGTCAAGCAAATCAGCAGCCAGGTGGGATTTTCGACATATAATTACTTCTTCAAGGTGTTCAAGGAACGCATCGGAATGACGCCTCAAGCTTATTTGAACAGCCTCCGTACGGGAGGGAAATCCGAAACCGTAAAATATGTGGAGTAAATAGTCATATTATTAGAATTTGCTGCCACGACAGGTGAACTATAATACTCACATGCACTAGGGGAAACGCTTACAAAGGTTCCTAATTATATATAAACGGAGGTCATTGATTCATGTCCAAACACTGGGCTAGAGGTGCGCTGAGCACGGCGCTCATCTCGGCATTATTACTCGCAGGTTGCGGTTCCAATAGCGAAAAAGGAGCCGAATCCAAAAACACTGAGGGTTCATCTGAAACAACTGTCAGCGCGTCCGGATTTCCGCTGACGAAAGATTCTATTACTCTGAAAATGTTCACCCGAATTGCTCCCGTCAACGGCGCGTTCAAGGATATGCCCGTTTTCCAGGATTACGAGAAAATGAGCAACGTCCATGTGGAATTCACCGAAGCGCCGACGGACGGCTTTCAGGAAAAGAAAAATCTCCTGTTTGCATCCAACGAGCTGCCTGACGCTTTTTACCGGTCGGGGATTTCGCAGCTGGAAGCAACCCGCTACGGTGCGGCTGGCCAATTGATTCCGCTGGAAGATTTGATCGAGAAATATGCTCCCAACCTCAAGAAACTGATGGAGGAATATCCGGAGATCCGCTCGGGCATCACGACGCCGGAAGGTCACATTTATGCGATCCCGGGTATCGTCACGCTGGACGCCGCCCGTACAGACAAAAAATGGATCAACCAGGCGTGGCTCAAGAAGCTGAACATGGACATACCGGTAACGACTGATGATCTGTACAACGTCCTGGTCGCCTTCCGCGATAAAGATCCGAACGGGAACGGCAAAAAAGACGAACTTCCGATGACCGCACGTGCTCCGGTACCAGGTCAAGGATTGCCAATCGTCAATATGATGAGCGGTTCGTTCGGTCTCGACCAGCAGCTAGGCTACAACATCAATCTGGTAAACGACAAGGTCGAAATTTGGATGGGTAATGATCGGAACAAAGAAATGCTTCAGTATTTGAACAAGCTTTACAAGGAAAAACTGCTAGATCCCGATATGTTCTCGCAGAAGGAAGCGGACTACCTGGCGAAACAGTCATCGGGGAACACAGGCTTTTTCTTTGACCAGACGAACAATGTATTCATGCCGATCAAGGATCAATACACGGGCATCGCACCGTTCAAAGGCCCGCATGGCGACCAGATGCAAAGCCAGGGCGCGCCAATCGCCCGGGACTTCGGAGCCTTTGCCATCACCTCTGCGAACAAGAATCCGGAACTCACGATGCGCTGGATCGATTACTTCTACAGCGACGAAGGCTCTACGATGCTGCGTTTCGGCAGGGAAGGCGAGAACTACGAAATGAAGGACGGCATTCCTTACTATACGGAAGCTTTCCTCGCATCGGGCGATCAAGGTAAAATCACGCCGTACGCCGGCGGAGGAGCTCCTCATCTCATCAGCGATAAAGTGGCCTCTTTCATCAATCCTCCGCAGGTTCAGGAAGCGCAGGACAAGCTGACGCCGTTCATGCCGAAGGTACGCTACGCATCCCCGATGTTCGATGAGAATACCGCTCAGGAAGTCAACGTCCTGCGGAATGACATCGACAAATATTACGAAGAGCAAAGCACGAAATTCATCGCAGGAGCCCTCAGCTTCGATAAGTGGGACGAATTCCAATCCACGCTTAAAAAGATGAAGATCGACAAACTGCAGGACCTGTATCAGCAAGCCTACGACAAGATGAAAAAATAATAGACATCATACGATTTCACGCATTCGTTAGGAGTAGATGCTTATGAAGAGTACTCAAGTCCGCACAAATGCTGCGCTGTCCCGGAAAATTCCGGGACAGCGGGGCCGTGTGTGGAGACAGATGGTTAAACGGTCAGATCTGTATCTTATGCTGCTGCTGCCCATCGCCTGGTATTTGATTTTCCATTACGGGCCGATGTACGGACTGCAAATTGCCTTCAAAAACTTTAATCCAGCCAAGGGTATCATAGGCAGCAGTTGGGTCGGTTTCGACCACTTCGTACGTTTTTTTGAGTCATTTTATTTCTGGAGGCTGCTCTGGAACACGTTAGCGATTAATCTGTTCTCGCTGCTCATCGCATTCCCGATTTCGATCCTGCTTGCACTGATTGTCAATGAAATTCGCAGCAAGACCTTCAGTAAAATACTGCAAAACATTACGTTTATTCCGCATTTTATTTCCGTCGTCGTCATCGTCGGCATTCTGAATGTTTTCCTGTCGCCTACTACGGGGCCGATCAATTCGCTAATCGAAGCTCTCGGCGGTTCGCCGATCCGTTTTCTGGAGGAAGCCGGTTGGTTCAAGACCATTTTCATCGGCTCGAATATATGGCAAAACATGGGGTGGCAATCCATCATCTATATCGCGGCACTCAGTGGAGTGAATCCGCAGCTATATGAAGCGGCCAAGATGGACGGAGCTTCCAGGCTGCGTCGCGTGTGGCATATTTCCCTACCGGGTATCATACCCGTCATCGTCATTATGCTCATCCTGGATATTGGACATTTCATGGACATCGGTTTCGAGAAAATCCTGCTCATGCAAAATAATTTGAATATTGAATCAAGTGACGTAATTTCCACGTTCGTGTACACAACCGGTATTCTCAAAGGCGAATACAGCTACACAGCGGCGATCGGATTATTTAATTCGGCTATCAATCTGGTACTGTTGCTGCTTGTCAACCGATTCGCACGCAAAGTATCGGAGACCAGCTTATGGTAAAGGAGGAAAATGAGCATGTCTAATCAAGCTTCCATAAGCCGATCGTCGGATGAAAAGATATTCGACGCCGTAATATATACCATTGCTACACTCATCATTTTGATCGTGTTATATCCGCTCATTTTCGTGGTCAGCGCGTCATTCAGCGATCCGGCGAAAGTATTGAACGGGGAAGTATGGCTGCTGCCTAAAAACATTTCCTTTGATGCTTACACAAACATTCTGCATAATGGGAAAATATGGAATGGTTATACCAACACGATCATATATACGGTGGTTGGTACGATCGTCAATATCATCATGACCGTGTTAGCGGCGTATCCGCTGTCAAGACCGGATCTGCCCGGACGCAAGGTACTCATGGTGATCATAACGCTGACCATGTTTTTCGGAGGCGGACTTATTCCTTCGTATCTGCTCGTCAAAAATTTGGGACTGCTTGATACGATGTGGGCTTTGATCATTCCTGGGGCAATTGCGACATATAATCTGATCGTGATGCGGACTTACTTTCAAACCAGCATACCATGGGAATTGCAGGAAGCTGCCCATATCGACGGTTGTTCCAACTGGCGGCTGCTGCTGAACATTATCCTGCCTTTGTCCAAGCCAATCCTGGCTGTAATGGTTTTGTTTTATGCCGTTGGGCATTGGAACTCTTATTTTAATTCCTTGATCTACATCCGTAATGAAGCACGGTATCCACTTCAACTGGTGCTGAGAGAGATATTGCTGATCAGCCAGAGCGAAGCGGTCGACGCTAACGTCGGTTTGGAGAATAAAGTGCTGCTTGCGGAGAGCATCAAATATGCAGTTATTATGATCTCCAGTCTGCCTATATTGATTATGTATCCTTTTGTACAGCGGCATTTTGTTAAGGGTGTCATGATCGGGTCTATCAAAGGTTAGCACACATTCATAGACGTCTCGTATGAAATAACGACATTTAGTATCCTACCAACGGAGGTTTATTGTGCAAACAAACGCGAAGATTACAATCGACAGCAGCCGAACCAGCGGGCATACCATTAACCCTTACCTTTTTGGGCATTTCGTAGAGGACATCCGGGATCATATGGAAGCGATGCTTGCATATCCACTAAGGGACATGGATTTCGAGAGCGAAGCGAACGCGGCGAAAGCGATCTCCGGCAGCTGGGTTTCATTTACGAACGGCAGAAATACGCAATATGCACTGGAAGCGCCGGCCCTGAGACATTCGGGACGCGCCCAGCGCATTCGCATCCTGAGCGATGATGAGGCCTATGCGGGTATTGCGCAGAAGGTGGCGCTAAAGGGACCGGTAGAATATACGGTCAAACTTGTCGCTCGGGCCGCCATTGAGCTCCGCTATCTGTTCGTGGAAGCGGTAGATCGGCGGACGGAGGAGCTTCTCGGACATGCTCGTATCGAGCTAAGCAGCCATAACTGGCAGGAATACGAAGCCAGCTTATCCATCTCCCGTACATGTTCCGACGCCGAATTCCGGGTCTATATTCCGGCAGATCACCCCAGATGGACAGATCATGTATCCACCGGCATGCTTTGGCTTGATCACGTATCTTTGCTCCCTGCAGACAGCATTGGCATGGTGAAGCGTGAGGTTGTAGACATGACCCGGGATCTTAACGCGGGAATGATGAGACTCGCGGGAAATTACATCAGCGCCTACCATTGGGAGCATGGCATAGGTCCAGTTCTTGAGAGACCCGTTATGTACAACGAAGCTTGGGGAGGGTGGACCAGCAAGTATTTCGGCACGGACGAATTTATCCGGTTTTGCCGGGAACTGCAGGTGGAGCCGCTGATCTGCGTCAACGACGGATCCGGTACACCGGAGGAAGCTGCCGGGTGGGTAGAATACTGCAACGGCAGCATCGACACCCCGATGGGAGCCCTGCGGGCGGCGAATGGTTATCCCGAGCCGTACAATGTCCGGTACTGGGAAATCGGCAACGAGGTGTGGGGCCAGTGGCAGGTTGGCACCTGTTCCGCAGACCAGTTCGCAAACCGATGCAAAGCATTCGCGCAGGCGATGAAGACGGCTGATTCCTCGATCATGCTCTTGGCCTGCGGACATACAGATCCTGAATGGAATAAGCCGGTACTTGATCTGGCTGGAGAACATTTCGATTATTTGACGATGCACTTATATCACGGCTTCAATCGTTTCGGAATGAACCGGGAAACGCCGGCAGATGAACGTTATAAAGCAATCGTCTCTTTTCCCGAGTGGACCCGTGGCGATATCGGGCAGGCGGTGGAGCTTATCCATTCGAATCCGAAGCACAGCCATGTGAAGCTGGCCATTACTGAATACAACACCATGTACTATCCGAATACGAACCGAAAAGGGCTACCAGACGAACATACATTGGGCGCGGCTGTCGCCAATGCAGCCAACCTGAACGAAATGCTTCGTTCCAGCGATATGGTGCATATCGGCAGCTTCTCTGATTTGGTGAATGGCTGGCTCGGAGGATGCATACGCGTAGGCGACTATTATGCCGATCAATATTGCGGCAAAGAATCCGGTTGGAGCGGGCTTCCACTCAATGTATACGGTACTCCGACTTATGAAGTGTTAAAGCTCTACGCCAATCGGGATATCCGGCGAATCCTTCCGGTTGATACTGTATGCGGCTCCTTCTCCGTAAAGTCAACGAAGGAGACGAAAATCAATCTTGAAGCACTTCCGGATCTGGACATTACGGCCTGCACGAACGAGGACGGAAGCATCATCACCTTGTTTATCGTGAACCGCAGCATGCAGGAGGTTAAGGCCGAGCTTGACTTGCACTCGTTAGATTCTATCGACGATACCCTCTTGTATGAGATTACGGGGGATTCCTTCGAAGCTATAAATACCGTTTTCGAACCGGATCGAATCGCCTGTACCTCCCGTACGGTTCCCGTTTCCGCATGGCAGCAAGGCTACCCGTTACGACCAACATCCGTTTATGCGGTCGAAATCAAAGCATCACATGAGGCAGGAGGCACAGCATGACAACCAAAGCATACACCAAGGACTATCCCAGGCCGCAATTCGTACGCGAGAATTGGCTGAACTTGAACGGGGAGTGGAGCTTCCGCTTCGACGACGGAAATCAAGGGGAGACGGAGAAGTGGCAGGAGAAGTTTGATGGAACGCATACGATTACCGTTCCTTTTTCTTACGAGACGCAGGCGAGCGGGATCGGAATCGAAGAATTCCACCCGCAGGTCTGGTACCGCAAATCGGTTCATATCCCGAAAGAGGCCGATGGCAAACGGACGATATTGCATTTCCAGGCAGTCGATTATGTGGCCAAGGTATGGGTAAATGGAGCGATGGTCGGCTCTCACCAAGGCGGCTATGCGGCTTTGTCCTTCGATATTACCCCTTATCTGGTCTTCGGTACCGATAATCATATCACCGTAAAAGCGGAAGACAGCAGCAGCTGCACTCAACCGCGAGGCAAACAGCGTTGGACTAAGGATAACTTTGAATGCTTCTATGTCCAGACGACCGGGATATGGCAAACCGTATGGTTGGAATACGTGGAGGAGCAGAGCCTTGATACGGTGAAAATAACACCGGATATCGACCGCTCGATCGTCCGCTTCGATTATCAGGTGAGCGGGGTAGAGGTGGCTGGTGATTTGAGGCTGGAAGCTATCGTTACTTTGAAGGGCAAGCCGGTCAAGCGAGTCAGTCTGTTCATTGATCGCCCGTGTCTGACCGTCGAGGTCGATTTGATTCATGAAGCAAATGGGCCGTGGAAGAAAAGCCTCTGGTCGCCGCAGAATCCAAACTTATATGACGTAGAATTCGTGCTGTACTCGGATGATCAAGTCAAAGACAGGGTGTTTTCCTACTTCGGGATGAGAAAGATCTCGATTGAAAAAGGGAAGGTGCTTCTGAACAATGCACCGATCTATCAGAGATTGATACTGGATCAGGGGTACTGGACGGAGAGTCATTTAACACCACCGAATGAAGAAGCCCTCATTGAGGATATCGACAAAATTCTGGAGATGGGTTACAACGGCGTACGCAAGCATATGAAAATCGAAGATGCCCGTTTTCTCTATTGGTGCGACGTAAAAGGCCTGCTGGTATGGTCCGAAATGGCAGCAACTTTCGAATTTCATGATCGCGCAGTCGATGCATTCACGAAGGAATGGCTGGAGATCGTCCAGCAGCAATATAATCATCCAAGTATAATCACATGGGTTCCGTTTAATGAATCATGGGGAATAGCGTCCATCTTACATGATCAGAGACAGCAGAAATTTACCGAGGGCATTTATCATTTGACGAAATCGATCGATCCGTACCGCCCGGTGATCACGAACGATGGCTGGGAGCATACCGTTTCCGATATTCTGACGCTGCATGATTACGTCGAGACCGGGGACGGATTCTTGAAGCGGTATTCAAATATCGATGCCATCTTAAATAAAGATACCACCTGCAATCATTGGAAGTATGCTTTTGCCGACGGATACGAATACCGGGGACAGCCCATTATGGTGACTGAATTCGGCGGGATTGCTTATCAATCGGATAAAGGCTGGGGTTACGGCCATCAAGTGACTTCAGACGAGGATTTCTTGAATCGGTTCGAAGGTCTAACCCGGGCGATCAAAAGCGTGGAACATATTTGCGGTTACTGTTACACGCAGGTTACCGACGTTCAACAGGAAATCAATGGCCTTCTGACGGAAGACCGCAAACCGAAAATCCCTTTGGATAAAATTAAAGCGATTAATTTAGCATAAGTGAACGCCGCAAACAAAAAGAGCCAATCAGCTTCGTCAGCTGATGGCTCTTTTTGTTTTTATCAGAACCGGATTAATCCTTTGTTTGCATTTTAATTTGCATAGCAACCTTTTCTCCCAGTTCCGCAGATGCGTTGGTCAAATAGTCCAAGATAATCTTTTGTGTTTCATGGGAAATGCCTGTGAGATCTGCTGAAAGATTATCTACCAAATGATCTTGCTGCATAGGAGAAAGAGCGCGATAAAATTGGCCGGCTTGTGTAAAATTATCCGGTTTAGCTAAGTCGGTACGCTCGAGATCTCCCTCCACAAATCTCCCGTTGCCGCTGGTCACAAGGGATGCAGGTGACCAATCTTCCTGATGGTTGACAGGAATTCTGCGGAACTCCGGCCCCAATCGTCGGCGCTGTGAATCCCAGTATATATTGGCGCGTCCCTGAAGCATCTTATCATCCGATAACTCGGCCCCATCCAAGAGATTGGACGGTGAAAAGGCTATTTTCTCCACCTGTTCCATATAATTATCCGGATTATGGTCTAATACTAACCGGCCAACCGGCAGCAAAGGGTATTGTCGTTCATCCCAGACTTTTGTATCATCCAGCGGATCAAAGGGAAGAGTGGCCGGGTCATTTGGGTTCATCAGCTGCACGTAAAGCCCGTAATCAACAGTCTTTCCGGCTGCTATTGTATCATATAAATCCTTGCCTGAAATATCCGGATTCCCGCCAGCTAACCGGGCAGCTTCATGACGATCGATATACTGCTCGCCGGCAAAAGGCATCCAATGGTATTTAACATAGGTGCGGACACCCAGTGCATTCCTCCAGACATAAGTATTCACACTATGACCCTTCATGTGGCGGAGGCTTTTTACCGTGCCTACGTCAGAGTAGAGCCAGACCAGAAAATGAGTTGATTCGGGCGCCCTGGCCACAAAGCTCCAGAAGCGTTCAGGATCGATCAGGTTGTTTTTCGGCGAGGGAAGAAAGGCTTTGATGGACTCCGGAAAACGTATGGCATCCCGTACAGAAAACACGGGGATATGATTGCAGACCAGATCAAAAATGCCTTCATCCGTATAAAATTTGGTGGAAAATCCCCGCACATTGCGAGAAGTATCCGGGGTGCCTTTATTGCTTACAGCAAGCGAAAACCTTACAGTGACGGGGACCTGCTGACCGGGATTTTGCAGAAAACAAAGTTTTGTAAATTCAGTCATGGAATGAATGGTCTGAAAGTAACCGAAAGCTCCAAAGCCCTTCACGTGAACCGGTCTTTCAATAATTTTTGTATGTACAAAGGTTTCCAGGGTTTCGTGTAAAATATTATCCTGTTCCAGAACGGGGCCCCTTTGGCCTACCGTTTGTGAATGCAATGCTGCCGGAATATCTTTTCCCCATTGTGATGAGTGATTCTCTCTGAGAGCGACATCGTTCTCTTCATCTTGTCCAGAAGATCTCGGAGGAACTATTTCTTTTGCCAGGATTACGGTTTCCGGTACATGATTATCAGGGTTTCCTTTAATATTGTTTTCTTTCATCATCGCCCTCCAATTTCTATGAATCAATCCTCTCTGATAATATTGTTTTATGCTGAGCTCCAGTGAAAATATTACCATTCCCGATTGTGTGGAGGGCAGAAGATACAGGTTCTCCGGATATAGCATAATTATCTTAAGCCATATCCGGTTTTATAATTAATGAAGACGACGGGTCAATGACCAAAATAAAAGAGCAGCAGCACTAACAATCGCACCTAACAAGCACACTCCATTCCAGCCGGAGTATTCGTAGATACGGGTAGACGCGATGGACCCGGTGGCGCTGCCAATCGAATAGAAAATCATATAACCGGCAGTCAGCCTACTGCGTGCCTCAGGGCGCACAGTAAAGATCATGCTCTGGTTAGTGACATGTACGGCTTGTATCGCGAGATCAAGCAAGATAATACCAACAATTAATGCAAGAAGCGAGTGTTTGGCATAACTAATGGGCAACCATGATACTAGCAACATAAACAACGCTGCGCCGGTGGTCCTCTGCCCTAAACCTAGATCGGCTAGTCGGCCTGCTCGCGCTGCCGCTAAGGCTCCAGCAACTCCGGCGAGACCAAACGCCCCAATTGCGGTATGCGAAAGAGAAAGTGGCGGGGCACTGAGAGGCAGCACGAGGGAAGTCCATAATATGCTGAAAGCAGTAAAAATCAACAGAGCTAATACAGCGCGGATACGCAGTATTCGTTCATGTACAAACAACATGATTACCGATCGAAGCAACTGTAAGTAGGATAATGACTCTCTTTCCTGATCATAATGCGGCAGAACTCGGAACAATATACCTGCCATGATTAGCGTTAATAAAGCTGAAACAAGATATACATAACGCCAACCGGCTAAATCCGTCAATATGCCAGCGAAGGTACGGGCAAGCAGAATGCCAATTACGATTCCGCTTGTCACCAATCCGACGATACGCCCACGATCGGCTGAGGCAGACAAAGTCGCCGCGAACGCAACAAGCGCCTGTGTCACTACGGCGAGTAGTCCAACCATTGCTATTCCTATGAACAACATTGTGCTGGAGTGCGCGATGCCAACCACGATCAGAGCTAACACGGATAAAGTCATCTGACTCACAATCAGCCAACGCCGGTTTAATAAATCGCCGAGGGGCACCAGCAGTAAAAGTCCCATCGCATAACAAACTTGAGTGATCGTTATCACAATGCCAATGGATGAATGTGTAATACCGAACTCGCTGGAAAGAGAGTCCAGCAAGGGTTGAGCGTAATATATGTTGGCGACTGCTAATCCACAGGCGATGGCAAACAAGAGTGCCACATTTCGAGACAACGGAGAAACAGGAATCGATTCTGGTTCAATTTGCGCTGCTTGATCCATGTCTACTTCTATGCCGGCATAATCTCCTGTATTGGCTTCCGTCTTTTCAATGAACTTCTCCATATTACAGATAACAACTCCTTAGATTTTCGATTTTCAAATATCATAACGTACCGAACGGTATGTTATGATTACGGATAAATATAACCTTGAAAAAAATGAACTGTCAAGTGATCGACATGGATAAAACGTAGAATTTTTGATTTGAAAATATTCTTGCTCTATTACTTGTATGAGTCGACGAGCTATATAATTTAACTTTCTTGACAGATTAAATTTCAGGAAATAAGATATTAACATACCGATAGGTATGATATAAGGGGGGAGTATTATGGTTCGACCACGTGAATTTGATGAGGAAAAGGCATTGGATGCCGCTATGCAAATATTTTGGGAAAAGGGGTTCGAAGCTACCTCTTTAAGCGATTTGACGTCAAGAATGGGCATTCAGCGACCAAGCATATACTCAGCCTTCGGAGATAAAAAAGAACTGTTTGAAGCTGCATTGAGGAAATATACGCGATCCCATTCTGCTTATGTTCGCGCCAGTCTTCAAAACAATTCTTCTGTTCAAGAAGGATTCCGTGCCTTTTTTGAAAATTTAGTAGCAAAAGAATATGATAAAAGCCCAAATCGGGGATGCTTTTGCATCAATACGATGGTAGAACTCTCGCCACATGATGAGAAATTTGAAGTCCTAACAAGGGAACACCAAATGTATCTTTCAGTAATCTTTCAAGAAGCGATTGAAAGAGGCGTGCAATCAGGTGAACTTAAGTCGGATTTAAACATAAAGGGATTGGCACAGACGCTTGTCGTATCGCTAATAGGGCTAACCGTGATCATGAAATCTCGTCCCGAACGATCATTTGTTGATAATTCTGTTGAAGTTATACTCACATTACTTAAGTAGAATCAACAAAACAAGGAGAAATGCTGTAATCATTTGCTAAGAGAAGATCTACTACAAGCCACTCTATTGTAGAGTGGTTTTGTTTCTATGCTTCGATACATGCACCGACCCAAATCACAAGTAACGTGAGTTTATTCATCCAGAATGAACCTTTCAAGTAAGATGAGCCAATAGCCTAACAATACATACGATGAGATGGAAATTTCAAAGGTGGAGAAATAGTAGTTATTGATTTCGTTGCAGTCAGTAATGTACTCGTTGCTACGAAACGGCTCTTCATTAAACTAACGGGCAGTTTAGTTCAGAAGCAGGTGAAAGTATCATCCAATATGTGGTAATGTATATTTTTCCTAAAACGAGGAACGTGAGATTAGAGGGGATATGGTTATCGTCTTTCAGTTTTAGGTAGTTTGAGCTGATGTCCAAGATAGATTTCACTAATGAGGAAATGGTTAGTACCTTGGGGAAGCGTATTGCATATTTACATCAGTTTTCGAGGAGTTTTAAACATGGTTCAAGTTTTATAGACCCCATTATGAGATAGAGTGAATTAATAACGTATTGACCAAATTTCGATCAGGCGAAAAAATCGGTATTATCACCACCGAGGAATTTAAAATTATTGAAAATACATTATCGCTGGTAACCGGATCGTATGAAAGGGTTGAGCAAAAGTTCTGAAACATGGGGATTCATCCATGCCGACATTCACTATAGCAACTTAATCAGCACATCAAGGGGAATTTCATTCATTGACTTTGATTTATCGGGATTTGGATATTACGCACTGGATGTGGCTTCTGCTGCCCTATTTACTAAAAGTGAATTACGGGATGATCTGCATTCCGGCTACACAAATATAATTTCCAGAAAGATAGACATTGCACAATTAGAGGACTTGATGTTTTTGGAAATATGCGGGCTTTATGCATTTCGGGTAAGTAGAGAAGAAATGCATATGTGGATACGTGAACATATACTAAGCCTGATTGAACTTTGTAAATCCTTGATTAAAGGCAAAATGGTTTTTTATAAAATCAATCAAGTAGGTTTAACAAACTAGAGAAGCCTGTAATTAAAGAAAACAAAATACGCAGCTGATCAGCACCCTCTTTACCTTACAACACTAACAAAGTTCTTATGCTTCACATGGTGTTACGCTAACGAGACACGATAGTTGAATCACCGACCGATAAGGCCGCCGAGTACTTAGGCGGCCTTTGTTCATTATCAAGAAAGCTCGATTATAGCCCAGGGATTGAGCAAAGAAGGTTGGCGGTTAAGCCCTACGCGAATTTCGCCGATAGCCCCGTTAAGCTGAACCGTACCATAAGTGACGGCGTAAATTTTGATTACTGGTATAGAGTGATAAAATTCCCTCTGGAGCTTAGTCTCTACGAGTTGCTCCGGCTTGATTATTCATCGGTGATGGCTTTCGTCCTCGCGGCTTTGGTTTCAATCCCTCCAATTTCTCAGCCCTATACTCGCCAAATACCGACGTAACGTGCGTTCTGACATGCCGTGCTGTGCACAGCTCTCCACCTGATCTGGCTAGCTTTAGCCGAATCCAATCCGTCTGCCAGCAGCGGGGACAACAACTGGACCCGCTGCACGGCGATTTCTTCGCTTTCCGACATCCCGTACTCGAGTACTATGGCCTCTGCTGACTCCTGCTGATTCAGCAGAGCCTCATGGTTTTGGTTACGAATTCAATTCGTAAATTCCGCAGGCCAGCCCAGATAAGAACGTCAAATCGATACTTCACCGGTCTGCATCGTGTCTGGCAGCAATTCGTCGACGAGGGTGGCTTCCAATTATTTGGCGAAAAGTTCATTACCCATTCTAGAAACATCAAATCAAAGGAAAAATCATATAACTAATAAATATATTTATTTTATATATCTTTATGATATAATAAACACGATCAAAAGAATAAGGAGGAAATTTTCTATGTTCAAAAGTGGCAACGTATCTGTTATGGTAGCGGATTTAACAAAGGCAGTGGAATTTTACGTCGAAACCCTTGGTTTGAAGCTGCAACACGAAATGGGGGGGCATTTTGCTCAAGTCGAAGCACCGGGATTGACGATTGGACTTCTACATCTTGACGGAGAACAAGGTACTCAACCGCAAACATCGGGTAGCATGTCTATTGGATTTGAGGTAGAGGAACTGGAGTTAGCCATCGAGACACTGAAATCTCGGGGTGTTGAATTCCATGATTATGTAGAAGGCAAAGCAGCCCAGGTCGTCCACTTCAGTGATCCTGAAGGTAATACCCTTTACTTGGTTTGTAATCGTTAATCCAAGGAGAGAAAAGTGACAATGAAAAGAGGCGTCTTCTCATGACACAGAAAACCAACGTCAACATGGTTATAATCGGACTGCTGGCGGCGATGTTCATCGGCGCGTTGGACGTGACCATCGTCGCCACCGCCACGCCGCATATTATCGCGGATTTGTATGGTGAGAGCCTGTTCAGTTGGGTGTTCGCGGTTTACACGTTGACTACCTGTGTGGCTGTGCCTATTTTCGGCAAGCTGGCCGATTTGTTCGGGCGCAAAGCCGTGTTTGCGGTCGGCATCGGTTTGTTCGTATTGGGTTCTATTTTGTGCGGGGCCGCACAGTCGATGGCGGAACTCATTTGGTTCCGGGCCTTGCAAGGAATCGGGGCCGGGGCGCTGGCGCCCGTATGCTTTACGATTATCGGCGATTTGTTTTCGGGCAAGCAACGCGGCAAAATGATGGGCGTCTTCTCGTCCGTTTGGTCCGTGGCAGGCTTGCTCGGTCCGCTTATCGGCGGTTATTTTGTCGATCAGGTGTCGTGGCGCTGGATTTTCTACATCAACGTGCCGATCTCCGCCGCCGCCTTGCTGCTAGTTACCGTATTTTTGCACCAACCGATCGAGCGCCGGGCGAAAAAAATCGATTACCTCGGCGCGCTCACCTTTACCGTTTCCTTTTCCGCGCTTCTGTATGCGCTGCTGAGCGGCGGGTCCGACCATCCGTGGGATTCCCCGTTGATTATAGGGCTGTTCGCGGTAGCGGCCGTGTTTTTGCTGTTGTTCCTCTGGATCGAAAAACGGGCGGAGGAGCCGATGATGCCGTTGTCGATTTTCCGCATCCGCGTGTTGAACGTAACGAATGTCAGCGGTTTTCTGACGTTCAGCATCACGACGGGCTTGACGATTTACGCGCCAATCTGGATTCAGTCTGTGCTTGGCCATTCCGCGACAAGCTCTGGCTTGATCGTCATGCCGATGTCACTGGCATGGCCTCTTGCTTCCAACATGGTCGGCAGGCTCATGTACCAGATGGGGGTGAAGGCATCGATCGTGTTCGGTTCTGGTCTGGTGGTGGCCGGCTCCATTTGGCTTGCCGCGCTTCAGATGAACTCTCCTTACTTTTACTGGATTGGTATCCTCGTCGTAATCGGGCTCGGGATGGGCTTTGTCGCGACGCCCTCCACGGTTGTCGTGCAATCCGCCGTTGGCTGGGAAAAACGCGGCGTCGTCAACGCTTCCAGCATGCTATTGCGCGCAATGGGCCAAACGATCGGCATCGCGGTGTTTGGCACGATTTACAACCAGCATGTGACAACGCTCGGTTCCAAATCGGAGCTGGCTGCCGGAATGCATTCCGTTTTTCTGCTCATGTGTGCCATTGCGATTGTGAACCTGCTCGCCGTGCAGCTCCTGCCGAAACACCGCGAGCTGATGGCGCAGCAGCAGTCGGCGTGACGGGTACACAAAAGAAGTCTGAATTGGCCACCCTGGAAAAAGTCGCAACGACCGCGGCTTTTTCTTTTTTTCTGGCATCCGTACGCTAAACTATCGTTTACTTATTATATCTTTGCGATATAATAATAAGCAGTTAATAGTAAGGGAGGCCATTCACTTGAACGAATTGTTCATTCTCGGTGAATTAATGAATAATCCGATGCATGGCTATTTGCTACATCAGATTTTGAACGCGATTATTGGACCGACGCGAAAAATCAGCTGGGGGGTGCTATATCCGCTCATTCACGGCCTGCTTGCAGACGGGCTGATCGAACAAGTACCCGATGAACAACCGAAGGGCGATGGGCAGGGAAGAGGGAAAAAGAAAAAGATGTATACTATCACAGAAGAAGGAAGGATGCGATTTTTTCGGTTGATGGAAGAACCGATTCCATACTCGCCGGATTACGAACAGCATTTTTATACCAAACTGAAAAATTTTGATCTGATCAGTAGGGAATTGCAATATTTAATTTTACACCAGTACAAGGATTACCTGCGCTATGAAATCCGCTATGAGGAAGAACGGTTGGAGTATGCGAGTAAGGATGAGCGGATTCCCGAAGGGGAACAGCATTATATTCTGATTTTTTTCCGGCATCGGTTAGAAAAGCTCCATTTTGACGAAAAGTGGGTTTTGCAGTTGATTGATAACCATCGAATGAATGGAGAAGGGCTTAACCGTGATTGAAAAAAACCGTTGGATCAACTTCCATTCGCAGAGAAGATTTCAGGTTTGAGTAACTTGCAATTTCTACCAGTGGTGCTTCCTGCTCGTCCTTCGTAACCGTATTGGATATGTTACGGTTGAATGAGAAGCGAAGCTTTCTTTGCAGGAAACATGGGAAAGAAAGGCTAAGGTAGAATCATGGCCCAATTCCGTAAGTACGGGACGCCATCAAGGGGGCGCTCGTTCGTAATGGGAAATAAGTTAACAGAAGTTCCTAACGTCTTAGGCGATGGGAACTTCTTTTTATCCACCCCAAACAACTTCGCTTCGTCTCTCCAGACACCGTTCAGTTTGCCGTCCTCGACTCATCGAAAAAATTTCTAAGATATTCGTCTCAACTGTACCATTTTGCTGCTTGCAAACGGAGACAGCTTAAAGGAAATTCAGGAATGGCTGGGGCATATTATGGATTTCGTCTGCGCAAACGAATCAATTTCCGTTTTACTCATGGATTTAAAACGTTACTATGACGTTGGAATCGTCACCAATGGTTTATACGACCCTCGATTAAAAATTCAGCAAATGGGAGTGGCAGAAGTGTTCAGTGATGACTCCATATTTCACTCAGAGCAGTTAGGTTACCGCAAACCCGATCCACAAATCTATACCGTTGCGTTAGAGAAGTTTGGCAAAAAGCCGATGAGACGCTCTTTATTGGTGATTCTTGGACTCACGATGTCGTTGATCCAATGGAAGCTGGAATAGATGCTATCTGGGTTAACCCAAAGGGGCTCCCCCAAACTACAAATCATTGTCCAGTAGCAATTGTGCCTGATGTTACAGAGATACGGCGCTTATTGCTCAATTAAATTGGGGGACAAAATGAGCGAATATGTTCGAGAATTACGTAGGCGGCGTAACGGCCCATTATATGATGGATGATCAATCGCTGTTCGGGCAGAGGCAAAGAGCTTGTTATAAGGATTGAAATGAAGAACGGTTGATGCCAAGAGCGTCAACCGTTCGTTTTATGTTTGGTTGATTTGTCGTTACAACATGTTTTTTTGTATACTAATTTGATTTGTTGCAGAAGACTCCCGCAATCAGGATTGATCACGTACCTCCATATTTTTTTCTGTAGTGACTGAGTGTAAGAAGCGGCCAGATGTACCGATAGCTGTGATAATTAGAATAAAAGTTACCTGGAAGGCCAGAACCCGTTGGATACGAGGACTTCCAATCGTTCTCGTGCAAAGATGTGATTAATCTGAGGATTCCTTGATCAACCGCTGGTGTTGTCTGCTGCTGAACAGCAATAAGAGCGTCGAGTGCCCAGGCCGTTTGGGAAGGCGTGCTCTCCCCTAGAGGCACGTAACGCATTAGCCGGTCACTTTGACAGGATTCTCCCCATCCTCCGTCCAGATTCTGTATGCTTAAGAGCCACTCGGCTCCTTTTTGCAGCGCTTCATGGCTTGCTGGAAGGCCAGTAGCCCGTAAACCTGTTAATGCAGCCCAAGTACCATAGATATAACAAACGCCCCATCTTCCGTACCATGAACCGTCTTTCTCTTGATGATGAATCAGCCATTTCGTTCCCCGTTTGATGAATTCATGTCGTGCATCAAGCCCGGCACAGTTTCCGAGATACTCCAGGGTGCGACCGGTAAGATCCGCCTCCGAAGGATCGATGGCAGCGGATTTGGCACCGTCGATCGCAAGCCAAGTGAGCATTTCTTTGTTGGTGTTTTTTTCGAATGCCGGCCAGCCGCCGTCTTTATTTTGCATGGACAAGACCCAATTCAGACCGCGATTCCATGATTCCTGATATGTTGAGGAGGTACTCGACAAGCTTTGAATAGCTCGTAAAGCTGCTGTGGTATCATCTACATCCGGATTGATCGTATTCGACTCGGAAAACCCCCATCCACCGGGTACCGTATTCCGATTATGGATGCTCCAATCGGCGGTTTTATGCTGCTGTCTGGACAACAGATACGAACCGGCACGCCGAATCGACACATGATCATCGGCAATCCCCGCGTCTTGCAAAGCATAGGCGATTAGAGCCGTATCCCACACGGTAGAGGGAGAGTTCTGCATCGTTGTTTTATCTTCAGAGCGGCACTGCATCGCGGTAATACCTTGAATGGCGCGCGTGATGATTGGGTGCTGCCGATCGTAATCCATAGCCAGCAAAGCAAAAATCATGAGAATCGTACTACTGGCGTAGCTGTAAAGGGTACCGTCGGATTCAATCCGTTGGAGCATGAATTGTTCCGCTTTGGTACTCGCGGCTTCATGAATGTACCGTGGTGTACCAAGGAGCCTGCTTAGACCTGTTTGGATGTCGTCCTGCATCTCCTGATATCCCCGGGAGACATGCTCATCATCCACGTCCAGACGCGGATCCGTGAGATCAGAAAGATCAGGGGCATGGGCTGTTGTGATCGAAAAACGCCGATCTGCCATAATGAGCATAGGGGTGAGATGTACCCTCGAATAGCCGGAAAAGTCAAAATAGTTGATGGGAAAATAGTTAGGGAACAGCAGTACCTCCAGCGGGATCGACGAGATCGAGAAGGGCCATTTGATTTGCCCTGTAGCGGCGAGGATGGCCTTCGTCAAAATACTGGTGACTTTTCCAAGACCGCCTTTGGACCGAATATAATGTTTGGCCCGCTGAATCGGCTCGTCCGTTACCACACTGTACCCGGAGTAGAGCAGGCCGTAATAGGCTTCAACCGATGCGGATAAGTTACCTTCCTCTTCATCAGGATACAATGCCCAGAAGCCACCCTGCTGCTGCCCGTCAAGGATTCGATCATGAAGCTTTCTGATGAGAGCTTCGTTCTGTACGTTCAATATTCGAAAGAGAATAATGACGTATGCATCGATAACGATCCCATTCTCAAAACAGAATTGCCAAGACCCGTCTTGCTGCTGCCGCTGAATCAGGAATTCCGACAGCCTTTCGATTTCCTCATCTACTGTACTCATTATTTTACCCATTCTGCGGGTACCTCCGAAGTATGTCTTTTTAAGCATTATATGATGGTGGAGAAGGGGAAATGAGGGGGAGTCTTTGAACGCATTCCCATATGTATGAACTAAGACAGTGTAGAAATTAATAAGTAGGATGTGGTCCTTTTTACATGATATGTTATTTTGTCATGTGACAAAGTGATGACTGTAGTCACTATTTTGCAAAAAGGTAATCAATTATGCTGAATAGAGGAGGTTGCTCTTGACAAGAAGCAGTCGTATGAATCGATCAGCGATTCGGCTTTGTAGCTAAGGGACGACTTCGTGCGATATTAGAGTTCATAATATAAGAAGAGGATGATTTGTATTATTATTACATTGCAATCTTTGAAAAAGCTATTTTTATGCTTACTTAGTTTTATATTGATTTTTTCTAGTAGTCTTACGATTAAACTTATAGGAAATACAGCTTTTGCAGCTACGAACAAAATTACTTTTAGCGGGCCTTACGGTGATGTTTTTGGTCCGGATGGTATCGCTACAGATGGAGAAGGTGGCTCGACTGATATACCCGGAATTAAGATTCAAGTATTTGGAATTGATAACTCTGGAACAAAACTTAGCACCGGAAAAATGAATTATTATGACGGCGCTCATCCTAATTGGCTAGGATATCCGCCTCTAATTACTTGGTTCGATGGAAACAATACACCTTCTTATGGGTTGGCAATAAAATCTGAAGATGGTACAAACTTTAAGCTGAGTTCAGTTAACTTTTTGGATTGGGGATACTGGACAGCTGAAGATTTTATAATAGAAGCATTTGAAAATGGTATATCCAAAGGAGTGTTTCCGTTTATTGGAAATTCAGATGGTAATTATATTGCCCTCGATCATTCCTCAATATTAACCTCGGTTTTTGATAATATCGACGAAGTGAGAATTTATTCAGCTTCTGGGTTAGAAGATGCTTTTGTTTCAGTTAATGACATCGTAATCGATGATGCTATTCCTGAAACCATCGTACCTGTTATCTCAAATCTTTTGAGTAGCAATCTTACCCAAACTGCCGCTACTGTAAGTGCGACGAGTAACGTCGACGGTACAATTCATTATGTAATCGCGAAAAATTCGATAAAGCCATCAAATTCAGAAGTTGTTCAAGGAGATCATATGGGAGGCCCGGCTATTAGGGCAGGATCTGGAACGGTAACCGCTGGATTAACAAAAAGTTTCAATATTAGTGGACTGGAAGCAGGGACGGAGTATTACGGTTTTTTTGTTGCCAGTGACAGCAGTAATAATTTAAGTGATGTATACGTTGAAAGTTTCTTAACGCTTGCTAACAGCTACACAGTCACGTTCAAGGACTGGAATAATACAACATTGAAGATAGATGCAGTGAATCAAGGAAGCAATGCGACAGCACCAGCGAGCCCAACGAGAATTGGCTACACGTTCACAGGCTGGGATGTAAGTTTTACGAATGTAACCGCTAGTATAACGGTAACGGCGCAATATAAAGCAAATGAGTATATGGTTAACTTCGAAAGTGACGAAGGTAGCGTGGTAGGAGCAATTCAAGCAGACTATGGTACGCGAATCATAGCGCCGACAGAGCCGACGAGAACCGGCTATCACTTCGATGGATGGTATAAGGAAGCGGCATTAACAAATAAATGGGACTTTGCAAACGAAACGATACCAGTTGGCGGCATGACGTTATATGCAAAGTGGACAACAGTATATAACGTTACGTATATGGGTAATGGCAATACGGCTGGTAGCGTGCCGATTGATAAGACAGAATATGGGTCTGGTGAAGTCGTTAGAGTGAAGGATAATATCAATTCGTTAACAAAGTCTGGCTACAGGTTCGTTGGCTGGAATACAGAACCATCTGGTAATGGCATCAACTACGCTGCGTCGGCTACCTTTGCGATTCATACAAATGTTATTTTATATGCTCGCTGGGACAGTATTCCAATAATTCCAAGCGAACCGGAAACAACATCTAATCAAGGGAACAGTACCCCATTAATTCCAAATAAACCGGAAATAACTGATAATAGTATGAATATACTTATCAACGGTAAGACAGAAAGGATTGGAGCGGCGGCAAACACATCCAAGGTGAATGATCAGTTAGTGACTACCATCACTTTGGATCAAAAAAGATGGGAAGAAAGAATCAAGAATGATGGTCCAGAAGAAATCACGATTCCAGTTACAGAGACGTCCGATATAGTTATTCTCAAGCTTAGCGGACAAATGGTCAATTATTTACAGGATAGTCAAGCAAGTATCGTTATTCAAACAGGCAACGCGAGCTACAAATTGCCTGCAGGGCAAATAAACATGCAGCAATTAGCGTCTCAATTCGGTGAAGGTACTAATATTCTTGACATAAGAGTGCAAATTGAAATCGCAGAGTCAACGTTAGAAACAATGAAAACTGTGGAATATTCAGCATCTAAAGGGAATTTCACAGTCCTCGTTCCACCGGTTAGCTTCACAGTAACAGCGACTTACCGTGACAAATCGTTTGAACTATCAAAGTTCAATACTTATGTAGAACGGTTAATTACTCTCCCTGAAGGTATAGATCCGAATAAAGTAACGACAGGAATTGTATTGGAGCAGGATGGGACTGCTCGTCATGTGCCTACCAAAGTCATATTACTTGATAGGAAACATTATGCTCAAATGAAGAGCATGACGAATAGCACATATTCGGTTATATGGCATCCGCTCGAATTCGTAGATGTTAAGCAGCATTGGGCTAAAGGCGCAGTAAATGATATGGGAGCGAGGATGGTAATTCGCGGCTCTGGTAATGACCTATTCAATCCTGATCAAGACATTACCCGTGCGGAGTTCACTGCGATTATCATTCGTGGTCTAGGGTTACAATTGGACAGTAGAGCATCTAGCTTCAAAGATGTAAAGAGCACAGATTGGTATAGCAGCGGAATACAAACTGCTTACTCCTATGGCTTGATTAACGGATATGTTGATGGAACATTCCGTCCGAATGATAAGATTACTAGGGAGCAAGCGATGTTGATTGTTGGTAATGCAATGAAGATTACTGGCTTGAATGATAAACTGCCAGATGCTACGACTGATGAAATTCTTAATCGATTCAAGGACGCTAATGATGTTTCAGAATGGGCAAAAAGTAGTGTTGCTGAGAATATTCAGTCAGAGATCATATCAGGGAGAAATGATGCTCGAATAGTACCGAAGTCTAATATTACGAGAGCAGAAGTTGCAGTTATAATTCAGAAATTATTACAGAAATCAGATTTGATTTAATCGGTTTGTATGAGGACCGCTAGCTAGTTATTACCGATAATAAAAATTGATAATATATACAAATAGAAAGGGAATGAGTTGGAAGAAAACCGACTCATTCCCTTTTTAGTGCATCCACCATGGGCGATATCTATAAGGTGTCGAGGGACGAAGGAAGTCGTAGCTAGCCATTGGCTTAAGACAAAGGTGTTTAGCATGACGTTGATTCTGGTCACAGATGAGAAGTAATAAAGAGTCATGGAATACTGCGTTTATTGTTTTTGCTTTGACGAAATGTTTGTCAAAAATAAATTTAAATATTCCTTTACGGGAATATTCCCTCTATGGTATATTTATAACAAGAAATCTCGGCTATACTGAATTGAGGTGATGATGGTAAGGGGAACAGAGAGAATCACTAATGACTGTATTCCATGGAGCTGCCGGTCTGTAACCCTCACCGAGAAATATGGAACTGACAACATTTAACGCTTTAGCCGAACCGAGCCGTTTACGTATTGTGGATATCCTGCTGAAAGGACCGATGACGGTAGGCGATATCGCTGAACGTTTAGAGATTCGCCAGCCTCAAGCCTCAAAGCATCTGAAGGTGCTGCTTGATGCCGGTCTGGTCGAAGTAAAAGCAGATGCGAATCGGCGTAATTACATGCTTCGTTCGGAGCCGTTTATGGAACTGGACAGTTGGCTGAATAATTACCGGAAAATATGGAATGAACGGTTTGACAACTTGGATGAATACTTGAAGAAGCTACAAGCGGATGGGAATAAGCCGAATTAAGCACCTAATTTGAGGAGGAAATGTTAATGACGAGCAAAATGATAACCCGTGTAGAAGGACAAGTTCTTGTACTTGAGCGAGTATTTAATGCACCGAGGGATGTGGTATTTAAAGTGTTCTCCGATGCTGACCATTTGAAGCAGTGGTGGGGGCCTCGCGGGTGGGAGGTTACTGTATCCGAGATTGATTTTCGTCCTGGTGGTCAATGGCATTACTGCATGAAATGTATGGATAAGAATCAGGGAGATTTCTTCGGCATGGAGTCATGGGGCAAATCAGTGTACCAAGAAATCGATGAGCCTGAGAAAATTGTCTACATTGACTATTTCTCAGATGCGGAAGGCAATAATGCAGAGGGAATGCCTGTCACGACCATCACATTAACGTTTGAGGAGCAGGATGGGAAAACCAAACTGATTAATCGGGCGGTATATGAATCCGAGGAAGCGCTCAAAACTGTGATGGACATGGGGATGGAGGAAGGTATTACCCAAACCTGGGATCGCCTTGAAGAATACTTGCCATCTGCACAGTAAGCTAAACTCAATACAACTAGCACTAAACAATATAGGAAATGGCCGGAATCACTATGGAGACCGGTCATTTTTGTGTCCTTGAACAAGAAAACGAATTCGCTATAATGGATACAGTGATTAGGAAAGGAATGCAGTCATGAATAAATTCATCGTCATTGGATCGGGAATCCTTGGGGCTTCAACGGCATACCAGCTAGCAAACATGGGAGCAGAGGTCCTTATTATAGATCGTAAAGATAAAGGACAGGCGACAGATGCCGCTGCCGGCATTATCTGTCCGTGGATATCACAAAGACGCAATCAGGCATGGTATCGGCTGGCGAAGGCTGGCGCATGTTTTTACCCGGGACTGATTGAAGACCTTAAAAGCGAAGGGGAAACAGAAACAGGCTATGCTCAGGTTGGGGCACTTAGTATTCATCAGGATTTGGAGAAAATCAGCAAGATGGAGGAGCGGGCATACAAGAGAAGAGCGGAAGCACCTGAAATGGGCGATATTACCAGGCTTAATGAGAATGAAACCCGTGAGCTGTTTCCTCTGTTAGAAGAAGGTTACCAATCTGTTCGAATTAGCGGCGCCGCCCGAATTGATGGTCGCGCACTGCGCGATGCGTTGATCCGTTCAGCACAAAGAAAGGGTGCCACTGTTATAGACGGTGATGCATCTCTTGAGTATCAGTCGAGCCGCGTAACAGGAGTCACTGTCGGTACAAATAGCTACTCGGCAGACAAAACCATTGTTTGTGCGGGGGCTTGGGCAGGTCAACTGCTGCAGCCATTGGGCATTCATTTTGACATCCGTTTTCAAAAGGCACAAATCATGCATTTACTGGTTCATGATAGACAAGACACAGGGAATTGGCCTGTAATCATGCCGCCTTCCGACCAATATATCCTTGCTTTCGATCAACAAAAGATCGTTATAGGTGCGACTCATGAGAACGAAATCGAAGGCTACGATACAAGGATCACAGCGGGAGGAATGCAGGAAATTCTGAACAAGGGGTTAGCTTTGGCACCTGGTTTAGCTAATAGTACTTTTCAGGAGGTACGAGTTGGTTTCCGTCCTTTCACACCAGGCTTTCTTCCGGTCATAGGCGCTGTCCCTGGCTGGGATGGTCTTTTGGCGGCTAATGGTCTCGGGGCTTCCGGATTGACGATGGGCCCATTTATTGGTAATCAGCTGGCCAAACTGGCACTGGGAAAGGCATTGGATATCGATATCCATGATTATGACATTCGCAAAGCAATGGAGGAGAGTTAATCATACCCTATGTATATCTAATTTTAAACGATCTGAAGATATGCGTACTAAATCCGAAAGGAAGAGGAGTTTTAAG
The DNA here is from genome assembly GCF_018403225.1 of Paenibacillus sp. J23TS9. Classification (NCBI taxonomy): domain Bacteria; kingdom Bacillati; phylum Bacillota; class Bacilli; order Caryophanales; family Paenibacillaceae; genus Paenibacillus; species Paenibacillus sp. J23TS9. The sequence continues at coordinate 1,805,980 of NZ_BOSG01000001.1, read as the reverse complement.
TCGAGGCGGCGGTGTAGAATAAAACGGATAAAATAGATGCGATTAAAGCGGTTTATATTGAGATGCACCAGGCGAGTGCTCTCAGAATGATTTCCGTATGAACACAGCGCGGAGTAGAAAAAGCCGGAAGGGAGCAGCAATCATGGAGATTCGAATATTTCAAGCCTTATGGGGACTGGAAGGCAGTTATGCCGAGCTGATGAAACGCGCATCCGAGGAAAAATACGCGGGGATTGAGGCGCCTTTGCCTCCGATTGGGGAGGAAGAAGCTTTCAAGGAGCTGCTGGAGGTAAATAATCTCGATTATATTGCGCAGATTGTAACCTCCCAAGACCATGCAGCCTCGTTTGTTGCCCAACTGGAGCGTGCAGTGGCATTCGAGCCTCTGCTTGTGGTTTCGCATAGCGCCAAGGATGCGATGCCAATAAAGGATCAGATTGATTTCTTCAAAGTGGCACTGGAAGCTGAGCGTCATGCGGGTATTCCGGTCGGGCATGAAACTCATCGTTCACGTGCAATGTTTACTCCTTGGGCTACTGCAGCCCTGCTGAGAGAACTGCCCGATCTAAGAATTACGGCCGATTTCAGCCACTGGTGCTGTGTAACGGAATCCATGTTGGAGGACTACCAGGATGACTTGAGTCTGGCAGCAGAGCGTACAATTCATATTCATGCCCGTATTGGTCACGCGCAAGGACCGCAGATCCCGCATCCTGCTGCGAATGAATACGACTATGAGCGTAATGCCTTCAAGCAATGGTGGGGAGATATTCTGAGGCAGCGGAGTCAAAACGGAGCGGCTTATGCTACAGTAACGCCTGAATTCGGTCCGCCAGGGTATATGCCGACGCTCCCGTTTACCCGTCAGCCGGTAGCAGATTTGCGTGAAGTGAATGCTTGGATGGCGAATTGGTTCAGGGAAAACTATTGAGGGATGCTACTTACATAGATTCTGTAGAAGAAGTCTATCCATAGGATAGACTTCTTCTTGTCTTTTAGAGTAGGTGACCGTTCTCATCGCAATAAATCAGGTGACCTGCCGCAAGCCTAGCATTATCAATAGCGAACGAGTCAGTCTTGCTCTTTCAACCATTTAAGGGCATCATCGCTTTCCAACCTAATTGGTTTCTCTTCTGTCCCAACAAAAATATATTGGGCAGACACTTCATCAATTCCTTTTGCACCTTTGAAGTTAGTTCCGTAGAGTAGGGCTCCATCAAGTGATGCACTTGTTAAATCAACGCCAGAAAAATTTGTGTGGCTTAAATTTGCTCTTCGAAAGGAAGTTCGACGCAAATCCGATCCAGATAAGTCAGCATAGCTAAGATCTGCATTATCAAATGACGCCTTGATACCTGTGCATTTTTTCAAAATCGAATGTTTTAATGACGCGAAATCAAATACAGTTTTACTCAGTATACTTTCCGAGAAATCTGTTTCATCAAACGAGGTGCTTAAAAAATAGCAATCACTCATGTCATTATTTGATAAGATTGAATTGTTTACATTGGATTCTACAATTAATGAACAACTTAGATTCATGCCAGTAATGTCTAATTTGCTCATATCTACTTTTTCAATTTCTAATTTCTCACCCGTTTCACCATCTGAATCTGCCCACTGGCTATGTTTTAAAAATATGTTTTCAGTATCCATGGAATTACTTCCTCTCAGATATTTTTATTATGGCCACCACAATATTTTATCACTTAAGCCTAATTCCTTAACTGCCTCGCCTACTTCTTTGATATGTTCCGGGAACATTTTTGTGGTGTCTATGATTACATTTTCACCTTTTGAAAGAGATTCTTCTATATCAGAAATTGCTTTTTCAAGTGAGTACCCTTTTGGTGCAAATTTAGAATACCATCCTTTTACGTCCCATTTTACACCTGCAGCATCAATAAACTCTGCACCGGCGGGATTGGGATCCCGGACTATAGGACCAGGTAAATCGCCTCTTGCCTCTAACTCCAAGCCTGCCTGTCTCTCGATCCTTGATTTTTCATTAATTTTAAAATTTTTGGCTGGATCTTTAGCTAAACTCTCAAACTCTTCTGGTGGTCTATTAAAGTATTTTCCTTCATCCCCATACTTGTTCATTAAGTCTTTGTAATAGTCTGGAGCTGTTTCCCTAATTTTGTCCAATTCAGCTTTGGACATCTGCGGAGGTTTCGACTTAACAGGGACGTCGATATCCGGCTTCCGGGAACCGAGTTTATCCAAGAACTTGCGCAAGTACCGGCGTCCTTTCTTGCCAACCCATTTGAGCACTCTGCCGAATGGGATTCGGCTCAGTGCAACAGCGATAGCTATGGAAAGCAATCTACCGGGACTCAGAAGCTTCTTCGGATCGCGGATATAACCGGCAATCTCATGTCCGCTCCCGGCGATTCCCGCCCCCGTTATCGCGAAGCCTAAAGCTGGCATGAATCCGACGAACAGCATAGATAAGGCAATGGCTCCGAGCATAATTGCGGCCTGTTCATACCAGTCCAGCCGATCCCACCAATTTTGCAGCGAATCGAACATGCAGGCGAAACATGCCGGAGCTCCTCCTCCCGTATGAGTCCCGATACCTGCGATTATAGAGGCCACGAGCAGAATCACAGCAAGTCCGGTTAGCGCCTGGTAAAGAGTCTTTACCCGAGACTGGACAGACTCCTGTCTACTGTCCGCTTCTTCATTTCCATAAAGTAAATGAAATCCAAGCTCCCTGCGTTCCCGGTAAAAGCCGAGCCAATATATGAATTTTCCCCGGTCCAGACATAAAGAGCGGGTCATATTCCACAGCTCGGTAAACGGATTAAGCAGCGGCTCGTTAGGCAGCGCCGGAAGACGGTTTCGTATTTTGTTCAGCGACCAGTAATCAGCAAAAAGCGATGCGGTCAGCATCAACAGGAAGACCGGCTGAGTTTTATAGCCGCTGCCCGTCCAATCATGAAGCCGGAACACCCAATTCGGCAGCTGGTGCTGACCGTTATATGCCGCGTGATCCAGAATGGACCACAGCAAAATGATTGCCGGGAACAGAAAAACCCATTTCGTCAGTTTTGTCCACAGCCGATAGGCAATTCCGCACGCAAGCGCGATCATAGCGGTATGTACGGGATGACCAACGGTCATTAACGTTGGAAACACACTTTCTTCAAAACGCCCGGGAAACAGCGAGAACAAGTCCCAATGAATCGTTTCGCCGCCCAGCCATGTAAAGCTGTAGCCGAACTTTTCCTCCAGAGCGCCGAAACTTTGCCACCTACGGGAGAGCTCTTCCATCAGTTGGAAGCCGACGCCGGTCGCCGCTCCGATGAGCGTGTAATCGCTTAAACTCAAGGCGGAAGCTCGACGGGAAAACAACAGAAATATGCCTAACGGAAGGAGCTTCCACAGTTCTTCGAAAATTGGCGTGATCACGGCCATGGACCAAGTATCGGATGGTTTTCCTCCAAAAATCACGTGGAGAGCATTGACCGTAAGCGTTGTGAACGGAACGACAAGAAAAACGCCTGCCAGAACGAACAGAACGATCTGCTTCCATGGCATCGTTTTGCTTCGACAGAGAAACCAAAATTGCAGCAGCACATAAAACGACCATAAATATTGAACCATCATGGTACGGGAATCTTTAACGAAGAACAAGCTTAAAGCAAACATGATTAGCGACGACCAGGACAAAAGCGTATACGCCGTTTTAATAAACGGATATTTCTCAATCCATAATTGGCAGGTTCGATAGATGGCCTCAAGGAAATCACGAATTCCGGTCCGAATAGTCCAGATCGCATTCACTAGATGTCGCCTCCTTTGAAAACCGATTTCATACAAGCAGGATATCTCTCTTGACGATAGTTCGGCCATGAATAAAAAATGAATTCATCAAAACCATGGTTTCCGATCGACGGGGCGGAGGTTAAATTATAAGTATCTCCTGCAACATGTACCTGTCTTATTTCGCTCAGAATACTAGTAGTATAGACATTATTGTAAAATCTGGCAAAAGGCGTAAGTCTCAAATCTTACTGAATTATGTCGATTAAAAATCCGGAAAAATAGGTATTCACAGACTGTCTCATTTACCTTCATGAACGAATAAAGTAATCTGGTTTGCCATGTAATTAGGCCTATATGGTTTTTTATACTGGAATTAGTTTGTAGGATTATCTCGGTATCCTAAGACATTTCATCTCGGTGTCATTCAGGAGAGCGAAGAGCGGGGGAGTGCCATTTCTAGCAAGTTTCAGTGTACGCGGTTCGAATTTTCCATCAGGCGAATTCGAAGGCTGAAAGCCGGGAGATGCGGAACCCGTTCCCGGCTTTCTTTTAGATTTCAAATCAAACTATGTTACAGGTACACAAATTTCACAATAATCATTGTGAATCATATCACCAATGTATCTTTCAAAAATCGGTTTGTTGTCAATTTGATATCCATGGTTTTGTAATGCTGGGATGATTTCAGTCCATGCTCTTTGAATATCTTCAGCTGTATGTTTGACTTTGAACGTGACATATTTCCCACCGGAAAGTTCATTCTCGCAAATGGAGTTATTAATTTGATAATCGTTTGAAATGACGATACAAGCGTCATATCGGCAGATTTCAGGAAGTGTTGTTTCCGGGTTATCTTGCGGAATTCCGAGCAGTATTGACGATTCAGTAAGCAAATTTCTTTCCTCAGCCCATTTTTTTAATTTATCCATTGCTTGAATGTTTCCAGGACCATAGGGACCAACTTGTCGTACATACGCGATGCGAAATGCAGGAAGAGATTCGACTTTAATATTCATATTTTCTAATTCCTTTCTGTTTTAGATGTGCTACATTTCGAATGCTATCATGATATAAAAATATATACATTTGTTTTTTTCGGGAGAGATGCAGAATGAAATATGACCAGGCGACCGGCTATGCGCTTCAGGCGATGCTCTATCTGACAACGGCAGCATCTGGTAAGCCAGTTGGTGTGCAACTGCTGGCTGAAATACTGGGCGTTTCCCAGACCGGAAAGATGCATATGATCAGAATCCGGCTATAGGAAACTGCCGTTCTTTAGCAAGGATGGATTTGTGATGCGCCATGATTTGATCTAGGATCATTGCAATTTGGATTCAACAGATTGTGAATTTCGATTTTGTATCACTTCTTGAAAGAGCAAATTGGGATCTTCTCCTTGCTTCAGTCCAAGTAATTTCTCCAAATCCCCAATAGTTAGTGGTTTAGCATGATGCATCAATTCATAACCCAATTGACCGTTAGATTCCAGTGTCGCATTCTTAACGTCTGCTATATTGGATATTCCTTTTTCCCGCAGTTTCATCTCCAGCTGATCCACAGTCATTCTTAAAGAACGTAAATTTTCCTGAACAATATGCCCATTCTCCACGACGATTTTAGAGGTTCCAGACACAATCTTTTCAAACCAGTTAAACTTAACCTGTAAATACTCAATAATGAACAAGGTCGCAATAAAAATAGCGGCAGAACCCACAGCCTTATATATACTGTGATTGGCTATAGGCTGAACGATGGTAGTACCGATCGAAATGATGATAACCGTTGTAACCACGCTCATTTGTGCGATGGATTTTCTCCCGGCAATTCTCAAAAGAACCATTGCAGCAATAATCAAAAAAAATGAATCCCAAATCCAAGAAAAATCCAAAGGAACCCCTCCATATGAAAATATTTCAAAATTAGAGTGTTCACATTCCCAGAAATATATTCCTTTTGATAAGTTTTCAGATTATATGGGATGGAGCCAACTGAGTTTCGGCGCGACCAGAATTCAGCACGGCTACCCAGTTATCCCTAATCATTCCTCCATGTTCCCGATAGGTACTAATCAATATAAGGCAACATCAATGAGTTCTTGCATTGGGTTTGTCATGCCAGCTAGAAAGTACATCCTTTCAATACAGAGGAGTTAGTTTCTATTCGAAAGTTCGCCGGAGAAAGTCTTGACTATTCGATTCTACAACAATTCAAAAAAAAGCTGACGCCGATAATGTACCAGCGCCAGCCTGCTGACTAGAGTGTATTGGGTTTGCTACAGATTCCAGATACGGTACAGAATCACTGCCGCTTCTGCACGGGTGAGCAAATCTTTCGGCGCGATTTTGCCATTCATGCCGTTTACAACTCCGTATTTCATCAGTGCACCCGCGCTGACTTTGGCGTAACCGGAAATGCTCGCCGCATCGGGATAAGCATCTAAACTTACGTTATCTTCAACTTGTTTACCGACAACCGCTAACGAGCGTGCAGTTAGCACCATCATATCTTGACGGGAGATATTACTACCGGGCTTGAACGTATTGTCCTCAAAGCCAGCCGCGATTCCGAGTGAATTGGCGATAGCAAGTTCGTTACTATAATATGCGGATGGTTCGACATCACTGAACATTGCTTCATTATTGACTGTACCTTTTAATTCAAGGGTTCTGACAAGAAGCGATATAAAGTCGGCTCTTGTGATGGATGCTTCTGGTGAAAAGCTGCTCTCGGCTGTTCCTTTGATGATATCGCGGGCTGCCATGGCATCAATGGCTTGTTTTGCCCAAGGGACGTTTTGCAGATCGCTAAACGTCTTGGATACATAGGCTACTGCAAAAGTACTAAAATGGGTCGTTTGGAAAACAACCGTTCCGGTTGCCGCATTATACCGACCATTCGGAACAGGGATCACGCTGCCTTTACTATCAATGAACCATACTACGATGTGGTCCGGATGGCTAAGCTCATCCGCTGTCAGCGTGTAAGGGATAGTTACTGTTATAGGCGCATTTGGGTTATTCCAGGCAATGATGCTGTCGCCTGCTACGATGTTCAGATTGATAACCGGATGGCTGCCGATCCTTTCGCGGGCAGCTGCATCCAAATGGTCCGTGGAGGCAGTGCCAATGCGGATAGACACCTGCTCAGCGTTTACTGACATATTGGACAGCATGTTGCTTGGAATATGAAGGACCGCGTTTTCTGTCTTCAACACAAGCTCGAAGGTTTCCTGACCTTTCAGACTTTGAGCCGGCAATTGAAATTCATATGATCGTACATCTTTTTGTTTTGTCATTTCAATAACGATTTGTTTCCTGCCGTTTGTTGGAAAGGCTTGCTCCAGCGCCTTTTTCAAGCTGTCGCTGAAAATGGTGCTGACCGCACGACCATTGGAGATCTTTACTCCCGGCTTGATCGTAATCACGCCATCCCCGCTCCCAGAGTTTCCTGCTGTTTGCGGGCTGCTTTCTATAACGCTGTCACTACCATGGCTGTTGCTACTGTCACCATTGTTTCCGTTTCCGCCGTTACCATTGCCGGAGCTGTTGTCATCCGGCTTTGCGGGTTTGCCGGAGAGGGTAAGTACGCCGAAAACGGATGGATCCTGATAGCCATTGCCAGTTGTATCATTCCATGCGGCAGCGCTTTGGCGGGCACCGTCTTTCGCATCATTAACCTGAGCGTCGAAGCCTATTTTCATCTGATTTGTCGGCGTAATCGACTTGAATGGAATCTTCACTTCAACCGTGTAATTTGTTCCCGAAACCTTGGTTGCCGATTTGAAACCTTCTGCGACGCTGGCAGGATTGAATGAAGTCTCGTTGTCAAAGTTTATCCTGTACTGTCCATCGTCATCTTGATAGAACGTGGTTTTCGCGTTGTTTTCGTCCTTAAAGATTTCAACGGAATCTTGTTCCCAAACATTTTCGCTTGATTTGTCGAGCTGAGCATCGCTGACTTGGATTAATACATACAGATTTTGTTCATCCCAGAGCGCTTTAGCCGCTCCGGTCGCGCCTTGCCATGCCATCTGATACCGGTTCATCGGCATGGCAGGAGCTTGGCTCCAAACCTCATCGATTATCCCGTCAATAATAGGAGTACCATACATGGCAGTGGATTGGTTGGCATTTCCCGACTCCGGATGATGTTCTTCCATAAATTTGTCCGGATCAATGACGCCATAGTAAGCCGGTTTGGCTTGCAGGCTTTTATCAAACAACAATGGATTGGAGGAGGCCCTCCAGCTCGTGTTATCATCCATTCCCCAGAAGGTAATGCGGCTGATGTTTGCGGCATGTTCCTTGAAGATATTCATCAATTGGGCGTACAGATAGCCCTGAGCATTGGCAAGCTTCTCGGTGAGTTGGTAGTTGCTTCCAGCCTGAATGTCAAGCTCGCTGATGCTGACTTCCACGCCTAAGGAAATAAACTTCTCCAGGGACAGCTTCACATTTTCCGGGTTTGTATTGACATTATAGTGCCCTTGCATGCCAACACCGTCGATCAGCCGTTTGCCTTGGTGTGTCAGAGCGTACTGATCATTGATTGTTTTAACCATGTTGTAAATGGCCTGGGCTTTATTCTGGTTATCTTCGTTGTAATCATTGTAATAAAGCTTGATATTCCAATCGGGATGATTGTCTAACACTTCTCTTGCGGCCAGGAACGCTTGCTCTACATAATCTGGACCGATGGCATTATACCAGGGGGATTGGCGTAATGACGTTTTCAAATCGGCCGGATTCGACGGATTATCGCTCATCGCTTCATTGACGACATCCCAGGAAATCACCTTGTTGCCGAAGTGCTCCATAACGGTTTGAATATGGGTTCGCAAGTTTTCTAAGGCTTCTTCACGGCTCAAAGATACGGTGTTTCCTTGTGCATTCTGTGTCGTATTCATCCAGGTGGGAGACTGCTGGTGCCATACCAGCACATGTCCATGCATCTGCATGCCTTCAGATAGAACTTTCCCAACCATGGCATCCGCTGCGTTATAAGTAAAGTTGTCTTTCGTCGGCTGCAGCGCATCCGGCTTCATGGCGTTGCCTGCCGTGGCGACATTGTGATGCATTTTCAAAAGCTCAAGCCGAACTCCCTCCAGATCCTCCGCCGAGATGGCGTTTCCGATCAGGAAATCGTTTTGATACACTTTTTTGATGGCAGTCAAATCCTTCTGAATTTCGATTGGGCCCGAGCTTGTTTTTTCAAATCTGATATCATCGATAAAAAAGGAGGCGTTCGCATTATTTGAACTTTCCACATAGACGGTTAAATATTCGCCGCCCACTCTGTTATATCGGTAGGTTCCCTCAAACTGAACCCAATCGTCGCTGGTACTGATTGTTTTGGGAGCTAGAGCCACATAATTAGCACTGCTTCCGGTGCCAACTTGGGTAGATATCTGGATCTGGGAGCTTGCGGGATCGATCAGTTTGATCCACGCCGAAATCTTATACTCGCTGCCTTTGTCCACATATTTCTCCACACGTAATGACGGCCCGTGCCATGTGGCTGTTCTTCCTTCTACTTTTAAAGCGTATGAACCTTCTGCAGTATGATTGGCTTTATTGGTGACGGTCAACGTTTCAGTACCTGATCTGCCTTCGAAGCCGCCATTCGTTTGATCCTCAAAGTTGATCTCAGAGAAAGGTAAGGCCGGGTCTCTAGGTGTTTCTTCACCGCCGCCGTCACCGGAAGCTATTTTCTCGGTAATGAGGATGTCTCCGATGTAGAAGGGAACAGGGGCGCCTGCAGGATTGGATTGAACACGTAGGCGTGTATCGCCCTTGCTGGTATCCAGAGTAAACTCTTTGCTTAAAGTGAATGCTTCCCCGGCTTTAAAATCGGCTCCCGCCAACCAACCGTAGCTTTTGTCAACCGTTTGAAGATACGCTTGTGCTCCAGCGGGTACCTCGACTCCGGCATCCACATAACCGGTCACGTTGATTGTGTACGTTTTCTCGTTTTCCAAGCCCAAATCGGTGAAAGTGAAATCAGCAGCATCATAGTCATGAGTTCTACTGCTTACATATAAAGCTTTTCCATCCTCATTGCCTGAAAAAACCTGGTCGGAGACCTGCGTCAGGCTAGCACCGCCCGATTGAATGGCTGTACCGACCCCGTCAGCAAATGTTTCATGGTAAACTGTTACCGGTTCTTCCAGCTGCGTTGTTTCAGCTTTTACATTCGAAGTGAACCAGCCTGATGGAATAAGCAAAGCCGCTACGATTAAGATGGACATGACTTGTTTGATCCATTTACTCATTCAATGCACTCCCCCTAATAGATTCAATATTAAGCGCTTACATTTACATGAACCTTTTCTCCTTTCCCGCCAAATGATACCATTCAACAAGAAAGCATGTCTTACTCAAAATTAAAGAATATACCGTACTTATTACATATAAAATAATTTTAGTTTCGGTGAAGTAAAGCAGAAGGATTTTGCATGGGATGAGAAGGATGGTTTCTTTTACAGCCATTATTACGGCCGTAACGGACATGACCATATACGTCCGACAATGCTATAATCCGGATAAGCTTTGCTTTGAATACCACTCTTTATTGATAGAATACGATCCGAAAGCGGGGAATCATGAGATGGAATATGTGAAACTCGGGAATACAGGCTTGGATGTGTCTCGCCTTTGTTTGGGCTGCATGGGTTTTGGCGTGGCAGACCGGTGGATTCACCCATGGGTTCTCGATGAAGAGCGCAGTCGTCCCATTATAAAAAACGCACTTGATAGGGGCATCAATTTTTTTGATACGGCCAATGTGTATTCCGACGGAACCAGCGAAGAAATTGTGGGAAGAGCGTTAAAGGATTATGCCAACCGGGATGAAATCGTCCTTGCGACGAAAGTTCATTTTCGTATGCATCCAGGTCCTAATGGCGCCGGACTTTCCCGTAAAGCCATCATGAGTGAAATCGATAAAAGTCTGAAGAGATTGGGAACAGATTATGTGGATCTGTATCAGATTCACCGGTGGGATTACAATACGCCGATCGAAGAGACGATGGAAGCCCTGCATGATGTGGTAAAGGCAGGTAAAGCAAGATATATAGGCGCTTCTGCCATGTATTCGTGGCAATTCCTGAAAGCACTGCATGTAGCTGAGAAGAATGGCTGGACCCGTTTTATATCTATGCAAAACCATCTAAACCTCATCTATCGTGAAGAGGAGAGGGAAATGCTTCCTCTTTGTAGAGAAGAAAAAATTGGTGTCATTCCATATAGCCCGCTCGCTTCAGGAAGATTAACGCGTGACTGGGCAGAAACAACGCATCGTTCCGAAACCGACCAAGTTCAGAAATCAAAATATGATGCTACAGCGAATGCCGATCGGTTAGTTGTGAAACAGGTAGCGGACATCGCAGAGAAGCGGGGCGTTCCTCGTGTTCAAATCGCACTAGCCTGGCTGCTGCAGAAAAATCCGGTAACAGCTCCCATCATCGGTGCAACAAAAATATCCCATCTTGAAGACGCAGCAGCTGCTCTTTCGATTCAATTGACTGTAGAAGAGATGAGGTCTTTAGAAGCGCCGTATGTTCCTCATCCGATTATAGGATTTGAGTAATTAAAAAGAAGGGGGCGATTGCGGAAATTGCAGCAGTAAAAGACGCTACACCGGCAAAAATTGCCCTCGCATGGGTTCTTGCCCAGAAGTCATGGATCGTAGAACGGAGCTCACTCAAAAATAGTGAATAATTATCGGTCTATCATGCCTTATGCTGCTCCATTTTTTTATGGGGCAGCTCTTTTTAACTTAAAATTCGTTTCGTGCCTGCAAATCGCCATGCAGCAGCAACTTCCATAGACAAATATACGTTTAACATAATAATGAATGAAGAATGTATGTGTTAAAGCAGCTGCCGGTGCAGGGGATCCATTGGAATCCCTAAGCGAGGAGGATTGGATCATGGCAAGGAATCATAAATATTCTTACCGTATAATTATCACTGTCATTGCAGTTGCTGTTGCGTTAGGGATAGCGTTCGTTTTTTTACCTAAAAGCTCTTCAACGAACGACATCTTTTTAATCCCCGAAGGTTATGAAGGCGATATCCAAGTGAATTATAACGTTGCAGGTGCTCCTAAGCTTGAAAAGGAAGGGAAGTTTGATGTGATTCCGCTTCGCGCCAATGGAACCTATGATACTTCGACACCGGATATGGAATACGGATTGGTAACAGACCAATATTATTATGTGGATCAGAACGGACGAAGAACGCCAATTGATCATAGTTGTATCCATGTTAAAGGAAACGGTACGTCTGAGGTTGGTTCGATCATTACAAGACATCAGTATCTGAAAGTCACACGAACGAAGTGCGGTGAACAATTTCAATCTTGGGGAAGTTGACTGAACAGTGGGAGGGTGTTTATGGAAGTACAACATACGATTAACAGGATTGTTGACAATTTAAAACCAATAAATGGTGTGAGGGCTTTGGTCCTTGGCGGATCAAGAGCCAGAGGAAGTCATAATATCCATTCAGATATTGATATTGGCATATATTACGATTCCGGTATTGGATTAGATATTTCCGGGATTCAACATGTCGCCACAATCATAGATGATGCTAGTAAAGATAACTTAGTTACGCCAATCGATGGCTGGGGACCATGGATTAATGGTGGCGGTTGGCTGAGTGTTAATCAGTATCCTGTCGATATTCTATATCGTGATCTCAATAAAGTTTCAACAGTCATGGAGCAGTGTCTTTCAGGAGAAATTACAATTGACTATCAGCCTGGGCATCCGCACGGATTTATCAACTCGATTTATTTCTCGGAAATAGCATTGTGCAAAATACTATGGGATCCTTCCGGTATTATTGGAGAATTGAAAACTAGAACGATTCCATATCCACCCGAGTTTAAAAAAGCAATCATTGAAAAGTTTCTTTGGGAGGCTACTTTTGCACTTGATACAGGAAGAAAAGGTATTTATAAAACAGATGTAGCGTATATTGCAGGATGCTGTTTCCGATCATTATCCTGCTTGAATCAGGTTTTATTCGCTCTTAACGAATGTTACTGGATGAATGAAAAAGGAGCTGTTGCCATTGCCGATTCATTTTGCGTGGCTCCTAGGCAGTACATCAATAAAGTAAATGCTATACTAGGCTTAGTGACTAATGATCGGAATCATTTGGAAGGGTCTTTAAGTTTGCTGCGTGATCTGATTCTCGAAACAGAGAGCCTTATGTAATACGGAACTTACTGTCGAGAGACAAGAGCATATACGCTTAAAAGTTCGCGGAAATCGCGGATTTTTTATTTTATGGATATACGTTCTTATCCTGGGCATGCGACAAAAGTTTATATACATAGCTACGGATTCTAAGAACTTTTAATAGATAAACAATGAAATGTATGGAGGATTAATGATGGCAAACATATTGGTAGTTGAAGATGAAAAACCGATTAGCGACTTGATTACAATGAATTTAAAGCTTGTGGGGCATCAGTTTTTTAAAGCTTTCAATGGGGTGGAGATGCAGACAATTCTGGAACAGGAGAAGGTTGATCTCATTTTGCTCGACGTTATGCTGCCCGGTTTGGACGGTTTTGAGCTCATGAGACGCAATCGGCATTTAAATGTTCCGGTTATTTTTATTACCGCTAAAGATTCATTATATGACCGCATTACTGGGTTTGAACTCGGCGCGGATGATTATATTATTAAGCCTTTCGAAATTTTAGAGCTGCTTGCGCGCATAAATGTGGTTTTACGTCGGAACGCACAGGAACATGACGGATTTATTGCGGAAGGGGTTGATGTCCGTTTGGCGGCACGGAAGATTTATAAGAACGGACAACTTGTCGAATTAACTGCAAGAGAGTTTGAACTGTTGGAGGTTTTGATTCAGAACAGAAATATCGCGTTGTCCAGGGACAAGCTGTTGGAGCTTGCCTGGGGATATGAATTTGAAGGCGATACCCGCACCGTGGACGTACATATCAGGCAGCTTCGCAAAAAACTAGGGTGGGAAGAACGCATAAAAACGATTTATAAGCTTGGTTACCGTCTAGAATCGGAGGGATGAGGCATGCGATTTTGGCAGAAATCACTACTGGTCGTGCTTCTCTTGTTCATTCTTACCCTTGATGTAAGCGTAATGATGATCATGAAAAAAAGTTGGCAGCTTAATATGGAAAGAGAGATTCAAAGGGCATCCAGTGAGCAGGCATTAATTGCCAACAACATCTATGAAAATTTGAATTCAATCAAATCCCGGGGGATGTCCATTCATGATACCGTATTATTTGATGTTGCACGCTCTTATGCAGATTATTATCGGCAGCAGGGAATCACTTTACAATTATGGGATCAGGGGCAGTTTAGTGTATAGTGACGATTCTGCTACGAAGGACATGCCCGTAATACCAAATGAACAAGCAGATGAAGAAACGGCACGCGAAGTTATCATTACCAAAGAGCTGCCAGCTCCTTACAATCACCTCCTGCTGACATACCGGCGGGATATCGGGGAGTTGTATGCCAAACAAGCCGAATTGAATCGTTATTTTATTTATATCAATTTTATCGCCAGTCCAATTCTTATTATTTTGCTGTATATCCTGATCCGACAGTTAACCAAACCTTTGCGGTTATTATCTAATACGACCAAAAATATCGCAGAAGGAAATTATGGTGAACGGGTAACTTTAAAGAATAACGATGAATTTGGTGAATTGGCGCAAAATTATAACCGTATGGCCGAAGCCGTGGAACTTCATGTAACCGAGCTTTCTGCTATGGCTGAGGCAAAGCAAAGAATTGTCGATAACCTGGCTCACGAATTGAGAACCCCTCTGACAAGTATGCAGGGTTTCGCCCAATATTTGAATTCCGCAAACATCGGTGAAGAAGAACGAATGACGGCCAGCGGTTATATCTGGAGCGAAACATTGCGCTTGAAAAATCTGGTCTTTAAGCTGCTGGATCTCTCCATCCTAAGTCACCAGCCGGTAGAACGTACAGCGGTGTCGGTTGTTGATATATTTGAATCCGTCCGGCGAATGGAACACAATAATTTGGAGATGGCCGGTATTAAACTTGTCCTTCAGGTTGAAATCGACAGCGTATTGGGGGATCGTGATCTACTAGCGTCTTTTCTGATCAATTGCATTGAAAATTCAATTCACGCTTCATCCGAAGGTTCCGAAATCAGACTTCTCGCTTATGAACAGAATTCCACAGCTGTACTGGAGGTGCGCGATTTTGGGAGAGGTATGAGTGCCAAGCAGGTGGAACTAGCGTTTGAGCCATTCTATCGAGTGGACAACGCCCGGTCGAGAGAACATGGGGGAGCAGGACTTGGTTTATCTTTATGCCGTCAAATTGCGGAGGCGCATCAGGCGATGCTGTTTCTCGAATCCGAGGAACAGATCGGCACAACCATTCGAATTAATTTACAACTTCATAACAACAACCTTCTAACTCGATAACATTTTTAAATTAAGGTATACATAGGCGGTCAAGCCTACTTAAAAAGTGGAGGTTTTAACTGTGAACAAAAAGAATGTCCTGGCAGCCCTCGCAATAATCGCCGTTTCTGGCGGATTGCTCGCAGCCAGCACGTTTGCTGTCCTGCATTTTGTTCCCACGCCTGTACCTGAACTGCATGGGGATTCTAAGAGGCAAGGGATACCAGCAATGACTTTAGCAAACAGCAAAATACCGATTTTAAAGGTAGAATCGCCAGTTCCGGTAACGACGGTTAAGGAATATCTGGAACAAACGATGACGGACGAGGATATTCAACAAATCTATCATTATTTTGACAACATCAAGGTTGAAGCGGAAGCCAGTAACCGTAAAATGACCGATCAGGAGGCTAAAAGACTGAAGGTATTAAAGGAACAATATATGTATGAAGGTATTCGTCCTCATAAGCCTTTGCCCCTTAAAGAGGGAAACTATAGTTTCTATTTAGACTTGAGTAAAGCAGCTTATGTATATCCTAAGCGGCTTCTGACAGATGAGGAATTATTGCAGTATATTGATTGGTACTCCCGAGTGGATTTTGCTTTGAACAAACGGATCGTCAAGCCCCAGCCCGATACAAAAGATATAAGTGAAGCAGATGCGTTGGCAAAAGCTCATGACAGTGTAACTCGTCTGTTCGATGTCGATGTCTCGAAACTGGAAGTAACCGCATCATACCATAAATTTGGCCCTGGTCAAATTGGAGAATGGGTTGTTCATTTTCAGCCTTACAATGCGGAGAGACTACAAGCAAGCGGAGAAACTTATTTCATGTATGATGTATTCATAGATTCCTTGAGCGGGAATGTGATCGATACCACTCTCTTCAATTCAAACTATAAGAGAACGCCCATCACAGCCCCTATGAAAGAGCAGATCAAACAGGATCACAGCTGGATTGATGCGGCAAGAACCATAGTAAGAGAGAAACAGGGCGAAGCTCGTGTGATCACAAAGACGTCATTCATTGAGGATGTCAAATATGATCAACGCGGCGTTGTAGCCATATCCATCAGCTTAGAAGACGGTAACGCATATATAGCAGAATTGCGATATCCCGAAAAAACGTTACGATGTCTTATATATGAACCGGCTCCAAAGAAGAAATAGTCATAGGATATGTTTTATATAAAACAGAAAAATGTTCCATGTGATAACAGAGAACTCATTCAGAATTGGTTTGTCTAATTAAATCTTCTACAATGTATCACCAGACAAAAATCCCATTTCTATATTGAAGTGGGATTTTTGCGTCCAAAAACTAGCATTAATGCTCAAGAAATCATAATAGAGGTGCATGATGAAAAAAGTCATTCTTTCAATGTTTTTATCCCTATTCTTTCTTATCATTTTACCAGGCCAAAGCCAGGCGGCAGCTAACCAATCTAAGATCATTTTAGACGGTCAGAAAGTGATTTTGCCTTCTGATGTCCAGGTTACGGTAATTAATGAGCATGTTATGATCCCAATTCGTGTTGTTGCTGAGAATCTGAAGTTTAGAGTGGATTGGGATCAAAAATCTCATTCTGTAAAAATCCAGCAAAATTCAAATATAATTTCTTTACACGTTGACCAAAGAGAAGCGAAGGTAGCAGAGAAGCCCGTCATACTGGATATCGCTCCTCAAATTCTGAATAAAAGTGTAGTCGTTCCTATACGCTTCGTAAGTGAAGAGATGGGACTCGCGGTGAGTTGGGACAATAAGGATAAAATTGTATATCTGACAAGCAACAACAATGATTCTGCGCAAACTGAAGATTCTACTCCCCATTCAGAAAACAATGAAAAAGTATTATCGTTAAAACATATCAACGAGATTAAGTTTTTGAATAACCAACTCGTTGTAAGTATGGATGGAAAAGTTACCCCAATCATATCAGATTTAAAAGACCCTCATCGAATTGTTGTTGATTTACCAAATACAACGTTTGGTGATTTATCTCAACCATTGGATACAGGATCTATGGGTAAATTGGATGTTCGTGGTCAACCCAATGTATCGGAAGTGAGATATTCGTTATTTGATCGTGATCCAGATCAAGTCAGAATCGTGATTGAATTAATACAAGCTAGTGTAATTCACGTTAATCATGAATTTATCGGTGATCAACTGGTTATTGATTTAAACGATACCAGTGATTTCGAATCTCCTATTCAAGCGCCCTCTGCAGGTGAGCAGGTGAGAAAGATTGTAGTGATCGATCCTGGACATGGAGGAAGTGATCCGGGGACGACAAGTATCTCTAAGAAACATGAGAAAGATTTTAATCTTGCTTTATCTCTGAAAGTACAAGAACTCCTGTTGAAGGAGCCTGAAATCGAAGTATTGATGACCCGCGATACCGACGTGTACCCAACCCGAACGGAACGTGTGCAGTTCGCCAATAAAATAAATGCCGACGTATTTGTATCTATACATGGAAACAGTGTTCTCGAGTCTCCTCAAGCCAATGGTACAGAGACTCATTATTATCAGCGAAGCAGCAGTAAAGAGCTGGCTAATGCGATTCACAAGCGATTAATTAAAGCGATCGGGCTGAAAGACCGCGGTGTAAAAGATAGCAGTTTGCAAGTCATCAGAGAAACGAAGATGGCTGCTGTCCTATTAGAAGTTGGATTCCTGAGCAATATCTCCGATGAAAAAGCGATGCTATCCAATACCGTACAATACAAAGCTGCTCAAGCCATTGTCGATGGAATAAAAGAATATTTGAGCATCAGGTAAGTAATACAGGAATATGGGACCGAACACATTATATCGGCAACGAGCCCATATAGAGCAAATTGCGCCCTTTGGGATTTCCTGCTATACTTTTCGCATGTATTTATGATTGGGGGTTTTACTGTTGGCAACGCTGAATTGCTCATTTGCTAGGAAGTCCTCATGCAAAGCCTAATCTAGGGCGATACTTTGCGTGGGGTGCGATAGAATGAATTCGATCGCCCAAACTTACTTTATCGTTTCTAATAACGGGCTTTGCACCTTATGATTTTTTTATTAAATATAAGGGGCTGAAGAGCTATGAGTACACCATTTATTAGAAACCATCAATATAACATTATTACGAAGCAAGCGGAATTTCTTCAGAAAACGCTGCGAACCGTCGCGGATCGGAGAGTCTTGGAGACGGTAAGATATCGTGCAGCTACGAATATTATTGAAGCATTTCCCGGTCTGACAAAGGATCAGCAGCGAATGCTGGAGCAGATATCGACCTTCGAGACGGCATTTGATTTCCAGAGATATCTTAGCGCATTGGAACCATATCTGGAACCATATCCACCGATTACACTGAAGCAGATTCAGAAGCTATTCCCTAAAAATAAAAAGTTGAAAATACCTGATCTGGGATCCATTGACTTTCGATATGTGACGTATCTGAGCTGGGTAGATATTGCCACGAACAAATTATTCATTGTTTATCCGTTCGAAGGACAGTTTATCGGCATCGAGGGAAGAATTACGCCGACACACAAGAAAGGTTACTGCCTGTTCTGTAATCGTCATCAAGAGCTTGCCTTCCTCACGGTGAAGACTAAGCCTGCGAACGCTTTACCGGATCATTATTCTTCCATTGGACAATATGTTTGTATGGAGAACCAAGGATGTAATCAGAGTATTACGGATACAGCTGCACTGGAGAAGTTCATTCTCTCCGTTCGTAAATAACACTAGTTTTAAACGGCTGCCCATACGGCAGCCTATTTAATTTTTTGATTTTAATGAAAAGTCACACCTGATGCTTCACCCAGGTGTGGCTTTTCGCGATATGGATCCGATATTTCCATGAAGTCAAACCGTCATCTTCACCCATGATAATATCGTATCTAAGATTATTGGAAGAATAGGCGAATTTCAATTATAATAGTAACTTCAATATAGGATGATAACAGGGAAAGAGGGAACGAATGCCTACTATACTGGTTGCTGACGACGATGCGAACATTCGCGAACTCGTTTGTTTATTTCTACGTAACGACGGATTCTCTACGGTCGAAGCCGCTGACGGCAAGGAAGCACTGACTGTCTACGCCTCAACTGCTGTCGATCTTGTCGTGCTCGATATTATGATGCCGATCATGGATGGGTGGACGTTATGCAAGGAACTCCGAAGAGCCAATCCTGATCTTCCGTTACTAATGCTGACTGCACGAGGCGAGACATGGGAGAAAGTAAAAGGGTTCGATCTGGGAACGGATGATTATTTGACGAAACCATTCGATCCGCTTGAGTTAACAGTTCGTGTTCGGGCATTGCTCAAACGATACCGGATTGGCTCTACGCAGACGATCAAGTTCGGCAACGTCACCCTTGACCGGCAGACTTATAAAGTGATACGAGGGACGGAATCGTTCACGCTCCCGCTTAAGGAGTTCGAATTACTGTATAAGCTCGCAGGCACACCCGGGCAAGTCTATACGCGGGAGCAGTTGATTGATCAGATTTGGGGGATCGATTACGCAGGCGACGATCGAACGGTGGACGTACATATCAAACGCCTTCGCGAAAGGTTCGCGACGACACCTGATTTTCGGATCGAAACGGTGCGCGGGCTGGGGTACCGGCTTGAGGTTCACGAATGATCAAATCTTTATATATTCGTGTTGTTCTGACATTTCTCGTCTCCGTTATCGCTGGCACAGTCATTGCTTTTTATGCGTCTACTTGGATATTCGAAGACAAATTGAACCAGAATGCGCAAATCAATTTACGCAACTTTGGTCAAGACGTCATCCGGATTTATAAGACGCTTCCGTTACCCGAAGCGGACGCGTTCGTGAGTGAAATGAAGCAGCTCAATTCCTATTATATTCGGATTTACGAAGCAACAGGCCAGTTTCAGTCATACGGTAAACTTAACGGACATAAGCCTGCTGCTGTGACGATGGACAATCTCAAGAAAGTCATCGATGGAGGGGTTGTTCAGGACACGCCGAATGGGATTGCTACGGTTCTCTTAGGGTTGCCGTTGAAAACGGAGATGGGAACGAAAGCGATGTTTTTGGAAACGCTCGCCCCCCCATCTGCCTCTTTTGTCATCAAATGGGGATTGACCTTTGCAATCAGTTCGTTGATAGCAGGAAGCCTATTGATTCTTATCGCCTCCGTATTCCTGGTCAGACCGATCAAAAAGCTGACAAAAGCGACTAAACGTATCGCATCTGGAGATTTCAATATTAATTTGAATATTAAACAGGCGGGTGAGCTGGGAACGTTGGCTCGAAGCTTCGAAGAAATGATGCATGATCTGCAGCAGCTCGAGCAGATGCGCAGGGAATTCGTAACGAACGTGTCGCATGAGGTACAATCTCCGCTCACATCGATATCCGGTTATGCGCTTGCCCTTAAGCAAGTCAATCTCTCAGATCAGGAACGAAGCCGGTATCTGGACATTATCATCACGGAAGCGCAGCGGATGTCCAAAATGAGCGACAGCTTACTCAAGTTGAGTTTGCTCGAATCACAATCACAGCAGCTTCGTCTAGTCACGCTCAGCCTGGATGAACAGATCCGTCGGGTTATCGTGGCGCTTCAGCCGCAATGGTCTGCGCGTAATATTCATTTCGACCTCAATTTGAAAGCCGTCCGATTAATGGCAGATCATGATCTATTAAATCAGGTCTGGACGAACATCATCGGCAATAGTATTAAATTTTCCATGGATGGCGGCATCATTAACGTCAGCATCAAACAAGATATCAAATACGTGATCGTCCGAATATCCGACACGGGTATTGGTATTTCCTCGGAGGACCAGAAGCGTATATTCGAGCGGTTCTTCAAGGCAGATCGTTCCCATAGTCGTAAGTATGGCGGCAGCGGTATGGGTCTTGCCATCGTGAAGCAAATCATTTCGCTGCATCAAGGCGACATTCGAGTGGAGAGCGAGCCTGGTCAAGGAACGACATTCTTTGTCACTTTGCCAATTACAACCTCAATTGAGTAATTCAATTGTACGGCTTCATGCGCAAGCTTTCTTGCGTGTGAAGCCTTTTATTTTGGGTCAGTTCATATTCCGTTCATATTGTCGTCATGGGGAGTACATCTTCGTCAGATAAGCTTCTTTTAACGGCTTCTTATTCAAGACAGCCCAATATAGAGAAGAGGGACAGGAGTAGATGAACATGAAACCAATAGAAGAGGTAACGAAAAAAAGGATGCGTAAGCCGCTGCGTATTTTACTCAAAACCTTAGGCGCCATAGCCATAGCAATCGTGCTTTTTCTAGCCATTGTATTTCTCGTGAATGTTTTCGCAACAAAATCGGATCAAGCAAAAATCGTGCCGTACGGTCAACACGTGTCTGTGGACGGAAAAAATATGAATGTGTTAATTCAAGGCGATGGCAAGGAAACGATCGTGCTTCTGCCTGGTTATGGAACCGCTGCACCGGCGCTTGATTTTAAGCTGCTAATCGATGAACTATCTCCATATTATAAAGTTGTTGCCGTTGAGCCTTTCGGTTATGGATTAAGTGATGGAACTGAAAAAGATCGAACCACAGAGAATATCGTAAGTGAAGTTCATGAAGCGCTACAGCAGCTTAACATTAACCAATACATTCTCATGGGCCACTCGATTACAGGCATTTACGGCATTAATTATGTGAACAAATACCCTAACGAGGTGACTGCCTTTGTCGGAATCGATAGCAGTGTTCCAACTCAACCGGGTATGGATGTTAAATTCCCATTAAAAACGTTTGCATTTCTTAAAAAATCAGGTCTCCAAAGATTGATGGTCAATTTTGGTAGCAGTCCCTATGCTGGACTCCCATTTGATGATCGCACCGTAGAGCAGATGAAAATGATATCGAATAAAAACTCGAATAGCTCCACGATGTTGAATGAGATGGACCATATTTCTTCCAATTTTAAAGGAGCTCAAGGTTTAACCTTCCCAAAAGACCTTCCGCTTCTACTCTTTGCACAAGCGGATAATCAAGGTGTACCCGGATGGATCCCTCTGCATGAAGGGCAGATCAAAGATTCGGTACATGGAAAATTAATCACAATGGATGGATCGCATTATCTGCACCATACCAAATTCAAAGAAATTGCTGAAGACGTTAGAGCATTTATGAAAGAAGCAAAATAAAAAGAGCGAATGGAAAGCCGTCCTTTGGAATGGCTTTCCATGGTTTTATATAATTCGGCAGGTGTCTGGGTCTATTGATGAAAGAGAGGGACACAAATGAGATTATTTGAAATACTTTTAGTTCTATCCTGTTTTGCTTTACTACTCGATTTATTGTTTATTAAAAGAAGCGCACAGAAAACAGGAGTGCTTCTGAGTATAGGAAGCAGCGTTATATTCGTAGTTCAATTGTTGGTTGAGGGGTACAGATGGCAGCTGCTTTTGGTATATATGATGACGGCTCTATTCATACTCATCGTGTTATTCAGGCATTCAAAAAAGATGGTGAATATAAAAATAGGGAAGCCGTTGAAATATAGTTTATCTTCCATCATCGTCATTTTACTTGTTGTATCTACCAGCTTGTCTGTATACTTGCCTGTCTTTCATTTGCCGAAGCCTGATGGGCCAGACAAGGTGGGGACGCAAACATTTCATTTTACGGATCAAAACCGAGATGAGGTCTTAACTGAAGATCAAAGCGATAAGAGGGAGCTAATGGTTCAAATTTGGTACCCTACTGAAAATAAGAAGAACAACAAGAGTGAAACGCTTTTTCCAAAAGATAAAGGAATGTTCAAAAAGTATATTCAGACATACGCTAATTCTTTAAACCTTCCCGATTTTGTGTTCGATTACTGGAAGTATAGTAGAACCAACTCTTATGAAAATGTAGAAATATTACCTTCTACTAGTCCTTATCCCTTAGTGCTGCTATCTCATGGCATGGGAACCAGTAGAGTTCTGCATGCATCACAAGCTGAGAATCTTGCCAGTCATGGGTTTATCGTGGTCACAATCGATCATACGTATAGCACCTTTGCTACCATTTTTCCGGATGGTCATGTAACGGACTATAAAACAAAGATGACAACAATAGATGATCGTAAAAGAATTGGGGATATATGGACGAAAGACGTAGAGTTTGTAATCAATCAAATTGAAAAGCTGAATTCAGGTGCAATCGAAAGTCAATTTAAAGGGAAAATAGATTTAAATAACCTAGGCGTGATGGGGCATTCTTTTGGGGGTGCAACGGCGTTTAATACAACTTATTTAGATCATAGAATCAAGGCCGGGATCAATATGGACGGGTCACTATTTGAAGTGGAAAATAGAGATGCTATCAACAAGCCGTTTATGTTCATAAGATCGGGAAGTTTTAAAGACTGGTTAGTAGATTTTAAAAATGATAAAAATTCGGATAATGAAATAAATAAACAACTTTCAGATGAGCTGCACATTATTAAAAATGTTATCAATCAGGGGGGAAGTGCGATTTATGTAGAAGGAACCCAGCACTTCAATTTCACGGACCTTCAATTCTATTCTGAGTTGATTAAACTGACGGGGATAACAGGAGATATAAATGGTAAAAGAGGCTCAAGCATCGTAAATCAATACGTACTCGATTTCTTTAATAAGCAACTGAAAGGAACGGGTGGAAATCTGATTCAGGGACCGAACGATATGTATCCAGAGGTGAAATTTATAAAGCCGGAAGACCTTTAACCGATCATGTCCGACTGCGTAAAAATAATAATCATGATGATCAAAATATGAGGAGCCATCGTTTTTCGCTTTTGCACTGTTTATTGCCATTGTTTATATTGTTAACAACAATTCGGAGCAAGATCAAATAAACCTAGTCAAATCCTCCATGCTACGGCGTCATGTTCAAGCTTCATTGCACGTGACGCTGCAGCATTTTTTTTACTTGTTCATGCTCCGTTCATATTGCCGCCATTGGGAGTACATATTCGTCGTATAAGCTATTTATTACGGCGGTTTAAGATAGTCCAATAAACAGATAAAGACAGGAGAAGATGAGAGTGACACAAACAGAGGAAATGAAAACGAAGAATGGAACGAAATTAAAGAAAGCACGCAATATTTTGCTTAAAATCTTAGGAGCAATTGTGATAGTCATTGTTCTTTTTCTAGGCATTGTTTATTCCGTTAATGTGATCAGTAACCTCTCGGAGCAAAAGAGAATAGAGCCCTATGGTCAGCATGTATCAGTAGACGGGAAAAATATGAATGTGTTGATTCAGGGAAATGGCGAGGAAACCGTCGTGCTACTACCTGGTTATGGAACAGCAGCACCTGCCCTTGATTATAAGCCGCTAGTGGAAGAGCTATCTCCATTTTATAAAGTCGTCGTGATTGAGCCTTTTGGTTATGGATTAAGTGATGTAACCGAAAAAGAACGAAGCATAGAAAATATTGTGAGTGAGACTCATGAAGCGCTGAAGAGTCTTTATATTGACCGATATATTCTAATGGCCCATTCCATTTCAGGCATTTACGGACTCGATTATGTGAACAAGTATCCAAACGAAGTAAGTGCATTTGTCGGAATCGATAGCAGTGTTCCAACGCAAGGCGGTACGGATGATGAATTTCCGACAGAAACTTATAAACTACTCAAAAAATCAGGTTTCTTCAGATTGCTAATGAAACTAAGCCCTGACCAACTTGTTACACCAATAGTTGATGATGAAACAAAAGAACAAATAAGAATCCTTTCTCTCAAAAACATGTTTAACCCGAACATCTTGAATGAAGGCGAAAATTTTAATCATAATTTTAAAGCAGCTCAAAATTTAACTTTTCCTAAAAATCTTCCTGTTATTTTCTTTTTGCAAGCGAATGATACAGAGACTGAAGGATGGATACCACTGCATGAAGAGCAAGTCAAAAATTCTGTACATGGAAAAGTAATAACAATGGAAGGAGACCATTACTTACACCATACGAAATATAAAGAAATCACTGAAAACTTTAGGGAATTTATGAAAGATATAAAATAATCGTTCACTTGACATGTCATCGTTTGGTGTCCTACACTCATTTGGACAACAAAAGGTGTCCTATTTGGTTAGTATGAAGTTTACTCGTTTGTATTACAGGAGATATTGATGAAAAGGTGGGGGGGATTATGAACGTAAAAAGCCAAGTAAGGGATGTGTATGACGCTGTTGCCGATCCAACAAGGCGGAAATTACTCCAAATGTTGGCAGATGTTGAGGAATTACCCCTATATGAAATAACGGTTCATTTTCAAATGGGTCGTACTGCAGTTTCTAAGCACTTGGCTATCCTTAAAGATGCTGATCTTGTCCTTGCTCGAAGGGTTGGTAGAGAAACGAGGTATCGGTTGAATGCCGCCCCACTCCAAGAAATTCAAGATTGGGTATCATTTTACGAAGGATTCTGGAAAGATAGAATTGGGGAGAACTCTAAAAATGTTTTGAAAACACAGTATTATTATGATGAAGAAAGGTGTCCTTGATGACAACTAGTAGATTGAATCCTAAGGTTGATGAATATATAAGTAAATCTAAAAAGTGGAAGAAAGAGTATGAGAAGTTGAGAAATATCGTTCTTGACTGTGAGCTGACCGAAGAATTTAAGTGGATGCATCCTTGCTACACGTTTGACAATAAAAATATCGTTTTAATACATGGATTTAAAGAATATTGTGCGCTTCTGTTTAACAAAGGTGCCTTGTTACAGGATACCCATCGGATTCTAATCCAACAAACGGAGAATGTACAGGCGGCGCGTCAGATTAGGTTCACAAATGTTCAAGAAATCATTGAAATGGAAACCATTTTGAAGGCCTATATTTATGATGGCATTGAAGTTGAAAAGGCTGGTTTGGAAGTGAATTTCAAAAAGAATACAGAATTCATAGTTGCTGAAGAATTTCAAAATAAATTAGATGAAATTCCTGCCTTGAAAACTGCTTTTGAAGCGTTGACACCCGGACGGCAAAGAGCATACCTTCTTCATTTTTCTGGACCCAAGCAATCCAAAACCAGGGAGTCAAGGGTAGAAAAATGCATGCCGAAAATTCTGGATGGAAAAGGATTAAATGATTAGATTTAAATGAAGAATTTTTTAATAATAATGAAAAAGCTCAATTTCCCTATTCATTTCTGGAGAAATTGGGCTTTTAGTATTGAAATTTTCTTATTCTTATTAATCCTTATCTTTCTGAAGGTACCCGAAAAGAAGTTTTTTTGTTCGTTAAAAAGAGGCTGTAAACCTTGTTCCAATCAGGAAAATCGGAGCATATCCGGAAATTCAAATAAACTTTTTGCAAATTAGGGATTGAAACCGCTTTATCAATGTAATATAATTTTATTACGATAATAAATTATTATAACGATAATCAAAAAAACACATAAAGCAAGCAGGGAAGGAGACAGATATTATCCATGAACGAAAACCAGCAGTTTCTTGAGAAATTTTTCCCGATTGCTTCATTTATCGCGGCCATTATTGGACCCAAGTGTGAAGTGGTTGTGCATGATATCAGCGACCCGGAAAGATCGATTATCTTTATTGAAAACGGTCACATCAGCGGGCGCAAAGTTGGAGACGCCTCCACCGATCTGGTTCTTAAACTGTTGAAAGCGGAAGCATATCGGGAAGAGCAGTTTATTGCCAACTACAAGGCTTCGGGCAAACTGGGTCAAAGCTTCAGATCATCCACCTTTTTTATAAAAAATGACGAGCATGAGCTGGTGGGACTGATGTGCCTGAACATTGACATTACCCATATGGAGGTCGCTGCGGAATGGATTCAGCATATTTTGCAGGGAGGCTCGCTGTTACCGCCATCTGCGATTGAGGCGCCTCAGGAGGACAAGCAGGCCAAGGAATATTTACAGGGAAACGCGGATGATTTGCTTCAGCATATGATCACATCGGTACTTAGCAAAATAACAATTCCGGCTGACCGGTTATCTCCGCAAGAGAAAATTGAGCTTGTGCGGGAATTGAACGAGCAGGGCGTATTTTTGCTGAAAGGCGGCGTATCTCAGGTGGCAGCATCATTATCGATATCAGAGCCTACTGTGTACCGTTATTTGCAAAAGCTGAAATAATTACGAGCATGTACATGTACGATCAAGGGAAGGTGACATCATGAAATATAATTTTGACCAAATCATCAGCAGATTCGGCACGAATAGCGCAAAGTGGGATGGCATGGCCCAGTCCCTGGGAAGGGATATGATCGCACTTTCGGTAGCCGACATGGATTTGCCTGCGCCACCGGTCGTGGTGGAGCGGATAACGGAGATGGCAGGACACGGAATATACGGTTATACGGATCCGTTCCCCCCATACTTTGAAGCTGTACAAGGATGGCTGTCCAAAGCCTACGATTGGCAAGTGCCGCAGGAATGGATCGTATTTTGCCCGCGGATTGTACAGGCCGTGTCGGTTATTATTCAGAAATTGACGGAGAAAGGAGACCGTATTTTAGTCCATACCCCGGCCTATCAGCCTGTTGCGAAGGCGGTTTCGCTAAATGACAGACAGCTGGTGCAAAGCCCGCTGCAGCTCGTCAGCGGCCGGTATGAGATTGATTTTGAAGACATGGAGCGTCAGATGAGTGAGGGTGTAAAAATGGTCATGCTGGTCTCCCCGCATAACCCGACGGGAAGGGTATGGACGATCGATGAGCTGAAGCGGATCTGTGAGTTGTGTATAAAATATGATGCACTTATCGTATCCGATGATATTCATGCGGATTTCATCCATGCAGGCCATGAACATACTGTGATTGCCAAGCTATCGGATGAGGTGGCAGACCGTTCGATCATCTGTACTTCTCCAGGAAAAACCTTTAATCTCGCAAGTCTGGAAATTGCCAACATTATCATTCCTAACGGGCAGCTGCGGGAACGCTTTAGGGAAGGATTGCAGCAGGCAGGCATTCATAACCCGACCTTTTTCTCCGTGCCGGCCTTGGAAATGGCCTATACGGCAAGCGATGAATGGCTGGACGAGCTTCGCACTTATATTACGGACAATATCGCTTATACGATGGATTTTATAAAGGCGCAGATGCCTGAACTCAAAGTTATTCAGCCTGAAGGAACCTATTTATTGTGGGTGGATTGCACAGCCTGCAGCAGTGATGAAAGCGGTTTAATTGAATGGATTCAAGAAAAGAGCAGGGTAAGTGTGAGCTACGGAACCTCCTTCGGGGCGGACGGTGAGGGCTACATCCGACTGAACGTTGCTGCTCCAAGGCCTCTTCTACAGGAGGCTCTGCAGCGTATGGCGGATCACTATCCTTTACACCAGAAGTAGTCAGCAATTCATTTTATCCCAGGGGGAATACAACGATGACTGAGCCAAATAAGGTAAAACACATCAAGGAACCAACGCTGTTTTTGGCTTTACTTCCGATTATTACGATGGTCGTGCTGCTGTGCTTAGGATATGTGATGTTCGAGCTACCGCCAGAACCGCTTATTATTGCGTCAACGGTTGTCGCAGGGATCATTGCGGTTAAACTGGGCCACAGCTATAACGATATATTAAATTCCATTGCTCAAAAAATCGCCAAAACGATGCCGGCCATTCTGATCCTGATTACCGTAGGATTCATGATCGGCGCATGGATGGTGGGCGGTACGATCCCGATGATGATTTATTACGGGCTCAAAATTATTAACCCGCAGTTTTTGTTAATTACCGCATTTTTGGTGACATCGGTCGTATCGGTCTGTACAGGTACATCATGGGGATCGGCGGGCACGATCGGGGTCGCATTTATGGGCGTCGGCGCCGGGTTGGATGCGAATCTGGCAGCCGTTGCGGGTGCGGTTGTAGCCGGTGCCTATTTCGGTGACAAACTATCGCCGCTGTCGGATACAACGAATATTGCCTCTCTGTCTACCGGAGTGAATCTGTATGAGCATATTGGACATTTGCTGTATACGACACTGCCTTCGTTTATCGTAGCTGGAATTGTCTATGTGATTACCGGTCTGAACACGCATGCATCCGGCGTGGGTGTCCCTGAAAAAGTGGGTACCGTCATGGATACCCTAGGCATGATTTACCATTGGAATTTGCTGCTTATCGTTCCGATACTCATCGTGTTATACGGCTCGATCCGAAAAAAACCAACACTACCGGTCATGCTGCTGTCCTCAGCCTTTGCGATGGCCAATGCATTGATATTCCAAGGTTTCTCTCTGCATGATGTCGTAAGTTCTGTACTGAACGGATTCGACATCACGATGGTTCACGTGAAGGGATTTGATCCGGCTGCGGTCATTCCGGATGTGCCGAAGCTTCTGAACCGCGGTGGAATGAACTCCATGATGGGAACGCTGTTAATCTGTTTCAGTGCTATCACGTTTGCAGGCACGATTTCGCTCACGAAATCGCTCGAGCTGATTGTGAACAAAATCCTGAAGCATGTACGCTCCACAGGTTCGCTGATCGTGGCGACAATTGTAACCGGTTTAACGATGATTGGCGTCACAAGCAACGGTCAGGTTTCGATTTTGATGCCTGGAGAAATGCTGCGTGAGGCGTATATCCGTCGGGGATTGCATCCGAAGAATCTCGGGCGGACGGTCGAAGACTCCGCAGCGATAACAGAACCGATTCTGCCTTGGACTGCAGCAGGTGCATATATGGCCGGTACCCTAGGCGTCGCAACGCTTGCATATTTGCCATGGGCAATGCTGTGCTGGACAGGAATTATTTTCGCTACGATCTGGGGCTTTACCGGATTTGGGATCGCCAAGCTGACACCGGAGCAGCAAGAGGAAATGTTAAAAGAGTATGACGGACAGGGTGGAGGAGAAATGAACCCGAAGCCAACCGCAGCTGCAAAAGCAGCGCAAGCCAATTAACGACGCCATTGATATGCTCAAGCAGGTATTTGCAAAAATTCGGGTTACGGCTGCCTGAATGTTGAAATGTCTTCCTAGTCGCATCGCTGACCGGATTTTTGCAATGACAATAACTATATAAGCGTTTATTAGCGCGAACAAGGAGAGAGAAACCATGACAACACAAGAGAGACATACTATTGCAACAACCGAAGCTCCTGGAGCGATCGGCCCCTATTCCCAAGCGGTTCAGCTCGGAAATATGCTGATCACTTCCGGTCAGCTCGGAATGGATACAACCGGCGAGTTTCCAGCTTCGGTGGAAGAGCAGACTCAGCGCTCACTGCTCAATGTGAAGGCGATCCTGGAATCTGCAAACTTTAGCATGAATCATATTATAAAAACGACAGTGTTTTTGCAGGATATGAATGACTTCCAGAAGGTTAATGAAGTGTATGCAACATTCTTTGAAGAGCCTTATCCGGCACGAAGCGCGGTACAGGTAGCCAAGCTGCCAAAGGGCGGGCTTGTGGAGATCGAGGTTATCGCCGTGAAAGCTTAACATCTTGAAGTAATGATCCCCTCCAAAAGACAATAGGTAAATAAAAAGAGCCGTCCCAAGAAAACGTTGATAACGATTCTCCGGACGGTTCTTTTTTGCATGGGTATCCACTGTTCTCAACGGAGTTCCAAAGCACTATACTTGTAGTCGCTTGCCTAAATTAGATATCGCTGTATTCGTCTAAAGTATCAGATGACAAATCATACCATTGTAACAAGGAATTGAGAAATTTGTTGGATAGAAATGAAATGGGATCAAATGGATAATGAATGGGATTAAGGATTTTGACAAATTTTCACGACTAAAATAACCGGGTGTTGAAAGGAGTGTGCTTGTGGGTAGATTTTTATCGAAAATGCTGACTGTATGCATGACCGCTTCGCTATTGATGTATTGTGGTGTGGGATTTGACAAAGCTTCTGCGGATGGAACGCAATCTGTCGTCGAATGGACCAGGGATTACGGAAGCATTTCTTCCGGGGAGGGCGTGATCTCTACTTCCGACGGCGGCTATTTAGCCACGGGGAATGTGAGGGGTGGAGACAAAGACGGAGATGATTCGTTTCAAAAGGCCTATGTCTTGAAGCTGAATGCTAAAGGTCAGGTCAAGTGGGAACAAAAGCTAGCACATAGCTATTCGAGTAATACGGCGTACCTGGCGACGGAGACGAAAGACGGGGGTTACCTCGTATTAGGATCGTCAAGGACTGAAGGCGAATCCAAAGATGAGCTTTACATGATCAGATTGGATTCCTCGGGCAATGTATTATGGGACAAGACTAAGGAGGACGCTGCGATAGACAGCACCCCGGTATCTGTGATAGAAACGGACGACGGCAGTTTTTTGATTGCCGGAAGAGGGATTGTTAGCTGGGTTGCATATGAACAAGCTTATATTTTGAAAATCGATGCGAACGGCAACGAGGTATGGTATAACAAATACCCATTCACGGGAAGCGACTTTTTCAACGATCTGATACCCGCGATCGACGGCGGATATATCGCTATCGGTCATGCAGGATTGGCGGAGTATGAATCCAAAGACTATGATGCCATGCTGATCCTGAAGCTCGACGATCAGGGCAAAGAAGTATGGTCGAAACAGTTTATCGATCCGAAAAGCAGGTGGACTGCCCATTCAATTGTGGCTGCAGAAGATGGCGGATATGTGGTCTTAAGCCGGAAAAAAATGGATGACAAAAATTTGGTGTTACTCACCAAACTCGACCTTGAAGGACAAGTGCAATGGGAAAAAACTTACTCCGACGGCGAAAATTCCGAAATGTATAATCGTCTGGTGCGCACAAAGGACGGCTATGCCATGTTAGGCGGACATAATTCCAGAAATAGTCTGAATGAATCGAAAACGCAGTACGGTGTATTAAGTGTCAATGTTAATGGAGGGGTGATTAGCCGAGATTTATTTAAAGGTCCTCCGATCACCTATGTCGGTAAGGCCGCAGGAACGCCAGACGGGGGATTTATTTTCCCTGGAACCGTTACGCGGGGAGATACACATAAATTCCAAGTGATGAAGCTGTCGCCTCCGGCTGAAGGAACCCCTGCCGAGCGTGCTCTGACAGGCATTTCGTTTACGGACAAGGAAAAAAGATTAAAAGCAGGCACAAGCGCCGCCACCGTGCTTCAAGCCGTATATTCCGACGGAAGCAAAGAAGATTTATCCAGTGCCGGAGTGTACGTTTCGGGTGACAGTGCCGTTGCAACCATCGACGCATTAGGCCGGATTTCGGGGAACGAGCCGGGAGAAACGTACGTCGAAGCAACATTTGAAGGGTTTACTTCAAGGCTCAACATTACGGTGCTGCCTAAGGATACAGACGAATTCGATCCGGTGTCCGGTTATATCAAGCTTGATTCGGGCGAATACTCCATTTTGGAAGGTTCAATGCTCGATCTGAAGGTCACACTGTATGACTATAAAACGAATACGGAATCGGATATCACGAAGCTTACGACCTTTACAAGTAATCATCCGGACATAGCAGAGGTGGATGAGGAAGGAAACCTGATTGGTCATAAGCTGGGAGTGACCCGAATTTATGCGCAATACAAAGGAAGCCGCATTTCTGCCGATGTGCAGGTGGTCCGTGCAGCTTTTCCTCAAGAAAAAATGCAGCCGAGCATGGAAAATTCTGAACATAGTGTAACGACAGAATAGAGGCTGCTTCGTTCGTTGTCACGAAACCGAGGAAGATAAGCTTAAGAAGCCGCCGAAATGGCGGCTTTTTGTGTGTGAATAGATCAATCCGCCATAAGATACGTATTCAAAAACTGGTTTCTAAACTTGCCTTCCGGATCGCAATGAAGGAGAAGTTTTCGGAAATCGGGCAGACGTTTGTAAAGCGCTTGCAATTGGGCGGGCGGCATGGTGAACAGTTTGGCCCAATGCGGACAAGCAGCAAAGGGAGAGAGACGCTCTTCGATCATGGGCAGCACTTGCTGCACGGCTTGCCAGTCGGGCTTCCAGGTGAAATGTATCGCAACCGAATCCTGCTTATAGCAAGGACTCATCCACAGTTCATCTTCTGCAATCATGCGAACCTCGGATACATAAAGGAGAGGGGAAATATGCTCCCGCAGCTCATCGATCGCACATAAGGCTTGGTAAGCGACTTGTCGAGGGACAAAATATTCGCTTTGCAGTTCCTCTCCGGCGCTTGGGGTGAACTCCATCCGGAAATGAGGAAGCCGTTCGAACCAAGGTCCCGGGATCCCCATCTGTTCACTGCAGTTTTCCGCTGTATAACCGGGCACGGGGTGGACATTTCTTGCCGCCCTCGTAGCGCCGAAAAATTCCGGTCCCATCCCGACGCTGGTGCCGTCCAACATACGATGCTTCAGCCAGACTTGGTTGAAGCGGGATTCCTTCCAGTCCGTGAACAGACTGACGCTGTAGGCGGCAGAGGTGATCTCATCGAAAGAATCTTCCAGTTTCACCAAAGGCAGATTTTCGTATACGTACTGACTCATCTCGAATGCTGGAATGATATCAAGCGTGATCTTCGTGACGACGCCAAGGCCCCCCAGCCCGACAGCCGCTCCGTTGACTCCATCTTCATGATCTCGCGAGAATCGCATCATGTCTCCGTCCGCTCTCACGATCTCCATGGAATGGACCGCTGCAGCCAGATTGGCGTTCCGCACACCGGAGCCATGCGTTGCAGTTGCGCATGCGCCTGCAACCGTAATATGCGGCAGCGATGCCAGGTTATGAAGCGCATAGCCTTGATCGTTTAGATAACGGCACAGATCGCCGTAGCGGATTCCGCCTTCAACAGTTACCCTATGATTCTCGCGATCCAGTGCGATTACCCGGTTCAGCTTTTCCAGAGAGAGCTGCATTTCCGAACTGTCCGCGATTCCATTGAACGAATGCCGTGTTCCTAACACTTTGATCCGGCGGCTCCGAGCTACGATCTCTCTCATTTGTTCCAAGGTCTCAGGAGTATGGAGCTCCGTGGCGCTGTACTTGTAGTTGCCTGCCCAGTTGTGATTTTGATTCATCTGCTCACTCCTCCTTCACTTTAAATGTTCATATCATATACATGATAGCAGGGGCAGGGACAGACTCTCAACCCTATCGTATACTCTTTTATCATTTGGAAAATATTCAAATCTTAGCAACAGTGGCGTGATGAGCTTATGCTACAATGAAACTGCAACTAGTGCATTTTTCGTAAAATAGATACAAATCCGTTTCTAAGGAGAGGTGACTTGTATGGATTTGAACGATAACCAAAAAGAAGCAGCGCCAGAAGAGAATCAAAATAACAAAAAAGAAACGAATCGGATGTCGACAAGCGGCTGGCTTTTGGAGACAGCCGTTGACGAGTTTGCCCAAAATGGCGGCTTTGACGACTTGCCCGGAAAGGGTAAGCCGATAAAGATAGGGGATGGTGATGTTCTCACTGGGATCATGAGAAACGCCAACTACCAGCCTGCATGGATTGAACTGAGAAAAGAGATTGCCGCCGACTTAAAGCGGATTACCGATCGTTCAGGCATGAACTTACTTATGGAAGCTGAGCTAATGGACGCTGAGCTAGAACACATCAACCAAAAAATCCGGAAATATAACAGACTGGTTCCGAACCCTCTTTTGCAAAAAGGTCTGGTCTCCGGTATGAATCTGCACACAGCCTATGATAAATGGGCTTAGCCCATTTGAATCTATTCGCCAAGTGCTTGGGAGATCAGTGGTTTAATGAACAAAAGCGATATAGAGGCTTTACAACGATAAGCATAGCTGATTCATTTTAATCAAAAGAAGTATCTCCCGTAAAAGGAAATACTTTTTTTTTGACTTAATGAAGTCGTCTTCGGCCTCTGACAAAAATGGATTTTGACAGTGGATTCAGGGAATGAGAAAATATTGTTTTGTAGAAGAACGATAGTTGTGTAAAAAACTGTCACATATTAGATGTAGAATTATAAAAATTTGGAGGCATATCCATGAATCAGCGATTTCGTATAACACGATCGATGCAAGAAAACAATGCAGAGCAAGCCATTTCTTTGGATGAGTGCAAACAATACTTTGCATCCAAACCCGATTTTACCTATTCACAGGTTTTTACAGTGAAAGGACCCGAGAGCACGATGTCCATCGATGGGGATTTTTTTATGTGGAAGCAAGGGGGTATTGAAATTCCTTTCCGGCTTTATTTGGGAGATTTATATGTAGCCATTTCCAGCGAAGCTATAGTTCCCAAAATGATTGAAATTGCAACAGATTTGCGAGCAGATGTGGTTGAAGGGTAAAACGTTGGTCTCGTTAAGCATTTAGGGAAGGAAGAAAGCCTACCTCTTTGCCGAAATGATGAGAAAAGCTTTGGAGTTCGGAGTATATGCTCAAACAACAGGAATTTTATATCCGGAGTTTCTTGGTGGATGTAAATGATGAGAAAAGAGTAAGCGACCAAGCTTGGGATATTGGAATATTATGACAATGGATAGAAAACCACTAGAAAATACAAAAGTCCCGCAATCAATTTCGTGATTGCGGGACTTTTGTGGAAGACAGGGTAGCGTGCTATAGCGTTTACCTATTTGCGCCACGCCACGCATCCAGTTGCTTTTGCACTTCTTGCCGTATCTCGTCGATGCCTGCTAGCTTGAGCTCCTCGTTAAATTTGGGGAGGATCATGTCCACATCGACTGAGCCAGTCATGAGACTGGGATAGTATTTCTTCCAAATCATCTCGATGTTATCGGTTTGGGCGGTCAACTTGGAGAGATCAGGAGTAAAACCGAGCACGGATGACTTGATTACTTCTGCGTTGTATTTGCGGAATTGATCCCATTTATCGAGAGGTTCCGGATTATCACCGCCCATGGTTTTCAGTATAAACCAGTTGCCCTGAGTGTATTGTACTCCTGCATAGCTGGCTGGCGCATCCGGGATCGGGTCACCGTGGCTGTCTTTGCTAGGAATGGGGGCTACTTGCCCATGTTCATCCAGCGTGTAGTGGACTCCTTCAATACCGTAATTAAATAAGTTTCGTATTTCAGGGTCGGTATTGAGTAGATTCAGAAACTTAATACACTCAACGGGATGCTTGGTGTTGGCATTAACAGCCATGATGCCTCCACGGACGGATTCTGTGGTAACGACGGTGGGGGTTACGGGATTCGATACAACCTTGTAGCCGCGATCCTTACTCCAAGTCGTCTCCGAGAGCGGGCCGCCACCTGAGGATTTCCAGAACACTTTAGCCCCACGCTTAAGTCCGCCAGGCTCCCGTAGCGCTGCATCCTTATTAATGAAGCCCTCCTTATAATAACGACGTAAAGTGTCTAATACCTGCCGTGCTTCCTTTGTTTCGAAGATATTCACGACCTTAGCGCTCGGGTCCAGAGATTTCACCATCAAGGGAACTTTATTGTTCACAACATATTCATAGCCATAAAGAGCGAAGAAATTTTGTGAATCCTGATCCAATTCCATGGGTATGTATGACGGCTCTTCCTGTCTAATCATACGGAGCAACGGTTCAAGTGATTCCAGAGTGTTGTATTTGGTAATGTCGATATTGTGCTTTTTTACTATTGAAGCAGGATACATCCAATGATCACGTACGGCCAGCTCTTTATTGGTCGGTACTCCGTAAATGCCCCCATCGTTCATTCGTACCCCTTGCCAAAAAGTCGGGTCAATGTTGTCGTATAAATCTTTGCCCAGACTCGTAAGGTAATCATCAAGTTTCAGCCATGCTCCGCGCATTGCGGTGGCTGCATAATTGGGTGCAAAAGCAATATCGAAAGGGCTTCCTGCGGATATAAGCGTGTTCAGCCGATCTTCATACTCTTGCCAGCCTACCTTGATATAGGTGATCGTTACACCAATTTTAGGAGCCATGATTTCATTGATCTTATCATTTACGAGCTGCAGGTCTTTGTCGGGCTCTCCAATCGTGTAATAAATCAGATTGACGGGGTCGCCACCATATTTATCGTAGTTATTTTTGCTAGGCTGCCGGGAACAGCCAGTCATATTTATTGTGAGCAGCAGGATGAGGCTGATTGTCATGAAGATATATCTGTGTCTAGAGCGCATCAGCATCGATATCCTCCTTTCCGCCGTGTTCGTTGTTAACCTTTTCCCCGCAGATCAGAGGGGGATTTTCCGAAAAAGCTTTGAAAGTGTGTATAAAAATAATTGAGATTATTGTATCCAACAGATAGCGCGATATAAGAAATCTTCTCATCTGTCGATTGAATTCTTTCTTGTGCGAGCAGCATACGGTAAGCCATGAGGTATTCTGAAAATTTCATTTCGGTTTCCTTAAGAAATAATTGCCCAAGGTAGGTACTGTTCATCTGAAAGCGTTCTGCCACTGATTTCAAGGTAATATTCTGAGCATGCTCCGTCTTGATCATCAGCAGAATACGGTTGACTAGCTTGGATAGGCTATCATAGCTGACATCCAGTACCGGATCCTTGTTCAAACGCTCGCTGCCCTTATTGCCTATCGTACCACCCAGATCTTCAACAATAATCTTCTCAATAACTTGTTGTAGCTTCGGACGTTCTACAGGCTTGAGCAGATAGTCTTTGACTCCACAGCGGATGGCTTCTTGGGCATACTTAAATTCACTATAGCCGCTCATAATAACATATTTCGTAGGAATTTGAAGTTCATTGAGTCTGCAGATCGCTTCGTACCCAAGATTCTTGCCAATGCAAACATCAAAAATGGCGACATCCGGCATAAGGTCTATGATCTTGGATATGGCCTCCTGCGTAGACTCGCAGGTATCGATCCGGCCGAAGCCGTATTGTTTCCAGTCCAGGATTCGCTTCATCCCCTCCAAAATCTGAGGTTCGTCATCCACAATCATCAGCTTGTACATGTTCAATCACCTCTTTTGATATCCGTACCGAAATCTTGACTCCAGCTTCCTCATTATTTTCAATTTTTATAGAGTAGCTGTTCCCATAGAAGAAATGAAGACGGGTGTTTACGTTGCGTAGACCGATACTCTTGGAAGAAGTATCATCATGGCTCGAGAGGGTGCTTCGAACAGTATTTAAGCGTTCTTCATGAATACCACGCCCATTATCCACGAATTCCAATACATAATGGTCTTCAGCTTCCCAGCCATTAACGACATACAGGTTCAACTCTTTGCTGGCGATAAAGCCATGGATGAAAAAATTCTCAGCCAAAGGCTGCATCCAGAATTTTACGGTAGGGATCGAGAGTAACGCCGGTTCGACATTGACTTGATAATAAAAACGCTCCGGATACTTAAACTCCATAATCTCCAAGTACTTTTGCAGCAATTCCAGCTCACTGGCAATCGAAATAATATTCTCTTTTTTGACAATTTCACGATAGAGCGCACCCAAGGTAGCAATGGCATCAGCGGTATCCC
Organism: Paenibacillus sp. J23TS9; assembly: GCF_018403225.1. Taxonomy (NCBI): domain Bacteria; kingdom Bacillati; phylum Bacillota; class Bacilli; order Caryophanales; family Paenibacillaceae; genus Paenibacillus; species Paenibacillus sp. J23TS9. Next base: position 1,767,445 of record NZ_BOSG01000001.1, on the reverse strand, counting down.
TGTCCTGGTTAACAAGAGCAGTGGAGCGGATAACCTCTAATGTATTGTACAGAAAGTGAGGATTAATCTGGTGCTGAAGCGCTTTCATTTCAGTTTCTTGCTGTTTTAGCTTAAGCAAATATTCGTTACGAATATGCTTATCTAATTGCTGTATCATATCGTCTAATTCCCTCGCGATCATGCCGTATTCATTGCGGCGATAACGAGCAGGGCGATTAGGTGTGAAATTCGCTGTTTTCACGCGTCCGATCGATTGAATAATGCGGTGCAGAAAGCGGGCATCATCACGCATATTGTACACAATGAGCAGCAGTACGCTAATCATGGTTGTTATTATGATCAGAAAGATGGTAAGCAGCATCCTGGCATGCTGACGAATCAGCATAGATAAATCAACGATGCTAACGAACTTGAAATTAAACTTGGTGGAGGGGAAGGTGACAAAAAATATATGCTTAAAAAGACCCTTTGAAATAAAACCATGACTTTGTCCATTCGCCGCCGCCATACGGGACAGTTCCTTTAATTCTTGGTCCTGTTCATTACCGATAAGGTATATGTCGCCGGAAGCACTGACTGCAGCAGCCTTGCCAAATCGATAAGTTTGTATGGATTTAAAGATTTGATCACTGCTGACCAAGAAACGCAGCTCTCCGAATTCCTGTGATCCTACTGTTGGATCTGATAGTTTCTTGCGATATACGAATCCTTTTAATAGGGTATCGTGAAAAGCTTCATCTGTATTTGGAAGACCGAACATGAAGCTCGTATTTCCGTTGTCAGTAAAGCGTACAACATTGCCGTATTGGTTGGTATGCAGGCTAATCTGCGTAATTTCACCTTGCGCCCAGCTGTACAGATAGGTTTTAATATCCTCCGGGAAGGATACCAGCGGTTGTGAGAATTGACTGTTCTGCAGTCTGCTGGTTAAGTAGCCTTCAACACTGCTGCTTGAATAACTATGAACATCATCCATCAGACTGTGATTGGAGTATATACGCTGCATGTAAGCCTCAATTCGGTCGGCATCATACTGCAGCTCATTCTCTACACCGGCGAAAGCGTTGGTTGCCTCTATACGGGCATCACCAACCCATTGATTCAGCAGCATTGCACAGGTCAAAATGCCAAGTGCGATTCCAATGGTCAAAACGAAGATGACATAAGCAATAAACTTTTGACGATAAATTTTGATTTGCAAAAAAGAGCTCATACGACACCTCAATTGCAGTAGGTCGCCCTAAAGTAAGCATTTACCATACCACTTTAACATGATTAAGCGAAGCTTCATAGATAGGAAAAAGCATCCCTTACAGAATGTCTCAATAAGGGATGCGCATGAAAGTAATCTACTTGAAATAATTATTAATTTGCTCTTGAGCGGCTTTCATGATCGCGTCCATACCAGCGGACTTTAACTCAGCTGTAATCTTCGGAACCATTTTCTCCGGATCGGATGCTCCTGTGATGAGTTCATATTTGTATTTATCCCATACTGCTTGGCAATTGGCCACTTCTGTCTGAAGATTGCTGATGTCTAGTGCAAAGCCAAGGACAGTAGAAGAGGTTGCTGCATCATTCAGCTTTTTAACCTGTTCCCATTGATCTTCAGGAGCCCCTTTTGTAACTGCTAGATTAAAGAATGTACCTTGTGTGTAGGCAGCCAGCGGCCAAGTATCGGAAGTACGCTCAATAACCTTTTCACCATCGACGTTTTTGTAGTCTACGCCTAACTCACCGAATGCCAGCATATTGCGCAGTTTCGGATCTGTGTTGACTAGTTCGAGGTATTTCAATGCTTCCTTCTTATATTTCGAATTCGCCGAAATTGCATTCAGGGACCCTTGGATCGTACTCGTTGAATAAATAGGTCCATAATGCTGAACCATATCATACTTTTGAACAGCATCATTGATTTGCCAGCCTACTTCTGCTCCAGGGAATGCCTGTGCTGCAAAGAAGGCTCTTCCTTTTTCGTTCTCCGTTTTCGTCGGAGCATCCGGGTTGATGATGCCATCTTTATACCATTGATGCAAAAGTTTCAGATTAGCCATCACATCGGGCTGCTCGAGAACCGAGACAACCGTGCGTGATGCATCGTCAGCTTTTACGCCAACCGGAGGGAAGCCCAGTGTTAAATCGTCATACTCGTTTAAGAAACCGTTCAAGCCTTCGCCTTGCGTCATCGGCAATGGATAGAAGCTCTTGCCTTCAGCCTTCATGGCGTGCAGAGGCTTATCAAGATCCTGCAGTGTTTTGATATTGTTGATATCAATATTGTACTTTTGCACATATTTATCATCGTATACCCAATACTGCGTTAATGCTGAATCCTTATAAGTAGGAACGGAATAATACTTGCCGCCAATCTTTGTACCTTCCCATACCTTTTCAGGAATCACTTTGTATAAGTCAGGTGTTTCACTTTGAACCAGATCGGTGATATCGGCAAGAGCACCCATAGCCACTTGCTTGCTGTATTTACCGCTGTTTGTGAACATAATGTCGAATGGTTCGCCAGTATTCACAATGGTGTTTATTTTCGTGTCCCATTCACCCCAGCTGGCTACCTTGATGTCAATTTTCACACCAATCTTCTCAGCTGTGTATGCATTCATGGCATCAATAGCTTTGCTGAAGTTATTAGGCACTTGGCCGCCGATGGTCCACCAGACCAAAGTCGGAATATCCTTACTGGCTGTTGTAGTGTCCTTTGATGTGTCTGTTGTCTTCGTAGAACTATCTGTCGCAGATCCATCGGTCGTAGATCCTGACTTCGAGCCGCCACAAGCTGCTAACGTAGTTACCAATGTCAGAGCACAAAGCGTAGAGATGAACTTAAAAGATTTCTTCATTCCATTTCCCCCTTATGAATTTATATCACCGTAAGAGTTGTACAGTGATCTATCATAAACCAAGTTTGCTTGGCTTATTTCGTCATCATCCTTTGACAGCACCGATCGTTAGTCCAGAAATAAAATATTTCTGGAAGAAAGGGTAGGCGAAAGCTACAGGCAGAACAATTAGAATGGCTACAGCCATGCGGGCAGATTCCTTCGGCATCGTTGTGACAAGTACTGCGTAGCTAACGCCCATACTTGCGGCATTCTTGGCGAGTGCATCTACGTTGCTCATTAAGCTGTTAAGCAGTGCTTGCAGAGAATATAGGTTTTGGTTATCGATATACAGCATCGATTGGAACCAGTCATTCCAATAAGCGAAGCAGAGAAACAGTCCTATGGTTGCAATGACCGGCAAGGAGATCGGTAGGATGATTGAGAAAAAGATTCGAAGCTGGCTCGCGCCATCAATTTCAGCAGATTCAATCAGCCCATCGGGAATCGTACTTTTAAAGAAAGTTTTACAAATGATAACATTGAACGATGATACTGCGAGCGGTAGAATCAGTGACCAGATACTGTCCTTTAGTCCCAATAAATTTGTATTAATGAAGTAACTGGATACCAAACCGCCGTTGAATACCATTGGGATAAATACCACCCAGGTCAGAAAGCCTTTAAGCTTGTATGCTGGGCGAGAAAGTACATAGCCCATGGAGGTGGTAAGAAATACACCAAGCACAGTACCAGCTACTGTAACAAGTGCGGATACACCGAGCGCCCGCAGAATCATCGCGCCCTGCTTGACAATATAGGTGTAAGCCTCCCCTGACAAAGCAACAGGCAACAGATGATATCCTGTCTCACGTATGGATGCTTCACTGGAAAATGAAATGGATAAAACAACAACGACAGGTATGACACAGATCAGCGCCAAGATGATAAAAATCAGGTTGAAAAAAATGTTCACGACTTTGTTTGTGCGATTAAATTTCTCAAGGCCCGTTTCGTAAGCCGTTCTCGTTGCCATCGCCCTTACCTCCTTACATCATCGCGCTATCTGGATCAATTTTGCGAACAATCCAGTTAGCGGTTAAAATCGTTGCACAACCCAGAACGGACTGTACGAATGCGGCAGCAGATGCCATACCGACTGTAGCGGTTTTCAGTTGTTTATACACCATGACATCGATGGTGGTAGACACGTTGAACAGAGAATTGGAATCTCTCGTGACCTGATAGAATAAGCCAAAATCAGTGTAGAATATGCGTCCAACTGCCAAAATGAACATCATGACGATAACTAGCTTGAGCATTGGCAATGTAATAAATCTCGTCTGCTGCCAAATGGAAGCGCCATCAATAACAGCTGCTTCATAATAAGTGCTGTCAAGGCTTGTGATCGTTGCCAGATAGATGACCATACCATAGCCCAGGCCTTTCCAGATATTCAAGAAAACCAGAAGGTAAGGCCAGTATTCCGGCGCCATGTACCAGTTAACAGGATCACTGCCCATACTGACGAGCATTTGATTGACAATTCCTTTATCAAAGCTTAGGAACGCCCAGCCTACAGCAGATACGACAACCCAAGATAGGAAATAGGGGAGGAACATCATCGTCTGATAGACTTTACTTGCTTTGCGGCTGTGAAGTAATCCGATCATAATAGCGAATAGAACGGGCAGTACAATGCCTGAAACGATAAAAATAATATTGTATCCAATGGTGTTTCGAATAATGATCCAGGCGTCATTCGACTTGAATAAGAACTCGAAATTTTTGAAGCCTACCCATGGACTGTTAAACACATTGCTCAAGAAGCCGCCGCTAATTCTGAAGTTTTTGAAGGCAATAATGATCCCGAACATAGGTAAGAAACAAAACAGTATGTACCAAATCGTCGTCGGCAATGCCAAGAGGGTTAGTTCCGTATCCTGTTTGCGCCAACGGCTTCGTAAGCGCTTTCGTTTGTCTTGTTGTTCGGTTTTAGAGCTCATGTCTGTCACTCCTTCCGGTGTTTTCTCGATTGTATTGCACTTGTTAAATTCATTGTATAAGAGAAGGATCGGGTGCTTCTAGATAACAAACTTGATACTATAGTCAACAAACGTTAGATTCGAAATATTAAGTTTACATAATAACCAGTCACATCTACCTAATGATAGGATCTGCACCTGTACAGAACGTCGCGTCTATCTCTGGGCTAATGCTTGTCAATCCAAAAATTGACCACATTTTAGTGAATGGTCAAGGTACGTTCAGTTATAATGATGATAAATGCTACGAGGAATTTGTTAACATTGGTGAAGGAGAGGTACTGAATTGAATAACAATATCATCGAATACTGTTTACTGAAGAAGGGAGCAACGAAAGATTATCCGTTTGGACCTGATCCATTAGTGATCAAAATCGCGGGTAAAATGTTCGCGCTGATTTTTCAGGACAAAACGGATCAATGGCTCTTAAACCTAAAATGTGACCCGGTAATTGCGGAAAACTTGAGAGAGCAGCATGAGGCCGTTCGACCAGGCTATCACATGAACAAAAAACACTGGAATACAATTATCATCGACGGTTCCTTGCCGGAGTCGGATGTCTTTATAATGATTGACCATTCTTATGATTCGGTTGTCAAAACTCTTCCAAAGAGCCTCCGGGAATCTCTCACGGGAATTCAAAAGCTATGATTCTTTAGGATGAATTTCATCGATCAATCCATAACGCAAACGAGAAAGTAAGGGCAGCTGTCTTAGACGGTTGTCTTTTTTATTGAGAAATTCACGACTAATGTTGATTTAATAATAATTTAATAAATGCTTCACAAGGTTATAATCCTTATTGCCTATCATTGATCTTGTAAGACAAATTTCTTATTTTCAGGAGGAAAAAGCATGAAGAAGAAATGGTTAATGCTAGGCGGCGTACTAGGTATTAGTAGCGTCATGATGATTACAACAGGAATAAATGCATTTGCGAGCACATCCGGATATGACGCATATAAATCTGCGTTGAAGAACACAAGAACGATTCAGAATGTAGCTGTGCAAGCATCCGCTTCTTTGCAGGATAATGGCAATGCTCTTGCCAGTGCGGCAGGTAACTTCAAGATCAGTCTTAACACACAGACAGCGAGCGGCAGTGCGGATGTAAAAGTGAATGGTGCAACACAATCTGTTAACTTCTATAAGCTGAAAGATCAGACCGTTCTTAAATCAAGCAGCAATGAAACATATTATGTCAAACAACAAGACAAAGAGAAGAAAAAGAATAATGAAAAAGAAACGCTAGATCCGCAAATTCCGCAGCAAGTTGAGACCGTTATTGATGCACTGGTAGGTAACTTGAAAGATTATGTCGCAGTAGATGCGAAGACAGATGGTTCTAAAGAAATTACAGCCGAGCTCGATAATTCTCAAATTCCAACCGTCGTGAACGCCATCGCTCCGCTTGTGATCAAACATGCTTCCAATCAGAAGCACGATGGGGAGAAGAAAGATGATACATCGAAAGAACTTCCATTTAATCGAGATGTACTACAAGCTTCGTCACTGCAATTGACGCAAGATATTAAGATTGAGAAGGTTTCCTTCAAAGCTGATATCAATAATGCGAACTATATTGAGCATCAAGAAGCTGACATCACAATTTCCGGTAAAGACGTTAGCGGAACAGCGCATCAAGTGACTGTACACCTGCAAGCAAACCTTTCGGGTTATAACACGACAACACCGGATACGATAGATCTTTCTGGTAAACAGGTTCAGCAAATGGATAATCATCAACATGGTAAATTTCATGGTGACAATGAATAATTGAGGAATCAATGATAGTAAAGCAGCAGATAGTCTGTACTCAGGGTCTATCTGCTGCAATACCATATGAAGGAGGGATCATCCAAATGGATCCGATATTAGAGACGCATCAACTTACGAAAGTATACCGCAATAATAACAGAGGGATTCGGGATATTAATCTGCAGCTGCATGCCGGTGATGTGTATGGATTACTTGGGCCAAATGGGGCAGGCAAGACAACATTTTTGAAGCTCATTACGGGTTTGATCCGTGCGGATCGAGGGAAGATTACACTCTTTAATGGAGACCTGATCGATCAATTTGAAGAAGGTATGCAGCATGTCGGCTGTATGATTGAATCAGCAGATTTTTATGATTTTATAACTGGATGGCAATATTTAAAGTTGATTGGCCGATTTTATCCGAATATTACGGATCAACGAATTACAGAGGTATTAGAGGTTGTAGGCATGATCCAAGTTCGCAAAGATAAAATCAAGAATTATTCGACTGGCATGAAGCAGAAATTAGCGCTTGCTGCGGCTATTTTGCCGAATCCTAAGTTTGTTATTTTGGATGAACCTACGAACGGTCTGGACATTGAAGGCACGGTGATGTTCCGCCGGCTTATTAAACAGTTGTCTGAAGAGCATGGAACCACATTCCTCATTTCTAGTCATATGATCCACGAACTCGAGCAACTATGTAACCGCGTGGGGATTATTGTTGATGGGCAATTGATTCAAGAAGGGTATGTATCTGACTTGCTAGCAAGTGGGCAATCCCTGGAACAATTCTATATTCATGAATTAGAAAACGGGAAAGGGGAGAAGGAAAGTGCATAAATGGAGAGCTGGGTTTATCAATGAGCTTTGGTTGCTCTTATATCGCAAGAAAATGATAGCATTCTTCACTTTCTCACTCGTACTTCCGATTCTGCTAGCCGTCTCACTTCACGCATTACAGCCTATATTGGGACTCGTAGCGGTTAGCCAATCCTTTCCGATTCAAATGTTAGGTATATATACCGCGGTTTGGATTCCCCTATTCATTTTAACCATGACAGCAGATCTTTTTCCTAGTGAAGTGGCTGCGCGAACTTTGAAGCTTGCTTTCTTACGACCCAATACGAGATTTCATGTATTCTGTGCGAAGGTTGCAGCGCTCGCTGTGGGGATCGGTACGCTGCTTGTTTTATTAGGCGTGGTTACATTGATTTGTAATGTATTTGCAGGTGCTCCCCTTAGTTTTACAGAGGGATTGGGCGTACTCAAGGCCTATGTTGCTGCTTTCGTTGCGATGGTCGCGCTATCTGCTGTCTTTGTTTTTGTATCTCAATTTTTCAAAAGTTCGAGCGGATTTATGGTCACTGCCATCGTACTTTACGTGGCACTTAAAATTTCACCATTTCTACTGAGCGCCATGTCTACGTTCTCACCAGCTTCCTATACCGACTGGCATATGCTATGGATTAGTCATACCGTCGCTGTAGGTAAATTATGGTCCACTTCGCTATACCTGTTATCCAGCTGTGTGTTGTTTTTTACACTAGGTTACTATATATTTGATCGAAAAGAAGTGTAAACGGGGAATTTACCGATGTCGATTCGTATTAAGTTACTGCTCTCATATGCTGCTATGTTAATTATTCCGCTTGTGATCACGTTCTTCACAGCTATTCTATTGATTGTCGTATTTCGTGGTGATCTTCAGACAATCCGTGAACAATATGGAGCAAGTACCCATCGCATGTTCGAAGATCAACATGTCGAAGGTATATTGAAGGAAATGAAGCGATCCGTTGAGAAGAATCCTTCCATTCTGATCGATTCAAAATACTTGTCAGATCTGGACCAAGAGCTGCTATCCATTAAATCCAATTTGATTGTACGTAAAGATGGTCGCATTATATATACATCACCTACATTGCAACAGACGGATATTCTGAATCATTTGCCGGCATACGATGAATCAGGATATGTGGAGAGAGATGAGCCAGAACGCATTGGGAAGCAGCTCATATCATTAGGACACTTTGACTTTAGATTCGCTGACCAAACACCAGGTACCGTCATTGTTGTGACAGCCTTGAATCCCTTGGTGAACTTCGCGCAGAAATTTTTTCCGATTCTTTTTATCACCAGTATTGTTATTTTGATTCTGACGAACACCCTGTTAACGTATTTCGTATCTAGAAGTATTATTCGCCCCCTTCAGAAACTGAAGATTGCGATGAAACGTATTGAATCAGGCGATTTAGATTTTCAAGTTAAACCGACGAGTAAGGATGAAATTGGGGAGCTCAGTGTTGCCTTTGAACAAATGCGAAATCAGCTTCAGCATTCGATCCATACACAAATCCAATATGAAGAGAATCGGAAAGAACTCATCTCGAACATATCTCATGATCTTAGAACTCCTTTAACTGCGATCAGAGGGTATGTTGATGGTCTGGGAGACGGAATTGCAGACACGGCGGTGAAGAGGCAGAAATATATCGATATCATTTCTTCCAAAGCAGAAGAGATGGACCACTTGATCGATGAGCTATTCTTATATTCCAAACTGGATTTGAACCGGTTACCATTTCAATTTGAAATCGTTGATTTCTACGCATTTTTACATGATTTATCAGAAGAACTCGAATTTGATCTCGGCAAACAAGATATCCATTATTCATCGAATATTACATTAGAATCAGAGACCTATGTGTTGATCGACCGAGACAAACTTAAGCGGGTGTTCGCTAATATTATGGATAATGGATTGAAATATATGGACAAAACGGAGAAGACTTTTCATCTTCGGGCGTTTATGACAAAAAATGATGTGGTTATTCAGATGACGGATAATGGCCAGGGAATAGAGCCTGACGCACTTCCGTATGTATTCGAACGGTTTTATCGCGCAGATCTGTCTCGTAATAGTAACACGGGTGGAAGCGGGCTCGGCCTCGCCATTACTAAACAAATTATAGATGGTCATGAAGGCACGATTCAGGCAGATAGTAAAGTTGGCGAGAGTACATGTATTACGATAACCTTGCCTTTGAGAAATTATAAAGTTGGTGACCAGCCATGAAGCAAATTCTTATTGTTGAAGACGAGAAAATCATCGCGGAGTTGGAAAGGGATTATTTGGAGGCTCATGGTTATAAAGTAGAAATCGCGGCGGATGGCGATTCGGGGTTAAAGCTAGGGATGAGCGGGGAGTACGATTTAATTATTTTGGATTTGATGCTTCCACGAATCAATGGTTTTGATGTCTGCAGGCAAATTAGAGAGAAGCATAATGTACCCATTCTAATGGTGACTGCGAAGAAGGAAGATATCGATGTGATTCGGGGCCTAGGTCTTGGAGCAGACGATTATATTACCAAGCCATTCAAACCGGGCGAGTTGGTTGCAAGGGTCAAGGCTCATTTAGCTAGGTACGAGCGGCTGATTGGCACGAAGGAAAATAAAGAACAGATCCGTATTCACGGCCTCTTGATCGATTATGGAGCACGAAGAGTTTTTGTACACGATCAAGAGGTGATACTAACGACGAAGGAGTTCGATTTACTCTATTTTTTGGCATTGAATCCAAACCGTGTATTCAGCAAGGATCAATTGTTCGAGAAGTTATGGGGGATGGATGCGCTGGGAGATTCACAGACGGTAACGGTCCATATCCGGAAACTAAGAGAGAAAATTGAGATCGATGCATCCAAATCTCAATACATTGAAACGGTATGGGGTGCAGGGTATCGTTTTCGATTGTAAATAGAACAGATCTTCATGGTGTGAATCCAAGCGAAGATCTGTTTTTGCTGTGTGTTCAATTCATTGGCTACGAGCCTGCTTAAAGATATTGTAGCAGAGCGTACAAGATTAATAATGCACTGAAAACTAAAGTCAATACTCCGCGAATACGCGTGAACATTAAACGTCTAGCGGTTGCGTAGGGGTCGCCAAATCCACCAAACAGCCTTGTATCGGGTCTTTTGACCGTAAATAAACCACAAGCAAATATAGTAATACCTAACATTATCAAAGGCATTAGAATCGACTCCTTTATATAGAAAACGCATGGGAATACAAATAGTTACATTTATGGTGGCGATATTTCATCTACCAAACAGTTTTAATCCATCAATGGATGGGTTATTGATCAAAGATAGAAGAGTGGATTAATCAAGAAAGATATACACAAGGCCTGCTTGATATCTTTTCTCACCATTTTATCTGAAGAAGTTGCAGAACAAGAAGGGGGCTTTGAAATCATGATGGAGACATTCGTATCCCCCAGTAGCACATGTACAAAGAATTGCCGCACGGTGGTTTACTTTTTTGCCGGAGTACTGACGTATCGGAACAATTTTGATGCCGCTGCCAGTGAGATCGCCAAAAGATATCAAAATGCAATAATTGTGATGATCTTTCCCTATGGGATTGCAAACGGCAATACGGGTTCGTCGTTAATCCGTCTGCTGGCCCGGCAGCTTACTCAAGTAAGCTATGATCTGTCCCGTGACCAGTCTCGCCGGGTAACAAACGCAGCGCAAATTATCCGCGAGCATGCAGCAATTGCGGATCATCTCATCCTTATTGGGCACAGTGCCGGAGGCGTGATCGCCTATCGGGCAGGGCTTTATTTGGAGGAGAAGTACGGATATCAGCGAGTTCAGGTATTTGCTGTAGGGTGCCCAAAGTTTCATTTGAAGGACATTCCATACAATGACAGATTTACATATATCACTGGCCAGAATCCGGATAGAATCACCCAAATTGGCAGCTGGCGCAAGCCGGGATCTAGGGTATACCGTGGAAGGCCGGGACGCGAAATTCAAATGGAATTTAATCCGGCTCATCTGGGATGGCGGTTTCATGCTTCGTATTTCCTGAAATCGGTCTGGACGGATTCGAACCAAGTGTTCCATACCAATTCAGAAGACTTGGTCTCCAAAATCTATGAACTGTACCCGGGAACTGATTAGGACTGAATAAGTGTTGTGTAAATTGATAACCCTTATTTCGGGAATGGAGAAAAGGCGGAATAGGTATTCACATTATTCCAGTTTCCGGATGACATGTCTTGTACATTAGTTAGTGGGAAACGTCACCTGGCAAGCCAGCGAACAAGTCAGCGGACGGAAGTGGTTCATCGTCTTTTCTTGCGATAGCCTCTCGGACTCATATCCTGCCACTTATGGAACTGATTTATAAAATGATTGTAATTCTGATAGCCGACGTCATACGCGATGTCGGCTAAGCTTCTATCTGTATGCTCCAGCAGCAGCGCGGCTTGGCGGATGCGCATTTGATTCAGCATATCGATGATCGATAGTCCTGTGCTTTCTTTGAATAGATGTGACAACCGCGACGGTGAGAGTTGAACCGCCGCCGCCAGTTCGTCAATCTTAATTGGCTCACGCATACTTTGCGAGATACGATTCAACGTGTCCTCCACACGGCTGTCAAAATGCTGCTTCCGTCTGCGTGCGAGCAGGATGAGCACTTCGCTTAACGATGCTAGGCACAGTTCATTCCAATAGCTGCTGCGTTCCCTTGAATCCATCAGTAAACGCGAGAACGCCCGGTAAATTCGATTGCGGGTAGAATCGCCCATAACCGTTTCGTTAAATAGCTTAGCCTCCGGAAGCAGATTCGCCTGTATTGCATGATCGGGAAAATGCGCCCACATAAAGTGCCAGCGCATGCCCTTAACCGTTCCATATTGCTGCGGCGTTCCCGGTTTTATAAGGGTGACGTCACCAGGTTTACAGCAGAGATGCTCGCCAGGGACATGGAAGTACCCTTCTCCTCCCAGCGTATAAGTAATAAGCCAATCTCCCATGCCTGCAGGACGGACTACCGAATAAGAATCCGGTTCGTCGAAATGGCCGGACAAAACGATACCTGAAGCAGAGCCATTATAATCGGATGGTACGTTTAATTTGATCATTGCTGCACTCATTCCTTTTCCCACGATTCTTTATAGCAAGCATAACGCCGAACATCATGAAAAAACAGTGCGATAGCAGAATAATGTGAAAATAGAGCATCATTGTTACTTCCATGACGGCCTTCATTTTTCCTATACTGAATACATCAAGGAGAACATGGAGGGTTGCACAGTGAGTACATCTTTACCTGCGCTGACAGAAGAGCAAAAGCAGTTTTTTGAGGAGCAAGGTTATCTGATTGTGAAAGGTTTATTTAATCCGGAGCAGCTTGCGGAGATTGAGGAGACATTCGAGGGGATTAGCCACCAGACGATTCCAGGCTACTTCGAGCCGAAACTGGATACCGATATGACAGACCCTCTTTCTCGTTATCCGCGGGTTATGCATCCACACCGGTTCAACGAAACGGCTAAGCGCTACATGCTGCATGAGCCTGTGTTAGCGATATTGGCAGATTTGTATGGTGAGGAGGCGTATGCCGCGCAAAGTATGTTCTACTACAAGCCGCCGGGCTCGAGGGGACAGGCACTTCATCAAGATAATTTCTACTTGCAGGTAGAACCGGGTAACTGTATTGCCGCATGGACGGCGATCGATGCCGCGAACGAGGAGAACGGGGGCTTGCTAGTCGTGCCGAAAACGAACGACTACGAGATCGTCTGCCCGGACATCGCCGATTCCAAGGAATCGTTCACGACGCATTACGTGAAGCCGCCGAAGGAAGAGAAAGCGATTCCGGCTATTATGGACAAAGGCGACGTGCTGTTCTTCAACGGTAATCTCATCCATGGTTCTTACCGGAACAAAACGAAGGACCGTTTCCGCCGCGCTTTTATTTGCCATTATGCGAACCGATCGGCTACTAAGATTTCTCAGTATTATAAACCTCTTTACCGCGCAGATGGATCCGAAGTTATTTTGGAGGACAACATGAACGGAGGACCTTGCGGTGTCGAGTTCAAAAATGTCTATCCCCATTAATTTAATGGTTCAATGACTTGAATGATTTGCTAAAGGTTAAAAAACAAACAAGCACATTAAAAATTGAATTGCTTCTTCTAGAAGTTTTGAAAACTTTACTGACTGAATATGTCAGTAAAGTTTTTTTATAATAGAGTAAACCGATGAATTAGTTACAAAAGGAGTGAGTATTATGCACGCAAAAAAAGTGTATCTTTATGTATTTGATACGATGTCAGACTGGGAGGTAGGTTATTTAATCGCTGAACTAAACTCTGGAAGGTATTTCAAGAAAGAATTAGCGCCTTTAGAGGTGGTTGCTGTAGGCGTTGATAAAAATCATGTCACTACAATGGGAGGATTGAAAATTCTGCCTAGTATTACAGTAGATGAATGTATTTTGGAAAGTACTGATGTTATAGTCCTTCCAGGCGGAAATACTTGGATGGAAGCAGTTCACGAACCTATACTGAAAAAAGTTTCTAAAGCTTTAAAAGAAGGTACTGTTGTTGCGGCGATTTGTGGTGCAACAGCGGGACTTGCAAAGATGGGATTGCTAGACTCGAGGAGACATACAAGCAACGATCTGGAATATATGAAAATGATTTGCCCTAATTATTCAGGAGAAAAATATTATGAAATGGAACCAGCAGTAACTGATGGGAATTTAGTTACTGCATCAGGAATAGCTCCGTTGGAATTCGCGATGCATGTATTAAAGGCTCTAGATGTATTTGCACCGGAAACATTACATTCATGGTTCAATCTTTATCAGACTCATGAACCTAAATACTTCTTCGAGTTAATGAATTCTATCAAATAACTGCTAAGTAAAACAACGGGTTCTACCTGTTCATACCTAAAAAACAAGCGGCAGAAATGCCGCTTTTTATATTGATTTTGCTTCCCAAGGCTCGGTTGTAACATTAGTTCTTAATAAGCCCTTTAGCATGCTGCTTGCCAGCTGAGAGAAGACTGTCGCTGAGTTTAGAATCATTAACGGATCGTGCCAGCATTAGGGTTCCGACCATCGAACTAAGCAGTGTGCTACCTGTGGCTGTGTCGACTTTTGCCGCATTGGAAATAAACACAATCATTCGTTCCAGCTCCTCGGTGAACACCTGGCGAACCTCATCTGAGGATCTGGAAATTTCACTGGAAAGGGCAGGCAGGATGCAGCCCATTTCTGTTCTGTCACGGTGGTATGGGCTCAAATAGTAATCGATGATGGTGTTGATTTTGGGTGCGTTCTTCTCTTGGTCAGCGGCTTTCTGCAAAAGTACAATCGTATCGCTGATGGCATACCGGCAGGCTTCGGCGACCAGTTGTTCTTTGTTGTCAAAATGTGCGTAGAACCCTCCATGAGTCAGTCCGGCTCCTTTCATAATGAAAGGAACGCTTATGTCGCGAATTCCATTCGTACGAAAAGCTTGGGCGGCACTTTCGATGATCTTGCCTCTAACTTTTAACTTATGGCCTTCAGGATAAGGCATTGCAATCACTCCGATACGTATCAATCTATTTTAAAAAATTATAGTCATCATAATAAAACATGTCAATTTTTCAGATGGGATGACATTGGCATTAGAAAAAAATAAACGAAGCTATTGACCGAGTTAAAATATGATGAATATAATATATTATGACCATCATATTATATTACAATGAGACATTTTATTAGGAGGTATCAGGGGATGAGTCAGCATGAAACAGTTGATACATTAGTTATTGGATCAGGTCCTGGAGGATATGTGGCGGCACTGCGAGCTGCGCAGCTTGGGATGAAAACGGCAGTTGTCGAACGTTCCCATCTTGGCGGAGTGTGCACCCATGTAGGATGCATTCCTTCTAAAGCACTGATTGCAGAAGCACATCGCTTCGATTTGCACAGGCAGTGGAATCAGGCGGATGGTTCAGATTTCTTTAAGAATGCTCAGGCTTTCAAACAAGGGATTGTGATGAAACAGGCTGGAGGAGTTAATTATCTGTTGAAAACCGCCGGAGTAACGATTCTGGAGGGGGAGGCCAGCTTTATTGATGAGCATACGGTTGCCATTAAACAAACAAGAAAAACTGACCATATGATATCTTTTAAACACGCCATACTGGCAACGGGTTCTCGTCCGATTGAGCTGCAGGCATTGCCGTTTGGGGGTCGTATCTTGTCTTCCACAGAAGCGCTATCGCTCTCTCAAATTCCAACCAGCCTGATCATTATCGGCGGAGGGTACATTGGTGTAGAACTGGGGCAGATGTATGCCAAATTCGGAACAGAGGTGACGATACTGGAGGGAGGAGGACAAGTGCTGCCAGGATTCGAGGCAGAGCTAGCTGTTCCTGTTATCCGGCGGTTGAAGGCCGACGGCATTAACATCATAACAGGGGCGACAGCCGTGAAAGCAGAGCAGCATGCCGACACTCTAACACTTCATTATTTGAAAAATCAGGAGCAGCATCTGGTTAACGCAGAATATGCGTTAGTGACTGTCGGAAGAAAACCGAATACTGACGGAAGCTTAGGACTGGAACGAATTAACTTGCAGGTTTCAAGCAGGGGGCTGATTGAAACAGACGAACAGTGCAGAACAGCTATCCCACACATATTCGCAATTGGTGATATTACGAAAGGTCCGGCGCTTGCTCATAAAGCCTCCTATGAAGCTAAGGTTGCAGCAGAAGTCATTGCAGGTAATCCTTCTGTCGTGGATTATAAAGCGATCCCGCTGGTTGTTTTTTCAGAGCCGGAGCTTGCAAGTGTTGGCTTAACCGAAACGGAAGCAAAGGCAAAGTCTATTCCCGTTGTGATTGGAAAATCATCCTTCGGTATTAACGGTAGAGCATTGGCGCTTCAAGCAGCGGAAGGGTTTGTCAAAATCATAGCGGAACAAACCTCTGGGATCTTAATGGGTGCGCAAATCGTTGGGGTAGAGGCATCAACACTCATATCGGAGCTTACTTTAGCCATCGAGATGGGAGCAACCGTGGAGGATCTGGCTCTGACCATTCATCCCCATCCCACATTGGGAGAGGTGATCATGGAGGCTGCCGAGAATGCCGTTCGAAAAATCAGATGAACAGAAAAAAGGAGCAGCACGATTAGAAGCATTCAGGGAGGGGGAGAGATCAATGCATGAAACTTAAAGCGGGTTGGTATATTGGAATTGCCGTCGTGGTGATTGCAGAAGGAGCGCTTCTTGCTGCTGAAGGCAAAGATGCAGTTAGTCAGGCGGATAGCAGAAAACAAGGCGTGCTTGAGGCGGAGCAAAAAAATGATCATGTATGACAAAAGCCCGGGAATAATCGTCAACTATTCAGGCGGTTTATCGATCATCAGTTAAAACGTAATAGCTATCGACTTGTTGATAGGAAACAAAAAAACGACATATCTGTCGTTTTTTTTGTGCTGGTTTTTATCTCCGCACCCACATATATGGGATGCAGGAGTGAATTTTATTTTGGTTGAAGTTACTAATTTGATATCCACCCCTTACTTAGGGCGATTGCAACAGCATCAATTCGATTTTTCGCATCGAGTTTCTGAAGGATCTCTGAAATGTAATTGCGGATCGTACCTGGCGACAAATATAATAGCTTACTGATTTCACTTACGGAATATCCTTCCTTCAAGTAAGAAAGAAGTTCCGATTCCCTATCCGTTAGTGGGTTCAATTCTTTGCTTATGGAAAATGTGAGGTGAGGACTGAATACATGATTGCCCTCATAGATTTTGCGCAAAGATACCGCAAGTTCTGAGACTGGAGTATCCTTCAATAAATAACCCATTACCCCCGCTTTAACCGCACGCTGATAATATCCGCTCTTGGCAAAGGTTGTAACGATGGCGACCCGACATGTACTGCCCTCAGCACTAAGTATTTCAGCTACATCCAATCCGCTTAAAAATGGCATTTCAATATCAAGTACAGCTATATCCGGCAAGCGCTTACGGATAAGCTGCAAGGCTTGCTCACCGTTGCCGGCTTCCCCGACAATTTCGATATCCGGTTCCATCCCGAGCAGCCGACTGATGGCACCTCTTAACATCCCTTGATCTTCTGCAATGACGATCTTCATCCTATTTCCTCCTTGAACAACATTGGGTGATGAGGTATGGCTATCGTCACTTTCGTCATATTCTCAGGATCAGTATCTAGATCCAGCGTTCCTTCTATTAAAGATAACCGTTCCTTCATGCCCAGCAAACCTGTACCAAATTTACACACTTGGTTCTGGGCTTTCACTATACCATTACCATTATCACGAACGAGAAGCAAATATTGCTCATCGTCTTCGAGTAATTGAATGAAACATTTCCCTGCCCCGCTGTGCCTGACGACATTGGTTATACATTCCCGCAGGCACATGCCAAGAATATTCCGCACGATTGGCATCATCTTTTCCGAGTCGATTCTCATATACGTTTCTGCTTCAATACCGGCAGATACCAGAATATGATCGGCACGTTGAAGCTCCTCTCGGATATCGATGGATTGCATATCATTGACCAGTTCACGGATTTGCAGTAAAGCCGATCTTGAAATCTGCTGGACATCACCGACTTCGATTAAAGCCTCGTCAGGACTTAGGCGGATTAGCCGTTCCGCCAGTTCGCTTTTTACCGTAATCATGGATAACGTCTGTCCAAGCGTATCATGCAAATCTCTTGCAATACGTGCCCTTTCCTCAATTTTTATTATTTCAGCGTTGGCATGAGAAAGCTTTATGTGCATCTCGCAAGAGACCTGGTACATTTTGAACACGTAGGGTAGGGCAATTAAAGCGATGGAGATGGGTAGCCATTCGAATCGAAGAGGTTCGTTGGATAGGTAAGCAGACAGACTGATAGCAATCGTAAAACAGCCAATCATGGAACCAACCAACCACGAAATTCGACGATACGAAACAAGCAGCGACATCGTTAAGGCAGGGTAAAAACCGAAGCACATATGCCATGGAGTATGAACAAGGACGTAGTAGGTGACGATCATAAGTTGAATGCAGATGTTAATTTCACGGTACTTCGCATGAAGCATGCTCCGCCAGTAACAGAAGGCAAGCAGCAAAAATAAACATTCATCCAACCAAGCTTGATGAAACGGTGTGAAAAATAAATAGACTGCCGGTAGAATCAATGGTACGAAAACGAGCCATTTCTTTGTATTACGATCCATATCATTTTACCGCCTTATCAATTTGATACGCGCCGTTTTTGAAGCCATGTTGGAATCCACGCAATCGACAGCGAGGCAACTAATGCATGAAGCGTATTAGCAACCCCTGCAATATCGGTTTCCGATGGATATGCCCAGTCATATAGCGATAGCAGCAACGCCACTCCGACGGTTATCATACCATAATAGATCCTTGGTCTTGAAGTCGTATACCGAAGCTTATTATAAATCAACGCACCTACCACATTTACAACCACCGACGCAGCCATAATTGAAACGGGATTCAGTTGTATAAACTGGAGATCCAGTAATCCGCATAAGACATAGTACAAAACAATACATACTACCCCGGAGATGATTCCCACACCCAAGCCAACCTTTAAAATTCCTTTCATTTCTTCACCTGCTTTCATTCATTATGATTACAACCACATCGTATCATCGGCATTATTCATATTGTAGTTATAAATATCATCTCTTCGTACATCCCTTGATACGAAATGGAAATTAAAGCTCAATAAAGATATGTGAAGACAGCCGACGAATTGGCTGTCTTTTCTCGACCAGCTGGCAGGATTACGCAACAAAACATGGGTTTGACTCGAGATATATAGGTCGGATAAGTATGTCATATTAGGTGCACTTACGCAAAAGATATGGGACTTCAAAGCGCTGTTTCTTGTTTTTTTGTCGGATTCGGTTCTAATGTTCAGCACGTCAAAATATGAAAAAAGTAAGCGCTTTATTAATTAGCAAAGCCTGCGCCTTTCCTCATTCCAGTTATCTTGTCAAGGTCATTCACACTACATCGAAAGGAAGTGAAAAGACTTATGGCAGCCAAGCGGGGATATGTTAGGCTCCGGATCCGGCAAGAATATGCTGTCCGCAAACTCGGAATTTGTCTAGTTTTAATCGCTTTTCTGGCACTTTCCTGCATTCCCCCTTCATCGGTATCGGCCGCTGCGCAAATTACGATCGATTCACCAAGCACGGGCGGACCACTGAGCGCGGGGATTACCCGTCTGACCGGAACGTACAACGGCGTATATGATATCGAAATCGCGATGAACGGTGATTCTCTGACAAGTGCCCATATGAAAGATGGTGATACTGGCAGCTGGTATGCCGACGTTGATTTGTCAAAGTATGATGGTTCAGTTGAACTCGTGGCGAGGGGGACGGACGCACAGACTCGTTACGTGACTTGGTCTCCGTTTTTGCAAATCGAAGTGGATAATCCGCAGGCGAATATTCCGCAGGTACGAGTAATCAGTCCTGCGGAACAGGATGAGATCCAGGGACAAATCCAGGTTGAAGTAGAAGCATCCGGCAAAAACAGCATTGACCTCGTTCAGGTGAGAATCAACGGAGGGGAGTGGGAGAACACCAATCCGGGCGAAACAGGGTATTCGTTACAATGGGATACGGAGTCGGTTTCAGGAAGAATCAACAGCTTGGAAGCAAGGGCCGAAGACGTTAACGGCAATATAGGGTACAGTCAAACCGTATATGTCAAAGCCGGAATTACCGAGGATAGGGGAAACCATATAGCCGATGTTACCGGAACGGATGCCGGATATCAGGATGAGGGAAGTGTTAGCATAGACAGAAAGGGGACAGTGGCAGAAAAAAAAGCGGCGCAGGCCGTAACGCGGGATGTTTATCGTCAAGATCGGGCGTTGTGGATTTGGGAAAACGAATCCTATCCGCTCATCATGAACTCCGGTGCAAGGACGGTCTTGGATGCGATGTCATCGGATACGGATACTTTCGGTCAAGGTCAGATCCGGACCTGGTACTTGGCCGTAGGGAATTACAATGGGGTTCAAATGCTGGAAGACAAACGTACGGAGGTGCGCGATTTTATTGGATGGGCCCATAATCGCGGGTATCAGGTTCAGGCTTTGATTGCCGGCGGAACGACCCCTCCGTATTTCGGGGCGTATTCAAGGTACCAAACACAGGCCGTTGCCGAATTCGAAAGGATCTTGAATTATAATTTATCCTCTGGCAAGCATGAAAGATTCGATGGAGTTAATATTGACACCGAGCCGTACAGCCTTCCGGATTTTAAAAACGATAAGCCTTCCGTGCAAGTACAATATCTGGATATGCTAAAAGCTTTAATGGATCGTAAAGCAGCCTCCGGGCTATCTCTTCAAGTTGGAGCAGCTATTCCCCGCTGGTTCGATACCTCTGGTGACGCAACAGATATTTTATGGAATGGCTCGGTAAGGCCGCTTTCCGAACACGTCCAGGATACGCTCGATTATATTTCCATTATGGATTATCGCGACCAGGCAGAAGGTACAGCCGGTATCATTGAGCAGGCGCGGGGCGAGATGGAATATGCGAATCAAATCGGAAAGCCTTATTCCGTTGTGCTTGGTGTTGAAACGAAAGATATCGCGGATGGAGGTGATCCCGAAACGATTACTTTTAATGAAGAAGGACGATTGTATATGGAGGCTGAGCTGGATAAAGTGTACGCCGCTTTTGAGGGCAATCCGGCTTTCGGAGGCATTGCGATTCATTACTATGATTCGCTTCGTAACCTTCCTTCTGTATGGGGTCCGGAAGCAGTTCTTTGGCAGGCGCCTGCTGATAACGAACCGCCAACCGCCGTTTCCGGAGAGCCGCGGGCTACCGTGTTCGATTATCAGCAGATCGATATCTCATACGGCCCGGCAGCGGATAATGCCGCCGTTCAAGAATATCGCATTTACCGCGGAACCAGCACGGACTTTTCGCTCGATGAAGCGCATCTTGCAGGGGTATCCAATAGATTGGGCTTCCGGGACAACGGGCTGCTGCCTGACACGGAGTATATATATAAGGTCTCGGCCGTCGACACTTCAGGGAATGAGGGACCACCAAGCAGTCCGGTCATGGCGAGAACAGAGGTTACGTCATTAAAGCCAATGATCTTATCACAAATGCAGGTGAAGTTTGACGGTACGAAAGCTACGGTTACCATTCAAATTTCAGATATGAAAACGGGAGGGGCTATCGCTGCGGCAAATATCTCGGGACGTTTCACGTTTATGGCAGGGAAATACGTGAACGGGGCTGCAACGGCAGCAGGATCCTTTACCGCTGGCTCCGAGACCGTTTCTTCTCCATCAGGAGAGATTGGATTTGCTCCAAGACGGATCACCGCTCCCGGGTACTATTGGGCACAAGCCTATGATATGAAAGAGGGATCATCCGTCCTTTGGGGGAGTTGATGAAAGCGCGATTAATATAGACGCTCTTCCCCAGTTACTGGATTTTTAAATGCGGAACGAAACTCGTTGCTGCCAAGTTCTTCAGCTAGTTCGGTATCTTTTGGTTCCAAACCTTTGACGTGTGTTTCCGCGGTCTGATCCTGAACTTTGACTTGTTTTGCGGATTCTTTTTCCTTGTCCATTTGGCTAAGGTACCTCCTGTGTAATAAAATCAATACTCCTTTATGATGCATCTTCGACATTAACTCTATGCATAAGGATGGATATCAATGATGGCGATAGAGTTGCTCACTCATTGATCACCTTTTGAAAAACAATGCGAGATGTCCTTTGTAGTTATGAGCATGGCGAACTAGGGGCTTGGCTCAGACAAGAGCACCAGGGGCGTTCCAAACGGTGGCGCCGAATAGCCTTTCTGGGATGAAATGCTACAAGTACACATGAAATAAATTCATGAATGAAGAGAGAACAGGAAAGGCAACATACGAAAGTGGTATACATCTCAATTTCCAGAGGAGGAGAACTGTTATGGCTCACCAGAAGAGAAGGAATGAAGCTGCCTGGAAGTCACGAAAGCAAGAACAGCATCCCCATGGTAAAATTAAGTCGCTTAAGGAATTGTCCAGCGAATAGGATGAGGGCATACTACTTGAAAGAGAAAGACTGCCGGCTAAAATTACCGGCAGTCTTCTTCATTACCGGAAAGGTTCCCGAAATTGAATGAATAGTGCTTGAGCAACCTTATTTAACCTTTCCAACGCAATATAGCGAAATAGATTTGTATTTCTATATCTCATAAAAGTATAGACTTCCCCCTTTGTAAACAATCCGCTATTAGCCAACGTCATTCGTCTATACCTGCCGGGTATATGTTACGTATAGTAAACAAAACCCTAGGAGGCGATTGTACTTGAGCCATTGTAAGAAAGTTCATATTACTAAGCCACCCCATAAAACATCCATACATTTAAAAAAATTCAAATGCTGCCGCGGAGCCGTTGGACCGAGAGGTCCAATGGGTCGCAGAGGTCCTGTTGGACACATAGGTCCCACTGGTCCGCAAGGACCTATCGGTCCTCAAGGATTGCAAGGAGCAGCAGGACCGGTTGGTGCCGTAGGTCCAATCGGCTCGCAGGGTCCAGTCGGACCTCAAGGTCCCGTTGGCCAGGCAGGGCCGGTCGGCCTGACGGGAGCTACAGGAGCAGCAGGTCCTGCTGGCGGCGCCACGGGTGCAACTGGAGCTACAGGAGCAACTGGTGCCGCAGGTCCTATTGGTGCAACAGGCGCAACCGGTGTAACAGGAGCGACTGGCACAATCGGAGCAACTGGAACAGCAGGCGCAACCGGAATAACTGGTGCGACTGGTGCGACCGGAACTACTGGAGCAACCGGAGCAGGCGCTATCATTCCGTATGCATCAGGAATACCTGCAGTGTTGACCACAGTTGCGGGTGGTTTGATCGGAACGGCGAGCCTTATCGGTTTTGGTAGCTCCATCGCCGGTGTTAGCGTGGCTGCTGGCGACACGATCGATCTGACAGGAGCCGGGGGCACGCTTCTGAACTTCTCGTTTTCTGTTCCACGCGACGGGACCATTACCTCGATTGCTGCTTACTTTAGCACGACGCTTGCCCTCAGCCTATTAGCAACAACGGTTACCATTTCAGCACAACTATACAGTTCAACCACACCCGACAATATATTTTCCCCTATTCCGGGAGCTTTGGTATCGCTTGCTCCACCACTATCAGGTGTTCTGACTTTGGGTACCATTTCGAATGGAATTACAACCGGACTAAGCATTCCCGTAACAGCGCAAACCCGACTGTTAATGGTTTTCACGGCGGTAGCGGCGGGAGAAGTCCTCGTCACTACGGTCGCCGGCTATGCAAGTGCCGGAGTAACCATCAGTTAATCATATTTATATGCGGCTATTCGAATGATGCGAAACAAAATCACCGGACGTTTGTTACGATCATTCGGTGATTTTTTTCTTGAGAATATCCGCTTAATTGAAGAACGGGTAGCTTATTTTATATATCTGAAAGATGCAGGGGATATTAAGAAAAAAGCTCCCAGATGGGTGGTTGTTATGAAAAGATTGTTGATTTCCCTATTAGCTGTGTTTATTGTTTCCACTGCTTCCGTGGAAGCCGAACCAGAATACGCAAAATGGAGTGCTGTTGCAGTGAAGGAAACACAAAAACGATATAAAGCGGACATCATTGATTATAAGCACATAGGTCGTCTTGAAATTACACCAAAAAAGTCAGAAGAAAGGTTCAAACTTTGGCTTAGGAGCAAAGTAGGTAATGAATTCGGAGTGTATGTGTTTATCCAGTTTGACCCTTCAACCGATGTGATTTATTCGATTCGTTTTATTGAAGCTAATGGGTATCTATAGGAAAAAAGGATGGATGTTAATTAACGCCATCCTTTTTTTGTTTTGAAAAACTCTTGGAGAGCCTTCTCCAGAAGAAGGATTTTCTTTGAAATAATTTAGCATTGACTTTGCTGGCGATTAGAAGCTACTATATCATTTAAATAGGCCTTAAACGTTTAAGTAAGGAGGAGATCATGAATGGCAAGGTAAAACAATGAACGTAAATTTACCTGTATTCAGATGAAGCATGTTAAAAACCTACAATAGTACTAGTTTGTTTGACAACAGAATAGGGATATGATTAAATTTGCTTAAACGTTTAAGCGAAGGCGGTATACTCCATGAAAAAAACAACAATTAAAGATATAGCAAAAGAAGCAAATGTATCGATCGCGACAGTTTCTTACATTTTAAACAATGTGAAGACGCAATCCATTTCGGATGAAACGCGTGTTAAAGTGCTTAAAATTGCCCAGCAGCTGAAGTACGTGACAAACCGAACAGCCCAATCTTTAAAAATAAACAAAACCGGATTAATCGGCATTATTTTGTTTAAAGAGGAAAATCAACATGTATGGTCCGATTTAAAATATGCGAAGACCGTTTTCAAGCTTGAGCAATTATTCAGCGAGTTAGGATACCATGTTCTCTTTATGCAAATCGACAGTATGACGCCATCCAATAAAATTATTATGGAAAGAAATCTGGATGGGGCGCTATTAATTAATGTTGATCAAGAAAGATTCTCGACGATATCCAATTACTTTGGATTCGGGGTCCCTGTAGTTGTCATGGATAGTTATATCGATAACTCTTTGTTTCACAAAGTTCTGCCAGACATGGAGCAAAGCTTTAATTTATCTCAAGGTTTACTAGGTGATTCCCCCCAATTTCTGGTTATGGATTCCTATAACAATGTTGAATTCATGAACTTCATTAAACAAAAGTCAAATTTATCGGATAGCCAAATTTATGTCTCAAATCACACGGCTGGTAGCTTGAGTACATTCTTATCTCAATTTCCGGACGGCCCTGGCATGGTCATGAACGAATTTCTGGCGAATGAAGTATACAACACACATAAAAATATCGTCGCCATTTGCACATGCAATTGTTCGGAGATCCTGAGAGACAACATTAATAACATTAGATTTAATTTGAATGATTATAAGGAAATTGTGCACATGGTGGATCGTTACATTCAGGATGTGGATTACGTCAACAATGAGAATTTCTTATTATTGCCGCCCCACTCCTAATTACATTTGATAAGGGGGAATGCCTTGTGAATTTATCGCGGTTCATTGCCATCCATAACTTTTATTCCAATATACTTGGGAATGAGAGAGATATGTTTATTTACTTACCTGAAAGCTACGAAAAGAACGAAGATCAAAGATATCCCGTTCTCTATATGCATGACGGTCAGCATATGTTTTTTGAAGATCAGAAGGGCGAATCATGGGATATCCATAGCACGGTGGATGCTTTGGTGTCTCAAGGAAAAATGAGAGAAATTATCGTTGTTGCGATCGCTCATGTGGAAGACGCACGCATATCAGAATATATGCATGCCAATCCAGATGGACTGAATATTTTCAATACGACAAATCAAGGCGAACTTTATGAGGATTTCCTTATTAGGGAGGTTAAACCTTTCATCGACAAAGAATATCGGACGTTGCCTGATAAACATCATACGGCGTTAATGGGATCCTCCGCGGGTGGGCTCGTATCCTATAATATAGGATTCCGTCAATCAGATACTTTCGGTATGATCGGTGCGCTGTGTCCGTTCTTTGTCAGTGTGGACCCAAACACGATGGAAGATCGATGGTTAAGCCATGTATTCACAGAAAAAAAAGATCTTAAAATATGGATGGATGTCGGAGATTCTGAGGGCTTCACCGTCATGGAGAAACATGTGAGATATGTGGCAGATGTTCTTATTAACTGCGGATACCAGCCCGGAAATGATCTGATGTATTATCTAGCGGTGCATTCCGGACACTCGCAAAAGGATTGGGCGGCTCGGGTTCATGCGCCTTTACTTTATTTTTTTGGCGAAATAGGTACGCCGGTCCGTGTTGATTTGCAGGGTCCTGAAGCTGTTGGGATAGATGGACCCAAGCAAACCTTAAATGCGCTGGTTTATTTTAATAGCGGAT
This sequence comes from Paenibacillus sp. J23TS9, assembly GCF_018403225.1. Classification (NCBI taxonomy): domain Bacteria; kingdom Bacillati; phylum Bacillota; class Bacilli; order Caryophanales; family Paenibacillaceae; genus Paenibacillus; species Paenibacillus sp. J23TS9. The sequence goes on along the minus strand of NZ_BOSG01000001.1, from coordinate 1,740,951 downwards.
TTATGATGTCCGATTTGGATGCAACCTATGAAGTTGGTGATCCCGATATTTTGGAGGTAACCAAGGACGGCAAATTAATCCCCCTACAAGCCGGGAAAACCCTCGTCACATATAAAAATAACAGCCTTACAGCCCAGTTGGAAATTGCAGTGGTACCGCATATGTCCGATACGGTCACCGTGAATATTTCTGTTAAAGTACCGCAATTTACGCCGGAAACGGATACATTATATGCCGGTATAGAATTACCGATGATTCATAAAGGACTTTATGGGGGCATGTTTGAGTTGCCAAGAGGCATTTCCTTTGAATTCCGTATTTCTCGTGGTTTTGGCAAGCATGAAACAGATCATGAAGGCAGGGAAGTTCCATATCGGAAATTCACAACGAATGATGGATTAATCCTGAATTATGAAGTTGATCATTGGGTAGATATCAAACCAAGTATTGTACAAGGTGATAAAAATGACATACAAATCTAGCATATTGAGGATTGAGAGCTTTTACTCAGCATATTTGGATAATAAGAGAGATATTTATGTCTATCTTCCTCCGAGTTATACATGCGAAAAAACCAAGCGATACCCGGTACTATACATGCATGACGGGCAAAATATTTTCCATCCCGCCTTCAATGGCTATTCATGGCATGTAGATCAAACCGTTGATCGATTGATTCATGAGCACAAGATGGAAGAAATCATTGTTGTAGGTATTCCTAACATGGGACAGGAGAGGTCCAACGAATATACCCATGACTTGGAGGGAGTACAATATCCACTCGATAAAGTTTTCATTCAACCCAAAGGTCAGTTATATGAAAAGTTTATCATTGAAGAAGTAATGACATATATTAATTCTGTTTTTCGAACAAAAACAAGCCCTGAACACACAGCATTATTGGGTTCATCTAGAGGCGGGCAAGTTACCTACCATATCGGATTTCGTCGTCCGGATATATTTGGCAAACTGGCTATCGTTTCCCCTTATTTTTATTGTGTAGATCCCATGTCATCCGAAGAAATCAGGCTGTATCATACCTTCGCAACGAAGCAGCCTCTATCCCGAATATGGATTGATTTAGGGAGCGCCGAAGGTACTTTAGTTATGGAGAAGCATACGCGTGCAGTGACAGAGGAACTCGTTGCTTTAGGATACGAAGCTGACACGCAATTGATCTATTTCAATGCTCCTGGGGCAGCTCATGTGGAGATAGATTGGGCAGTCAGATTATCTTCTCCACTTATTCATTTTTTTGGTAGTAAGGGCAAAGCACGTGCCTTATCTTTAGTCGGATGTGAAGAGGTTGGTATTGTTGGTCCTACAAGTCGACTGAACCCGATTCTGGATTTTGAGGATGACTTTAAAATGACCCTATTACGAGCGGCTTACCATGTGGAAGATCAAGAGATTTTGGATGTATTAGCGAATGGTACCCTTGTGCCTAAGAAAGAAGGGATCACATCGGTAACCGTTAAATACGAGGACTTGGAAGCTATGACAGAGATTCATGTGGTAAGTCAGCAGAAAGAGTATGTAACCTTGAACATGGTCGTTCATGTTCCGACAAACACACCTGTCGATATGAAACTGTATGCCTGGTTTCCATTAATTCACGATCCGGGCAGGAGAACCTACTATAATCAACTGCAAGTACCTCTACATGCTGAATTTATTTATCAAATCAGCAGACAGGATGGAATCGTTGAGGCGGATTCAACTGGCGAATCCGTTCAACATAAATATATAGCTTTAGAGGACGCCACGATCGAAATATATGTTGAACATTGGATGAAAAATGAAGCATGGAAAAATTAGGACAGCCGAATACAGCTCCAATCATTTTTAAAATAAAAGTAGATTGTTATAAACCACCTAGAAGTCGAGATTGCTATTGATGCGCTAGCCAAGCTCTTGGGATAACGAATCCTGAGGGCTTTTGTTATATAATGAAAATAATAGGTTCATATTGGAAGGATTTTCTCGATGTACTTTAAATTTTCGGAAAGAAGGGAAACTATGCCATTCAGCATTTTAGTGGTTGAAGACGATGCGGATATTAACCGATTACTAGGAACACTTTTAGGCAAGCATGGGCATGAGACAAAGTCGGCGTATTCCGGTAGTGAAGCGAAGCTTCTTTTGTCTATGCAGGAATATGACCTGATTTTGCTGGACTTGATGCTGCCTGGAATGTCCGGAGAAGAACTGATGAAGTACATCCGTAACCACTCTTATGTCCCGGTCATCATCATCTCGGCCAAGGTGGAAATGAAAGATAGGATCGACCTGCTCAAATGCGGTGCAGATGATTATATAACCAAACCTTTCGATAAGGAAGAGGTGCTTGCCCGGGTTGAGGCGCAGCTGCGACGCTACAAAAAATTCAGTTCTGCAGAGCAGATAGCCAAGCAACTGATTTATCATGACCTGGTTTTGGATATCACATCAAGAACCGCTACAGTAGCGGGCATCCCGATGTCGCTTACCTCCAAAGAATTCGAGTTGCTGACGATCTTGATGCGGTTTCCTAGTAAAGTATTCACGAGAGAAGATTTGTATCAAGCCGTATGGCATGAAAAGTATGCTATAGAAGATAACACGATTAACGTACATATGAGCAATCTGCGCAGCAAGATCTCCAAAAACGCCCCAGAACAGAGTTATATCGAAACGGTATGGGGCATCGGCTTTAAAATGGTCTGACTTTACGGTTTCTTTACGATTTTTTACGATTCGTTAAGTACTTGATACCAGCAGACTAGGTAAAGTAAGGTACGAGGTGATCAAATGATATCAAAGAAGAACATAATGATGTCGCAATCATTGACCAAAACATATGGATCCTTTACAGCTCTTTACCCCATGACCCTGTCAATAGCCAAAGGGGAGATTCTCGGACTCGTTGGCAGAAATGGAGCCGGTAAGACAACACTGTTAAAGCTTATAACGGGTCAGTGTCTGCCCACTGGCGGAGAACTGGAGTTGTTTTCGGAGACAACGTCCGAAGGGCTGCAACAGGCAAGGCAAAGGGTGGGGGCGATTGTAGAAACTCCCTGCTTTTACCGCGATATGACGGCAAGGCAGAATCTGGAGTACTATCGGATTCAACGAGGCATTCCCGGTAAGGAGAGAATTGAGGTAGCCTTACATGAAGTCGGTCTAAAGAATACGGGCATCAAGAAATTCAGGGATTTTTCCTTGGGAATGAAGCAGCGCCTGGGATTAGCCCTTGCGCTGATGAACCATCCCGATTTTCTTATATTGGATGAGCCGATGAATGGTCTTGATCCTCTGGGAATTGTGGAAATACGTGAACTGCTGCTGTCCTTGAACCGAGAAAAACAGATCACGATGCTCATTTCCGGACATGTGCTGGCAGAAATGCAGAGCCTAGCAACTACGTATGCTTTTATCGATGGGGGAAGGATGATCAAAACAATGACAGCGCGGCAGCTTGAGGAAAGCTGCGGACAATATTTCAGACAGGTGGTCGATCTTGAGACTAGAGCGGCGGCACTTCTGGAGAGACATTTTCCGGACATTCGATACCGTATACAGCCGGACAAATCCATCCACATTTACAATCTGCCGGGACAGACGGATGAAGTAACCCGGATACTTGTGGAAAACAATATTCGGCTTTTTGCACTGGAAACGAGAGGGACGAATTTAGAGGATTATTTTGTGTCCTTAGTGGGAGGGACCCGAGATGTCTAATTATTTGAAAAGTGAGTTGTATCGGCTTGTTCACAAAAAGGCGTTTTATCTCTTTATGGCCTTCTGCATGCTCGGTCCTCTCTTGATTACATTATTGACCGTTTCGACAGGAGGAGAGCTATACGCAACTACGGAGTTTGCCTTCAAGGCGGCTTTGAAGATGTGGAGCCTGGTGTTTATTATCGTTCCGATTATAGTGATTTTGTTAGTGGCGGATGAATTTACCGATGGGACGTTAAAAAATACGGTGGCGTACGGTATTACCCGAAGTACCGTCTTTTATGGCAAGTGGATGATGGAGCTGCTATTATTGACTGTCTCCTGGATGGCGACTTTTATTTCATTGACTGCTAGTGTGTTCCTGCTCTTGCATAACAACGGAACAACATATTTTATGAATTTCACGTCATCAATCGCGGGCGTTTTGCCATTGATCCTGGCTGCACTCACCGTTTCCCATTGTCTTTGTTTTGTGACAGAGAAACCATTGCCTCATCTGGTGTCTTATGCGGTCTTGATCATTGCCCTCCCCGAGCTATATTATATGTTTGCAAATGGAGTACCGGCATTAAGTGAGGTCACGGACGCGTTGCCGCTATTCCCATATGCTGCTGCGAATGATTCCGCATGGCTGAAGCCGAAGGGATTGATACTCTGCTGGACGACCGGAACAGTGTACATCATCCTGGCTTTTCTGATAAGCTCCAGACGGGTGATGCTGAAAGAATTCAAATAAAACCAAAGGAGCGTGACGGAAATGGTGACCGCTTTATTTGCCAGTGCGGCTATCATTTTTGCTGCGCTTTATTGGTTGTTACGCAGATCCACGAAACGGGCGACCGATCAAATGAGACATATTCTTTCCGATTCGGTTACCAACCGACATACCTACCTTTATTCGCCTGACAAGCGACTGGAGGCGTTGCTGGTTGAAGTAAATCGGCTCTTGACTGCCAGGCAGACTGATCGAATTCTGCATGAGAGAAAGGAGAGAGAATTTCGCAGGCAGATCGCCAATATTACCCATGACTTGCGCACGCCGCTCACCTCGATGCTTGGCTATATTGAGCTGTTGCAGGAGGAGCATCTCACTGTTGAAGAAGCTAAGGAATATCTGATTGTAGTGGAAAAGCGGGCAAAAGCGTTACGGTCACTGATTTGCAGTTTTTATGACTTGTCACGGATTGAAGCCGGGGATTACCCCATCATGCTGCAAAAGATCGATTTACAGGCTTTGCTTAAACGGGCATTGGCCGATCATTATTCTGAAATTATCGATTCAGGAATACAGGTCAATCTTGATCTTACGGATACGAATTGCTTCGTTATAGCGGATGAGGAGAGCGTGATGCGCATTTATATGAATGTTCTGCAAAATGTTCTGAAGCACGGTCAACGTTCCTTGCTTGTATTCCAAGGAGTGAGGGAAGACGCTCTTGTCACGTTGATTTCCAATGAAACGATATCCTTGCAGGAAGAGGATGTCCCCTATTTATTTGAACGAAGCTTCACTGGGGATCGAGCGCGGACGGAGCACAATAGCGGTTTGGGGCTTGCGGTTGTAAAGGGATTGATGGAGCAAATGGGCGGTCGCGTTCATGTAGAATATCATGCGTCTCTGTTTACGCTTTGTTTGGAGTGGAGGAAGTAAATCGATTTTATAACCAAGAAATTTATCAAGAGCCACCTTGTGATTGGAGCTGGTACGCGAGATCGCCTTAATTTGGCACAAGGGCCGGTACGTTTCGCAATCGGCTTTGGAATTCGTGAGGTTGTTGCAGAATATTTCGGGGCCATATCCAGACATTAAATGTAATTGCATAGGATGAATCGGACACTCGAGTGAATAGACGTCCTTTCGTTAAACAGCGGCAGTCTAGGATGTATTCCTGAGCTGCCGCTGTTTGTAATTTGTAGCTCCATCCTTATTTTCAGATTTTTTATATAAAATGAACTTTTACAGCCTCTGCAATCTCTTATCCATGTAAAGGGGTGAAAACATGAATGTAAAGCGTCTGGTCAAACACGCCCAAAAAGGCAACAAAGAGGCTTTATTGCAACTAATCTTAGCCGATCAGGACGCTTATTACCGTCTTGCCTATAAGTATATGGGAAATGAGCATGATGCGATGGACGCAATGGAAGACATGATCGTGACACTTTATGAGAAGCTGGAACAATTGCAAAAGAGCGAATCCTTCTACAGCTGGAGCAAAACCATTCTCGTCAATCGCTGCAAAGCATTGCTTCGCACAAGGGAACGGTTCCTCCCGCTTGAGGGCGAACCAGAAACGTCAATTGCTGCGTTAGCCGACGATAATCCATATCGCCAAACGGAGTCTGAGATGGACATGCAGGTGCTGCTGTCTCATCTGAATCAACGGCAGCGGGAAGCGATTGAGCTTCGTTATGTACATGATCTTCCGTATCAGACGATCGCGGACATGACCGGTGTACCGGTTGGCACGACCAAATCCAGGATTTCACAAGGCCTGCACAAACTGAAAGCCATGATTGGAGGTGATCGTTATGACAACGATCGAGGAGAGATTAAAGGAACACAAACAAGCCTTGAATATGATGCAGGCTCCGTCTGAACTTGAGAGCAGACTTCGTAATGCCCTTGAACAAGTTCCCGCCAAAAAGAGAACCATGAATAAAGCTGTCATATGGGCAGCATCAATAGCCGCAGCGTTATTTTTAATCATCGGAACCTATCAGTATCCAGCGCTTGCTTATTATGGAGGCAAGTTACTGAATAGTTCGGAGCTGAATTCACTCAGCTTTGCCGAGGTGGCGGAGCAAGGATACGGACAAACGATCAACAAAAGCAAAACGCTCCCGGATGGCACCGTCATAACGATTAACGGGATTATCTCCGATGAAAATGCACTGTCGCTGTATTACACGGTTGACCGGCAAGAGGGTGTGTTTGATGAGCATGGTTCTTTCCGATATTACCCGGACAAAATCCAAGGATTCTTATCAAACTCAATGATGAAAAGTGGAGGAGGTAATCACAGCAAAGACGAGACTCACTTTGAAGGAGTAAGCAAATTTGATCCGGTAAGCCCGTTTTCCAGAACATTAACCGTTACGTACTCTACGTGGCTGGATAACGGAAAACGAGCTTCCTATCCGATTCCATTCAAGTATGAAGCCAATAAAGCGATGAAGAGCATCATTAAGCAAAACATTTCGAAATCCGTTCCGGTGGATCAGGGATCGATCCATTATGACTCGATTACGGCTTCGCCAACCTCCACCATTGTGAAAGGGCATTATGAAATGGATGATGAAGAATACCCGAGGTTTGATGCTGCAACCAAGCTTTATGTGAATGGAACAGAACTCAAAGCATCGATGATGCGAGGGGACGAAAGCGCCGGAAAGGACATTATGGGATTTGAATTGGAATACGATGTGCTGCCAACCGATAAGATTGAGACCATTGAATTGGTGCTCTACAGTTTCATGGGATTCCAAAAATTAGATACGCCAATCTCCCTTACCACACCATCAGACATGTCCATCAAAGTCGGAAAAGAAAAACTATGGATTCGGAGTGTCACCAAAACCGACACAGGCTATGACATCGTCATCGCCAGAAAACAATTCACGATCTTGAAAACGGACAATTTATCCGTTCAGGCTGGTGGCAAAGTCGTTCCTGTCTCATCGATTTCCACTGCACGTCCTTGGGATTTGAAGAACGGCAACATCCTTTGGGAGCAGACGTATTCTTTTAATACAAAGGACAAACCGGGGCTTCTTCTGCTGGACAGTTTCCAATATATCAAAACTTATAATAAGAAAGTATCCATTCCGGTAAAAAACGAAAAATAATGCTTTATATGGGGAAACGAGGTATGCGAAGGCGTGACCTTCAAGATTGAACAAGGAGAGCGGATCGCCCTATCGGGTGCGAACGGTTCAGGCAAGTAGGGGCGATTTATCCGAATATGTAAAAAGCCACAGGATTGATGAAAGCCTGTTTAAGTCACCCTGGATCTTGAAACTTTTCGCACCATTACGGGTAACCGAGTCTGTGATTAGCGGAGCGCTTATCGTATGTTTTGCCTTATCGTATGTTGCAGATCTCATGGGCGCGGCCGCCATCGTCGGCGCTTTTGCAGCCGGCATAGCCGTCTCCCGAACCCCTTTCCTCCCGACTGGAATTTATAGTATGCTTATCCATAAGAGAGGAGAGGGATTTTATGGTTAAAGAACTAATTGTCGGCGACGTAACGCGTGAACTGACCAATACACGCCGCATTCTGGAACGCTTGCCCGAGGAACATATGACTTGGAAGCCGCACGAGAAATCGATGACGCTTGGCGGTCTTGCCACGCACCTGATCAACCTGCTAAACTGGCAAATCGCGATTTTTCAGTACCCGGAGTTTGATCTTTCAACCGTGCCGATGCGGCGGGAAGCTTTGGGAAGACGTACTGACTTTCTCGATGAGTTCGACGCGAACGTCAACAAGCTGGAAAAGCTTATCGCCGAATGCGATGAGCAAACACTCGGCGAGGAATGGACGTTGCGCCACGGCGACCATATCATTCTCCGCGAGCCGCGGGCGATCGCGCTCCGCACCTTCGGATTAAGCCACATGGTTCACCACCGGGCGCAGCTTGGGGTATATTTGCGGTTGCTCGATCTTCCGGTCCCGGGCTTCTACGGCCCATCGTCCGACGAGCAAGCCTGATAAACTTACTTTCTTGCTCCGAGAAACGTTAAACAGTCGCAGAGTGACGGCATAACCGCCGGTACTCTGCGACTGTTTTTTGTCTGGAGGAATCTCAAGGCAATCCAAGCCGGACATGTATTCGGTGGATTTTCTTTTTTAAAATTTAGAATGACCAGAACGCAGTACAATCTTGGAGGGGGATACGCCCATTACAGCTTTGTATTGCTTGGAGAAGGTGAAGGGATCCGAATAACCTAGGTGAAAAGAGACCTCCTTAATGGATTGTCTCGAATGCTCCAGCAAATAACGGGCGTAATCGATGCGAGTTTTAATCTGATAGGTTTTGATGGGTAACCCATATATTTGTTGAAATAGTTTCGAACAATATTTGGAGGATAGACCGGATAAGCTTGCCAACTCTTGAACCGAAAGTCTTTCTGCCGGATGCGTATCCATATACGCTTTGATGTGCTGGATGGCTGGATGAATGGGAGTATCTTGCCGCATGAGTTCCAGTTCTAGCGACATTTCGGCAAGTATTTGGCATATGGCAGCATGACACAATACATTCCTTCTTATGGAGGGAGCAAGGGTATAATAGCGGTGAATCGTTTCAAAAAGGATGCTGAACTTCGCAGTATCCCGCGGACGGAAGGTGAAGTGGCATGGAACCTCCGTTTTAGCAGCATATTTTTGCTCATCTTTATAGCAGCCAAGGGTAAAGCGAATGGGAAGGATACTCAGCGGTTCTTTAAGATCCCGATATGCCGAATGAACCGTGCCATCGGTCAGAAATAGCAGACTGCCTGCTGTTAGTTGATGAGGAGTTCCGTTAATCAGGTACGTCAGGCATCCTCTTTTAACATAGAGTGCATGAAATTCCTCAAGCACGCGTTCCTCGATGCGCCAGGAAGAGGGCACCGTTACATTATAGCAGCTGTATATACGAAACATGTCCTCGCCAAGCGCGGAAGACAGCAACGCATCCAAAAAAGTGGACGCTATATGAGGCAGTAGACTTTTTGACATGCTATTCCTCCTTTATGCTATGTAAATTCCGGCTTTTTACGACTAAAATTATAGCCATTACGACATGCATATTCAAGGAGGGGGTTATATGGCGGTGAAACCAAATGTACTTTTCATCATAGCAGACGATCATCGGTATGATGCCATCGGAGCAGCAGGAGACCGCGTGGTGCAAACGCCGATATTGGATGGTATGGCCAGAACCGGTACCATGATGACTTCAACGCATATTGTTGGTGGCGTCGATGGAGCCGTCTGCGTACCATGTAGAGCTTGCATCCATACGGGAACACATATTTTTCAAGCAACGGAAAGCCAGACGATTGGCGATTACGAAAAAACCGGAGTCATTCGTGCAGGAATGAACACCATGCCGTCTTGGTTTCGCTCCCATGGCTACTATACCCATGCGGTCGGCAAATGGCATAATGATCGGGCTAGTTTTTCTGATGGTTTTTGCAGTGGTAACGCACTGTTTTTCGGCGGCATGAGTGATCATCATCAGGTGCCGGTGTTTAATTATGATGCAAACGGCTTTAATCCTCGAGAACAACCGCGGATCGAAAAGCAGTTTTCAACAGAACTATTTACGGATGCGGCTATCGGTTTTTTGGAGCAATATGCCGAAGAAGATCCATTTTTCCTGTACCTGGCGTATACCTCACCGCATGATCCGCGGACGGCGCCGGAGCCATACGCGAATATGTACGATCACAAGCATATCCCATTGCCGCCAAGTTTTATGGAAGAGCATCCATTCGATAATGGCGAAATGGATGTCCGTGATGAGCATTTGGCCGCCTATCCGCGCCTTCCAGATGAGGTAAGGGGCCACATACAAGACTATTATGCCATGATTTCCCACATGGATTACCATATCGGCCGAGTTCTGCAATCGCTTGCTAATTCAGGCAGACTAGAGAATACCATCGTCATATATACCTCAGATCACGGTCTTTCCGTAGGCAGGCATGGGCTGCTAGGCAAACAAAATTTGTACGATCACAGTATTCGGGTACCCTGGCTGATCCAAGGTCCGGGAATTCCTGCAGGTAGGCGCATTGATCAGCTAAACTATCAATTCGATATTTTTCCTACCCTTTGCGCTATGGCCGGTTTAAACGCGCCTGATGGTATAGCCGGTCAAAGCATGGCAGACTTGATTCGAGGCGAGGTGGATCGGGGCAGAGAAACGGTATATGCACTATACAGGGATATTCAACGGATGGTGAAGGATGAGCGCTGGAAAATGATTAAGTACCGCCGTTCGGAACTAACGGGTCAGGGAAGTGATTGTAAGCAGTTGTTTGATCTTAAGAATGATCCCTGGGAGCTTCGCGATCTGGCTTCTCTTCCAGAATTCACTCAACAGGTCGAGAGACTGGAAGGGGAGCTGCGTAACTGGATGAATCGGTCTGGCGATCTTTATGCTGAATGCTTTTTGTAAGCGCTTTTTCCGATCAACGATTTATATAGCGACATTTCATAAAATAATGTTTAATTTTATAAATTCATACATCGGTACACCGGAGGAGCCTGCCGCGACAGGCTCCTTTCCGCGTTATTTGAGAAGTTTTTCCCTGTCGCTGCAGGGTTCTTCTTGTGTTTTTTTCGGTATATGCATGCAAAAAGGTTTTAAATATTCGCCAATCCGCTCAAGCAGAACTTTCATCCCGGGCGGGCTTGGAATCCGCTGCAGATACCTTTTGGAGGAAGTTGATATTATCTCAGCTCCGAAAAGAGGTGATGATGCGGATTGATTTTATTCACCGAATAGCTATAATAGGTTTAAACGGTTAAACGAATAAACTGAGCGAGGGGATTGTATGAACAAACAAACCGAGCATATTCTGCAGCAATTCAAAGAATGCATCCCTCTGATGGACGTATTGACCGATGAAAATCGTCAAGCCATCATTATGCTGCTGGCACAACATAAGTCGGGACTGAACGTCAATACGATATCCGAACACATCAATTTGTCCAGGCCGGCCGTCTCTCATCATTTAAAGGTGTTGAAGCAGTCCGGTTATATTCATTTCGAAAAAAAAGGTGTAGAAAATTATTATGTGCTGACGATCCGCAAACCGCTGGAACAGCTCAAATCGTTGATTGCGGCCGTTGAGGCGGAGTGCAGCAGGTCTTAACTGCCTATAAAAAAGTTTAAAGGAATGAAATCAAATTTTTTGAATAATTAGTTTAAATGTTTAAACGAATAATCTAATAGGAGTGATTGCAAATGAAGGCCTTCATTATCGAGAAATACGGAAAGAATACGCCACTATTCATGTCGGAGCAGCCTACGCCTGAGATCGGAGCACATGATGTATTGGTGGAAATTTATGCAGCGAGCTTAAATCCTATCGACTTTAAAATAAAGGAAGGGAAAGTCAAGCTCCTGCTAAATTATAATTTTCCTTTGATCTTAGGCAATGATTTCTCAGGCGTTGTCGTCAAAGTCGGTGACCGGGTCCATACCTTTAAGCCCGGAGACGAAGTGTATGGGAGACCCCGTAAAAATCGTATCGGCACCTTGGCGGAGTATATCGCTATACATGAGGAAGACATTTCGCTGAAGCCCCAAAATCTAAGCTTTGAAGAAGCGGCATCCATACCGCTGGTCGGCCTTACGACGTATCAAGCATTTTCGGATATTCTAAATCTGCAAAAAGGCCAAAAAATCTTGATCCATGCCGGATCCGGAGGCGTCGGCACCTTTGCCATCCAATTGGCCAAATTAATGGGAGCTTATGTCGCCACAACGGCGAGCGATAAGGGGTATGATATGGTCCAATCGCTGGGCGCAGACCAGATTATCAATTACCGAAAAGAGAAATTTGAAGAAATCCTTACGGGATATGACGCGGTGTATGATACCTTGGGAGGAGCCGCTTTGGAAAAATCATTCCGAATCCTGAAGCCTAACGGGCAAATCGTATCCATTTCCGGCGTTCCCAACGCTGCATTCGGAAAAGAACAACAATTAGGGTGGTGGAAAACAGCTGTCTTATCCGTTGTGAGCCGTAAAATTACGGCACTAGAGAAACAGAGCCATGTGAAATACCATTACCTATTCATGAAACCAAGCGGAGCACAATTGAATATTTTAAAAGACTATATTGAAAGAGATTACATTAAGCCGGTGATTGATAAGGTGTTTCATTTTACAGATGCAGGAAAAGCACTTCATTACCTGGAAGCTGGAAGCGCCAAAGGAAAGGTTGTCGTTCGAATAAAGTAATCCATCGGATGATTCAAGAACAAAAAGGGAGAATTTATCCCGGTTCCGTTTCGGTCAACGGACATTCGTTGGGTGGATACTCCGCGCTGGCTGCAGCAACATCATAAAAATTCTTATTGACCGGCAAAATGCATGTTACTTTTACCGGTTTTTAATTCATGAAGAGGGAGAATCTTTCGGCATTATGATATACTGTTTATATTATAAACACTTTTTATTATGCAGGCTGCGTTCGAACGAACAGGAGGTGAACAGATGAGCCCTGACGATTTAACACCAGAAGAGGTTGCCAAAATCTTGCCCCCCGGCGCAGCGCTCGGCTGGGGATTAGCGAAGCCGCCGCAGCGCGGACCCAAGCGCGAGATGAGCATCGATCTAATCGTGAAAAAGGCGATCGAGATCGCGGACAAGGACGGTCTTGCCTCCGTCTCGATGAACCGAATTGCTTCAGCGCTAGGCTTTACGGCCATGTCGCTCTACCGTTACATTCCCAGCAAGGATGATCTGCTGATCCTGATGCAGGATGCGGCATGCGATATTTCTTTACCCGCGGAAAGAGCTCCGCAGGAATGGAGGGAAAGCATGCGCGAGTACGTATTGGGCACGGTTGACGTATTTCGCAAGCATCCGTGGTATGGAGACATTCCGATTCTCGGGATTCCGATTACGCCAAATAATTTGCGTATCGTGGAATGGGCTTTGCGACCGCTTCGAGACATGCCTCTGAACCATTACGAGAAGATGTCTATCGTACTTCTCTTGAGCAGCTATGCCCGTACATATGGGATGCTTCAGAGGGACATCGATCGTGCCGTTCTAGCGGGTTCCAGTGAGGAAGCGTTCAGCGGGCTGAATTATTCGGCTGCGCTACGGTATTTAATCAAGCCGGAGCAATATCCGAATTTGCATCCGATCGTGATGTCCGGTGCGTATACCGGCGAGAACGAAGACGAGAATACCGTCGGCAACGATTTGGAATTCGGACTGGATCGGATTTTGGACGGGATCGAGCAATTTTTGATACAAAAAACGACCTCTGACGGCCCTGAGCATCATAAATAAAGTTTACGCACAAATGATGAAAAGGCTACTTCCAGGCAAATGCCAGGAAGTAGCCTTTTTGGTGTTATGCTCTTGACGATGCGGCGGCCTCGATATCCGTCTTCTTATCACGGAGCAATACGACCGTGATGACCGCGGCCAGAACCAGGATCGCGCCGGCAACGAGACAAGTGGTATGCATAGAGGTTACAAAAGCCTCACGGGATGCATCCATAACGCGAGAAGCAGCTTCTGCCGGCAAATGACTTGCTGCACTTGAAGCTCCGGCAATGGTCTGTTCGGCCGCATGAGCAGCTTCCGGCGTTAGCCCCTTGGGAAGAAGAGGGGAGACCGAATTCCGGTATACCGCTGCCAGAAGGCAGCCCAGAAGAGCGATGCCGAACGCGCCACCAAGTTCGCTGGAAGTTTCGATAAGACCGCCGACAGCTCCAGCACGGTCAACGGGAGCGACACCCACGACATAATCCGTAACAAGAGTCATGACCGAGACGATACCTGCAGCAATCAATCCGGCTCCGACAAGCACGATGACTAGCGGAGAAAAACCCTCCAAGCGAACCTGGGTCAGCACGACGAATCCGATTGCTGCCAGCAAGATGCCCGCCGTTATAATGCGCGGTCTTCCGTAAGTTTGCGACAGCTTTGCCGCAATCGGTGCCGCCGCCCCTACGGCTACGGAAGGCAGCACGCTCCATAGGGATGCAACGAACGGAGAATATCCAAGCACCGACTGAAGGAACTGAGTATTGACCAGTGAGCTTGCCATGAGCGCGAACATAGCGATGAAATTAACGAGAATCGAACCGCCGATTCGCCGCTCCATCAACGTACGAATATCGAGCAAAGGGTTGGGAATGTGGAGCTGCCGCCGCACAAACGCGATACCCGACAGCATGCCTGCAACAAGCATAACAAAAGGAAGCACTGCCCATCCATCCTCCGCAAGCGTCTTGACGCCATAAGTAAGGGGTAGGACAGAGGTAAGAACAAGAAGCGAACTAAGCACATCGATCGGACTTCGCATTTCGCTGCGCGACTCGGGTAGAAGGAACGGAGCGATAATGAGGAGAAGGGCCATCGCCGGGATATTGATAAGGAACACTGATCCCCAGGAAAAAGAATTGAGAAGCACTCCGCCGATGATCGGACCGAGGGTAACCCCGCTGGCCATCACCGCACTCCAAATCGACATAGCTTTCGTCCGCTGCGCGGGATCCTGAAACATGACGCGAATAAGGGCAAGTGAAGACGGCATCAAGGTTGAACCTGCTATTCCGAGTATTCCTCGAGCGATGATCAGAGATTCGGCCGATTGGGCGTATGCTGCGAAAAGTGAACTCAAAGCGAATCCGACCGTACCGATGATTAACAGGCGCTTGCGTCCGATTCGATCGCCAATCGCGCCCATCGTCAATAGCATACCGGCAAGAATGAAGCCGTAAACATCAAAAATCCACAATTGTTGCGTGGCATTCGGCTTCAAGTCCGCTGCGATAGCGGGGGCGGCGAAAAACAGGACAGCGACGTCCATGGATGCAAACATCAACGGCAGACATAAAATGCTAAGCGCAATCCATTCTTTGCGTCCTGCACGCTTGGCCGCTTGAGGGGTAAAAGTTGTCATTGAAATCCTCCCATTACTGTTTATAATATAAACAGTTATTTTTATAAACAGTATATGCCGTATACAGTAATTGGTCAACAAAAAATTATGATTTTTTTAACCTTTCTGATTTGTCGAGGGAACGTCCTAATAATCTAAGCAGCTTCCTCTTTATTCGCTATATCGTTAAGTATGGATTTTTGAAATCCAATCTATAATTTTATGCTATACTCATACAGTAAAAGAGGGGGCTCGCTTCTTCTACTCATCCAAAGCCAAGTTTTGCTTTGCAAGGGGCAAAATCATTTTTAACGCTGAAAAAGCTTTTCTAATATTGTGGCTTTGCGCCTTGTTTTTCTTGAAATCAAAATAAGCAGCGGGTCAACATTGAAATATACGTATCTCAATGTCCTTATTGATCTGTATGACCAACAGGCTATGATTCGAGCGATGTATGGGACAGTGCTTCTAACTTTATTTAGAGGAGCTCAACTAAGGAGTGGTCGAAATGGCGCGTGTTTTATTTATCAATGGTGGATCCGAGGGACATATCAATCCAACGATTGGCGTTGTACAAGAGCTTATTTCGCGTGGAGAAGAAGTTGTATATTTTTGTATCGAAGCGTATCGGGAGCGTATGGAGAAGACGGGAGCAACCGTTCGAACCTTTGACGACCAGAAATTCATCAAAGCCTTTATTTCAGGTGGAAGAGATTATCTGCTTGAAAGAATCAACGGACTTTTACTTACGGCAGATATCGTCATACCAAGTATTCTCGCACAGATTCAAGGAGAGCATTTTGATTACATCATCCATGATTCCATGTTTGGTTGTGGACGTATAATTGCTCAAATTCTGAAGCTTCCTGCTATCAGCTCATGTAGTACATTTGCTCAGACAAAAAATACAATCGATGACATGCTGGAACAATCTTTTGAACATGTCCCGGCAGAAATCGTCAAACCTATAAAAGATAAATTCCAAAGCCTGACGGTCATGATCAAGGAAAAATTCGGTGTGGAGATCCATTCTCCTTACGAAGTGTATTGTAATCCAGCACCTCTTACAATGGTGTATACAACAAGGGAGTTTCAACCAGATGGAGAAGCATTCGATCCAACATATGCATTTGTAGGTCCATCCATCATTTCACGATTCATTCCAGAAAAGTTCGACTTTACTACAATCCAAGGAAAAAATCCCATTTACATTTCATTGGGTACGGTGTTTAACCAAGCCATGGATTTCTATAAGCTTTGTTTTGAAGCTTTTGGAAACACGGATCATTCGATTATCATGTCTGTGGGGAATAAAGTCCGGATTTCTGATTTAGGGGAGATTCCTGCTAACTTCAGCGTCCAAAATGTTGTTCCTCAAACGGAAGTTCTGCAGTACACGAAGCTATTCATTACCCATGGGGGAATGAATAGTGCCCATGAGGGTCTCTATTACGGAGTGCCGCTCGTTGTCATTCCACTAAGCGCGGATCAGCCGATCATTGCGGGGCAAGTCGCCAAGATGGGAGCAGGCGTTACCTTACATATGCAAAGCTTGACTGCAAATCAATTACGTGAAGCCGCAGATCATGTGTTAAGCCTCCAATCATTCAAGAAAGCCGCTTCAGAGATTAGGGAATCCTTTCGCAATTCGGGCGGCTATCATCAAGCTGTTGATAAGATTTTCGAATTCAAAAATCAATTTCATATTTAAAACGAGAGCGGCCATCCGAAAAGGATGGCCTTCATTTATGCGTTATTGACTGGTCTCATTTCGCCCTCAGGCGCTTAATATCTTCTCTTGGCGGGAAACCAAACATGCGTGAGTATTCACGGCTGAATTGCGATGGGCTTTCATAGCCAACCTGAAATGCAACATCAGCGGCGTCTGTTGATTCGGACAATAATAGTCGCCGTGCTTCCTGCAATCTCAGGTGTTTTTGAAATTGTATTGGACTCATCGCTGTCACTTCTTTGAAATGTCTATGAAGTGAAGCAGCGCTCATATTCGCAATTTCCGCAAGCTCCTCAATCCGCAAAGATCGATCATAGTTATTCATGATTTGTTCGATCACATCTCTGATCCGATACGTAGAGCTTCCTTCTAATGCAATTTGTTCCAGCACATCCCCGTGCTGCCCTTGCAGAACTCTATACAGAATTTCCTTTGTAACTAGCGGAGCAAGCACCGGAATATCCATCGGATGGTCCAGCAAACGAGCTAATCTAAGTACCGCATCCAATAAGGTTGACTCAGTCGGGCTGACATACATGGCTCGCTTTGCATTCTCTTTCTTTCCACCAGCGATCTTAGAATCACATAAAACATCCAGGATTTGATTCGGCGTAAATACAAGATTCAGTGCCAAATACGGAACGGCGGGTGAGGCTTCAACGACTTGCCCGGATACCGGCAGGTCAACCGATGCAACAAGGTAATCGGCTGGACTGTACCTGAAGCGCTCTTGTCCCAACCATACTTCCTTCGCTCCTTGAACGATGATACATAAGGAAGGCTTGTATACACTCTGCTTAGGTCCTGTAACTTCAGATCGGCGAACCAAAAATAAGGATGGAATCGCAATTGAGTTTACACCCTCCTGTACTGAATAACGCTCTATAAGTTTTGCAAGCTCATCCTGCTGTTGAAATATGGGTTCAGACATCTTGCCCTCCTTACTATTTGACCTTTATAACTTCATTATAATGCATATTCACAGTCGTAAAACGGGTTGTGAGATGATTAGGCAATGATTTGATACAAAGTGTATATCGTTCTCTTGCGTCGTACCGGACAATTGAACAAAAAAATATAATCTTCCCTGAAACGAAATAGGAGCAGATGGCTTAACATCTGCTCCTTGACTTGATATTTAGTGGATAAATCAACGAGTGATTAACCGAATTACGATAGTTAGATATCAAGCTTACGGTTCCCGAGCCATTTCACCATTTCCGGATCCCGATGTGAAAAGAACAGGCTCTGTTTCGTATCTAACGCAGCGATCTTCACCATATCCTCTTGGCTTAATTCAAAATCAAAGATATCGATGTTTTCGATTATTCTTTCTTTACGAACAGATTTTGGAATCACAACGACTCCTCTTTGTGTTAACCAACGTAGAACCACTTGAGCAACGGATTTATGAGCCTTTTCAGCGATGGATACCAATACTTCATTCTGGAACAGGTTATTTTTCCCTTCCGCAAAAGGCGCCCAGGATTCGATCTGAACCTGATTCTTTATCATGAATTTTGCATTTTCGATTTGCTGGTTAAAAGGATGCGTTTCTACCTGGTTTACGGCAGGAACGATTTCGTTATGGATAATCAGATCGATCAGACGATCCTCATGGAAGTTACTAACGCCAATGGAGCGAACCTTTCCTTCACGATGTAGTTCCTCCATAGCACGCCAAGAACCGTACACATCTCCATATGGCTGATGAATTAAATACAAATCCAAATAATCCAATTGCAATCTTTCCAGTGATTTTTCAAATGCTATTTTTGTGCGCTCATAACCCGTATCCTGAATCCAAAGCTTCGTCGTGACAAATAAATCCTCTCTCGCAACACCACTTCGTTTGATTGCTCTGCCAACGGCTTCTTCATTTAGATATGAGGCAGCGGTATCAATCAGCCGATAACCTGCCATGATAGCATCATAGACGCTTTGTTCACATTCATTTTGATCTGCAATCTGATATACGCCAAAACCGAGTATAGGCATCTCAACACCATTGTTCAAAATTACTTTTTGCATATAAAAGCCTCCTGTTTTTAGAATTATTTGTTGATCCCATCGTCGATCCGCCTTTTTACTTCTTTATTATGTACCAGATGTTAAAGTTACCGTTATTACATTCGTATCAAATGTTTGCCTAATTCTCTCACGGACACTTATCTGACTGACGAATATCCACTTTCATCGGACTGAAATGGAGTTGCGGCATTGGGGCTCTTGGTATGTTCAAGGTACACCAATTTTGGTAAGATGAAGTGATAAGAAATGGAAGGATCCGGAAACAGTCGAATTCTACTTTGGCGAGTAGTTTGAGGAGGAATCGAAGGCAAATGAATAGGGAAAAAATCCGATACGAGAAATTCAGTCAAAAAGATGATCCAATGGCGAGAGCATTATTAAGCGAAGACGTTGAAGGCGGGGAAGAGATCCATCGGGTGCTTATCAAAGAACCGGATTTGTTTAAAGCCGCGTTTATGGAGGACAAGCTTGTAGCGCTGGCTCAAGTGAATGAGCCCGGATCCCAATCCTATTTGAATGTGTTTGTAGGTCCGCGGTTTCGCAGGCAAGGCATCGGTTCCGCAATGGTCAAATATTTTGAAAGCGAATTGCAGGCGGGCGGAACCGAGAAAATCAGGAGTTCCTTTCTCGCCGGTCGACCATCTTCAATGTCGTTTGCGCGCAAGCTCGATTACGACCCATACTTTTCATCGGCTTTCATGCAGCGAACCGGCAATTCCTTCCCCCTGAAAGTCCTTCCGGTGAGACTGTATAGGGACGAAGACTATCTGGTAAGTCAATCTCTGTATGCCCAAGCATTTCATGAGATGCGTGTCCGTGTCGGGAGCTTTCCTGATTCTGTGATTGCCCAGCCCAGTGAAAAAGAGAGAACATTATGGAAAGATGATACAAACAACCATTTTGTCTACGAAATCAATGGGGAAGTCGTCGCTTATAGCCATATCTCCGGTAATGTACTCAGCAGCATATCAGTCCGTACAGACCTTCAGGGGCTTGGGATCGGAAGAAAGTTTGCTATGTATTTATGCAATGAGATCTATCAGCGGGGCAACGCGAATGTCGAACTTTGGTGCGTTGTCGGCAATTATGCCAGAAATTTATATAACAGCCTAGGCTTTAAAGAAAAATATGTTACGCAATACTTGCGGAAAACGCTATAAAGATTTGGGTTTATGCGGGACAAAAGCGAGAGCTGTTTCAGGAATCTATCCGAATTTCTTAAAGCTTGCTCTTCTGATCGAGTGGTCTAGGATGATGGTTGCATAACACCGTTTACACGACTCCAAACGGTAGCGTATAATTAATTGTCACAAAAAGTTAACTAATTAGAAGATATTCATTCCACGAATGCTTGGAATCTAAATTTTTATTTGGAAATTAACTTGACCGGAAGGATGTTGCTCATGAGCGAATCTAATCAGGAATATATCGTCATCTCGGCTGCAAGGGAAAACAATCTTAAGAACGTATCCTTGCGTATTCCCAAAAGAAAAATTACGATTTTCACCGGAGTATCCGGATCGGGCAAATCATCGATCGTCTTTGATACGATTGCCGCAGAATCCACGCGTTTGTTAAACGAGAACTTCAGCATGTTCGTGCGTACGTTCCTGCCCAAATATCCGCAGCCGGATGCGGACGCGATCGAGAATCTGAGCATGGCTGTTATTGTCGATCAGAAGCCGCTGGGCGGCGGTTCCCATTCCACAATGGGTACGATTACCGATATTTCTCCTATTCTCAGGATGCTCTTTTCACGAGTGGGGAAGCCCTATGTCGGGGGAGCAAACATGTTCTCGTTCAACGATCCGCAGGGCATGTGCCCCGAATGCAACGGAATCGGCCGCAGCCTTGGAATCAATATGGGCAAAGCGGTGGACATGTCCAAGTCGCTCCAAGAAGGGGCGATTATGCTTCCCGGCTATACGGTGGGCGGATGGGAATGGAACATGCTCATGCAGTCGGGTTCGTTTGATCCCGACCGGAAGCTCAGCGAGTATTCGGAAGAAGAGTTGGAGCAGCTGTTGTATGGCAAGGCAAGGAAAGTGAAGATGGATTTCGCCGGGAAAGCAACGAATATTACCGTGGAAGGCGTCATTGAAAAGTTCACCAACAAATACATCAAGCAGGACGTGAAGACGAAGTCCGAACGCACGCAACAAACCGTTGCACCGTACATCACCGAGGGTCCCTGCTCCAGCTGTCACGGTGCGAGACTCAGCCAGGCTGCGCTTGGCTGCAGGATCCATGGACATAACATTGCGGATTTGTCCTCCATGGAAGTAGGTCATCTCATCCGTGTCATCCGGGAGATTGACGATGCCGCCGCCGGGCCGATGATCAAGTCGCTGACGGAGCGGCTGCAGCATCTGGTGGATATCGGACTTGACTACTTGACGCTAGACCGCGAGACGGATACCTTATCCGGCGGCGAGTCGCAGCGGGTCAAGATGGTGAAGCATCTTAGCGGGAGCCTGGTGGATGTCACTTACATCTTCGATGAACCCAGCGTTGGCCTTCATCCCCGTGATGTACACCGGTTAAATGAATTGCTTCAGAAGCTGCGCGACAAAGGGAATACCGTGCTTGTCGTCGAGCATGATCCCGATGTCATCAAGGTGGCGGATCATATCGTCGACGTGGGGCCTTTCGCAGGCAGCCGCGGAGGCGAGATCGTGTTTGAAGGGAGCTACCCAGGTCTGCTGGAGTCTGGTACATTGACGGGTAACCATCTGAAACGCCATCTTCAGTTAAAGCAGGATTGCAGGAAGCCATCCGGCAAACTTAGCATCAAGGATGCAAAGCTGCACAACTTGCAGAACGTTAGTGTAGATATTCCAACCGGTGTCCTGACAGTCGTAACCGGCGTCGCAGGCTCGGGCAAGAGCACCTTGATTAACGACATATTGTTAAGCCAGCATCCGGACGCGATCGTCATCGACCAATCGGCGATAGGTGTGTCGACGCGCTCGAATCCCGCTACTTACACGGGGATACTGGATGATGTGCGTAAGGCGTTTGCTTCCGCGAACAAGGTGAGCCCAGGCTTGTTCAGCTTCAATTCCAAGGGGGCTTGCGAGCATTGCCAAGGGCTGGGCGTTGTGTACATGGATCTTTCGTTCATCGAAAGCGTGAAGCTGCCATGCGAAGTATGTGGAGGGAAACGATTCAAGGAAGAGGTACTCGAGTACAAGCTAAACGGCAAGTCGATCGCAGATGTGTTGGAGATGACGGTAGAGCAGGCATTGGAATTTTTCCAGATTAAAGAGGTCGTGCGCAAGCTCCAGGCAATGAATGACGTAGGTCTGAACTATATTACGCTAGGCCAGCCGCTCAGCACGCTCTCGGGCGGCGAATGCCAGCGCATCAAGCTGGCTAGCGAGCTGCATAAGAAGGGCAGCATCTACGTGATGGACGAGCCGACGACTGGCCTGCATATGTCGGATATTGGCCACCTGTTGGATATTATGAACCGCCTCGTGGATGCCGGCAACACGGTAATCGTGATCGAGCACAATCTCGAAGTGATCAGCCATGCGGATTGGATCATCGATATGGGACCGGACGGAGGCAGCAAGGGTGGCCAGGTGGTATTCGAGGGTACTCCTTCACAGATCATCCATGCGGAGCAATCGATCACGGGAACCTATTTGAAGTAAGCCAGCAGAATCGGTCGCCCTCAGACGATTAGATCTTATAAACATTGAAAGCCGCATAGCATGAAATGCGGCTTTTCTTGTTGTAAAAGCTCAAGTGCTTACCCTAACTTTATGACAAGAACATGATTGCTCGGCCGAAAAAGGATAATGTGCATTAACGTAGATGAAACACAAAACCGATGTCATACATGTTTATTCATTGCCCATATCCGATACATTGTTAGCATTATCATTAACATGAATCAGGTTTGAAAGCATACCAGGGAGTAGAACCAGACTGGTGACAATGAAGCGCGATTATTGACAATAGAACGTCCGTTTTATAAGATTTACCTATCATACAGGTGGAAAGGTGAAGAGAGACGAACGATGGGGAAAATTCAGAAAATTTTACTGCACGAACAGGTCTCGCAAGAGATACAGAGCTACATACAGGAAAATGAATTAAAAGAGGGAGATAAGCTTCCTTCCGTTGAAGAGATGACCCAGATGTTCGGTGTCGGACGATCTTCGCTTAGGGAGGCTCTACGTTCTCTGGAGGCAGTAGATCTTGTAAAGGTAGAAAACGGGAAGGGAATCTTTGTCCGGGATGTAGACATGTTCCGCTTTTCCGGCAAAGTAAAGATTGAGAGCGAACGCCACTTTTTGTTGAATACCCTTGATGTCCGCAGAGCTTTGGAAGGTCAGGCTGTCGCATTGGCTTCGAAACGAATTACAGCCCCGCAGATCAAAGAACTGGAACAATGTCTAGAAAAGTACCGGCTTCTGAAAGAAGCCAATCAAGATACTTCCGAGATCGATTTGGTGTTTCACCAGCTTGTGATTAAAGCCGCTAACAATCCGATTCTTAAGACGGTACTGGATTCCATTTCCGGGTTGTATGCGAAATTCTTTAACGAACCTCTGGGCGATAAGCAGCTATTTGACGAGACCTATCCTTACCATATTACGATGTTCAAGGGGATTGCCGCTCATGACACGGAATACGCGATGGAAGAGTTTCATAAGCTGATGAATTGTATTGAGGAGAAAATCAAAAATTTTTGAGCGAGCGGGCGTATATCCTGTATTGACACGATATATGTCTTCTCCTATAATCTACCTATCAGACAGGATGACTGTATGACGGACTACAAATTAAAGGGGGACCAAGGAATGCGATTGAAAAAAATGAAAGCGATTACTTTATTGTTATCGGCAGTTTTAACCGTCGGCTTGATCGCCGGTTGCGGCGGCAAACAGGAAAGCGACAAGGTTACGATTCGTATGATTGAAAGCTTAACCAGCCCCAAAAGAACGGAACTGATTCAAGCGATGCTCGATAAATTCCAAGAGGATAACCCGAAAATTAAAGTGGAACTCATTTCGCCACCCTTCGATCAGGCCGACAATAAAATCAGAACGATGCTAGGATCCAAAGAAGAGATCGACATTCTTGAGGTAAGGGACTTGAATGTCGCTGAATTCGTCAATAACGGATACATTGAACCCCTGAACGCGTATACCGACAAGTGGAGCGATTTTGCCACGGTAAGCGCGGTTTCAAAATCAGTGGGAACCGTTGGTGGTAAATTGTACTTCCTGCCCAATGGTTTATATCAGAGACAAATGTTCTACCGGGCCGACTGGTTTAAAGAATTGGGATTAAACCCGCCAACGACATGGGAAGAGCTTTATGAGACGGCGAAAAAATTGACGGATCCTTCTAAGAACCGTTTCGGATTCTCCTTCCGTGGAGGAGCCGGATCTAATGGCACAACGGATTCGATGATTCTGGCTTATAACGGAGATAAAGTGAATCTGGAAGATTCCATGTTCACGAAGGATGGAGCTACGATCTATTCCACACCCGAAGCCAAGGCTGCGATGGAATTGTATCTGAAGCTGTATAAAGACGCCTCACCACCCGACTCTATCAACTGGGGCTTCCAAGAGCAAGTGCAGGCCTTCACTTCCGGCGTAACTGGCATTTTGCTGCAGGACCCGGACGTTATTCAGTCGCTGCAGGAGAAGATGGAAGAAGGAACATGGGCGACGGCACCGCTGCAGACAGGACCAACGGGCAAAGCGCTTTTCGCCGCCGGCGGTGCGGGGTGGGGAATGTCCTCCAAGTCTAAGCATAAAGAGGAAGCTTGGAAGCTTATCGAATACCTGTCCAGCCCAGAGGTAAATACGAAATTTTCGAAGGATTACGGACTTATCCCTCTTCATACGACCGCAACGGAAGACGAATATTTTAAAACCGGTCCATACAAAACGCTGATTGATATGTCCGACAAGCCCGACACGTTTGTCAACTATAAACCTGCCTTCGAGTACCCGGGGAATGGACAGTGGGGCCAGGTGGCAATGGAGACCGGTCAGGCGCTCCTTCTGAATAAAGCAACTTTAGACGAAACCTTGAAGAAATGGGACAGCTATTGGACCGAACAAAAGGCAAGTCTGAAGCAATGAGCATATAAAACAAAGCCGTGAGGGGCGGGACTGCCGCCTCTCGCCCTTTATATTTAAGGCGGTGCTAATATGAATAATCGGAAAATCATACTTACGGGATTAATTCCCGCCTTGCTCCTTGTGCTGGTCTTTACGTATTATCCTTTCCTCCGCGGCATTATTATGGCTTTTCAGGAATACAAGCTGTTTAATTTAAGCCATGTTCATTTTATCGGAATAGATAACTTTAAAAATGCCTTTCAAGATCCCAAATTTATTATGGCTTTGCAAAATAGCGCCTACTGGGTGTTCTGTTCCCTTATTCTTCAATTCCTATTTGGCTTGACCCTTGCGCTGATGCTGAAAAAAAAATTCAGAGGACGAGGGATCTATCAAGGCCTGGTTTTTTATTCTTGGGCGCTCTCTGGTTTTCTGATCGGGATGATTTGGAAGTGGATGTTCAATTCCCAGATTGGCGTCATCAACGATTTGCTGCTCCGCTTCGGTTTCATTCAAGAACGAATCGGTTTTTTGTCGGAGCAAAAGTGGGCGATGATGTCCGTAATTATTGCGAATGTATGGTACGGCGTAGCATTTTTCGCAATCATGCTGCTGGCTGCCCTGCAATCCGTCCCCTCTGAGCTGTATGAAGCCGCGGAAATGGACGGCGCAGGGGGAGTGCGCAGGCTGTGGAATATTACGCTGCCCTATATCAAGCCGACGATTATCTCGACTTTGATGCTGAGGGCGATCTGGATATTTAATGATCCTTCGTTAATTTACGGATTGACCAATGGGGGTCCGGCAGGCAGTACGCATATTTTGTCCTCCTTGATGCTGGAACATATTATTTACGGAGGAGATTATGGGGCTGCTTCCGCCATTGGTATCATCATGATTGTCATTCTGCTGCTGTACACGATCTTCTTCCTGTCGGTTACGAAAGCAGAGAAGGCAGGTGAGTTCTGATGAAAAAGAACATTTTCCGATCGGGTAAAATCATTTATCTGGCACTTTATCTGCTGATTATGATTTTCCCCTTGTACTGGATACTCATCACCTCGCTCAAGCCGCAAAAGGAAATCTTCTCATTTCCGCTGAAATACTGGCCGGAGCATATGACACTGGACAATTACATTCATATTTTTAAAATTTCGAAGTTTCATATTTATATCGGAAACAGCTTGCTGGTCTCCATTGTCTCTGCACTTATCGTACTTGTCATCGCCACGTTAAGCGCATATGTTATGGCCCGGTTTACGTTTCGAGGACATAAACAGATCATGATGGCTTTCATCGCCACTCAGATGCTGCCGGGTTTTGTCGCACTTGCGCCCTTGTATCTCATGATGAGCAGCATGAACCTGATCAATAACCGCATGTCTCTCATTCTCATGTATACGGTAACGCTTATTCCATTTACGACGATTATGCTGCGCGGTTTTTTTCAGCGGATACCCGCCAGCTTGGAGGAAGCGGCCATGATCGACGGATGCTCCAGGTGGTCAGCCTTGCTGCGGATCATCATTCCTGTCATGCTTCCGGGAATCGCTTCCAGTTTTATTTTCGCATTCGTGCAGAATTGGAATGAGCTGTTTCTGGCGGTCATGTTCATTGACAATGATTCCTTGAAGACGCTGCCGGTAGCGATGAACTCCTTTATTCTAAAATTTGACGTCGATTGGGGAGCGATGTCCGCCGGAGCTGTTCTATCCATTATACCGACAGTTCTTATATTTGCCTTTGCGCAAAAGTTCATGCAGAAGGGCTGACACAAGGAGCGGAAAAAGGATGAGTGAACCGTTGAACCAGGCCATGAAGGATGAAAAACGAGAGCAACAATTTACACAAGCGGCATATGATCTACTGGATGGCCGGCATCATGGCGCAATTCATGTGCCTATTTACCAGAACAGCTTGTTTGCTTTCGAGAGCTACGAGCAGTTCGAGGAAGCCGGAAGGGAGCTTCTGAGCCACCATGTGTATTCACGGGGCAACAATCCTACAGTGCAGCATTTGGAACGGAAGCTGGCTGACTTGGAACAGGCTGAATCCGCCAAGTGCTTTGCCTCAGGCATGGCCGCCATTACCTCGGCGATCCTGTCGGTAGTAGAGGAGGGGGACCACATTATATGCGTTCGGCAAGCATATGGTCCGACCCGTGAATTTCTCGGTTCGTACCTGGCAAGGTTCCATGTGGAAACCACATTCATTGATGGCAGTTCCATCGATCATTGGCAGGATGCAGTTCAGCCGAACACCAAGGTATTTTATCTGGAGAGCCCGACCTCCATGTTGTTTCAACAGCAGGACTTGCGGCAGTGCGCGGAGCTTGCCCGCAGCATTGGAGCGATCAGTATCATCGACAATACGTGGGCGACTCCTTGTTTTCAGAATCCCCTTGCCTTCGGAATTGATTTGGTTGTTCATTCCCTGACCAAATATATAGGCGGACATAGTGATTGTATCGGTGGTGCCGTATTAGGCTCCAAGCTGCTAATGAACCGGATCGGGTATACGGAATATATGCTGCTTGGCGGGATCATGGCACCACAGACAGCTGCCCTGATATCCAAAGGGCTGCGGACGCTCCCTTTGCGGATGCAACGGCATGAAGAGAGCGGGCTTATCGTTGCCGAACATCTTTCCAAACAAGGCTACGTCGCCCGGATGAACCACCCGGGTCTGCCTTCTCATCCGCAATACGAGCTTGGCCAGCGTCAGCTGTCCGGCAGCAGCAGCTTATTTTCATTTATCTCGTATGAACCGGTAGCCAAATTAAAGGAATGGGCCAACCAGCTGCGTTTTTTCAAAATCGGCGTCAGCTGGGGGGGCTTTGAAAGTCTGATCACGATCAACTCCCTGGAAACTGACAAGGATGACCGGAAACCTTCCGTTGTGAGGCTTTACGTCGGATTGGAAAATCCGAAGGATTTAATTGCCGATTTAGATCGGGCATGGGGCGAGGTATAGCCGCAGATTATAGCCTTACTAAAATGAGGGCGGCTCAAGCGTCATTATGGCGGATCGCCCTCGTCTTTGCGTTTGGTCAATATGTGAATCAGTTGTTAACACGGTATGAAATTCGCTTTGACACAGAAGCGAGATCCGTACTCATGCAACCAACATCATGTTTCCGTCGTCCACAACAGCTGAAAAAACGGAGTTAACGTCCTGATTCCTGATACCGAAATGAGTTTGACAAATTAAGTCGATCATTGTTCAATGGAAATAAAACACAATGGGAGGTTTTTGATGAAAAGCACAGTAGCTGGAACGATAGCTGCATTATTTGCTGTTTCCTTGCTGGCTGGGTGTTATGATGCAAAAAAAACGAAAACCGCAAATTTGGACCTGAAAGGAAACTGGAGTCTTGTCACCGATTCCCAATCTCCAGCTTGCTTTTCCAGTGTAAAATTTTTGAACAATCCTACTTCCAACAGGAGCCCTATTTCCGTTCATGAGACAACGGGCAATAACACAAAAATTTGGATCGGCGAATATGAGAATGAAGGAAATAATATCCGGGTTATGTTGCATGAGCCTAAAGCTGATCCTTTCATGATGGCCGCCAACCGCAGCGAAGACGAATTAAAGCTTCGATACGAATGGAAATCGGCAGATTTAGTTTGCACGTATCAACCTGATTCATAGGTGTGACCACGAATTCCTGCATGCCTTTTGAATCTGCTATCCAAGCTTAAGGATGAAGTTATGTAAGGAGCCATGGCATCGCTGCTAGAAGCGTTCGAATCGAGTTTGCATATCAAGGGAATCTAGGCGGCATGATCGGAGCGGGGCTTCAGGTATGGAAACACCAGCAAAATATCTTATATTAGCATTTATACATCCCATCGATGAAATTCATTGATGGGATTTTCATTTAAATGGTTTATTGGCTGTAAGGGACTAGTGGTCATGTCTTGGGAGTATTGGTCATCAATTTTTCAGATTGCATGCGCTAAGGATTATGAGCAATGGATTAGGTTTTTTTTCGGTGAAATCCGGAGCGATAGCTTCGTGGCGACATCCGGCTAAACGACTTGAATACCTTCTCAAAATGCGAAAAGTTCTCGAAGCCGGACAATTCCGAAATCACGGTGATGCGTTCGTCGGTTTCACGGAGCAGCCGCTGGGCTTCTTTGGTCCGGGTAATGCCGATATATTCGATCAATCCAAAACCGGTATATTTTTTGAACGTACGACTGAGGTGGCTGGGACTGAGATAAAAACGTTCACTGAGGCTTCCCAGGGTTAGCGGTTCCTGATAATGCTCCGAGATGAAGCGAGCAATTTCCGTTATTCTGGCCGCAGCGGGGGAGACGGCCTCCTCAGAGGATGCGTGTTTGGGATGCAGCACCTCTCGTGCTGCGAATAATAGGGTCAAAGCCGCAGCATGGCGCACGGCAAGCTCATATCCAGGGGATTGATCCTGAATTTCACGAAGCATTTCGTATAATAACTGCTCGATCCGCAGCTTATCCGCCTCTGCCAGATGTAGTACGCGATTGCTGCGTAGAAACGGAGCCAGAAGCAGTTCGGCCTCTTCTTCGACCATCTGCTCAAAGTATTCCATGTTGAAATAAAGCACGACACGCTCATGATTGGGCACGCCGGTATCCGAGGTTCTATGCACTTCATTGCTGGGCACAAAAACCAGGTCGCCGGAACGGACCGGATAAATGCGGTCTTTGATGAAGAAATATCGTTCACCTCCGAACAGATAGTACAGCTCGCAGTGTCTGTGGATATGATCCGTCGCCATTGAGAAATGCCCTTTACGCCGGTTGTATTCCAGATGAAAAGGATGCTGCGCACTTCCGTAACGAAGTTCGTGGTTTAGAGTCATTTGCTTTTTCTTCCCTCCATGGCACAAAATTTGCGGGGTTTTATCCATAGTAGCATATATTGCGGAGACATTATGCTGATATTGCGTTACTCTTTTACTGGAAATCATCAAATAAGGAGAGTTGTAGCCATGAACAAGAAAACATATGTGCAGGTTGGCGCAGGTGGAAGAGCTGAATTTTTCTATGGGGCTATCGCCAAAACGTTCAGGGATTCCTCCGAGCTGCTGGCTTTTTGCGATGTCAATCAGACCCGCATGGATTATGCCAACAAGCTGCTTATGAACAAGTACGATTACCCTGCGGTGCGCACCTATAAAAGTGATGCATTTGATGAAATGATTGAGGCGGAGAAGCCTGACTTTGTCATTGTCACCAGCGTGGACCGAACACATCACCGTTACATTATTCGCGCTCTGGAGATGGGCTGCGATGTGATCACTGAAAAACCGATGACGATCGACGCGGCAAAATGCCAGGATATTATCGACGCGGTAGAGCGGACCGGAAGAAATGTTCGCGTAACCTTTAATTATCGCTATGCACCGCATCATACCAAGGCGCGTGAATTGATCGCGGACGGCACGATTGGCGACGTTACCTCGGTTCATTTTGAATGGCTTCTGAATACGCAGCATGGTGCCGACTATTTTCGGAGATGGCACCGGGACAAACGTAACAGTGGAGGACTTCTTGTACATAAGTCAACGCATCATTTCGATCTAGTGAATTTCTGGATTGATTCCCAGCCGGAAACGGTATTCGCCATGGGCGACCTGCTCTTTTACGGACGGGAGAATGCGGAACAGCGGGGGGTTACCACATTTTATGACCGAGCAACGGGCAATCCGAACGCCAACGACGACCCCTTTGCACTGTTTCTGGATCGCAATGAGCATCTGAAGGCGATGTATCTCGATGCGGAAGCTGAAGACGGGTACCGCCGTGATCAAAGTGTATTTGGAGACGGCATTTCGATCGAGGATACGATGAGTGTCCTTGTACGATACAAGAATAAAGCGCTTCTGACCTATTCGCTGAATGCTTATATGCCATGGGAGGGTTATCGAATTGCGTTCAATGGCACCAAGGGGCGGATTGAAATGACTGTCATCGAGCAATCTTATGTCAATTCCGGAGGTGACAAGGCACTTGAGGGAGCGGTCAAGGGAGTCAACATTCTGGTATTTCCGATGTTTGGCGATCCGTACAAGGCAATTTTTGAAGAGGGCGCAGGAGGACACGGCGGTGGAGATCCGGTGCTGCTGAACGATATTTTTGGCGTACCGGTCCCAGACCGTTTCCAGCGCGCGGCCAATCACGTTGATGGTGCGCGTTCCATATTGACAGGTATCGCTGCGAACCAATCGATTAGTACGGGGCGTGCCGTTAAAGTCGATAAACTGGTGCGATTAACTTGAATAGGTGGGGAACAATAATCGTTATGTTTTTGGTATTATGAATAGATCATTCTCCAGTACTAGACCATCGGGGAGCGATCGTTAAATTCCACTTGATCCGAGTCAAACATAACCGGCTGCATATCTGTTGCAGCCGGTTTATACACTTTTCTCTTTATATAGAAGACCGGGTTGCCATATAAATAACAACATGCTACAATACTGACTGAACGTTCGGTATAGATGATGGATTGGAGTGACGTTATGAATCAGAAACAGCTTCAGAGCGAGCAAACCAAAAAGAAAATCGCATTAGCTGCTCGTGCGCTATTTGTCCAAAAGGGCTATAAAGCGACTTCGATCGAAGATATCGTAGGCGCCACCGGGAGCAGCAAAGGCAATATCTATTACCACTTCAAAAGCAAAGAGGGCCTGTTTCTTTTTTTAATTGAAGAATGGGACCGCGAATGGGAATTGAATTGGGAACAAAGCGAGCATTTGTATAGCACAACCACCGAGAAGCTTTACGCCGTAGCCGAACAACTGGCGATCGATGATTTGAACCATCCGCTCACGAAGGCAGCCGATGAATTTTTTCATAACGAGGAGAAGACGTCTGAGGTCGAATCCAGAATGGCCGAGATGAACGCCAAGCATTTGGCGTTTAATCAAAAGCTGCTGCAGGAAGGAATCGAGAGCGGCGAATTTAAGCCAGGTGATGCCGAGAGCCTTGCTGTCGTATTGGAAGCCATCTTTTTCGGTGCAAATCATCTATCGCGAAGCTTGGCGCCTGATAAGACGACTATACTTTATCGAGATGCTGTCACTGTATTTTTAAATGGCGTAGCGGAAGAATAAAGAAAGCAGGCAACGGAGTGCAAAAAATCCGTCTACGTTATTCCGGGACAAAATACATAACGAATGTTCAGAATTAATGCAGAATTTTATGGAGGCTTTCTTGTATGTCGCTACTGCTTAGAAACCGGGGAGCAATACTGCTTCTCATGCTTAACAACTTCATTATTTTCACGGGGATCGGGCTGATCATACCGATCATGCCCAGTTACATGAACTTGCTTCATATAAATGGGAGCATACTCGGCCTGCTGGTTGCGGCCTTTTCGATTACGCAGCTCGTATTCTCGCCGATCGCCGGACGTCTATCCGATTCGATTGGCCGCAAAAAGGTCATTTTGTCCGGGTTGCTGCTGTTTGCCATTTCGGAATGGATGTTTGGCGCCGCCAGCTCGCTGCCTTTATTGTTTCTGGCTAGACTGTTGGGAGGGGTGAGCGCCGCCCTGGTCATGCCTGCCGTAATGGCTTATACGGCCGATGTCACCAGTGAGGAAGAACGGGGCAAAGGGATGGGATTCATCAATGCAGCCATCACCACGGGCTTTATCATTGGGCCGGGGATCGGCGGTTACCTTGCCGAATACGGCATACGGGTTCCTTTCTACGCTGCCTCCGTCGGTGGCTTGCTTGCGATGGCGGTTTCCGCACTGTTTTTGCGCGAAGTGAAGAAGGAGGGCCATACCAAAGAGGAGGGGACAGCACAGCCGGTTCAAGCCGGATTGCTGGGTCAGTTAACCGCCGCTTACCGGGCGCCTTATTTTATCAGTTTGATCGTCGTGTTCGTTGCTTCTTTTGGACTAGCGAACTTTGAAACGGTGTTCGGTCTGTTTGTCGATCACAAATTCGGTTTTACCCCGAAGGATATCGCGTTCATCATTACGTTCGGTTCGGTCTGTGGAGCTGTCGTGCAGATAACAATCTTCGGCTGGATCATTAATCGTTTCGGCGAGAAGAGAATCATTACTGTCAGCATTCTGGTGTCCGTCCTCTTTATTCTTTTAACGCTGCTGGTGCATACGTTTTGGCTCATAGTTGCGGTAACTTTTGTCCTGTTTCTGGCGATGGACATTCTGCGTCCGGCCATTGGAACCCAAATGTCCAAGTTCGCCAACGAGCAGCAGGGCTATGTCGCAGGTCTGAATTCGGCCTTCACCAGCCTCGGAAACATTATTGGTCCCATTATTGCGGGAGCACTGTTTGACTTGAATGTAAATTATCCTTACGTGATGGCGAGCGTCGTATTAATGTTAGGATTCCTGATCTCTTTCAAGTCTAAAGAAACACAATATGAGCTTGAGACAAGGTCACTTCGATGATCATTAACATTGAAATTATGAATGGAAGCAGGCATGAATAATGAAAAACCCTCTCAGACCGCAGCAGGTCTGGAGGGTTTTTCATTATGATTATTAATTCAAATTTGTGAAAATCGGATAAAATCGGATATTTTAGCCATAATAAGACAGCCTATTTTATTCCAAATGTATAGAGGAGCAGATGATTATGAACAACAAATGGTTGCTGGCGTTGCCTTTAACCTTGGCGCTCGTTTTTAGTATGACGCATGCGGTTGCATCCGGACAAGCGAAGGTAGGCGAAAAGAAAGCTTCAGTTTGCCTAAGCCCAAAAATGGTGCAATTGAAAGTCGATATGCAGAAGGTTTGGATTGACCATACGATATGGACGAGAAGCTATATTGTCAGCGCTATCTCTAATCGTCCGGATCAGAAAGATGTCTTAGACCGGCTTTTGCGGAATCAACAGGACATAGGTAATGTAATCAAACCTTATTACGGAGATGCCGCAGGCAATAAGCTGGCTGATCTTCTGAGAGAGCATATTCTGATCGCAGGGAAGATTGTGGATGCTGCCAAAGCGGGTAATCAGGCGGATGTGGAAAAGTTGGATGCCGATTGGCATAGAAACGCCGACGATATCTCCAAATTTTTAAGCTCAGCGAATCCAAACTGGCAATTTAAGGTACTGCAGGACATGCTGTATGAACACCTCCAATTGATTAAGGAAATCGTTCTGGACTGTCTCAAAGGAGATTGGAAAGCGGATATTGCAGCAACCGACAAAAATGAAATCCACATGATTCATTTTGCCGATATCTTGACGGAAGGCATTGTCAAACAGTTCCCCAATAAGTTTTAAACGGGGCGCAGCGGTTCTGCGCTACCGATGAGAGCTTTTGTAGTTGCCCAAAAGGCAGCTGTAAAAGCTTTTTAATTTATTCTAATTATGTTGCAAATGCAACATAATTAGAATATGATGAATTGAAGATTGTAGTTAGGATGAGAAAGGAGCGGCGCCGAAATGAAGACGGAAATCCTACGCGAAATCGGAATGATTGCCCGGGTTTTGGATTCGATCAGCAATATCGAATTCAAAGAATACGACCTGACCAAAGGGCAGTATCTGTACCTTGTACGAATATGCGAACACCCGGGCATCATTCAAGAAAAGTTGGCCGAAAGGATTAAAGTAGACCGTACGACCGCAGCTCGCGCCATACAAAAGCTCGAAATGCATGGCTTTATCGAAAAACGGGATGATGAACGCAACAAAAAAATAAAAAGACTCTTTCCGACGGAAAAGGGGAACGAAGTGTATCCCATTATTGCAAGAGAGCACGATCATTCGAATCGTGTAGCCTTAGCGGGATTTTCCGATAGCGAAGCCGATGTCATGCTTCATTATCTGCAAAGAGTGAGAAAAAACGTGGAAGCGGATTGGGAATCCGTCAAAAAGGGGAACAAAAGAGTCTATTGAACCAAAAAAAGGAGCTATCGATTTTTATGAATATTACAAAGTGCAGCCTGGAAGATTTGCCTGTCCTCCAGGAGATCAGCATCGAAACTTTTCGCAATACATTCAAGGACGAGAATTCACCCGAAAGCATGAGAGCCTACCTGGACAAAGCCTTTCATCCGAAACAGTTGGAGAAGGAAATGTCCCATGGCTCGTCGGAATTCTATTTCATCCGGATCCATGATGAGCCCGCCGGATATTTAAAGGTCAACGTAGATGATGCTCAGACCGAGGAAATGGGGCAGGATTCGCTCGAAATCGAGAGGATTTATATCAGGGACAAATTCCAAAGAAAAGGTCTTGGAAAACATCTGATCAACCAAGCACTGGAAATAGCCATCAAAACTAAACAAAAAGACTATATGGCTTGGCGTTTGGGAGAAGAACGGGAACGCGCTCGATTTTTACGCCAAATTGGGCTTTGTCCGCACGGGACAACACTCTTTTTATATGGGCGACGAAGAACAAATCGATTATGTTTTGACTAAAACTCTGGTGTAAATCGTTTAGATATCAGGAGCACCAATCATAGCCTAGACGCCTTGAGCGTTCCGACGAATTGAATAGCGCCCACGACAAGATACCGCGAATCATCGCGGTATTTTTTTGTTTTGCAACCGAAGTCAGGTTCCTGCACCTGTCTAAAATATGGGAATCTTGCGGTCTTATTCCGTATTCGGGCTTCCTAGAAAAAGTTTGTGGTACAGTACATACAAATCGTTCGTAAGGGAGAAGTGAATCCGCAATGCATAAAGTTATCGAACCCAAAATACTATACTTCGGAAGCTCGGTCGTGCTGATCAGTACACTCAACGAGGACGGTACGCCAAACCTCGCACCGATGTCTTCGGCCTGGTGGCTGAATCAATCGTGCATGCTTGGGATGAGCAGCAGGTCGAAGACCGTTCAAAACTTGGTCCGGGAAGGCGAGTGCGTCCTTAACCTCCCGTCGATCGACCTGGTGCCGGCCATAGAGCGATTAACGTTGTTAACTGGCAGCAATCCCGTCCCAGAGTCTAAAGCCAAGAGGGGTTATACATATGAAAAGGATAAATTCGGAGCCGCGCAATTGACTCCGCTTCTGTCCGAAATCGTTCAAGCGCCGCGCGTCCTCGAATGCCCCGTCCACCTGGAAGCCAAGTTAACGAAGCTTCATGTCTTTGAAGAACCCGGCTCGCTGGTTGCCTTGGAGGTCCGGATAGAAAGGGTCCACATCGAAGACCGTCTGCTTATGGACGGCCAAACGCAATACATCGACCCTTCGAAATGGAATCCGATGATCATGAATTTCTGCCAATATTTCGGCTTGTCCGAGCAGCTGACCGACTCGCGGTTAGCGCCGGTATTCGGACCCGGTTCCGCCCAATAGGTTGGGTTCTAGGCTGGATGCCCGAAAACTTAAAAGGAAACAGCGTTAGATCAGGACTTGAAATGAAAAGTCTTGGTCTAACGCTGTTTTTGATCGCCTGGCCATGATCTTTGCGCGGGTCCGATCCGTCTCCGTCATGAAGTAAAGGGAAAATGGTAACATGAACGACAGCGGACAAAATAGTATTCGTATATCCCATTTGGTGGGGAAGACCTCCCGCGATGCTTCTGGGGTATATTGACCAGATGTTTGCCTCGAATTTTGCCTATCGGGACAATGGAAAGCTGTTGCCGGAGGGACTCTTGAAAGGCAAATCCGCAGTATGCATTTCCACCATGAAAGGACCGCCATTCTATCTTTTGTACTGGTTGGGCAACGCACATAAAATTCTGATGAGGAAAGCATTGCTTCAATATGTGGGCATCCGAAAAGTGAAGTTTTTTGAATTTGGAAGCATGGAGAGCCAGAAAGGCAGGCACGAACAGAAATTGAAGCGGGTGTATCGCTGTTTTAGCGCAATAACCCGATAATCTGTATCCAATAAAACAAGCAATGCTCGTGGCGAGCATTGCTTGTTTAGTCATTTTGATTCCGCTATTTCAGTCTTAAGAAGGAGGTGAACGATGGAACATTGAGTATAATGAATTATGGAAGGGAGTGGAGAATCTTTACTAAGAATGGCATTCTTTATTAAACAAAGTGGAGGTTGAAAGTTTGAATAGGCCCGAAAAAAGCACAAATGCATCAGGCTTGCTTCGCAATCAATTCCTGCAGACGATTTTATTATCAAGCGTGCTCCTGCAGATCGGCATCTGGGTACGCAATTTCGCGATTCTTCTGTATGTTGCCGACAGAACAAACAATGATCCCTACGCCATTTCGTTAATCAGCGTGGCAGAATTCGCGCCTATTTTTGTTTTTTCGTTCATTGGTGGAACATTTGCCGACCGCTGGCGGCCAAAGCGAACGATGATCTGGTGCGATTTATTATCCGCGGTATCGGTATTCGTGGTCCTTCTGACCCTACATTATGGTTCTTGGGAATCCGTTTACCTTGTCGCGTTCATCTCGGCTATTCTTTCGCAGTTCTCGCAGCCTTCTAGTATGCGGTTGTTTAAGTATCACGTGCCAGAACAACAGCTGCAGCAGGGGATGGCTCTGTTCCAATCACTGATGGCTATCTTCATGGTGCTTGGCCCTATGCTTGGCACCTTCGTGTACAGCACGTTCGGCCTTGAAACATCGATCGCTGTCATGGGGGTGGTTTTCCTGCTCTCGGCTCTTGTTCTTATTCGCTTGCCAGAAGATCATATGGAATCTCAAACGGTTGCTGTAAGAGGGCAATTCCGCAAAGATTTCGTTGAAGGCTTCCGCTTTGTTTGGAAAAGCCAAGTGCTGCGGATGCTCGGACTTGCGTTTGTTCTCGCGGGACTCGCCGTTGGCGTAGCCCAAGCTCTCAACCTGTTTATCGTAACGGAGAGGCTGGGCAAGAGCGAGGAATTCCTGCAGTATCTGCTTATGGTGAACGGCGCAGCAATGCTGATTGGTGGCGGGATCGTAGCCGTCTTCGCGAAGCGGGTACCGCCGCAGATTCTTCTTGCCATAGGAATGCTGGCAGGAGCAGTCTGTACAGCTATAGTCGGGTATTCGACAAGCGTTCCGGTCACATTGACCGTCCAATTCCTGAACGGGCTAGTTTTCCCTTGCATTCATATTGGAATCAGTACCATGATTCTGAAATGGTCGCATGCTTCCATTGTCGGCCGGGTGAATGGGGTCTTGAATCCGATGTTCGTGGGCATGATGGTCATTTCCATGTCCTTCGCAGGTGCATTAAAAGACGCTTTTTCGCTTAGTACGATCTATAGCGGGGCAGGATTATTGTTTCTTCTAGGTGCACTGGTCATGGTACCGATCATGAACCAAAAAGCGCCGGATAACGTACTTACTGCACAAGAGACATAATTTCACGAAATCTATAAAATTGACCGGCCGCGTAAAGTCGTCGGTACTTCTGCATTCCCAGGAGATCGTTAATCCACATAAAGGTCGAGCGAAATCATCCAGACATTGAAAGCCGCATCAATTGCGGCTTTTTTGTTATGTGTACCATAGGGAAAGGGTTCGTATCGATCCAAAAGAAGACGATAGGAGGGGAGTGTTGATCCGTATCGGACAGCAACTTTTAAAGGTACAACATGATGTTTTCACCTGTATGTCCACCGACAGCAGAGGCAGTCCCATGAATTCGCCGTACCTCGAAGCGGCAGCGATCAGCTCGTCCGTCCGGTCGTCATGTGCAGCAAACAACTCCAATAGCAATTCCAACCACTAGCGCATGAGATCGATTTACACAAGGAAGGCCACTTTGCTGCAAAAAGCTTATCAGGAGCATCGGATGTTATATGGCATGGGCTTACCGGACCCGAAAATCCACGAAAGCAAAGTTGTTCCCATTATTGTTCTTGTTGATTGGAAGCATTGTTACCCATGCGGCAGCCGCTTCGCTCTTATGGTTTGTTTTTTTGTATCCGATTACCGAAGCTGCTCTGTGGAGCATGACAGCTGTGACGCTGACCGAGTCAATCATAGCCGCTTACCGGAAACAGTACGTGAAGTGGGTTGGGTTATTGAGTTTAGTGATCGTTCTGGTGTTTTTTATCAAATTGTTATCAAGGGCTTTTTAGTTCGGGCATAATCGTTATCAAAGGCATGTGGGGAAGAAGCGAATAAGGAAAATAACTTTTAGTTTATGTGATAGAAATGTGGTGTAGTTTGCATGCGGCAGCTGCTCCTATTGATCAAGTAGCGGGCAGGATAATTCAAAATAATTAAAGAACTATTACAAAGTGGGAATTTTAAATCATCTGATATTTTACTGCATAAAAAATCAGGCGACTTGATCTACCACATGATATGCTCCTTTTGAAAGGAGGGGTTGCCGTGGATTGGCTTCAACGTATGAACCACGCTATTGACTATATTGAAGACAACTTAGGAAATAATATTGATTATGAACAGATTGCTAGAATTGCTCTATGTTCTGTTTATCAATTTCAACGCATGTTTTCATTTGTACTTGGAGTATCTTTATCAGAATATATCAGACGCAGAAGGCTTACCCTTGCCGCCTTTGATCTAAAAAACAGACAGAATAAAGTGACTGATATAGCCTTGAAATATGGATATGAAACGCCGGAATCATTTTCGCGAGCATTTCAAAATCTGCATGGATTGACTCCCACATCAGCGCGCAATGCAGAAAGTCAGTTAAAAGCCTATCCACGCATCTCCTTCCAAATGATATTAAAAGGAGTTGCCGAGATGAATTATCGTATTGAGAAACGGGATGCTTTTCAAATTTTTGGGTTAGAGGATATATACACTTACGATAATATTGCGAACCCGCAGGGCGTATCTATACCGGAGGTTTGGCAAAACATTAGCAAGAATGGCGAGTTTGACAGATTACGCCAGTCGGTAATAGGGGATTGGTGGCGCGAAGGTAATTTCAGCAAGGAGCTTGGAGCTGTTTTTGCATTCGATTCCTACAAATTCACAAGTAATACCACGTTTCCTTATCTTATCGGGTGTTACAAATCGGAGGACAGCGGGGTCACTGGATATACTGTTGTTAATGTTCCAGCATCTACCTGGGCCGTATTTTCAACATTAAGTGATGAGAATGGCAGTGGCAATTACGATTTGCGCTCATTAAAAAATCGGGTATTTTCTGAATGGCTACAAACATCAAATTTTAATATTCTAGACGGCGGCAATTTTGAAATGTATTGTACAAATAAAGAAGGTTATGAGTATTGTGAGTTATGGTTCCGAATTGAGGAAAAGCAAATAGGATAAACACAAGTTCGCTCGCCATTTAGTTTGTTTGGATTGTGCCGATGTCTAAATCCGAATTGAATTTTATTTATATGCTCTGTTTTCCTTGATTGTTGATTTGCGACTAATAGAATAAACCGCCACATGAGGCGGTTTATTCTGAACTTTCGTTACCCTTTAGCGTGTTGCAAATCACTGGCTGCGCAACGCAGTTTAGTACTTTAAACCTTCCTGCTGGTTAGGGATGGTTGACCTACTTACGATTATTTCTTAATTCTTGTGCCCAGTATAATAAAAGCAGTATAGATTAAAATAGCAATCGAATCGATTAACGTATTCGTAAGTGCCGAAGCATCATATATTGCGGTTACACCGAGAATGACCATCAGACGAACGAGCAGAAGTGACACAATCATCCACGCAGCAAACCGGATCTTCGATTTCTCGCTTTGAAATGACAGGAAAATGAATACTATGCCGAAAACCAGATTCTCAGCGGTAATAATGTGCCAGACATACGTGAATGTTATCCGTGTATCCAAGGCTATATCCTTCACTAAGAGCGTCGGCAGTACAGCGGATTGCCCGTTCCATGCATGCGTAGCGGCAAAAAGTATCGCAAGAACGCCGGCTATCAAACAATAATAATTCTTAATTTTGATTTCCATCACAATCCTCCTTAGTTATTTCAGGTTCCTTCTTGTGAAGATCCCGGTAAATCTCCCGAACGAACACTGCCAGCCGCTGGTCACTTTCAAAATTAAAGTCCCTTAGCGTTTTAACGGCTACGTCAAGCAACTGACTGACCTTTTCAAGATGTGCGATTTTCTTGCGTGTTTCTGCTTTTTTGACATCAAGGAACTCAGCGACCTCCTGGCAATAAGCAGGATCTACACTCTGCATTCTGTGGAACTGAAACTTCCCCTTGATTTCTTCTAGAGAAAAGTCCGCATACTGCATGATTTGAATATTCATTAAATCGACGATGTCGTCCCTAGAATACCTGCGATAAGAATTGTGTCCCCGGGACGGCGATACGATTCCAATACGGTCATAGTACCGCAGCGTATCCTTCGGGATACCAAGTATCCGTGAAACCTCTTTTATAGAATATTGTTTTTCCATACATTCACAATAACATTGGAGTAAACTCCGATGTCAACTTGTTTTTTTAACAACACAGTTTAACAAAACCTATTTATGAGAAGTAGTGAAATAGGAAAGAGAATGGGATACAATTCCATTTAAGGGCTTGAATAATAGCGTAATTTGAAAGCAGCTCAAAATGTCGGAGAGATCAGTTAACAGAGAGTATTTTCTCCAAGATTAACTTCATGAAAATAGGGGCGAGTATTTATGATAGCATTTAAGGAAATAGACCGAAGCAATTTTTTTGATGTCATTAAGTTGAGCGTAGCTGATGAACAAAGTGAATTTGTAGCGAAAAATTTGTTTTCACTCGCACAGGCCAAGGCTTTCCCGGAATGTGTTTTATATGAAAAATTGGGATTTGATGAAGATGGTCGAGTGATAGATGGTGAGGTCGTTTATAAACTGGAATATTAATGAGACAAAAGAGAATAAATCGTTCTACGATATAATAAAAAAGACAGAGTATTTGAGTATATAAGAAAACATGGAACAATAGACTACGTTGATTCTGCTAGAGCTTTTCAATAATGAAGGGAGATTTAGACCATGCAGCAGGTTGATGTCATCAAGGTTCAAGAGGATCAAAAGTCTATACTAAGACAATTGATCGAATTATATGAATACGATTTTAGTGAATATAATGATCAAGATGTCAATGATTATGGAGTCTATGGATATAAGTATCTCGACCATTATTGGACTGATGAAAACAGATATCCTTTTTTCGTGAAGATCGATAATAATTATGCAGGGTTTGTTTTGATTAATAGCCATAGCTACTTACATAAGGATGATAAAGCGAAATCTATCGCTGAATTTTTTATCATGAGAAAGTATCGGAGAAGGGGAAATGGTAAGAAGGCAGCAATTAAGATATTTGATATGTTTAGAGGACACTGGGAAGTTCTCCAGCATGGAAATAATGGTCCTTCTAAATCCTTTTGGAAGGGAGTTATTGAGGAATATACGAAGGGTAACTTTGAATTGCTTGATGTAGAAACGGAAGATTGGAAAGGCCAAGGATATATTTTTAATAATGGAGTGAGATAGGGGGATTCAATCGGTGCGGGGCAACGTTAAGTGAAATCATCGAAAAACGAAAAGTATTCTGAACAAATATCAACCGGAAGAAAAAACGAAGGTGCAAGTAGAAAAACAACAAAGAGTTTTTAAAATCCGGAGCTTAAAAGCTTGTAAGTGCAGAGACAAAAGGGCTCGATGACATCACTTAACATTATATTCACGCATCGGGCATACTCCTCGGTCCGACAGAAGGATTTCAAGGAAGCGAAGGAAGAAGATGAAAGGAGAATATAAGTTGCATGACGATTTTGAAATAGATGATTTTATTAACCAAGCAGATGTTTCCGTTCCATTAGTAGCCATGATGTGTGGAGTAGCAGGATCCGGAAAAACAACATTTGCTCAAAGATTAGAGAAGAGAGGTTTTGTACGTCTTTCCATTGATGAAGAAATATGGGCTACGCATGGTCGTTACGGAATTGACTACCCAATTGAAATGTACGAGCAATTAAAAGTTGAAGCCGAGTTAAAGTTGCGTAATGAACTAGTCAATCTTTTGAATGAAAAGCGTAATGTGGTTGTCGATTTCAGTTTTTGGCAACGAAAGAGACGAAATGAATATAAGAAGTTAATTGAAGTTGGAGGAGGATTGTGGAAACTTATATATTTGAAAGTTCATCCTAATGAATTACGTGAACGACTTCGTATTCGGAGTCAGAGATTCGATGCAAATGCAGCATTTACAATAACTGAAGAAATATTATCTTCATTCCTGGAGGGTTTTGAAATACCTTCTGGAGAAGGGGAAATTATCATAGAAACAAAAGCGTAATCAAACTGAGTTTAGGAGGTCCAATGAAGACGCTGACCCAATAACAGTGTGTTCGGATTCATGACGTTCTAGGATTAGAAAGTGAAGCAGTGCCTTATAAATCTCTAGAATGGATTAAAGGGAGAAGAAAGACAAGGTGCATTATTTGGACTTGGAAGTACATATAGAACATTAGGGATGTATGATGAAGCCATGTCAATATTATTGAAGCAACTAGCAGAAACAAGTAACGATGAGGGGATTCAGAGCAATAGAAAGGCAATTTTATTTTACTCAGATACATTGGATCAGATAAGGAATTAAAGTGATATGAGGCTTCTTCACGGGGAAACCTCCATTCTCATTAAAAGATCAATACACGGCCCAATGAGTCGGATAACCATTAACCATTTCTCATTGGGCAGTAATTCAATTCTATAAACAGAGGTAATAACGTGTGAGGATGCAAACCCGAAATTGACCGAATTAGGATGTTTTTGGACCCTGTCCCTGGGCCAGGCGTTGTTCCGCCGCCTGTTGGTGCCGGAATTGTCCCGGGGTAAGTCCCGTTCTGGCTTTGAAGATTTTGTTGAAATAGCTGACGTTCGCGTACCCGATCTCCCGGCAAATCTCCTCCACGGAGACGTCTGTCTGCTTCAACAGCTCCATGGCTCGCTTAATGCGAAGCTGGATGAGATAATCATTGACGGTCATGCCCTTGGACTCCTTGAAGATGCGTCCCAAGTAGGACGTGCTGCGTTTTACATGTTCCGCCACACTATCCACGGATATATTGTTGTTGAAATTGTTGTCCATGTATTCCGTGGCGAGCTGAAGCGTCACATCCGTCATTTTAGAGCGTTTCTCTCGATGGT
The DNA here is from genome assembly GCF_018403225.1 of Paenibacillus sp. J23TS9. Taxonomy (NCBI): domain Bacteria; kingdom Bacillati; phylum Bacillota; class Bacilli; order Caryophanales; family Paenibacillaceae; genus Paenibacillus; species Paenibacillus sp. J23TS9. The sequence goes on along the minus strand of NZ_BOSG01000001.1, from coordinate 1,696,761 downwards.
AGTCAATGATCTTACTGCACATCGTTAAGACGCATTCCTCCATATCCTGTACAGTTTCCGCGCGCGCCAAAGCTTCGGTATAGGATGATTTTTCGCCGAAAACAGCGGTCACCTCACCGCCGGTCTGAACGAGTGTTTTAACCAGCTCGCCGCTTAATTGCACATACAGCTGGTGAATATTGGCTCTACCCAACCTTTGGTCCAGCACCTCCCGGGTGATGGATCGGATCACAGCGGTACATTCCTCTTTATCCGTCTGCAAAAGGGATTGCTGCAGCTTCGTCTCAAGTTCATAAGGATAATAGTAGGAACCTTCTTCCGATTTCCATTCATCCAGAATAGAATAAGGCAGAATTTCGCCCTTACCAATGTATATTTTCATATTTAATGCCTCCTGAGTCTCGTTGTAAGCCGCACGCACGGATGGCTCTCCGAAGTGAACGCGACTGACAGCGATGGTCACGGAGATACCGTAACGACTGTGAAAATATAGTTTGAGACTCCGGGCTTGTTCCATCGGAAAGGTATCATCGGCATCCGGTTGTAAGGAGAGGAGGATGACCGTATGCCTGCTGTCTTTGACAAAGATTTCTCCGTCGATATCTTCTCCCAGTTCTTCCATCAGACCGTACTGGAGCAGATGGGAATGGAATATATCCTCCGTTCCCATCATCGGATCATGCTCTTCCAGTTCGAGGATCAGGATGGCATAACGATCGAAATCAAGCTTTAATCCAAGCAGCTCTGCCGCATGGTCGGGTCCGCTAACAGGTTCTTCCCGACCGGCGCCATGGATTAAATCGTTCAAATACTTTTCCTTAATGGCCGTACGGTTGCCGATGAGGAGTTCATCCACTTTTCGCTTCTCTTTCATTAAGATATCGTGGTGTCGTGTCATCTGCTCAAATGAATGACGGATATAGCCAGCTTCGTCAGTACGTCTTGGGGCGCCGGATTTGTCGCGCCGTTCGGATTCTTCAGAGCTCACGATATAGGAAATCACGCTTTGAAGCGGGCGATATAATCTTCTCGATAAATAATAGGAAATCGCAACAGCAACCGTAATGTATAGGATGGCGACGGTCCAAACGATGATTTTAATACCGTTCATGCCTTGCAGAAGGACGGATCGCTCGGTGATATCGACGAATCGCCAGCCTGTCATATTCGATGTCGTGTAGGTCACGATCTGATCGGAGTCGCCGATATAGTAGCCGCTGTCGGGTGTGATCTGTTCTGCATCCAATTGCTGAAGGAGCGTTTCTCCGTCAGGAGCATCGGAATAGAGAAGTTCACCTTGCGGACCGATCACCATGATGGTGCCTTTTTTGCTCTTGTAATGACTTAAGTAGTCGGCAAAGAGTCGATCCAGATTCAAATTAATGACGATGGCGCCATCCACATGGCCGATCAGTGGCATCTTCTGAAGCAGGGAGGTCGCAGGATGATCCGGAGCAAAACCATTCTGCCTTCCGGTTAACCACACCGTACGAGATCCCGTATCTTGATTTAAAGTATCCAGCCAGGATTGATCGGCAAAGCTCAATATAGGAGAAGTCTTTACCTCCGGACGTGATGTCAGGACAAGCTCGAGCGGGGCATAGTACAAATAAATGGAATCGATGTAGGGACTGAGCTTTTTTTGCTCTTCCACAAGCGCGGATAAATCGATTAATGAACTTACGGAGAGCTTACCTCCTATGGTCTGGTACAAGTAGGATTGAGCCATTAGCAGACTGTTGGCTGCATTTCTAATGGTGGTCAGCTCCTTTTGAATCAGCTCCTGCTGCTGAGCCAAGACGGATTCATTGTATCCGATGGAGTTACGAACACTGTTATTTGCAGATATCATGTAAGTGACTGATGAAATGAGAACAACAGTGATTAGAGCAATGGCGGTCATGGATAAGAGCAGTTTTACGAACATGGAATTATTCTTCATAGCCAAAAGTCCCCTCACGGCAATCCCCCCTTAACTTCGGGCGTGGCAGCGCTTACAAATATAAAGTTCCGGATATTTTAAAAGACGTGTGCAGTCAATTATATATCACATAAACGGAATTAGAACAGATCGAAATTGAAAAACATACAAAAAACGGAATAACGTCAGAAGCTTAAAACGGCTTTCGGAGCCAAAAACATAAGAAAAATGGAATCAGAGGATTGTGCACTGGCACGATATAAGCTTAAAGTTTTAGATAGTAAAAGCCGTTCCCAATACCCGGCCGGGTCGTCATACGGGCTGCGGATGTATCGAATCCAATAACAATTTCATAACAGGGGGTAGGTTCTTTTGAGTAAAAGAATCAAATTTGTAAGCGCCATCTTACTGACGGTAAGTTTAGCTGCAAGCTTGCTTACCGGATGTACTTCCAAGACAGACACCTCAAGTCCAAGTCCAAATATAGGAGGCACCCCGGAAGCGAAGTCCAAGCCGATCGAAATCTCCTGGGGCATTCATTTCGCGGCTGACGGAGTCGTAAATGACTCTGAGGTACAGAAGTGGCTGGAGCAGAAGTTTAATGTAAAGATCAAACCGGTGAAGGTAACGGATGCCAGTATCGCATCCGGGGATGTACCAGACATATTTATGCTCGGCGACCCTGCAAATGTAATCGCTTACCAGAATCAAGGCGTGTTAATGAGCATTGATCAGAACATGTTGAAGGAGAAAATGCCTGAGTATTACGCAGATATCGAAAAAAAGAAAGAGCTGTTCCAAACCGTTACCGTAAATAACGAGCTGTGGGCCATCCCGATGTTTATCGATTTGAAGCCATATGATTTAGCGATGTTATGGCGTAAGGACTGGTTGGATAAGGTCGGTATCACTAAAGTCCCGGAGACCTTGGATGAATTCGAGGAGGCTGTGTATGCCTTTGCTCAAAAGGATCCGGACGGTAACGGTGCTAAGGATACGTACGGTTTAACAGGAACGGCTACTTCCACCTGGTCTTCAGGTTTCTATTCCATCTTCGGGGCATTCGGCGTGGAGCCGACCATGTGGATGGAGAGGGATGGTCAGATTGTAAACGGTTCGGTCATGCCGGAGACAAAGGAAGCCTTGGCAAAGCTGCAGAAATGGTATGCGGATGGCGTCATCGATCCTGAATTCATCACAGATACACAGGATTCATATCGTAAGAAACTTTACAACAACCGGATCGGCGTCATTGAAGAGCAAATCAGCAAAGGTGCACTTCCTGAATCTGCCACAGTCAAGGAAATGCAGGCATTGAATCCGGATGCCAAGATGGCATTTTCCAAGAATCCGAAGGGTCCTGGCGGCGACGGCTCATGGGATTGGGGGATAAAGAGTAATTTCATGGTCATCGGCAGTAAAGTAAAGGATCAGCCTGAAAAGCTTGAAAAGCTGTTCGAAATTTTACAGGCACAGAGCAATGATGAAGAGACGATCAATAGGACCAGCCTTGGCGTAAAGGGAACTCAATGGGATTTTGTCGAGAGCGGTGCCACCTCAGGGGCCACAAAATTCCTGCCTGGTTTCGAAAAGCAGGAGCAGCGCGATCAGCTTGGAATCCGTCTGTTCTCTTTTGGTAACATTACAACCCAAGCTTACCGGGACAAATATTCCGATCCGAAGCTGAATGAGGCGGTTAAAACATATTCATCCGCTCCAAGATGGACCGATGCGCTGCTGTTCTCGGTGCTGCCTTCGGACGGGAAATACAAACAAGACCTGACGTCACTTATGCAAAAATATTTCGCTCAAATCATCAGCGGCGAAATTCCTCTGAGTGATTTCGATAAATTCGTAACGGAATGGAAGGCAAAAGGCGGCGATGAATTAACCAAGGAAGCCAATGAAATGTACCAAGCTCAGTTCAAAAAATAACCTGAACCCGGCCTAGGCCCCCCCCCGTAAGAGCTGAATCAGTCCTTACGGGGGGTCTGGCGGTTCGGTTTACAAGGAAGTGCGACATGAAAACGATAAAAAAACACGGAGAGCTGCTCTTACTATTTCTATTCGCCTTCGCGTTCTTCTTCGTATTTAAATATGGCCCTTTATACGGAGTCGTCATTGCCTTCAAGGATTTCCGGGTAGTCGACGGTATTTGGGGAAGTCCGTGGGTTGGATTCCAACATTTTCAAGAGATATTCCAGAATGGCGACTTTTACCGTTTACTTAAAAATACGCTGCTGCTGAACTTGTATCAGATGATCTTTTCTTTTCCCGCACCGATCATTCTGGCGATCTTGCTTAACGAGGTCCGCTCCAAGTATTTCCAAAGGTTTATCCAGACGACCATGTATTTGCCCCATTTCGTATCGTGGGTCATCATGTCCGGACTGATTATTTATTTTCTCTCTCCAACGTCTGGTGTTGTAGGAGAAATCATGAAATGGTTTGGAGGAGAACCCGTCTTTTTCATGGGGAAAAAGGAATATTTCCGTCCGATCGTGGTCATTTCCTCCATCCTGAAGGATATCGGCTGGGGCTCGATCATCTACTTCGCAGCCTTAGCGGCGATCAACCCGGAGCTGCATGAATCGGCAGTAATCGATGGAGCCAACAGGTGGCAGCGAATCATTCGAATTAATATTCCATCCATTATGCCTACCATCGCGATCATGTTCATTCTGAGTCTGGGCGGTTTCTTAAGCGCAAATTTCGAACAAATCATCAATCTGCTCAACCCGGTCAATTATGAAACCGGAGACGTCATCGATACTTATGTCTACCGGGTCGGTCTGCAGCAGTTCCAGTACAGTTATACGGCGGCCATAGGTTTGTTTAAATCGCTGGTTGGGCTTCTGCTGATTCTTGGAGCGAATCTTACCGTGCGCAAATTGAGCCGTGGCGAGAGCGGTCTATGGTAAAGGCAGGAGGAAGACCATCATGAAAACAAAAAGATGGCAAGACTTAATTGCACCCGCTATTATCTACCTTACGTTGTCGATCTTGGCACTCATCGTCGTGTACCCTTTCATACATGTTCTATCCGTCTCTTTCAGCGGAAGGGGAGAAGCTCTTCGAAGCGGATTTCATTTTTATCCCCGGGATTTCGAATGGCAGGCATACCGCGAGCTTCTGGACTATCCTTTAATCTGGTCAGGATACGGAAATACGCTGTTCCGGATGGTCGTAGGGACGACGTTAACGCTTCTGGTTACCGTCTGTGCCGCTTATCCGCTCTCCCGTCCAGATTTACCGATGAAACGGTTGCTTATTATGCTGCTGTTGTTCACGATGATCTTCGATGGTGGAATTGTGCCTCAATATTTATTAATAAAAGAACTGCATCTCCTTAACACACTGTGGGTTTATGTGCTGCCGCCGGCTGCCAATGCCTTTCATGTGCTTGTTATGATCTCGTTTTTCCGTTCTATTCCGGATGCACTGATCGAAGCAGCGCGCATCGACGGGGCAAGGGATTTGCGGATACTGTTCCGCATTCTTCTCCCGCTTTCGATTCCGTCTCTTGTGACGATCGGGCTCTGGAATATGGTATATCACATTAATGCTTTTATGGATAACTTGCTGTACGTCACTGATTCTTCCAAATTCGTGCTGCAGCAGGTTGTCCGCCAGATCCTCATCGAGAGCAAGCTCGACCCGTTTACGACGGCGACGCTTACAACACCTCCTGCTCCGGAGAGCCTGAAAATGGCGGCTGTCATTGTCAGCTCCTTGCCGGTGCTCGTGTTGTATCCGTTCTTGCTTAAATATTTTGAAAAAGGAACCATGATTGGGTCAGTGAAAGGGTAGTGATCGTTTTTCATTTTATTCAATTGATTTTAATAGGGAGGGATTATTAAAGATGATGAGAAGACGGATCATCGTTTCATTGATCATCGTCTTGTTGCTGGGTTGTCTGCCGGTTACGGGAACGTATGCGGAGGATATGGAGGATGCCAAGAACCCTGGTGCTGTCTTTTATATTTCAAATGATGGAGATGACTCGAATTCCGGCACTGAAGCGGCTCCTTTCCATACCCTGGAAAAGGCCAGGGACGCGATCCGGCAATTGAAGAAGGGTTCCGGGCTGCCTGAAGGCGGTGTTACGGTCTATTTGAGGGGCGGTACCTATAACCGAAGCGAAAGTTTTCATCTGGAGGAACAGGATTCCGGCACAGAGGATAAGCGGATCACCTATCGGGCTTACCCGGGGGAAAGCGTGCGCTTAAGTGGTGGTCTGGAATTGCAAAAAAACTGGTTTACTCCGGTAACAGACACGAAGGTCCTGAATCGAATCATCAGTCCCGATGCCAGAACGAAGGTTCTGCAGGCAGACTTAAGGACTCATGGGATCAGCGATTACGGTGTCATGAGCCGGCATGGCTATTATAAAGCCAATGATGTCAGTCAGGTTCCCCCGATGGAGCTGTATGTCGAAGGTCAAGGCATGACGCTTGCCCGCTGGCCAAACAACGGAACGGTCCAGATGGGAACCATCACGGATCCCGGACCTACCCGCAATGATCCGGACCTTCAGACACGCGGAGGCACCTTTACTTACAATTACGAAAGACCCGATCTCTGGAAAGAAGCGGATGACATTTGGTTGGACGGTATTTTCGGTTACAGCTGGGAATGGTCGTACAACAAAGTGGCATCGATTGATACAAGTAAAAAGACGATCACCTTGGCCTACGGGGAAATGAGCGGTCTGTTTACCAATTGGTACCCCGACTTCCATTTTGCACAGAACTTGCTAGAGGAGATCGATATGCCAGGCGAGTATTACATCGACCGGAAGCAGGGCGTACTTTACTTCATGCCTACGGCTGCCTTTGAAGGTGATCATCCTGAGATCACGGTTACGATGCTTAAAACCCCGATGATCAATGCGGTCAATGTTTCGCATGTGACCTTTGAAGACCTGATTTTGGAGAATGGCCGAGACTCGGCGGCAGTCATTATGGGCGGAGACGGCGTCAAATTGGATCACTGCGAAATACGCAATTTTTCCAATGGAGGCGTATTGATTAATACCCAGAGCCGCTGGTTGTATAACGACTTCGCCAAAGCGACCGGAGTGAATCATGCGGTGACGGGCTCCCATATTCATCATATCGGAGGCACGGGGGTCATTCTCAATGGGGGAGACAAACAGACACTTGAGCCAGGCAACAATGTCGTGGAGAACAGCCATATCCATGATTTTGCCTACTACCATAAAGCCTACAATCCCAGCATCTTCCTGACAGGGGCAGGGAACAAGGTTTCCCACAACGAAATTCATGACGCACCGCATCCGGGAATGCTGATCTTTGGCAATGATCATCTCGTGGAATACAACAACATTTATGATGTCTGCAAAACCTTCTCGGATCTCGGTGCCATCTATATGAATCTTGGCGAGTCGCCCCAGGAACGGGGATCGGTGATCCGCCGGAATTATTTTCACAACATAGGGGAAGGCAAGGAAGGCGTTCAAGGCGTATATCCGGATAACTTTACCATGGGGATAACTATCGAAGAGAACATATTTAACGGAATGGGCAACGATGCCATTTTGAATAACGGCGGCGCTCATATCAAGACCCGGAACAACCTTTTTATTGATGCGAAAGTGCCGTATGAATATTCGGACATGTATTTAGGCGATAAACCAGACCAGCAGATATCCAAAAACTATATGCCCAAATGGAAGGCTTTGTTCGAAAAGAACAACAATTTCGAAGGGACGCCGCATATGGAGAAATACCCGGAGCTGGCGGATTTCTTCACGGAAAACCGTTATTATCCGGATACTAACACGTTTCAGAACAATGTGATCTATAACCCGACGAGGAAATTAAACAGCACGACGAATGATCAGGGAGCAAATGACAAACGCAACCTGGTCCAGTATGCGAACAACTGGATTACAGATCATGATCCTGGTTTCGTTAATCTGGCGAACGGGGACTTGAACTTAAAAGCGGATGCGGAGGTGTTCCAGAAGATCCCTGGTTTCCAAGCGATCCCTTTCAGTGAGATGGGAACGGTGGGTAAAGTCGGTCCTTACTTGGCTCCGGATCGAATTGCTGTTGATGGAATCCAATTGTATGACGAGAGCGTAACGCTCGGGATTGGAAAGTCGTACGCTTTGTACCCGGCAGTACTTCCCTGGAACGCAACAAACCCTGCGATTCAGTACACGTCCAGCGACCCTTCTGTCGTAAAAGTGGATCAAGCCGGCAAGCTGAAGGGTGTTAATCTGGGGAAAGCTACCGTTACTGCAGTTTCTGCCGATAATCCGTCCTTAAAGGATGAGGTTCAAGTTACGGTCGAAGTCGGGGATGGAATTATCGATTATACCGATTTCGAGAACGGCAGGAACAGCTGGCCGACGGACCCGAACCGGAGCATTGTCGAGGTGGATGGCGGCAACCATATGTATAAGCTTCTTAAAGGAGCAACGACGTTAAACGATAATGATTATAACAACTATGAGCTGACCTTTAAGCTGAAGACCCCGAAAGTCATTGCGGAAGACGCTACGTTCTATGTGTTTGACCGGCTGAATCCTAGCGGAAGCGGCGGCCGGATCGGCTATCGTAAATATGCGAACGGAACGTCTTCCTGGCTCTTGTATAATTCGAACTGGGCTACGGTGAAGCAGAATACGCTGGCTGCCCCGGATTTACAGCCAGACACCATCTATAACATGAAAATTATCGTCAAAGGTCCGGAGATCAGCGTTTATGCCGATAACAAGCTTAAGCTGAAAGCCAGCGACGCGACATTCAACGCATCCGGCAAGGTCGGGTTTTATGCCGGCGGCTTCAGTGAGCTTTTGTTTGATGATATCAAATTCACGGTTCCAAGCACGGACGTGTCCGGTTTGCTGCTTAGCGAGAGCAACGTCAACATGGTCATGGGGGAACAAAAGCAGCTGCAGGTCCAATTTGATCCGCCTGATGCCGAGAACAGGGAAGTCGTCTTTCATACCTCCAGATCGGAGATTGCCACCGTGGATGCAAACGGACTGGTAACCGCTTTGGCGGAAGGCGAGGCTGAAATCACCGTCACTTCGGTCGCCAATCCGGAGGCCACGGCATTCGTACGAATTCAGGTATCCGATGTGATGCACTTTACGGATTTTGATTCGGGAGCGAACGGATGGCCGGTGGACCCGAACCGCAGTATCGTAACCGTAAACGGCAACAAAAAGTATAAAATTTTAAAAGGTGCCTCGGCACTTCATCCGAAGACATTTACGGACTATGACCTGACCTTCACGCTGAAGACGCCGACTGTCATGCCGGATACGGGAACACTCTATGTGTACGATCGTTCCGTCTCCAGCACATCAGGCAAGATTGCTTATAAGAAGCTGGCAGACGGCACCTCGCAATGGCTTCTTTATGACGGGGCATGGAGGGTTTTGAAAACGACGAACCTGCCTGGTGAGGACCTGAAGCCGGACACGGAGTATAACCTTCGTATTCGGGTCGAAGGTGCGGACATCCGCGTATACGTGAACGGGGAGCTTAGGCTTGAAGGAGCGGATACCCGTCATAATCCATCCGGAACGGTAGGTTTCTATGTCGGCGGGTTCAGTGAATTATGGTTCGATGACATCAAGTTTTCTCAGATCGATCGAATCGCTCCTGAAACCACGGCCGTCTTGAGCCCGGCCGAACCGGACGGCTTAAATGGATGGTATACAAGGCCAGTAACACTCACGTTGAGTTCATCTAAAGGGTCAGAAGCCGCGACTACGGAATACAGCCTGGATGGAGGGGATACCTGGCTGGCATATCAGGACGCCCTGACCTTCAGTCAGGATGGCCGTTATTCCATTCGTTACCGTTCGCTGGATCCGACCGGAAATGCGGAGGAAGCGAAATCCCTGGAGTTTAATCTTGATGCTTCGGCTCCCACTATATCGGTGACAGAGCCGATCTCTGGAGACTATACAGGAGTGGATTCCCTGAACCTGTCATGGACAGCTGCCGATGAGATGTCCGGGACGGATGAATCGAAAAGCACAGCAAAGCTCGATGATCAGCAGATGGAGCAGGGAGCGGTGGTGCCCCTCTATACGCTGTCTTTGGGAGCTCACATCTTCACGGTAGCCGCTATGGATGAGGCGGGGAATAAGCAAGAGTCTATAGTTTCGTTCTCAACGTATGCAGACATCAGCTCGCTGAAAGCCTTAGTAACACTCTTCCGGGAAAAGTCCTGGATTGACAATGGCGGGATCGCAAACAGCCTGCTCAAGAAACTGGAAAATGGGAATATCGAAGCCTTCCTGCATGAGGTTCAAGCCCAGAGCAGCAAACACGTTACGGAGGAAGCGGCAGCCTACCTGCTTCGGGATGGGCGGGCTGTAGCGAAAGAATAGAAGACAGAAAAAAGCCTTCCGATCGATTCGGAAAGGCTTTTTCTGTAGATATCAGAAAGTATAAAATTCGAAGCAAGATCTTCCTGATATCGCAAGAAAAACTACATCTTAATGCGGTCTGTCTACTTAGAGATACGTCGATTGACGTTTTTCTAATATCTAATCTTGACATTGCAGCTCCGGATAAACCCAGGCATACGAATGATAAAGCCCGCTGTTTGTATTGATATTGCCCTTGATCGGACGGTATGGGGCGACCAAACGTTCAAATTCCGGATTCTGATACACGACAGACATCGCCTCGTACAAATCGAGGGGCCAAGTGCCGGCTGAGAGCTGTGCCGGGAAGATCGGATCCTCGTCATACGGCCATTCCTCAACATGACCATCGGCATAATGAAAGAATTGTTCGACGGCTTGCTGGAGGCTTTTACCGCCAGGAGAGACCCAGCGGAATAAATCCTCTCCTGTTGTGTCCAGGACCAGCTTGGCGGCGGCCGTAACAGGAGCGAGGGCGAAATAATGATACCACATGGAATTCTTCCCTCGATTTGCTTCTTCCGGAATGAATCCTTCGACGGAGAGGGAATGGTCGAGATGTTCTTTAAGGGCCATTACCTCTTCCGCAAAACAGGGCTTATCATCCATAAAACGATACAGAGCTAACTGGGCATGCAGGCTCCAGCTCCACCAGTTGTTCCGGAGGGGGATACGATCCCACTCCGGCAGACACACCTGCGTCAACCACTCAGTGAATAGATGCCGTTCACGGCCGCTCCAGTCCCCGAATTTTTTAATCCAGTTCGCGGCTATAATCAGGCCAACTCCCAGATAAGCAGATACAAGCGGTCCATCTGGCCCCGTGATTTTCTTATTGACTTGTGCCCAACCCATCATGATTTCTTTCGCTTGATTAGCGTAGGCAGCTGTTCCTGTCAGCCGATATGCAAGTGCAGTTGTATAGGCTGCCTTGGCGTCCTTCTCCATCCGTCGCTTCGCCAGCGTATGCCCCTCAGCATCCTGATAAAAGCCGGGAATATCCCATGTTGAAACAGCATGACCGACCTCGGATAGACTCTCGTTTGCTTCTTCGAGAAGAACTTCAAGTGCAGTTTGGTGTTTCGTATGCATGCTACTTACCTCCTTTGGAATGGAATGATTCATCATAATCACTTCAGCAGCAAGAGATACGGAAGCGTAAACTTATTTGGGCTCTACATCATCCAAGGTGAGACGGTATTGAAGATGTCTCATGTAAGAACCGCCGGCATTCTTAAATACCAAACCGAACCGGATGTCCTCGCCGGACCCTTGTAGGATGGCGATCAGACGATTGATACCGGCACGCAGCTCGATATGACTCTCCGGATCGGGAACACGGCTCCCGTTCAAATAAATCTCAAACCCACAGTTCGTGTTCACTTGAAGCTTTCCGCTAAGGGTTCCATCGACCGGATTGCAGGCAGGGTCCAATACATGAACGAAACAACTCAGGAACCATCGCTCGTCACCGGGATCCTTTATATGAAAGGCTCCGTCCGAAGGTCTTCGTTCTTTTTTGAGCATCCAACCGTATAGACCCTCGCCCAGATTGTTCAGCGAGAACTCCGGATCCGTATAATAGGCCTTCATTTCTTCGTAATTTACCCAAGGTTTGCATGGCAGCGCCATCACCTTGTCAACGGTCCAGTGCGCGTCTTCTTTGGAGCTAAAGAGAAGACCGTCGTCGAAGGTTGCCCCAAAATTAGCCAAGAGCCGACTATATAGGCGTATGGACTTGTCGCTATCTGCTTCAAGGAGCAGTTGGGATAACACGATACTTCCTCGGCCCTGTTCGGCCTGCAGTATGAAACTGCCGGCAGGCTGCCGATTTTCCCGGTTCAGCTCTACCAATGCTAGCCTGCTGTATTCAGAAGTATGCTCATGCACAAAATAATCCTTCCATGCAGTACCTTCTACGCTTGTGCACAGTACCTCGGTATCGGACGCATCCAGACTGTAAGAAGCTAAGGGACGATTCACAACCTCTCTGGGCGAAAGAAACACTTTGTCGAAGCCGAACAGGTCAACCGGACTTAGCCCTTGGACCGCAGGCATATCGTATCTCGCCTCCAAGTGGTATGTCTCATGTTTCAGGATCGAGACTGGACGCTTCAATAGAGCGGATAGGGTAGCTTCATGACCCGGAACAGCGGAAAGGACCACGAGTTTACCACCATGGCGAACATATTCACTAATAACCGCTTCAGATTCCGGATCTGTGAGAAGATGCGGCTCAGCGACAAGAAGACCATAGGTCTCCAGAAGGCTGCTCGTGATATTTCCGAGCACATCGCAGGAAAGGCAAAGTGACCGCAGGAAATGCTCGGCCGGTCCTCCCGGTTCCACGAATGCACCCGTCCGAACCGTTAATGTTTCCACGTTTCCTGCATAAGCGAGCATATTGCGCAGCAAGCAGCAAGCTGCAGGGACAGTATGGAAATGGTCCATGAGCTGCAGTTGATTAGCGATGAAGAGACCATTACCGCTCCGGTATTCCAGAAGAGGCGACCACAGATCCCCGCCATCTCCGAAATCACCTGCGCTGCATTCCAGGATCAGATTGAAGTTGCCCTTGATCGGTTTTTCGTAAGCGGCACGGATGATGGGAGAAGGGCCATCCTCGCGTATTTTTTCGTCCCAGTACATAAAGTCATCATGTTCCAGTCCTTGAAGGACAGGATGATTATAGCTGCCCGAATGGGCCCTAATGAAATCTTGCCTCGAAATCGTCAGATTGCCAAGAGACAGATGGAGCTGTTCCAACAGCAGAAGACGTCCGCCCCTACTTACATAATCTTGGAGCGCCGTCTCCAGTCGGCCGTCCGCATCCTCCAGTCCGCTGCCTGCAACAACCAAATGCTTGGGGGAAAGCTCACCAATCTGTTCGAGCGGGACCCGCTTGCATCCCGGTGCAAGGGTGTTCATCAGATCGAAATCCTCGTCCCGGCCGATGTAGGCCACAGGTCGCCCGACAGAGACAGGGGTAGTCTTAACATGCGATGGATACATTTTGTATCGCAGATCCAGCTCATGAACGGGCTTGTCATCGTGAAACATCACGGCGTGAAAGTGTACAACCGTTACATCCTTGACAGGTTCAGGTTTCCAAGTGATTGTCACGATTTCGTGATTCGCCGGTTCTTGATCGAACGCGAAGAGCTCCCGGTGAAGGAGTCTGCCTTCCTGACGAACTTCACATTCGATCCGAATCTTGCTTCGATGGAACGTATCGTTATAGACATCGAAGCTTCTGATAATCGGCTCATCATCGAAGAAAGAACGATTGTATTCTGCCGGTATCATGGTGGCAGGCTTGAAAGAGGCTTCCATGATCGGGAAAGACGGGTTCTTCGTATATAGCGGATATTCCTTAGGAAGAAGGCCGTTGTTCAGCGTTAAAGAGTATTTCGGAATGACCTTCGGTTTCGGGCCCGCCGCGTTTAAAGCGGATGGAGGAAGCACAATATCGCACTCCGGCATAGCCCGTATGAAATAATGGGCGAAGTTGAAGGTGGAAATTCCGGAAACGCCTTGTCGTCTCGCATATTCCACGAACAGCCGCTCCTTCTCGGCGAGACCTTTGATGCATTCATCCGTGTTTCGATATGCGGCCAACCCTACATACATACTGCTGTTCTGGGGGCAGACATACCACCAGCCGCCGTGTTCGCCGAACACGAGAGGCACCTTCCGATCCCACCCGTCGATCGTCCCGTCAATGTTATAATGCCGGCTCTCGATCTCGGTGCGTGCTTTGGAGAGAAGCCGGTTATCACCTTCAGCGATGATCGGACGGGTAGGATCCAACTTGCGTATGAGGTTCATCATCGAAGGCATATGCTGTTTAAATGTATCGCGGCCGTCCACCCAGCGCATCTCGTTCTGCAAACTCCACACGATGACGGAAGGGTGGTTTCGGTCCCGTTCTACCAGTCTGCTCACATGGGCCTTGCAGTTGGCGATATAATCGGGATGATCCGCAGGCATTGATTTGCTTGAACCGTAAATAGCGGTTTCGTCCACGATCAGCATCCCCATCTCATCGGCGATATCAAGATAATAAGTCGGGTAGGGCTCAGCATGAAGCCGAACGCAGTTCACTCCTGCCTCCTTGCACATGCCATACCAGTTCCGGACATATTCGTGCGTTTGTTGGATCGCGCCTTGGAAATGCCAAGAATCGCCGCGCAGGTTGACGGGAGTACCGTTAAGCATGAACTGCGAACCTTCGATCCAGATTTCCCGGAAGCCGAACTGTTCCTCCACCTGGTCGATAACCGCGTCACTGACAAGGAGCAGCAGTTCCAGCTTGTAGAGGGTTGGTCGTTCAGGGTTCCAGTACTTGGCGTCCTCCCAATCCAAGCGGTACGTGAGTCGGCTTACGACCCCTTGGTCGCTCATCACCAATGCGTCAGTTTCAGCTTGAAGAACGGGGGAGGGGCTCGAATCACCAATCTCCCGCACTTTCAAGATTACCTTATAAGGTTTGCCTAGGGAGTGTTTCGAGGAATGGACCACCGAGGCATCGACCTCAAGTTTGTTCTTCCGGACGGAAGTGCGTATGGTTACATCCGCCAGGGAAACCATCGGCCGGCTTTCGAGATATACATCCTGCCAAATACCTCTGGCAAGAGAACCGAACCATGAGCCCGCTAGACCCGTGATTTTCTGTTGCCCTGAAGGAATCGCCACCTTGTCAAAGCTGCCGCAGACCACATGAAGATTATGTTCGGCATCACTCGTGACAAATTCGGTGATTTCTACCGAGAACGGCAGGTAACCATCCTCCCACATGGCAATGAGGTGATGGTCCAAGTAAACGGCAGCCTTCTGCATTATGCCGTCCATCCGAAGGAATATACGTGCCCCTATAACATCCATGTCTTGAGGCACCCGGAAGGTCCGGTGAAGAACTCCTGCTTCCGCTTGAGCCCACTCCTTCGGATAACGAAACAAATCATATGGAGCATATTCGTGCTCAGGAATGACCCCGAAGATCTTTCCAGGCAGCCTTTCGTAAGAGCTTCTCCAGCTGGAGGGAACTTGGACCTTTTGCTCTTCATAAACCAGCTCAGCAGGAAGCGAGAAGCCTGTGCCTTGCCCATATAAGGGCATGAAATTCCATTCTCCGTTTAAGCAATGTTCAATTCGCATATGAGGAATACTCCTTTCGTTGGGCATTCGTTAGGCCTGGATCATGAGTGGAATTTCCAGCCAGATCCGGGATTGTTCTGCAGGCTGATCCCAGGGTATGAAGTGAGGCTCCATCGTTCCCGCCCAGTCAGACGGCGTATTGGAACTGGAGAGCTTACCTGAATAGGACGGCTTTTCGACGGTTGCCGGATCTTCCGAGTAGAAAAACATCAGATTTTCATGAAGAGCAATCATACCGTACTTATCGCCATCGCCCGGCTTCTCCTCCTGATACTGGTAATGGTAAAACACATAACTGGCCACTTTATCCGGTTTGAGATGGGCGATTCTGGCATAAGGCTTGGCTGAAGTATTTGTTCTTAGCCAATGCTTCTCACTGATCGGCTGCTGATAATGAAAAATATCCATCATCGGCACCCACCTTCTAGGTTTATCCGTTCCGGGCCAGGTTTCCAAAGCGTCTTCGCAGTGAGCGAAGAGTGAATGGGGATCAACCGTCTTAGCCGGACTTTCATAATAAAGAAATAGCTGTGTTCCAAAATGGAACAGGCTGAGATGACTGGCCCCAAATTCCTTCATCCGGATCTGAAGTACGGATAATGCTTCGTTGAACTCTCGTTCCAGGTCGATATTTTCACGGCATTGCGCACGGAAATGATAGCGATACATAAGCCACCTCGTTTTCATGTCGTTTATCCCCATGTTACTGCAATCTGCAGCATGATTCCTTGACGATAGTGACCTTTTTTAGCATAATAGCGACATGAATAGAAAAAGCCATTACCTGGACCTGGGGCTGGAACCGGACTTTGTTTTTCGCATCGAAAAGTGCCCTCTAACTCAAGATTTTAGTGTCCATCAACATGACTATTCCGAGCTGGTTGTCATTCTTGGAGGTACCGCAACTCACATTATTGAAGGAAGGGAGTATCCGATCTCGGCCGGGCAGGTATTCTTCATCCACGGCAATGTTTCCCATGGCTATAAGGACGTGGATCATATTCAGTACGTCAACGTCATGTTTCATCCCGACCAGATCGCTCAACTGCAGGAACTGAAGCTGATGCCCGGCTTTCAAGCCTTATTCTATTTCGAACCGTTCTATCGGAAGGAAATGAACTTTAAAGGGATGCTTACCTTGAATGATGAGCAGCTGCAGCAAGTAGAGGGTTTGCTTGATGTCATTCTGAATGAGCATGATCAGAGGCCGGAAGGTTATCGGATGCTGATCCGCTTATACTTTACGGCACTCATAGGTCTGCTCTCCCGGTATTATGTGGCTAACAACGGGTTGCTTCAGAACAAAGCGCTGCGAATTGCCGAGTCCATTACGTACTTGGAGGAACACTTTCAACAGCCCCTGAGTCTGGATGCGCTGGCGGGAAAAGCCTATTTATCCAAAAGACAGTTTCTTCGCGAATTCGTAAGGAACTTCCAAACGACGCCCATGGACTATGTGATCCGGCGGAGGCTGGATTATTCCTGCACGCTGCTGCGTAATCCCGACTTGTCCATTTTGCAGGTGGCTCAAGAGAGCGGATTCCGGGACCAGAATTATTACGCTCGCCAGTTCAAGAAGAGTTACCTGTGTACGCCTACGGAATACCGGGACAAATATATCTGAATTATTCATAAGAAAACAGCAGGAACGATTTACGTTCCTGCTGTTTTTGTCAAGTCCGGCCCAATCGGGTATTTCGATATTGCCCGGGTGTCATTCCCATCTTTTTTCGAAATAAGCGAATAAAATAATTGGGATTCTCGATTCCTACATGCACACCGATTTCGGATACGGGGAGACCTGTATTTTCCAAAAGGGATTTGGCTTTACTGATCTGCAGCTCGTGCAGGTATTGAAGAGGGCTCAGCCCCGTGTATTTCTTCAGGCAGCGCGAGAGATAGTCAAAATGGAAATGAAGCGTTTCTACCATATGCTTCGCATCGAAGGGACGGGTTACATGCTGCTCGAGATAGGTTATCGTTTGATCGCACAGTATTCTCGAGCGGGGAGCATATTGCAAGCGCAAAGCCGTCTGCAATTCTGTCAACAAGCCAACCAGCTGCCACTGCAACGGTAAGGACGCTGCGGGTGACAAGCTTTGATGAAGCTCCATCATCCGCAGCAGGTATGGAAGAATGCTAGGGGTATGCAGGCTCGTGTATTTAGGAATATACATGACCTGCCGCTGCGGGGTGACATCCAGGTTGGAACTCTTCGTGAAAGGAGTCGACCATGGAATTTGTCCGCTATCCATCGTCCGGACAGGCGCAGAGTGGGCCAAATGGAGCCAATAAATTTCGGTTTCTTCCTCGCAAGGGCGATGCCCGGCATGCAGGCGGTTCGGCTCGAGCACAAGCAAGGAGCCTTCCGTGATTTCGTAAGGTACATCATCTTCCGTCATGTACAAGATGCCCTTCAACACGAATAGCATGTCATACGCATGGAAGGAACGGCTCAGGTGTTGTTGCCCCGGGTTCCAGATGGAGTGACCGATCGTCACCAATTGCGGAAGTGGAGGAATGGTTAGCTCAAGACAATTCATAACAGGCAGCCCTTTCCCTTATTTAATGGTGTTCCCATTGTAGCATGGACTGGAAAGTGATTGGTCGGAAATGTGCTATAAAAAGTCGGCTTTGCACCTATCCGCTCCATGCTGGAAGGACTATATTAGGGATATATGAATAGGAAAGGAAGAGAAATCATGCGATTCCGTCAAGTCCATCTGGATTTCCACACCTCGGAGGCCATTGTCCCGATCGTGGACTGTTTTGACAAAAGGCAGTTTCAAGACATGCTGAAGCTAGGACATGTCGATTCCATAACGGTGTTCTCCAAGTGCCATCATGGCTGGGCATATCATCCATCGGAGGCCAATGAGATTCATCCGGGCTTAAACTTCGATTTGCTTGCGGCCCAGATCGAGGCAGCTCATGAAATCAACGTAAAAACACCGGTATACCTATCGGCCGGATTGGATGAAAAACTGGCCCGGCGGCATCCTGAGTGGCTCATACGAGACAAGAATGATCGAACGAATTGGGCCGAAGGCTTCATGCAGCCAGGCTATCATCAGTTTTGCATGAACTCACCTTATCTCGATATTCTGATCGAACAGGTTCGGGAAGTGGTTCAGCGGTATGACGTAGACGGCGTGTTTCTAGATATTGTAGGTATTCGCAAATGTTACTGTCATAACTGCGTAGATGCCATACGCCGTAAGGGGCATGACCCTCGGAATGAGGAAGCGATGCAAAACCTCTGGGAGAGCACATACGCTAATTACACAGCCAGGGTAAAAGAAACCGTAGAATCGGTAAAACCAGGCCTGCCAATTTTCCATAACGGCGGACATATTAAGCGCGGTCGTCGCGACTTGGCTGCAATGAATACCCATTTGGAACTGGAGTCGCTGCCTACCGGCGGATGGGGTTATGACCATTTTCCGCTTTCGGCCAGGTACGTACAGACGCTCGGATACGATTTTCTGGGCATGACCGGAAAATTTCATACCGCGTGGGGAGAATTCGGCGGGTATAAGCATCCGAACGCGCTTCGTTATGAAACCGCTCTCAGCCTCGCCCATGGTGCGAAATGTTCGATTGGAGACCAGCTTCATCCTGACGGCCGCATGGATCCGGCAACCTATGAATTAATCGGCAAGGCTTTTCAAGAGGTCGAGAGCAAAGAAGCATGGTGCGTGAATGCCACGAACGTCGCGGATGTAGCCCTTTTGTCATTGGAAGCAGCAGGCGTGCACCCGAAAGCCAAAGAGAACGCAAGCCACTCCAATTCGGATGCAGGCGCTGTACGAATGCTGCTGGAGGGTAAAATCCTGTTTGATGTCATTGATATGGAGCATGATTTTTCGGCTTATCAAGTATTGATTTTGCCGGATTATGTGGCGGTGAATGACGAGCTGAAGGATAAGTTGGAACTATTTTTGAATAAGGGAGGTAAGATTCTCGCCACAGGCTGGTCGGGTCTAAATCAAGAAGGCACTCGCTTTGCCATTGACTTTGGAGTTCAATATCTCGGGGTTAATCCTTACCGTCCTGATTACTTTCGTCCTTTGTTCAAGCCTGAGAGCTTGAGGGAAGCTTCCTTCATTATGTATACGGAAGGCCAGAAGCTCTCGCTTGCGGGCGGAACGGAGCTTGGAAGCAGGAAAGACCCGTATTTTAACCGCGATGTTTATACCTTCTGCTCGCACCAGCATACGCCAAGCAGCGATGTCTATGGAGGACCGGGCATGGTAGAGGGCAGCAGCGGAATTTATCTGGCCTGGAATGCGTTTGAGGATTACGCAAACCAAGGAAGTCTGATATTGAAGGAAACGATCCTGTACGCGCTGAACCGCCTGCTGCCTGACAAGACACTTAATACCGATCTGCCAGCTCAAGGCGTGACTACCCTGCAGGAGCAGAAGGAAGAGAAAAGGCTGGTCCATCATCTGCTGTATGCGTCACCGGTTCGCCGCGGAAAAAATATCGAAGTGATTGAGGATATTATACCTCTATATGATGTTGAGGTGTCCATCCGGACTCCCCATCAGGTGAAGAGTGTATATTTGGCGCCGCAAGTTCAGTCCATTTCCTTTCAGTGCGTGAATGGATCGGTGTCTTACACCGTTCCAAAACTGGAATGCCATCAGATGGTCGTCATCGATTATGATTGAAATCAGATAGGAAGGAAGCAAAGCGATGGACTTCAAACCGCTATCAAAGTTTATCGACCGGATCACGGATTGGCGTATTCCATGGGCAGAGGTTCTGGTTCTGTACCAAAATCAAGAGGTGTTCCGGTACCGCAGCGGCTATGCTGACTTGGAAGGACGTATTCCCATCCACGACAGGCAAATCATTCGGCTGTATTCGCTGAGCAAAATCCTGACCTGCACAGCAGCACTTCAGCTGGTAGATAAGGGAGAGCTGCTGTTAAATGATCCGCTGTCGGACTATCTTCCCGAATATGGTGAGATGACCGTGAAGGTGACCTTACCGAGCGGTGAAGTTACTTTCGAGAAAGCAAAGAGACCGATCAGGGTACGGGATCTCTTTACCATGTCGGCAGGGCTCTCTTACGATATCCGTTCGCCTTCGATCCTGGAAGTCGTAAGACGCACAAGCGGCAGAGCTCCGACTCGCGAGGTAGCGGCGGTGATTGCGAAAGAACCGCTGCTGTTCGAACCGGGTGCGAGGTGGAGCTACAGCTTGAGCCATGACGTTCTTGCCGCTTTAGTCGAAGCGGTGGACGGAAGACGGTTCGGTGCCTACGTCCGGGATGAAATCACCGGCCCGCTTGGGATGCGGGATACCGGCTTCGATGTACCGGATGAAGATCGAAGCCGGTTGGCTCCGCAGTATGAATATAGCGAGTCCTTAAGCAAACCTGTTCTCAAAGATGGGAACGATTACATGCTCGGTTCGGAATACGAGAGCGGCGGTGCCGGATTATTCTCCACCGTGAATGACTATGCTCTCTTTCTAAATACGCTTACCAATCAGGGAACAAGCCCTGAAGGTATTCGGATACTGGCTGCCGAGACAGTTGAGCTTATGCGAACGGATCACTTGTCTGAGGCAATGCGCAGCCATTTCTCCTGGTCGCAGCTTGCGGGGTATGGCTACGGGCTGGGTGTTCGCACCCATTGTTCTAAGAAGACTAGCGGATCGCTTAGCCCACTCGGTGAATTCGGCTGGAGCGGCGCGGCTGGCGCTCTTGCTATCATCGATCCGTCATCTCAGGTGACCGTCATGTATGCGCAGCATATGTTGAACAATCAAGAGCCCTATGTACATCCTCGCTTGAGAAATTTGGTTTACACTTGCTTGTAACATCGTTAGGAGGAACCTGTATGAGGATTCGTTATGATCGTTTTCCTGGTGGAGTTCATAAGGCTATCACCCTCAGTTTTGATGATGGGCGGATTCATGACAGGAGACTGGTCGAGAAGTTTAATGCATATGGTCTTAAAGGTACGTTTCACTTAAACAGCGGCACTCTCGGAAAAGAGGGGTTTCTTACGCGGGAGGAGGTACGGCCTCTGTTCATGGGGCATGAAGTATCGGCTCATACCGTCAGCCATCCTTTTCTCGAACAGTCCCCGATCGAACAAATGGTGCAGGAAATCACGGAGGACCGTAAGGGGCTGGAAGCTCTTGTTGGTTATCCCGTACGTGGAATGAGCTATCCTTTTGGTACATATAACGAACAGCTCGTCTCGCTGTTACCCTCACTCGGGATTGAATATGCCCGGACAGCAGCAAACGAGTTCGGGTTCAATATGCCGTCAGACTTCCTAAGATGGCATCCGACCTGCCATTATCGGCAAATGGTGGAATATGCCAATCAATTATTGGCTTTAAAGCAGCGGCATACCCGGATGGCTTTGCTCTATGTATGGGGGCATAGCTATGAGTTTGAGAATGACAACAATTGGGAGCTGATCGATCGGTTTGGAGAACTCGTTGCCGGAAATGAAAGCATTTGGTTTGCTACCAACGCTGAAATCGTTTCTTATATGCAGGCATTGCGGCAGCTCCGTTTCTCAGCCGATTACCGAATGGTCCATAATCCGTCTGCACAAAGTGTATGGGTAAGCGTGGAAGCGGACATCGTTGAGCTGGCGGCAGGCCAATTGACCGTACTTGGCTAATGAGAATAAGACGGAAATAAAGACTAACAGTTAGCTGTTAGTCTTTTTACCTGCAAAAGGAGAGATTCACTGTGAGCAAAAAGGTAGATTATAAAAAAGATTTTAAGAACCTCTATTTGCCAAAAACATTACCGGATATCGTGGAAGTGCCGAGGATGCTGTTTTTTACGATCAGTGGTTCGGGGGACCCTAACGGCGAGGAGTTTGCCAAGGTCATAGAGGCTTTGTACAGTTTAAGTTATGCTGTGAGAATGTCATACAAAAGTGATGATGTACCAGCGGGATACTATGAATATACGGTTTTTCCACTTGAGGGCGTATGGGACTTGCTTGATCGGACAAAGCCTGCGACAGACAAAAGCAATTTTAAATATACGATGATGATACGTCAGCCCGATTTTTTGACCGAAAAAGGGTTTGTGCGATTTCTGGAACAGACGAAGAGAAAGAAACCGAATCCTTTCCTCGAGAAAGTCCGGTTCGAACAAGTGGCAGATGGATTAAGCTGTCAAATGATGCATATGGGAAGCTTTGACGATGAGCCGGAAAGTTTTGCGCAAATGGAAGCATTCTGTACAGTACATGGATTTATCCGTACAAGCAAAATTCATCGGGAAATCTATTTGTCAGATCCTCGAAAGACCGAACCAGCCAAGTTGAAGACGGTGCTAAGATTCCCTGTGGAAAAATGCTGATCGGTGATTTTTAAGGGGAATTCATCGCTATCAAAGGAACTTACCTGTTTGCTTATCATATTAAGGATATACTAATATTAATGAAGTATTGGAACAGCTTGAATCGAACAAAAAAGTGGTGGTTGAATTGGGGTAACCGTTAAAGATTTACTGCAGCTGCCTTCATTTAGAGGAGCTCAGGTAGTCACTGGAATAAGCAGGCTTCATCAGACCGTTTCCTCTTTATCTGTTTTAGAGGTGGCGGATGTTAATTTCTTCTCGCAAATCATTCAAACCGTTCAAGAAGAATGGTATGCCGAAGAGCTGGTCATCAGCTCTTTTTATTCCATAAAGGACAGCGTGGAGCAGCAGTGCAAAACGGTTCAATATTTGCATGACCTTGGTGAAGTGGGATTGATTCTGTACTATGTCGGCATTGTAATGCCGGATATCGCGGATGAAGTGCTCGAGCTGGCCGAATCCCTGAATTTTATTATCATTTGCATGCCGAGAAACGATTACTCTCTCCGGTATAATGAAGTCATTTATGAAGTCATGGAGGCGATCGTCAGCAACCAGCATGTGAATGAGCATTTCGTGAATGAATCACTGGAAAAGGTTTCACTGCTGCCGGAACATTTGCGGAGCGTGGAAATTACCCTTAAACTGCTGTCGGACCGGATGAAAGCGAACATCGTGCTGACGAACAGCAACCTGGATATCATCAATCGTGTCATGTGGCCGCGCAATTCATCGCTCCCTGTTGCGGATCTGATCCGGTCCATGGCGCCTTCCATTTTGAACGGCAGAGTGGGAGAAGATGAGCTGAATTCATCCTGCTTTGTTGAATACAAGCGGGTTCATCAAAAAAACGGGGAGACCCTGTACCTGTTTCTCATTAAAGAGAATACGAAGCTGCCTCCAAAGACCATGGATCAAATCAGCGAGGTGGTACAGGTGGCCATCAATTTATGGGGAGACAAGCATAACGAGGTCAGCGAATACGCCTTGGTTAAAGCGATCGTGAATGACGAAAGCGAAAAAATGCGCAGATTGGCCAATTTGCTATATATTGACGTTTCCGCCATCCAAATGATGTGGCTCGTTTACATTCAGGATTTGTCGGAGGAAAAAAGGATACGGGAAGACTTAAAAGCACATCTCTCCCAATATTACAAAACCGCGGTCATTCAAACGATCGATCACGGCATTGTCGTCTTGTTAGGGGATTGTTCCCATAAATACAATGAGTTTGATATCGCGGCGGAGTATATCGAAACCACGAGTCTCAGCGCTGAAATATCCAGCATCGTGTATTCTCCCCGGATGCGCAACACCCAGGACGTACGCCGGATGTATCAGCTCGTCAACGAAGCGTCCAAAGAAGTTCACCGTGTCTATCATAACCGCAAACTATACACCGCGGCTGAAGTCCGTTCCCTGAAACGGGCCATCGACCTCAGCAAACAAGGAGAAGAAACAACTGAAGAATGCTTGTCCGTCATGGAGCCGATCCTGGATGACCCTGACGCTTTGCAAACCCTGACGACGTTTCTCCTGGATGCGAAAGGGAATATGGATGACTGCAGCAAGCTGTTGTTCGTCCACAAAAACACGGTGAAATATCGCATTAAAAAAATCTGCGAGCTCATAGGATATGATGTAACCATCAATTCGGAATCGTATGATGTTTATACCGCCTGCATGGTCCACCGTCTCATTCATAACTAGAAAGTTCCGATGTTTTGTCCAATCAGACAAAAACATCGGATTTTTTTTTGTTTTCTGAAAAAGACGCTGACCTACTTCATCTTTTACAATAAGAAAAACTATTCGAAAGAAAAAGGTTGGGGGGATCCTATGAAAACCGTTAAAGAACATCAATCCTGGTTCAGTCTTGGGATCATCTGGGCTGGCGCGGTCATCAGCATCCCGAGTTTGTTGGTGGGAAATGCGCTTATAGCAGGCATGGGACTATCGAAGGCATTGCTTGTCACGTTGGTAGGGTACTCCATTATTGTGTTACTCATGATTCTGCAGGGAATTCAAAGCATGGATTTGGGGAGAACGACGGTTCAAGTTGCAGGTCAGGTGTTTGGCAAAAAAGGGTCTCGGACGATTCTTTCGATCATCCTCGCCATTGCGTGCCTTGGATGGTTCGGAATTCAGGCGAATGTATGCGGCGCATCCTTGGCTAACCTGCTAGCCGCGACCGGAGTGAACATACCGGTGCCTTTGGCATCTCTCATCTGCGGTCTCGTAATGGTGATTTCGGCCGTTTATGGCGTTAAAGTGCTGCGGGTGATTAGCTATATCGCCGTTCCTTTATTGGTGGGAATCAGCATATTTGGTCTAATTAAAGCTTTGACCGGTGACTCCCTGCAGATCATTCAGAATTATAAGCCTGAGGGAGCAATGAGCTTTACGGATGGGCTGGCGGTAACGCTGGGTTCATTTGCCCTGGGTGCAGTCATCGCTGGGGACTATTCGCAATTTTCAAGAAAACGGTCCGATGTCCTGAAAGCCGCTCTATTCGGGATTGTTCCGGCAGGCTTGCTGATGATCGGTGCAGGAGCTGTCCTGACGATTGCTTATCAAGCCAGCGATATCACAGCAACCTTTTTGAGCATCACGACACCGTTTATTGGCGGTGTGGTCTTGATTCTGGCTACATGGAAGACGAACCTCGTGAATGCCATTTCAGGCGGTTTTGCCTTAATTAACGTGTTCAACGTATCGAAGGAAAAAGAAAAATGGGCCGTTGGCATCGCGGGAACGATCGGGACGGTACTGGCTGTCATAGGCATACTCAACTATTTCACACCGATCATGTCCATCTTGTCGGCCATGATTCCGCCGGTGGCAGGCGTGATGATCGCTTCTTACTGGGTGCTTGGCAAAGGGGATAAGAGCCGCTGGCATGAGGTCGAAGGCGTGAATATACTGGGCATCGTTTCCTGGCTTGTGGGCGCGGTTATTGCTAGTACCCCTGTGGTGTTATCCCTGTTTCCAAGCTTGCCGCAGGTACCGAATCAGCCGTTGATCGGGATTGTCATTTCTTTTGTCATGTATTATGCAGGCTATCGTATATCGGCTCAAAAGACAGTCATATTGGAGGAAACGTGAATGAGATATTTAGATAAAGCAGCTGTTGAAAACATCGCCGTCGGCGCAGCCTTTCTGGGAACCGGCGGAGGGGGAGACCCTTATATCGGAAAATTGATGGCTCTCTCGGCCATTGAGAAGTTTGGACCTGTACAGTTATTCTCGGTTGATGAGATTAAGGATGAGGACTTTTTCATTCCGGCCGCGATGATGGGGGCGCCTTCCGTACTCGTGGAGAAATTCCCTAAAGGGGACGAGTTTGTAAAGGTTTTTCAAAAACTAGCGAATTACTTAGGAAAAGATCAGATTACCGGCACGTTTCCGATGGAGGCGGGGGGTGTCAATTCCATGATTCCCATCGTCGTTGCGGCGCAGCTGGGATTGCCCCTGATCGACTGTGACGGTATGGGACGTGCATTTCCGGAGCTTCAAATGGTGACGTTTAACCTGGACGGCATGCCGGCGACACCGATGGCGATTTCGGATGAAAAAGGGAATATCGGTATCTTTGAGACTATTAATAATACATGGACGGAACGGCTCGCCAGGGTGGCAACGGTAGAAATGGGTGCCAGTGCTCTAGTAAGCCTATATCCGGCAACAGGTGCTCAAATGAAGCAAAGCGGAGTTCATCATATTGTGACCCTTTCTGAACAGATCGGAGAGATCATTACATCGAAGAATCGGGAAGCCAATGATAAGCTTCAAGAACTGTTGAAACTTGTGTCCGGCTATGAACTTTTCCAAGGCAAAATCGTAGATGTCATTCGGGAAACCAAGGGAGGATTTAACCTCGGCCAAATGCATCTCGAAGGAATCGAGGCGTTTAAAGGCGGAGAGATGAAGGTTCATTTTCAAAATGAAAACCTGATTGCTGAAAAGAACGGTCAAGTGGTAGCGATGACCCCCGATTTGATCTGTCTGGTTGATTTCGAAACTTTGTCGCCTGTAACCACGGAGAGCCTAAAATACGGTAAGCGCGTACGGGTGGTTGGACTGCCCGCTCATGAAAAGTGGAGAACCGAAAAGGGAGTCCAGACGGTAGGACCAAGATACTTCGGATATGATTACGATTATGTTGCTATTGAGGAACTGGTGAAAAAGGCGGTGGCTGAAAATGTATAGAATCGGGATCGATGTAGGCGGCACCAACACAGATGCCATCATATTGGATGAGAATCATCATTTGATTCATGCGGTTAAATCCCCAACAAGTCTAGATATTAAAATAGGGATTGAAACCTCGCTCCGGAATTTGCTGCAGGAATCGAATATTGATAAAGCGCAAATCACGCATGCCATGTTAGGCACGACGCAGTGTACCAATGCCATAGTGGAGCGCAAAAAGCTGGCCCAAGTCGGCGTCATTCGTCTGGGTTACCCAGCAACGGCTTCCGTGCTTCCGTACACGTCCTGGCCTGAGGATATGGTTCAGAAGCTGTCGGGTCAATATGCTCTCGTCCATGGCGGATATGAATACGACGGCCAGGTGCTTGGAGAAGTAGATGAAACCGAAATCACAGCTTTATTAGAAAAATGGCGCGGCAGTGTCGAGTCCATCGCAGTCATCGGTGTGTTTTCATCCATTAAAAATGACCAGGAGCTTCAGATTCGCGATCTCATTCATGAAGTGTATGGCGAAGAGTTTCCGGTTTCCTGCTCTTCCCTGATCGGTTCGGTCGGTTTAATCGAGCGGGAAAATGCAACCATACTTAATGCAGCATTGTGCAAGGTCATTGAAACGACAACCCAAGGATTTGTACAAGCGTTAAAAGAAGAAGGCATCACGGACGCAGCGGTGTTTTTATGCCAAAATGACGGTACATTAATGTCGATCGATTACGCTAAACAGTTTCCGATCCTAACCATTGCCTGCGGGCCAACGAACAGCATACGCGGTGCCTCGTATTTGGCGAAGATCAAAGATACGATGGTTCTCGACGTGGGAGGAACGACATCGGATATCGGGGTGTTGCAGGACGGCTTCCCGAGAGAATCCTCGGTTGCGGTCGAGGTTGGCGATATCCGCACGAACTTCCGCATGCCGGATATTATCTCGGTTGGACTGGGCGGCGGAAGCATCGTACGCTCGGATAACGGGAAAATAACGGTTGGTCCTGACAGCGTAGGATACAAGATCGGACAGGAAGCGCTGGTCTTTGGCGGGAATACGCTGACGACAACAGACATTGCCGTTCGGCTGGGCCTTGCGGATGTCGGGGACAAGAGCTTGGTAGCGCATTTGGATGAAGGGTTCGCTAAACGAGTTGAAGCTGAAATTTCATCGATTATTGAGCAGGCCATTGATAAAATGAAGACTTCATCGGGAGACGTCGAGCTTGTTTTGGTGGGCGGCGGCAGTGTCGTTATTCCGGACGCGATTCGCGGGGTATCTCGTATGATTAAGCCTGAGAATGGAGGCGTAGCCAACGCCATCGGCGCATGTATTGCTCAAATCAGCGGACAATATGAACAAATCTATATATATTCAACAGAGCCCCGCGAGGATTCGTTAAGAGACGCACAAGAAAAAGCCGTGAAACAGGCGGTGCTAGCTGGCGCTGATCCGGCAACGGTGGAGCTCGTGGAAGTGGAAGAAACTCCGCTGGCTTATCATCCGGGAAATGCGACGAGACTGAGAGTGAAAGTGGTAGGAAACATGAAGTAGAAGAGAGGCTTCACATGAGTGTATACAACTTGTGTGAGGCTCTTTTTTTGTTACCCGTGAGGAGCAACGTGAACTATGGATGAATTCAGAAAATTATTCATCTAATAGTTTCACTAAGTAGAAGGGGATTTTTATTTAAAGTTGAAATATTATCCTATATTCATTTTAAGGAAGGAGAATTTATATTGAACAATCAATTAACGGAATTGGACACAAAACATCAACTGAAATTCGGAACGACAATTCAAGTTCGATTAGTCTCAGATCTAAAGAAATCACAAGAATACTATCGTGATGTTCTAGGATGTAGAATTGATGGTTGAGGACATGCTGAACGGGATGGAATGATTGTTATCTTGCAACAAGCAAATTCCCATGAAGATGTTAGACCAAATGCTCCTTCAAAGAAACGATCTGATTATCCAACTGAATGGGAAGGACCAGAATATGGATGGGATACATTTATACATGTTGGTTGGAATGATATTGACAAATTAACTGAAGAAATTCGAAATAAGGGTGGACTTTTTCCTAATGAGCCGGTAAGTGGTTCTCACGGCAATTGGGAATTCAAAAACGTTTATATACAAGATCCAGATAAATACACTATCGTGTTGGGTGCTATGAAGGAAATAATAGGATAGCAATAATAGGGGACTTTTTGAAGCTAAAATAAATTTATTTAAAGATAAAGTGATAAGAATATCAGACAATAAAAACCTGAATTTCTCAGATATGCGATTGTCCATTCGATAGTCGTTTAGATATCTTGATGAAGATTATTAGATGGAATGTTCAGCGGAGGCATGCGAAAAACAAAAAAACTTGGCCGATTGGCCAAGAAATAAAAAAATATTTGAACGACTAAAAGCACTATGATATAATCAGTAGCGCAATTGAAAATCATATGTGATTGGTCACTCTAATATTTTCCCTAATTTTATTGTACACCAGTGACATCTGATTTGTCAATGCCTATTTTACCGGACTGTAAAGGAGCGTGTTCAGACCCTATGGAAGCAAAGGAATGGCAGACTGAACAAGAACGGCTGAATCGGGTAAGGGAAAAGCTGAGAGCGAGGATCGACGAGCTGGAACCGATGGTTACCGGGCTGAGCGATCAGGCTGCAGAGATTCGCAAACGGTTCTGGGAAGAAGTTACGGTCAATACGAGCTCGGACGAAGAATTTGAAGAAACGTTCTATACGATTAAACAACAGGCCGCGGTGTTATCCGAACGAGAACGGCGCTACCGGCTTCTGACGCAACAATGGAGGAGCCTGAATCGTCTGCTGCCCTCTCCTTATTTTGGAAGAATCGATTTTCTGGAGGACGGTCTGAACTCAAGTGAGCGGATTTATATCGGTGTATCTTCATTCGTCGACGAAGATGGATTAAACTTCCTGGTATATGATTGGCGCACTCCCATAGCGAGTCTTTACTATGACCATTCACCAGGTACGGCTTCTTACGACACGCCTGGTGGGCGGATCACGGGTACGATGGAGCTGAAAAGGCAATATCAGATTCATAACGGACAAATCCGTAATATGTTCGATGCGAATGTAACGATCGGTGACGAGCTTCTCCAGCAGATGTTGTCCAAAGGCGCGGACTCTCAAATGAAGAGCATCGTAGCAACGATCCAGAAGGAGCAGAACGCTATCATCCGAAACGATCGCAGCCGGCTGCTTATCGTGCAGGGGGCAGCCGGCAGCGGGAAGACCTCAGCGGCTTTGCAGCGCGTGGCGTATTTGCTGTACAAAAATCGCGATACGCTTAAAGCTGACCAGGTCGTTCTTTTTTCGCCGAATCCGATCTTTAACAGTTATGTATCCTCCGTCCTGCCCGAGCTCGGTGAGGAAAACATGCAGCAAACGACGCTGCAGGAATATCTCGAATATTGGCTTGGTACATCCTTGCGACTGGAGGATCCCTTCGATCAGATCGAATATGTGCTGAACGCACAATCCACTCCGGATTACGAAGCTCGCCTGCAAGGAGTCAAATACAAAGCATCCGAGACTTTCCTGAACGCTTTACAGAACTATGCGCAGTGGCTGGGGCGTGAAGGGATGCTATTCACCGGGATTCGGTTTCGAGACCGCGAATTGATCTCCGCGAAGCAAATAAGCTCGAAGTTTTACAGTTACGACACATCCTTGAGCTTGGCCAATCGCGTCGAGCTGCTGCAGAATTGGCTTCTGAAGGAACTGTCAATATTGGAACGTGAGGAACGCGAAGCTTCTTGGGTTAAGGAGGAGATCCATTACCTCGACAACGATCAATATGCCGAAGTTTACGGCGCGCTGCACAAGGATCGGGAAGTGTTTGACATTGCCGAGCGTTACGCCCTCGTCCACGAGAAAATACGCAATAAACGCCGGGAAGATGAAGGGGACTTCGACTATGCCGAGCGGGAGGAGGATTTGCTCAGCCAAAAAATCGTAAAGGCAAGCTTTAAACCGTTAAGAAGAAGCATCAAGAAATTTTCGTTCATTCATGTCCAAGGTCTATATACTGAGCTATTTAGCGATGAAGCTGCTTATCGGGAGAAGACGAAAGAGGACGAAATCCCGGCTTTATGGGCTGAAATCTGCAAGCAAACCAGAGAAAAGCTGGACCAACAAGAATTATTCTATGAGGATGCCACTCCATACTTGTATTTAAAAGAACTGATCGAAGGCGTTCGGACGAATACCGAGATTCGGCATGTATTCGTCGATGAGGGACAGGATTATTCGCCATTTCAATACGAGTATCTCAAAAAACTCTTCCCGCGTGCCCGCATGACGGTACTCGGCGATTTCGGCCAGGCGATCTTCATGCAGTCTACCAAGCTGCAGGGGGCAGATTCGCCGCTTCTTCGATTATATGGCGAAACCGAAACAAGCTTGATCCGCCTTGTGCGCAGTTATCGTTCAACGCGGGAGATCGTGGAGTTCACGAAAGAGCTGCTCACGGATGAATCGGAAAT
The DNA here is from genome assembly GCF_018403225.1 of Paenibacillus sp. J23TS9. Lineage (NCBI taxonomy): Bacteria > Bacillati > Bacillota > Bacilli > Caryophanales > Paenibacillaceae > Paenibacillus > Paenibacillus sp. J23TS9. The sequence continues at coordinate 1,665,184 of NZ_BOSG01000001.1, read as the reverse complement.
CGTACCTTTTGAAAGGAGCGGACCGAAGCCTCTTCTTGCCAGATTAGAAGGCGGAGAAAGTCGTGACATTCGGATGTTGAAAGACATCGAGCGGCTGAAAGCCGATGGCTTCGACTCTATAGCCGTCATTACAAAGACTGCTGCCGAAAGCCGCACAGCCTTTGAATCCTTGCGGGAGAAAGGCAGCGGAGCAGTGCATCTCATAACGAAAGAGACGATCAACTTTCAAAAAGGGGTTATGGTTGTTCCCGTATATCTCGCCAAGGGGATTGAGTTCGATGCGGTTCTGATATATGATGCTTCGCTTCAAGCATACGGACGGGAAAACGAGCGCAAGCTTTTGTATACGGCAAGTACGCGGGCCATGCATCGCCTTCATTTATATACGACGGGCGAATGGTCGCCGTTCGTGCAGGCAGTGCCTGCGAATTTATACGAGAATGCAACCTGTTGAATGATCGGTGGCGCGTTGAGATCGCAGTGATTTTGTCTTGCCGTGTCAAGCGTATTCCCCGAAAAGAACGAATCGACTTTCAACTCCGAACAAAATTGTCGTCTCATCACTCACCCATTGGATGCTGATTTATCGGTGCTTGGGAGGGGCGGGGGCAGGAACGATAACAAAAGGAAGCCGCAGCTGGAGTTATACCTCCTGTGCGGCTTCCTTCATTTTACCCCTTACTAGCACTGCTGAATACGATATTGCGTAGCTTTCGCGTAATCGCCATCGTACCGGCATCTTTTAGCGGAGCGGCGAACGAAATCCGGTTTATCGGTCCAATAAAATAGAAGTCTGCTTTGGAAGTCGCCAAGCACGCGGCGTTTTTGACAACGAAAGTTAATTCTCGGTTGTTGTTTTTTCAAGATGCTCGTCCATTTTTCGGGCCAGTTCCGGATCTTCGTAGATCGCGATTTTTGAATCGATAAGCTCAAGGTTTTTCCCTAAATCCTCAATCTGCTTCAATACTTGGCTCCGGTGAACGATAAGCATCTCTTTCCGTTCGTTGATCGCCCGGCTGCCCTGCATGCACCAATCACTGTACTGCTTCATATCTTTGATCGGCATTCCGGTCTCCTTTAGGCAACAGATCAAAGCTACCCATTGGAGATCCAATTCAGTAAAGACCCGGTTTCCGGATTTGTTCCTCGAGATAAATGGCAGAAGTCCTTCTTTGTCATAATAACGTAATGTGTGTGCGGACAGACTGAATTTTTCAGCCACCTCGTTGATGGTGTAGTACATTTTTTCTTTCCCCCTTGACTTAGAGTTAACTCTAAGTGCTACGATCACTATAGACCACAGCTTCAGAACAATCAAGTGGTCAATCATAAAATGTAAGGAGAAATATACTATGGCAGCAACTCATAAGATCGCGCTAGTAACAGGAGGCAGCCGAGGGCTGGGCAGGAATACAGCCATCGCACTGTCCCGCAAAGGAATAGACGTCATCGTTACTTATCATTCCCGGATGGAAGATGGGATGTCGGTCGTCAGGGAAATTGAAGGTTACGGAGGGAAGGCAGCCGCGCTGCAGCTTGATGCGGGTGACATTTCCTCTTTCGAAGCGTTTGCGTCCCAATTGAATGATGTACTTAAAGAAAAATGGAATCAGGATTATTTTGATTTTTTGGTTAACAATGCAGGATTTGGGGTGAATGCTCTGCTTGCGGACACAACAGAGGAACAATTCGACAGCTTGATGAACGTGCACTTCAAGGGTGTCTTTTTCCTGACGCAGAGGTTGATATCCCGTATTGCCGATAACGGAAGGATTGTCAACATCTCGACCGGCTTAACCCGGTTTGCGAATGAAGGCTACGGAGCTTATGCGGCTATGAAAGGCGCAATCGAAGTATTGACGAAGTACATGGCCAAAGAGTGGGGACGCAGAGGCATTCGGGTCAATGCGGTTGCCCCGGGAGCGATCGCTACGGATTTCGGCGGAGGAGTAGTTAGGGATAATCAGGGGGTAAATGATTTTATCGGTTCACAAACAGCGTTAGGCAGGGTTGGAGAAGCCGACGATATTGGCGGAGTTGTGGCCTCTTTGTGTACTGACGAGATGGGCTGGGTCAACGCGCAGCGCATAGAAGCTTCCGGTGGCATGTATCTCTGATATGGGGATTAAACAGAAACCTAATGAAAACGGCTCTCTTCGGAGAGCCGTTTTTTCTTTTCAATCGGAAAGCTCATGAACCGGAATCCTCAACACCTATAAGATCGAGCCGTACGCTTCTAACTCATATTCTGTTTTAACTCCCGTGTTCTTTCCTTTTTAAGCTGCGGCATGAAAGCCGTGCCCAAGATGATCACCATGCCCGCGAGTCCGATCCACACGAGAACGGAAAGAGGCCCATTCCAGGTCAAACCTTGACCGAAGAAGAAAATCTCCCGCAATCCTGCGACCATGAATCTCATAGGAAGCCAAGAGAAAACCCAGTCCTGGTAAAAAGGAGACATCATTTCCGGCGCTAAAGCCAGCAGTGGACCGCCGAAGAAGAGCAGTAATGCAAAGATCGCTATCCCGCCAAATCCCAACAGCGAAATCACGGCCGAAATCAGCAGGAAAAAGCTGAATGACGAAATGGTCAGGAACAAAGCGGTATCCGTAAAATTCGGGATATGAAGACCGACCATTCCATCGGCGATCCAGGTGAAACCGAATCCCACCACGAGGGCGATGACCGCTCCTGTTAGAATCTGCCCTATTTTAACGGAAAGACGGCCCTTTCTCGTGCGGGCTTGAACTTTTTTGACCGCTGTGAAAATGATAGCGGAACTTGCCAGGCTGGCCATCCACAGAGGTTGGAACAAGGACACGGGCGCGTTGCCGTTGGCACTATGGGTGCCGATCTCGTGTACGTTCGTGACTTTCTTGGTAATCGGGTTCACCAAAAGAGAAGCTTGATCGACCGACAGTACGGCTCCTTGAGCTTTGAATCCTTCGAGGAGCTGGGTGCGGACCGTGTTATTGATATTATCAACGACACCGTTCAGGATTTGTCCCGCCGCCGTTGACGCCGCCATATTCATGCCCTGGTTGATCAGAATTTGAATCTCCGGCGAAACAGGGGCGGAAGTCCTGAGGGACGCCTGTTTTGAACTGAGATCCTGCGGAATAACCAAGGCTGCGTAGTACTCCTGATGGTCGAGTCCTGTTTGAACTTCTTCCAGGCTGTTAACCATCACCCACTTGACCGCAGGTTCTTCGCCATTCGCTGTTGCTGATGTTTTTTGCATCATTTTGACGATATTCTGTCCCATGTTCATCTCCGGCTGGTTTGGGATTTGAACCCCCTGATCCTCGTTCACGACCGCAATCGGTAAATTTTTGGGCTGGGGCTGCACCGATGGAAATAAAGTCAATGAAAAGACAAAAATGATAACCAAAGCAAGGATGGGCGATAGAACGACCATCTTATTTTTAAATAGATCCAACAAACTTCACTCCCTTTTAATGATCATGATGTTGATTAGCAATCACAATGTTGATTATAATAATTGCACGAAGAAAAACAATAATCACATTTTCATAAAGTGAACATTACTCAACACGATCCGAAAAGGTGTTGAATAAGGAGCGAAACGAAGTGGATCATGAATTGAAGAAGGATAGACGTAAGATCCGAACGAAGAAACTGATCCGACAGGCTCTGCTCGAGTTAACAGCAGAAAAGGGACTGAGCCGGATCAGCGTCATGGACCTGGCGGAACGGGCTGAGATTAACCGCGGTACGTTTTATCTGCATTATCATGATGTCGCGGACCTCGTAGACCAGTTGAAGCAGGAGATTTTCGAAGGGATAAAACTCATTGCAGTCGGCCTCAATCCGATGGAAGTAAAACTGTATGCGGAGCGCGGAGAGCCCTATCCAACGCTTCTTAGGATATTGGAATATCTTTTATCGCACGCGGATTACTTGCGTGTCATGCTCAGCCCTAATGGCGATCTGCAGCTTCCGATTCAGCTTAAAGAATTGATGTCGCAGCAGATGCTGCAGCAATTCGAATTGCAAAAATCAACAGAATCTGCGTCGATCGTCGCATGGGATTACTTTTTGGCTTTTACCGCCTCGGCCAATATCGGGCTATTAACGCACTGGATGTCCCGCGGGAACGATATAACGACCCGGGAGCTTGCCTCGATGATGACTCAAATTTTGAGCCGGGGTCCTTTGGAAACGCTGATGCGGGGAGTAGGAAATAAGTTATGATACAGATTGGCTTCATTGTTGAAAGGGTCGATGAATATGGCAGAGAAAATACATGATCAAATGGTGGAGAGGACACGCCGATTGATTCAAGATACATTTAATCGAGGACAAGGGCTTCAGTCATGCCAAATCAAGAAAACGCACCGTATTTTCCGTTGGTGGGGGTTTTTCAATATTTGAAAAAGATGATAGCTTAGAATCTACTTATCTCGGTCATTCTTAACATGCATCAACCGGGTTGAAGGCCGTCACCGAAACTTTAATCAATATTTCGTCCGGATCCCTTCGAAATGCTTTCATAAACCTTTTGTTTTGATTCGGAAATTCAAAAAAAAGAATCAGATAAGTTACGTTTTGAGGGATGGTTGAGTTATTTTCGAAATTCGTATTGGCAAAGTTCTGCCTAATAATGTCTGACATATCGTGAACTTGAGAATAGAATTTTATGAATCTTGGCGTCGATTTATAAATGTAAGTTAAAACGATCAGAATATCTATCAGATTGATGCCGCGTAAATCGCGGCTTTTTTCGTTCCAACGATTCTCGCCTTTAGCCTCAATAAAACACTTTGCTTTGAAGCACGTCCAATGCATGTTCGATGTCCGCCAATTCTTCCGGGGAAGCGTCTTTGATTCGATCCAGAAAGCGCCCGCCGATGCGTTGAAAAGCGCCGTCCATCAGGGTCTGACCAGCTTCGGAGAGACGGATCAATTGCTTGCGGCGGTCTTCGTCATCGCTATATTTCTCGCATAAGTTTTTTTCGGTTAACTTCTTAATCTCACGGCTCGTATTCGGCATGGAAATATCCTTACAGTCGCTAATTTCGCTAAGGGTAACCGGCTGGCTTACGGCGATATACTCTAGAATGCTATATTGAACGGGCGTAATGTCATCCGGCTTGATGCCTTTGGTCAATTCATGTGTCACTTCATGCACGGCCGTCGTAAAAGTCACGAATTTTTGAAACAAGGTTTCTTTATCCATTTCAATCACCTCTAACTGAAACCATACCAAATTAATTATCAATATACAATTATCAATTGACAACTAAAATAGAAACGTGTTACCATTTTGTTATCAAATGACAAGTAATGAGGTGGCCACATGAATGTCTTGGCGATTTATACGCATCCGAATCATCGGAGTTTAAGTTATGCGTTTTTGCAAAAGGTCATTGAGGGGAGCAGCGAAAACGCGCATATCACGGAAGTCCAGGTGCTTGATTTATATGAAGAGGGCTTCGATCCGGTACTCGTCTTTAACGAGAACAAAAGGAGGAGGGATATGCATATCGATCCCCGGTTAATGAAATATCGCGACCAGATACGTTGGGCGGACAAAATCGTGTTCGTGTATCCGATCTGGTGGGGGAGGCCTCCCGCGATGCTTTTGGGGTATATCGATCAGATGTTTGCATCAAATTTTGCCTATCGTGACAACGGAAAGCTCTTGCCGGAGGGTCTGTTGAAAGGCAAATCCGCAGTATGCATTTCCACCATGAAAGGACCGCCCCTCTATCCCTTATATTGGCTTGGAAATGCGCATAAAATTCTGATGAGAAAAGCCCTGCTTCAATATGTAGGCATCCGCAAAATGAAATTTTTTGAATTCGGAAGCATGGAGAGCCCAAAAGGCAGGCATGAGCAGAAATTGAAGCGGATATTTCATTATTTTAAAACGATTGCCCAATAATTGAAATCAGGATGTGAATCCAGTTTATATTCCATTATTTTCACTGCCAAAGCTATTGTAGAAGGGTACATTTAAAAAGGATGAGTAAGATTCACGTTTGGTGGTGGATCTTAACTCATCCTTTTTACTGAAAAAAAAGACAGAGAGGAAACGACAATTTCCCATCCCTTTTTCACATCAAAATGGTTATGATTAAACTGCGAGAACATACATCTACATAAAAAATGCGGGGGTTGATCATGCGAAAATCCTGGTTCAAGCGTCTATTGCTCTCCTATATGCCCATTTTTGTGATTGTGATTACGTTTATATTTTTTGTTTTCTTTCAGCTATTCAGCGAGCAGAGCCGGCAGGAGGCGCTAAATGCCAATAAAACGCTCTCCTTGCAAGCGATGCGTATGGTAGACACATCGCTGAAGGTGATCGACAATATGATCGTCCTCGAAAGCATCAACAGCAAGCCTTTGAACGATTTTTTCAAATCATCGATGACAAGTGATCCCTATATCAATATCCAAACCGTTCAGAAGCTCAAGGAAATCATTAATTACTATCCCTTGATCGATTCGATTTATCTGGTGAGAAATTCAGACGGTTATGTGCTCAGTGAAGCTACCAATGGATACATAAGCTCTTATCCGGATCGGAATTTTATCGAGCAATATCAAATATCGAAAACGCCCAAATGGACAGGGGTAAGGACTTTTGAACAATTTAAGATGAAAGGCAGCAAGCAGGTTGTCAGCCTGGTTAGAGGGTCGCCTTATATGAAAAACGACCTTGGCATGATTGTAGTCAATGTGGCTGCGGATTCCTTGAACAGGCTTACACAAGATATGTTGGATTCCAAAGTCAGCTTTATCCAGGTCAAGGATGCATTGGGAAAACCTTTGTTTGGCAGCCCCATGGATGTTCCGCCGTCTCAAGTGTATTCCCAGTATGTTTCAAGCTATACCAATTGGAAATATGATAGCGGCCTGTTGAACAGTAATTTTGTAAGCGCTGTCTCTTATCTTTATAACCTGTGGTTTATCGTCGGCCTTATCATGATCGCCATCGGATTCATCTGGATGATCTATGTTTCCAGACGGAATTCCAAGCCGATTGAGGCGATTGCCGCCCGGTTTAGCAGCTATTCTCTCCCGGTCGTCGGCGGAGGCTGGTGGAAAGGAAAACCGGATGAGTTTGCCTTTATTGAATCCGCATTTGACCAAATATTAGATCAGTCCAAGCAGTATCAGGAGAAGTACCGGGAGGATCTCCATGTACGAACCCGGTATATGTTCCGTCAGCTGATCGAAGGGGATTCTTCTCTGACCGTTTCCGAATGGAAATCTGAAGCTGTTCGACTAAACTTGCCGCAGCCGCTGGATCAATTCCGCATCCTAATGATTGAAATCGATAAGTATGGAGACTTCTGCAAAAATTATTCTAAGGTCGATCAGGATTTGTTGAAGTTCACTCTGCGGACTGTCGTGGATGAGATCGCTTCGAAATGGGAGTGCCAGCTTTGGACGGAATGGACATCTTCCTCCAACCTGTCACTCATGCTGTTTGAAGAACGGGATCATGACCGTTTCGAGAACACGGTGATGTTCCGTGTTGCGGAACAACTCATTACATGGACCCATCAAAATTTGAAGTTTACGATTACGATCGGCGTAGGCGGATCCACGAATCAGCTTGGCGATATTCCGAAATCGTATAAAGGAGCGATGGAAGCCTTAAAGTATAAAATTGTGCTCGGCGAGAACCGATTGATCCAAAGCGAGGATATTTCCAGCCAGGGCATCGCAGAAGTATATACGCATTTGGGCGAAATCCGTTCAATCATACAATCCTTCCGGATGCTTAAGGAGCATTGGAGCGACGATTACGAAAAATGGTTTGAGCAGTTAAAGAAAAGCTTCCTGACCAATGACGAAATATTTAGCCTGATGAATTACTTGATCTACTATATAGGACGCGAAATGTCGGGTATGGGCAAGGGGATTTACAACAGCTGGGTTCAGGAAGGATTGCCGAAGCTTACGGTAAAGGTGGACAATTCATACTCCTTGGAACAGCTGAGACATGAAACCAAGCAAGTGCTTATGGATCATTATGAAATGATGAAGCAGCTTCAGGATGAAAAGCAGTACTCCAATATCATCAGAGACATATGCAGACTAATCGAGAGGGATTACGCGAATCCGGATTTATCGCTTGAGATGCTCGGCGACCGATTTCAGCTGAACGCCAAATATGTAAGCAAATTGTTTAAAGAAAACACCGGACAAAGGTTTGTTGATTTTTTGATCGATATCCGAATGAAAGAAGCGAAGCGTCTACTGACGGAAACCGAATATTCTGTGCAGGAGGTTGCGGAACGGGTCGGATACGCTCATGCCATTTCGTTTACGCGGGTGTTCAAGAGAACGACCGGGGCTGCCCCGGGCGAATACCGGACGGACCAGAAGGCAAAGCGCACGGGTGAAAATGATTCAGCAGTAGAAAATGGTTAAGGCAGCGATCTTGTATCGCTGCTTTTTTTATTAGATATCAGAAAGTATAAACTTCGAGGATTCATACATCCTGATATCGCAAGAAAAACTTCCGCTTAGCGCGGTTTGTCTACTTTGAGATACGTCGATAAACGTTTTTCTTATAGAATCTGTTCCTGCATTAAATGCGGTCCGGCCACCATGATTACACACCGATACGTCTCTCTTATGGCGTTCAGGCGAAAAAGGTTAGGCGTTTTATTTTTGTTTATTGTTGTGGGATCACGATGTCGTTTACAATCGGCTTACATTACAAGTACCCGAAAGTTATGAATGAACGGAAGGAGTTAACCAGCATGCCTAGACTGACCTCCAAGCTTCAAACCGAGCCAAGCCTGGCTCCGAAAAATCCCGTGTCCTTGAAAGCGCCGCCTGAACGAAGAACAGGAAGAACAGTAGGAAAAAAAATAAAGCGGCATTGGCAGTTATATCTCGTTCTGCTGCTGCCCGTCCTTTATTTGATTATTTTCAAATATATACCGATGGCTGGAATTGTAATCGCATTCAAAAATTATAACGTCATTAAAGGAATCTGGGGCAGCGACTGGGCCGGGCTGAAGTATTTCCACCAGTTCTTCGACTCGCCGAATTTCTGGCTCTACATCAAAAACACGCTCGGCATTAGTTTTTACGGTTTGATTCTAGGCTTTCCTGCACCTATTTTATTGGCATTGGCACTAAACGAGATTCGCAACGGTCTTTTCAAAAAGAGCGTGCAGATGGTATCTTACGCCCCTTATTTTATTTCTACGGTCATTATGGTATCGATCATTATCGTCAACCTGACGCCAAACGTAGGGATGGTCAGCAAATTTTTCGAGATGCTCGGCGTGAGCAATACGAATTTCATGGGCATTCCTGGCCTGTTTAAATCTATTTATGTATGGTCTGATGTTTGGCAGTTTACGGGATATGGCGCGATTATCTACATTGCAGCGCTTTCCGGCGTCAACCCTGAACTGTATGAATCGGCCAAGGTGGACGGCGCATCCCGCATCCAAAAGATCCTGCATATCGATATTCCGAGCCTCATCCCTGTGTCGGTCATCATGCTGATTCTCAACCTGGGCAACATCATGAAATTAGGCTTTGAAAAAATATACCTGATGCAAAATCCGCTTAACCTAAGCACTTCGGAAGTCATATCCACTTATGTTTATAAGGTTGGTTTGCTTGGGTCCAGCTTCAGCTTCTCGGCGGCGATCGGTCTCTTCAACTCGGTCATCAACCTGATCCTGCTCGTGTCTGTAAATTATATTGCCAGAAAGCTGTCTAGCAATAGCTTGTGGTAGACATGTCTAATTTATTGAAAAGCAAAAGCAAACGAACTTGGAAAGAGAGGAGATCTTATGTCTAAAGGAACCGCTATACGTGAGTCCAAAGGTGATCGCCTATTTGTCTTCTTCATCTATCTGTTTTTGTCACTGGTCCTGGTTATTGTGGCAGTGCCGCTGATCTACATCTTAAGCTCATCCGTCAGTTCGCCCCAAGCCGTTGTATCGGGCAAGGTATGGCTGTTTCCCGTGGATTTTACGCTGGATGGCTATAAGGCGGTTTTTCATAATCCGCAAATTGGCGTCGGTTATTTGAATTCCCTCTTTTATACCGTCGTCGGCACGGTCATTAACGTGGCATTAACAATCATGCTTGGTTACCCGCTGGCTAAGAAGACGCTTTACGGCCGTAATTTTTTTATGGTTCTGCTCGTGATTACGATGATGTTTGACGGGGGGCTGATTCCTTATTATCTCGTCGTTAAAGATCTCCATCTGCTGGATACACGCTGGGCCATGATTTTGCCGGGGGCGCTGGGAGTATTTCAGGTTATCGTTGCAAGGACTTTTTTCCAAACCACGATTCCAGATGAATTGGCGGAAGCCGCGGAACTGGATGGATGCAGCGATATACGGTTCATCTTCAGCATCGTCCTGCCACTGTCCAAACCGATCATTGCGGTCATGACATTGATGTACGCAGTCGGCCATTGGAACGCCTATTTTGATGCGCTGATCTTTTTGCGAAAACCTGACTTGTTCCCGCTTCAAATCATTCTCCGCAATATACTCATTCTGAACACGGTCGATGCATCCATGATGGCGAATGTGAGCCAGGTGCAGGCGCAGCAGGGGCTTAAGGATTTGCTGAAATATTCACTGATTGTCGTTGCCAGTGCGCCAGTGCTCATCATTTATCCATTTGTGCAGAAACATTTCGTCAAAGGTGTCATGATTGGCTCACTGAAGGGCTGAAAATGAAGATCAATAGCAGTTTGAAGGAGGTGATGCCGCCCGTTATTCAGATATAGTTGAAGTTCGTGGTGGCAAAGGAAAGGGGCTCATCGCCCGGAATTCTGATGATGAATGGGGGAAATGTTCGATGCACAAAAGCTCTATGAAAAAAACCTGGCTAGGCACCATCAGCTGTCTGATGATTTGCATGCTTCTTCTTAGCGCCTGCGGCGGAACCAAAGCGGCCGATCCGAATTCTTCCGGTGATCAGGCAAACAACCAGACTGCTGAGAAAACAGACAATAAGGCCGCAGAGGAGGATGTGTTTACACCCGTCGGCTCCTATCCAATCGTGAAGAAGCCGATGACCATCAAAATGTTTGCGCCTCAGTTCGCGACGATTGAAAATATGGATACGAACTTATTCACCAAATATCTTGAAGACAAGACGAATATCAAAATCGCCTGGGATCTGGTACCCGATAACGCTTTGAATGACCGCAAGCAATTAATGCTGGCCAGCGGTGATTATCCGGAAGTCATTCTTCATGGGGGGTTGACCAAAGAAGAGCAGATGAAGTACGGGCAACAAGGGGTGTTTATCCCGCTGAATGATTTAATAGAACAATATGCTCCGAATATTAAGAAAGCTATGCAGGATATTTCCTACATGAAAGCTTCGATTACGGCTCCAGACGGCAACATCTATGCTCTGCCGCAGGTCAATGAATGCTATCATTGCGATAATGCGCTCAAAATGTGGATTAACAAAAAATGGCTTGATAAATTAGGACTGTCTGTTCCAACAACAACCGACGAATTTTATAATGTTCTGAAGGCATTCAAAGAGAAAGATCCGAATGGAAACGGCAAAAACGATGAAATCCCGCTAACGGGCTCGGATGAAATGTGGGCGGGCAACGTCTCGGCCTTCCTGATGAACTCATTCATCCTCGATGATTATGTGGATAAAGATTCAGGAACGTTCCTCCGCGATGTCGATGGCAAAGTCGACTTTACGGCCAATAAAGAAGAATGGAAACAAGGCCTCATTTATTTGAACAAATTGTACAAAGAGGGATTAATCGATCCGGCGGCCTTCACGCAAAATGCCGACGCCGTTCAGCAAATGGCCAACCGTGAGCCGGATAACATCATGGGGACGCTCTCAACTGCATTGATCAGTTATGCGTACAGCATGGATGATAAAGCTCCGCGCCATAAGGACTACGTTGCCGTGCCGCCGCTGAAAGGCCCGAATGGCGTGCAGCAGACGCTGAATTTTGCAGGAATCGGAAATTCGCAATTTGCAATTACGAACAAAGCAACGAAAGAACAGCAGATTGCAGCCATTCGGTTAGCGGATTATTTATACACAGAAGAAGCGATCCTTTTGGAGGAAAACGGCCCCGAAGGACCTGGGTGGAGGAAGGCGAAGCCTGGTGAAATGGATATGAATGGACAGCAGGCCAAATATACGGCAATTCCGGCAACGGAGAAGAAGCCGACTCATAACGATGGATGGGAGCAGATCGGTCCATCGCTCAGAACATATGCTTACCGCGCATCTTGGACGTCTCCTCAGGACCCGCTCGCTCCGGACGGATACGGTACCCGCCTGAACCAGGTTTCCAAGGAGTATGAACCGTTCCATTCCAAGGAGCAATATCCAAACGGGCTGTTCATAGCGCTTGAAGATGCCGAGATCGCTGCACAGATCAAGACGACGCTTGTTGGTTATGTGAAATCCAATATGGCCCAGTTTATTACAGGCTCCAAAGACATCAACAAAGAATGGGACTCCTATGTAAAAGGGCTTGATGGTATGCAGCTGAGCCAGTACTTGGATATCTATCAAAAAGCATTGGATGCCAAAAAATAACGAAAACCCTAGTCCCCTGTGCACGAATATTCTCTGTGCAGGGGATGATGATCTTTAACTCCATGGAAAGCAGGTGTACTATTCAATGTTAGCAAAACCATCTCCGCAGCAGCTGACATGGCAGGAATATGAACTGGGCATGTTTTGCCATTTTGGCATGAACACGTTTTGCGATCAGGAATGGGGGGAAGGAACGGATTCCCCAGAGCTCTTTAATCCAGATGAATTTGATGCCCGTCAATGGGCTAGGACGGCGAAACGCGCCGGCTTCAAGTATTTGGTTTTGACTGCAAAACATCATGACGGCTTCTGTCTGTGGCCGACTCGAACGACCGATTATTCCGTGAAGTCCAGTCCATGGAAAGACGGCAACGGGGATGTTGTTCGTGAGGTTGCCGATGCCTGCAGGGAGGAAGGGCTTAAGTTTGGGCTGTATCTGTCTCCATGGGACCGGCATGAACCCTGCTATCCGGATAAGGAGGCTTATGATGATTTTTACGCTGATCAATTAACGGAGCTTCTGACAGGGTATGGACCACTTGTCGAAGTATGGTTCGATGGGGCCGGTTCTCAAGGCAGAGAATATGATTGGACCCGAATCATCGGGCTGGTGGACAAATATCAGCCAGACGCGATGGTCTTTAACATGGGACGTCCGACGATCCGCTGGGTAGGGAATGAAGATGGCGTTGCTCCTTACCCGTGCTGGAATACGGCGACCACGGCAAGGGAGAGCATGTTTACCAGCGATATGCTGACTTGGATGGAAGGGACTCCCGCCTGGGTACCGGCCGAATGCGATGTCCCGATACGCAAACGTCACTGGTTCTGGCATCCTGACGATGAAGCAAGCTTAAGAAGCCTTGAGGAAGTGTTGGAGCTCTATTACCGTTCGGTTGGCCATGGCGCTACGCTGCTCTTGAATGTATCCCCGGATAACCGTGGGCTGCTGCCTGATGTTGACGTGACACGGGTCATCGAATTCGGGGATGAAATCCGCCGCAGATTCGGACAATCTATTGGCCAGACGAATGGAGAAGGAAACGAATTGCTGCTGAGCCTAGAACGCATCCAGCCAGTGAATCACGTGATACTCATGGAGGATATCGTCCAAGGGGAGCGTATACGCGAATACGTTCTTGAAGCTTACAGCAAAGGCGATTGGAAAGAGCTAGCACGGGGAAGCGCAATAGGGCATAAAAAAATAGACCGGTTTGACGCTATCGAAACCGATCTGTTGCGTGTAACTTTCCTATCCAGCGTGGAGAAGCCCATGATCCGATGTTTTGCTGCATACTGCGTGGAATGATTCCATGCTATGTCACTTAGTTGACAGAAGGGCTTACACACGGCTTTAGCACAACATGAATTTAGAATTCAATCCACTATCTGGTATTAAGCATTAGGGTATGAAAACAAGGTCAGACGCTCATGTTAAGAATGGAGGTGAACGTCATGACTGGAAGAAACAATAAACCGAAGAACGACGGACCTGCCTCTTCTCCAGGACGGCTGGATCAATTCGGTGAAAAGATGTCGGAAAGTGACAGAAACAAACCGATGAACCCAGGTAACAATAGTGGAAAGAACTGCTGAGTGAAAGCTTTCAAAAAAACGGCCGCCTTAAACAGACAGCCGTTTTTTCTATTCATGGCAAGTTTCATGTAAGATGACATTAACTTGTATTGTTAGCCCAGGACACGAACTTATATACATAGCCGATTATAAGAAAGACTAATGTTATTCAGCATCAGTATCGTTGCTCTGGTAAGGGGCTGGATTATTCAACTCATGGCTATTTACTTCTCCCTGATTATCTCATACGATATGGATAATGATAGATAAGGAGTTGAAATCAAATGAATGCTAAAGAAGCAGCGTTATTACTTGGGGTTCATTACAAAACGATCCTTAACATGATTAATGATGGGCGTTTGACCGCTACGAAAAACGACTCAGGAGATTGGGTCATCAGTGAGAGTGACCTGGCTGCTCGCGAGCAAACGATCGGTGATAAGGAGTTTGCAACGATATACACTCATATGGCAATACAAATGATTGAAAAAGCTCATAATCGCGCAATAAATGCAGCACAAGAAGAGCTAATTCACGTCGCCCGTTCAATTATTAAGGTAAAAGAGAATCGGAACGAGCTGAATCAACATGTAAAACGACTTCAAAATGCAGTAGATGCCTATAAAGCCGCTGATGCATTTACACTCACTATTGATTCCATCAAAAGGCAAGCGGAAATAGAAAATCACTAACATATGAGAAGATATTACGCGGATCATATTACGGCCATACATAATCCACGATCAGGAGGTTGAAGACATGAATATGATTGTTAGACAAGAAAAAGCGGAAGACGTTAACGAAGTCTACCATGTGGTACAAAAAGCGTTTGAAAATGCTGACTATTCAGACCATGATGAACATAATTTGGTAAACAGACTAAGGAATTCGCCGAATTATATTCCGGAGTTGTCTCTTGTAGCTAAATACGAGGACAAGATCGTGGGTTATATTCTTTTTACTGAAATCAAAGTGGGGGATAAAACGTTGATTGCCCTTGCACCTGTTGCTGTATTACCAGAAATGCAAAGCAAGGGCATAGGGAAGCTGCTGATTATGGAAGGCCACAAGATCGCTGCGCTGCTTGGTTATAAGGGTTCCGTTGTATTGGGTCATGACAAGTATTATCCGAAGTTTGGTTATAAAAAAGCCAGTCTATATGGTATAGAAGCACCATTCGAAGTTTCTGACGATCATTTTATGGCCGTTGAGCTTATTGACGGTGGTCTTACAGATGTCCATGGCGTTGTAGAATATGCTAAAGAATTTTTTGAAGAATAGAATATTAACTTGAGATCATATATTTAAGTCTTCTCTACTTGAACAGGAAACGGGAACCGTAAAAGGAGCAATTGCTGCGGCAGTTGCTCCTTTTTTCATTCATCGTGTTGAAAAGATTCGGTCGCTCCGTTTCTCTAACCAAGATTTCTGGAGAGGAGTATTTATATTGACTAGTGCAGAACAAATAATTTAGGATGTGTTAATGAAGTTGTCGGCAATTCCGATAAAAATACCTGTGGGGAATGTGGATGATTGTTCTGGAGGCTAGTTCAAAGCGATTCACATACAGTTCATAAATTTACTTTACAATGAATTCTTATTAGAAACCTGTGTATACGAAAAGATGATGATTGCAGAAATGGAAGGAAGATTCGTTTGGAATTGTTCGAATTTATTTTGCTAATGCTAGTGGCCGTTTCTTTATCCAATTTAGTGAACCGTTTTATCCCTTCAGTCTCCGTACCCATAATTCAAATCGTGCTGGGAATGTTGATTACTTGGTTACCCTTGCATTATGAACTGAAATTAAATCCGGAGCTGTTCTTGCTGCTGTTCATTGCCCCGTTGCTGTTTAATGATGGCAAGCATGCGGATAAAGAAGCGCTGTGGAAACTTAAGAAACCTATCCTTTTGTTAGCGTTGGGTCTAGTGTTTGTAACGGTAGCTGTGATGGGTTATTTCCTGAATTGGCTGCTTCCGGTCATCCCGCTGGCGGCATCCTTTGCTCTGGCGGCTGCATTAGCGCCTACCGATGCTGTGGCTGTGGGTGCACTGGAACAGAAAGTGAAAATCCCCCATCAAACGATGCAAATTCTCGAGGGGGAATCTTTAATTAATGACGCATCGGGGCTTGTTTCATTTCAGTTTGCCGTAGCTGCTATGGTCACCGGGATGTTCTCCTTCAAATCTGCTGGTCTCAGCTTTATTTCCATTTCGCTTGGCGGTGTGGTGCTGGGTCTTCTGCTCACGCTTGTAAAATATGGCGTAGTAAAATGGCTGCGGAGACTGGGAATGGAGAATGTCACGCTTCACATGCTGATTGAGATCCTGACTCCCTTTTTAATTTTTATGACGGCCGAGGAACTGGGGGTTAACGGTATCCTTGCCGTCGTCGCAGCAGGGATTGCCCATTCTTTCGGTTACAAGAAAATGAATCCCGAGGTAGCCAAGCTGAGAGTTGTATCCAAAAGCACCTGGTCGGTCATTATCTTTGTATTGAACGGACTGGTTTTCCTGCTGCTAGGCACACAGCTTCCGGATATTATTCAAACGATTTGGAACAGCGAGGAAATAGGGAATTTCAAAGTCATTATGTACACATTATTATTGACTTTGGCTGTACTCGCGCTGCGACTAATCTGGGCACTTCTGATGGATATCTCCAATCGCACTGAACCGCGTGGCCCTTGGCGGCTCAGGTTCAAGAAGGCACTTATTCTCAGCCTATCGGGAGTCCGGGGAACGATTACTCTGGCGAGTACGTTGTCACTGCCGTTTTTTCTTGATGATGGCACAGCTTTTCCGGCTAGAGATCTGATCATTTTCCTTGCGGCAGGAGTTATACTGTGGACCTTGCTGGCCTCTAACTATCTGCTGCCGCTTGTATTGGGGAAAGAAACGCAAACGGAGCAGGAAGAGGAGGAGATTCAGGCGAAAATTGAGATTCTGAGGAATGTAGTTAACGGATTAAACGAACTGACTACGGACCAGAACCGGCTGGCGACCGCCCAGCTCATCAATACGTATACTTCCAGAATCCGAACACTCAGGAAAGATGAAAAGAAAGATAAGGTACAACGGTCCTTGGGCCTGTCTGTCCTGAAATGGGAAAGAGAAAACACTTTGCTTGCACTAAAAAATAAAGAAGTAAATCCATACACAGCATACCGTTACCTTAACAAGATTAACCAACTGTTGTTTATGCACACAAAAGATGTCCGTTATAAAAAAGATCTTTTTCCAGTTAAACATTGGGACGAAGTGTTCGGGATGCTGCAGCAAGTCAGGTTAAGCATCCGAGAGGGACGCGCCGAATTGACCAGGCTCAGAATTCAAAATATATCATATGTCATTAAGCAGCTAAATGCTTTACTCGCAGTAGGCGAGCCGGATATGGAGACGGTCAGCTCTCTGATCCTGCAAAATGAACGTATGCTGCTGCATCTGACCAGAAACGAATCGGACACCGGCACCCGAAAAGAGTTCGACCTATCAATGCAGGAGCTGGCCCGAGTCGGAATTCAGATGGAGAGAGACAACATTCAATCCATGTTCGAGACAGGACGGATTACAAGACAGGGCATGAAGGAAATGAAACGCGATATCCTCTTCATGGAGCATGATCTGCGAGAAGAGACGAGTTAAGAGCGGTCCCGGACTATGAACATAGTTGCGGGACTTTTTTTATATTAATAATTCATCCAGAAATTTCTGGCCGATGAACAATGATTCATAAAAAGGAAGGCTTCTCGGATACTCGAATTTGCGTACGCCTTGCAGCTCGGTCTTAATTTCATTAACGATGGGATTCACATTGTTTTTTTTACGTAAATCGGACGATTTTCTCTATTGTCACGACTAAGGTTTATGCTACGATATTATGCACAGACAAGAAAATTACATATAAAGGGAGCTAAACTCATATTTCACAACGTATCCTCTGGATTTTGGATATTTATGAAAGCGAATACATTTAAAATGAATTGAGAAAGGAAAAGGCCGGGATCCATCCATGTTAAACGCTCGTCATAAAAAAGGAGGAAAAAACGATGAACATTCAGACGGATATCGACTGGCCCGCATTTCTCTCGCGGCATGATATGTTGTGGAAGACCAAGCCTATTAGCTGGGACGAGGGGGCTTTTATAGGCAATGGACTACTGGGAGCCATGATATACAGTGAAGAACATCGCGACCAGCGTCATGTGCTCAGATTCGTGCTAGGAAGGACAGATGTGACGGCATCACGTTCAGGGGGCGCCAAGAACTTTCCTGTACGTGTGCCCATAGGGGAATTTGTGCTTGAGATGGAAGGGTGGATCTACCAGCCTTGCGAGATTCGGATAGACCTGTGGAACGCAGAAATGCGGGCGGTTATCCCTACAACAAAGGGAGAGGTGAAATTGCGGGCTTTAATCCACGCCTCATCCCCCGTTGCGTTTATTGAACTAGATACAGATGAAGGTGAACATGGGGCGAAATTAAACTGGTATGCCTATCCGGATGTGAACCCGATTCTCAAAAACGCCGATGGAATCAATCTGAATCAATATATTCCCAAGATTGCAGTGGAAAAAACCGAAGAAAAGGGGATATATTTCGGGATTCAATCCTACGGACAGGGTGAAGGCTGCACGACGGCATGGAAGATGCATAACCATGAAAGAGCTGGGGTGTGCAAGGAAGAAGATATACCTCAAGACAGAAGATATCACCGAGTATGCCTGCTGACCGTAATGAAAGGAGTATCCGAACAGGACAAGGAAAACGCCCGCAGGGAGCTTGATAAGATAGACGTCACGGAGACAGGCATAGGTGAATGGATTTCCGCCCACCGCGTGTGGTGGCATAACTACTATCCGGCAAGCTTTATCTCGATCCCTGACATGCAGCTCGAAAGTTTTTACTGGATTCAGATATATAAGCTGGCTAGTGCTACCCGAAAAGATATGCTGCCTATGGACAACCAAGGTCCATGGATGACTTCAACGCCTTGGCCGGGTCTCTGGTTTAATATGAACGTGCAAATGAGCTATTCACCGGTGTATACCGCGAACCGGCTTGAGCTTGGACAATCTCTCATTTCTTCGCTCCGGCTACATGAGAAGCAATTGATCCATAATGTGCCTGAAGCTTTTCGCAGCGATTCGGCCGGCCTCGGGCGGAGCAGCAGCTATGATCTGAACAGTCCGGTTGACGATGAGGTCGGGAATTTAACATGGCTTATGCATAATTGCTGGCGGCAATACCGCTATTCGATGGACAGCGAGCTGCTGCGCGAATTCCTATATCCGCTTCTACGGCGGAGTATCTGCTTGTATATGCATCTGTTGGAGGAAGGGGAGGACGGTATGCTTCACCTGCCTCCCATGGTTTCGCCTGAATACGGTTCCTTCAAACAACTCGTGACCCGTGATTCCCATTATGACCTTTCTCTATTACGTTGGGGCTGCGAAACATTATTGCATGCATCCGAGAGACTTCAGATTCTTGACCCGCTCCGGGAGAGATGGAATGAAATCCTCACCCGCTTGACACCTCTGCCGGTTGACCCGGAACTCGGCTACAAGATCGGAGAGGATCTCAGTCTGGAGTTCGGTCATAGACACTTCAGCCATCTGCTTGCTGTTTTTCCGCTGCATATTGCCGGAGGATCGGAGGAAGAACGGGTGCTTGCCATCCGCACTCTCAGGCATTGGATCGCCATGGAAGGAGATCTGCGCGGCTTCAGCTTCACGGGTGCGGCTTCCA
This sequence comes from Paenibacillus sp. J23TS9, assembly GCF_018403225.1. Taxonomy (NCBI): domain Bacteria; kingdom Bacillati; phylum Bacillota; class Bacilli; order Caryophanales; family Paenibacillaceae; genus Paenibacillus; species Paenibacillus sp. J23TS9. The sequence continues at coordinate 1,645,297 of NZ_BOSG01000001.1, read as the reverse complement.
TTGCGGCAGCACTGGGTCTTGGCGATGAAGCACTCGCTTATGTGCGAAGCCTGATGCATTTTATTAAACCGAATACGATGTATAAAGAAGCGGGACCGGTTATCGAGACGCCGCTGGCCGGAGCGGAGGCGATACATGATATGCTGCTGCAGAGCTGGGGGAACCTGATCCGGGTATTTCCGGCCATACCGGGCGAGTGGCAGGAAGCCGTCTTTCATAATCTGCGCACAGAGGGCGGTTTTCTTGTCAGCGCCGTCTATAAAGAGGGGAGAACAGAGCTGATCCGTATCCGCAGCCTTGCTGGAGAGCCCTGTCGATTGCTTACTGATCTCGCACATTCGGAACAAGGCTTCGTGATTGAAGTGCAGAATAAGACGCCGGATTATAGGATACATGAGGACCAATCCATTGAAATATCGCTTGGACAAGGAGAGGAAGCGGTGATCTACGCGACAGGCAGCAGGCAGAATGAGGCAATTGCACCTATACAGGCTGAACCCGGCATGTACAATTTTTTTGGAGGAAAGAAACCTTGGCGACTATACGGAATTCCCAAATAACATCCGGGAGGTAAGCGGATTATGTTCAAGCAGCTGCGCAAGTACAACCGAAGCGTTATTGTAACCTGGTTAGTATCCTATACAACCGTTCTAACGGTACCTATTCTCATCAGCTTTGTGTTGTATTCGATCTCGTTCAATCAGGTGAAGACGGAAACGAACCGGGCGAATGACCTGTTGCTCGAGCAGATGGAAATGTCCATTGACAGCAAGCTGAAGGGGCTGGAACAGCTGAGCCTCGAGATTGCCTTAAACCGCAATATTTCCAGCTTCTCCAGCGTTGATCTTCCGCTAAGGGATGCCCAATACTATGATTTATTCCAGATTTCGGAGAGCCTGCGCACCTATAAAAACGCCAATGATTACATCGATCAAATCTTTGTATGGTACATGAACAGCGATACCGTGTTATCTACCTACGATCATATGAACCGCCAAGGTTTATTTCAAAAGCTGCGCCCGCAAAAAAATACGACTTTCGAGCAATGGAACAGCCTGTTCGAACAAAAATATGTAAACGGCTACATTCCGATGAATTACTGGGATGACGGCACGGCGACACCGGTCGTAGTGTTCGCGCGCTCCCTTGTATTCAACACACCGGGCCAGCCGCCTGCCATCATCATGTTCGTCATGAAGGATGCCAAATTGATCGAGAGCGCTCCCCGAAATCCGGATGCTAGCGTGTTCATTCTGAATGAGGAAAGCCGCTACATTGCCGCTCCCGCGAAATCGGGAAGCCTGCTCTCACTGCAGCTTAAATACGATGAGCTTCAGGAACAGCAGGGCATGGTATACAAGGAGGTTCAGAATCAACAAGCGGCGGTCTCCTACATTACTTCCAAAGTTACGGGCTGGAAATATGTGTCCGTGCTGCCGGCATCCCTGTTCAATGAAAAAATGGAGTATATGCGCAGGCTTACCTGGATCAGCATCGGGCTCTGTTTTTTGGTCGGCGGCGTCATCTGCGTTCTGTTTCTTCGTAAAAATTACATGCCGATCCAGGTCATGCTGCAGAGTCTTTCCCATAAATTCGGACTGCGCTTTGACGGGGGCTTGAGCGAATATTCCTTCCTGCAGGGTGCGATCCAGGACTATTTTACGGAAAAGGAAGATATGCGCGTCCGCTTTGATAAACATCGCAATACGATCCGGGCTCATTTGCTCCGAAGGCTGCTGAAAGGGGCGATAGATCAAGAAGCGCCGCTGCATGAATCTCTTGCCGCCCATCATATTCAGTTTTCATCTGATCGTTTTGCCGTCATGCTGGTATCTGTGGATGAATACGGGAAATTTGAGCAGTACGGATCGGAGGAGTTGTCTGATAAAAAGCAGCAAATGCTGCATTTTATTCTGACGAATGTCCTTGAAGACACGGCGGCGGGCGAGGCTGCCGTATACACCACAGACATGAATGACGTTCTTGCTTCGATCGTGAATTTTCAGAACGATATTTCTGAAGAACAAGAGCAGCAGACTCTACAGCGCATTACGGAACAGATTCGTGAGTTCATGCATGTGCAAATGCAGGTGAAACTGACGATTGCGGTTGGTGGAGCCCATTCCCACATCTATGAAATTGCCCATTCTTATCAAGAGGCGCTGGATGCGCTTGAATATCGGGTTATACTCGGAAGCGGGCAATTCATCCGGTATGAGGATACGCAACTGAAGCATGCAGCGAATCATCATTATTATTATCCTCTGAGCGTCGAACAGCAGCTGATTTATGTGGTGAAGAGCGGGAATTATCCGAAAGCGGAAACGCTGCTCGAGGAAATTTTCAAGGAAAACTTCTCGGGTCATCCGGTATCCGTGCCACTCGCGAAATGCCTGATGTACAATCTGGCAAGCACGATGCTGAATACGCTCGATGAGGTAAGCGTAACAAGCAAACGAACGCTGGAATCGCAGCTCCTCGATGTAGAGCAGCTGCTCGCATGCGAACATGTCCTGCAGATGAAGGAGCAGATGAAGGATAAGCTGAAGCAGGTTTGTGAATGGATCCAATCCGAAAAGAGGGATCATCACCGTTATTTGATTGAGGATGTACGGCGTTACATAGAGAATCAATTGCATGATCCAAATCTGAATATCTCCATGATTGGGGAAGCCTTCCGAATGACACCCTCATATATATCGCGTCTGTATAAAGATCACGCGGGCGAAGCACTGCTCGATACGATTAACCGTTTACGCCTGGCAGAAGCCAAGGATCTCCTCCAGGAGCAGAAGCTGACGGTCAATGAGGTCGCCGGTCGCGTTGGCTATGCGGATGTCAGCACCTTTGTGCGAACCTTCAAAAAATTCGAAGGCATCACCCCTGGAGCATACCAAAAGACGACGAATTGAATGTAAAAATCAAAAAAATCACAGGCGAATTTACGTTTTTGCCTGTGATTTTATGTTTTGTCTATGTTCATATATACGGATTTGTTCAACAATGAGCATCGAGTACTTCATTTTGTAAGGGTATTCATAAAACAATCCGAATCGGGGGAATGGCAATGGTTCAACGTTTGCTTTCCAGTAAAAGTTTGGTAAGGCGTTTCAAAATGGGAGTTTCCGCCGTCCTGCTGATGAGCTTGGTGCTTGCGGGATGCTCCCAGGGAGATGGCAAGGAAACGAAAGCGAAACCGCAGGAAGACAAGAGTGCTGCTTCAGATCTCGGCATGACGTATCCGCTGAAGGCGAACAAGGGAATTACATCGTGGGAAATCCTGAATAATAACGCGGTTACGTTCTTCCCCAATCTGGCTGACACTCCATTCGGCAAGACGCTTGCCGAGAAGACCGGTGTTAATGTGAAGTATATCCATCCGAATGACCAGCAGACGAAGGAACAATTTAATCTGATGATCGCCTCGGATGAGCTGCCGGATACGATTGAGTATGACTGGACGGGACGGAGCGCGGGTTCCTATCCCGGAGGACCGCAAAAAGCGATTAAAGACGGAGTTATTCTGGAACTGAATGACATCATCGACCAATATGCGCCGAATCTCAAGAAGAAGCTGGAAGCAGACAAGGAACTCGACAAAATGGTGAAGACGGACAGCGGAAAATATTATGTATTTCCGATGATCCGCAATCCGTCCGGGCTTGTATTCCGCGGTCCGATGGTCCGCAAGGACTGGCTGGACGAACTGAATCTCCCTGTGCCGACAACGATTGAAGAGTGGGAAACTACTTTGAAAGCGTTTAAGGAGAAAAAAGGCGCAAAGGCACCGCTTAGCGTAACGTACACGGGAGGCAATTTTGAAATCCGCGATGCCTTTATCGGAGCGTTTCACACGTCCAACAATTTTTATATCGATGATGAAGGAAAAGTAAAATACGGTCCAGTGGATCCGCAGTATAAGGATTTTCTGACGCTCTTCCGTAAATGGTTTGCGGAAGGACTGTTTGACAAGGATTTTGCGCTTACCGATAGCAAAGCATTGGACAACAAGATTCTGACGGGTCAGACAGGAGCAACGGTTAACCTGCTCAGTGGAGGCATGGGCAAATGGATGGATGCGATGAAGAAGCAGGATCCGAAGTTTGAGCTCGTGGGCGCTCCTTATCCAACACTCAAAAAAGGCGAAGTTCCGTTTATCGGACAGCGTGATTTCAAATACAATCCAGGACCAAGCAAAGCGATAACGACCGCCGCAAAAAATCCGGAACTGGTCGCAAAGTGGCTGGACTATGCTTACAGCGACGAAGGCGCCATGCTGTTTAACTTCGGAATCGAAGGGGAGAGCTACACCATGGAGAATGGGGCCCCGGAGTATACCGATTTGATTAAAAATAATGAGAAATACAGTCTACAGCAAATGGTATCCATCTATTCCAAGCCGAATGGTCCATATGAAGCGGATGAACGCCGCAATTGGAACACCTTCCCGCAGCAGGATGAAGCGGTTAAGATCTGGTCCAACACAGAGGCGGAGAAGCATACGCTTCCGGCATTTCTAACGCCGACGGATGAAGAAAGCAAGGAGCTCGGCAAGATTCTGACGGACGTGACCAATTATAAGGAAGAAATGTTCGTGAAATTCATCGTCGGTAAAGAGCCGATGGAGAATTATGATCAGTACGTGGCACAGATTAAGAAGCTGGGCATCGACCGGGCAGTCGAAATCTACCAAAGCGCTATGGATCGATATAACAAGAGATAATGCCTGTAAGTCCGGGGGAGGCTTGTAATTGCCTGACTTCCTCCGGACGGCAGATTGATCATGAGGAGTGACAACGGCATGGCGAAACATCCATCTCACATGCAGCACGCGACCTTGCTGCCTGCTGACCGCACGAATACATCGAGCCGGTGGGGACTGCTGAAAGATATTCGGAAAAATCCTTGGCTATATATCATGCTTACTCCCGTACTGCTGTATTTCACTGTCTTCCACTACTATCCGATGTATGGAGCCATGATTGCTTTTAAGGACTTTTCGCCGCGGCTGGGTATCACGGGCAGCCCTTGGGTCGGCTGGGAGCATTTCGAGTCTTTTTTTCAGGGGATTTACTTTTGGCGCGTCATTACGAACACGTTAATCATTAGTTTCTATGAGCTTATTTTCGGTTTTCCTGCTCCGCTGATTTTGGCCTTACTGTTAAACGAAGTGAGAAAAACGGTATTTAAACGCACCGTACAGACATTGACGTATATGCCCCATTTTATATCGCTGGTAGTCGTGTGCGGCATTATCAAAGAGTTTACGATGAGCGACGGGATCGTTAATGATCTGCTTTCGTTCTTTGGCTGGGAACGGGTATCACTGCTGCTCGGACCGGAATATTTCCGTACCATCTTCGTCTCGTCAGGGATCTGGCAAAATATCGGCTGGGGCACGATTATCTATTTGGCTGCGCTGGCCGGAATTGACCAGGAACAGTATGAAGCTGCCAGGATGGACGGGGCAAGCCGCTGGAAGCAGATGCTTCATGTGACCTTGCCGGGGATTATGCCCACGATTATCATCCTATTTATCCTTGAGATGGGCAGAATCATGAATGTCGGCGGCGAGAAAATCATTCTGCTTTACAATCCGTCTACCTACGAAACAGCAGATGTGATCAGCTCCTACGTATATCGTGTAGGGCTCCAGGAGTTCGATTACAGCTTCAGCTCGGCCGTGGGACTATTCAATTCGGCTATTAACTTCACGCTTGTCATCTGCTCTAACTGGTTGAGCCGAAAGATGAACAATACGAGCTTGTGGTAGGAGGGATGGATATATGAAACACAGAATGGGACACTTGTCATTCGGTGAGAAGACTTTTGATGTCTTGAATTACACCTTGCTGACCATTTTAACGATTTGCACCTTATATCCTTTGGTTTACGTTTTATTCGCTTCCTTAAGTGATCCGACATTGTACATGCAGCATTCGGGTATTTTATGGAAGCCTTTGCACTTCAACCTGAACGCCTACCGTCTGGTATTCGAGAACCCCATGATCATTCGCGGGTATTTAAATACATTTATCGTGCTTATTGGCGGGCTTGTGCTCAATATTATTCTGACGGCTTTCGGCGCTTACGCGTTATCACGGAAAGGCCTTCGCTACCGCAAGCAGCTCATGCTGTTTATTGTGTTTACGATGTTTTTTAACGGGGGGCTCATTCCATTATATTTTACGGTAAAAGGACTCGGGCTGACCAACACGTTATGGTCCCTGATTATCCCGCAGGCCATTTCGGCCTTTAATCTGATTATAATGCGAACAGCATTCGAAGCCGTGCCGGACAGCTTGGAGGAGTCAGCGAAGATCGACGGGGCCAATGAATTCGTCATCCTGTTCCGCATCATGATTCCGCTGTGCATGCCGGTCATGGCCGTCATGCTGCTGTATTACGGGGTCAGCCACTGGAATTCCTGGTTTAATGCGATGATTTATGTGCAGGATCGTAACCTGTATCCGCTTCAGCTGGTCCTGCGGGAGCTGCTGCTGCTTAATGATGCCAGTTCGATGGCAACCGGAGCCAGCGGTGGTGAAGTCGCGGTAATCGGCGAAACGCTCAAACATGCTACCATCATCGTGGCTACCGTTCCGATTTTGTGCGTATATCCGTTTCTGCAAAAATATTTCGTTAAAGGCGCGATGATTGGCGCCATAAAAGGGTGAACCTTACAGATCAAACAAGGAGGTCAGCTATGGCTAAGCTTGCGGCTGAGAAGGATAAGAATCTGGAACTATGGTGGAGACAGGCGCAGCAAAAGGTAGACCAGTTAATGGCCAGAGGGCCGGAGCTGGCACCTCATGCGGCGAAAAACGGGGAATATGACGGATTGACCTTGGATAATTGGATATCCGGCTTTTGGCCGGGAATGCTCTGGATCTATTATGATATGACAGGGGAAGAGAAGTACCGGAACGCTGCTTGGGACTTTGATATCCGCATGGAGCGGCTGATGCTGGAGGAGAACCGTTTTCATCATGACGTCGGGTTTCAATTCCTTCCGACCTCCATTCTGAAGCATAAGCTTACCAATGATATCGATGGCAAACGGAGAGGACTGACAGCAGCCAATTTTTTGGCGGGACGCTTCAACCTCGCTGGACAATATCTGCGTGCCTGGAACCGGGATATGCCGGGCTGGGCGATAATCGACTGCCTCATGAATTTGTCCCTTTTGTTCTGGGCCGCAGAGGAAAGCGGTGATCCGCGCTTCAGCCATATTGCCAAAGCGCATGCCGATATGGCTCTGAAGCATATGATTCGTCCGGACGGCTCTACCTGCCATGTCGCGGTATTTGATCCGGCTAACGGCGAAATGCTTGAATACAAAGGCTGGCAGGGGTACGCGCCGGATTCCTGCTGGTCAAGGGGGAATGCGTGGGCATTGTACGGCATGGCAAATACGTACCGGTCTACAGGGGATATCCGATATCTGCATGCATCCCAGCGGGTAGCCCATCACTTTATTGCCTCATTGCCGGAGGATATGGTTCCGCCTTGGGATTTCCGCGTGCCGAATCCGGAGTCGGAGCCGCGTGATACTTCCGCTGCGGCGATTGCCGCTTCCGGCTTGCTGGAGCTTGCCGCATTAACAGTACCGGAAGTCGGTACGATATACCGTCAAGCGGCTGAACGCATTTTGGCTTCTTTATCCGAGGCATACGCAGCGTTTAACGACGCTGGCCATGAAGGCATTTTGCACGGTGCGACAGGGCATAAGCCTGAGGGAGTCAATGTCAATGTATCTTTGATTTACGGGGATTATTATTACGTGGAATCTCTGGCCAAACTCAAGGGTTGGTCACATCGTACTTTCTAGCAATCTATACCCTTCATTTCGGAAAGGTGGAGTGCACTTGGATACGTTATTGACAAAAATGCGGAACCGGCGATATTTCACAGGAATTTGCTTGGGATTGGCTTTCCTGCTGATCCTGGGATCCCTAACAGTACAACCTTCACAAGTTATGAGTGCCGCAAGCGGGAAGGGAGGAGAAGAAATGAAATTAGCAGTAGGGGCTGTTACGGCCAGCTCATACCAGCCGAATACGAACTATGTGCCGGCGAATGTCGTGGATGGAATTTGGGGCGAGGATGAGAACAGCCAGCAAAGCCGCTGGTCTGCATCCGGACAAGGAGAATGGCTTCAATTCGATCTGAATCAGCCGCAGAAGGTCACTTATGTAAAAATTGCTTTTTTGAATGCGCGCGAACGCCTTTCCAGCTTCGAAATCACGGCATCGGATACGCCCGAATTCAGTTCCGGAAAGACCGTGCTCCAAAAACAGTCGAGCCGCCAGCTCCAGCCGGAGGATAGCATCCTGCAAACCTATATGCTGGATCAACCGACAGAGACCAGATATTTGCGTCTTAAGGGATATGGAAACAACGCCAGCGGAAGCTCGGGAAATTGGAACAGCATCATGGAGGTGGAATGGTATACGGGGACTCCGCCGGAGACGGGAGAACCGACTTCGCCTCCTGCCGAAGGGGGAATTGTCAATGAAGGTGATGTAGAGCCTCCGGTATTCAAGCATGTTAAAGTCAGCACAGGCAGCGAGCTGCAGCAGGCCCTCGACCAGGCGGCCAGCGGAACATCGATTGAGCTGAAGGATGGATCTTATGAACAAAATGGGCCATTCGTGATTAAAGAAAAGCATGGTTCAGCAGCTTATCCGATCCGGATAACGGCCGTTCATCCCGGTAAAGCGTTGATTGCAGGAAACAGCTACATCCATATTGAGGATTCTAGCTACGTTGAGGTAAGCGGACTGAAGTTCGTGAACGGAATCGGAGATGAGAACGGGAATCAGACCTTGACGGATCGGGGTCTCGCCAGCCGTGCACTGACAGGCGTTCATCCTGGAGTGCAGCTGCAAAGTTCAAGCCATATCTCAATTCTGGGTAATACCTTCGCGCTCGATGAGACCAGCCAGGAATACAGATTCAAGGTGGATAATCGTTCCGTATGGTGCCTCGTTAACGTCAATGGAAGCTGCAGGTATGGTGAAAGCAGCTATGATCCAAAGGGCGAGGTTTACAGCGGTCCCACACCATATGAAGACAACAAGCTGCTGACAGACAATGGAACCAACCGTCATTATATCCGGGTGGAAGGGAAAAGCAGTCACAACCGTATTGCGTATAATGATATCGGTCCGAAGAAAGGTTTTGGCGCGGTGGTGATTTATGATGGCGAAGGGCACAGCGGACAAAGCATCTCGCAATACGATGTGATCGAATACAACCATTTTCATGACATCGGTCCACGGGTCAGCAACGGTTTGGAAGCGATCCGTCTAGGATTATCCAGTCTCTCCTTGTATTCCGGTCATGTAACGATTCAGCATAATTTGTTTGATGGATTGAATGGGGAAGATGAAATCATTTCGGTGAAAAGCAGCGACAATATCGTCCGCTATAATACGATCCGCAATTCCTACGGCGGTATTGTATCCCGGCACGGCAACCGCAACAGCTTCTACGGCAATTTCATTCTCGGGGACGGTAAAACGCCGGGTCTCAGCGGTTTCCGCATATACGGCAATGATCATAAAATTTTCAACAATTATATGGAAGGGCTTACCGACAAAGTGATTCGACTGGACGGTGGAACACATGACGGGGGGCCGGAAGGTAGTACGAACCCAACCGTACGCTGGGGAGGAGAACATGAGCAAACCGCCGTGCTGAATAATCTTCCGGAAGAGGAACGGACAGAGCTCCTGCGCGGACACTGGAGACAATATAATGTCCAGATCTTCCACAATACGATTGTCAACGTAGGCAACAGCACGCCAGCAATCACCCTTGGAGGCAGAACCTATCAGCCTGTGGGAACGAAAATATACAACAATTTGATTTTCAGCAATGCAGGCACAATTTTTAATGAAACCAGTGCGATGATGAAATCCCCGGAAGTCGAACGGCCTGACTATAAAGGCAATAAGATCGAAGGAATCGCGTCGGCTTCGAATAATCCCGTTGTCAGCGGGATGATCAAAAAAGAAGATCTGCGATTAGTACGCGGCATTGACGGATTAATCCGCTTGTCGGTTTACAGCCCTGCCATTGATGCAGCCGTCAGTCCGTTTTTTGCTCTTGACGATATGGATGGGCAGATGCGCTATGCGCCGGATGTCGGCGCCGATGAATACCACGCTGGCGGTGCGAAGACCAACCGTCCGTTACTGCCGGCCGATGTCGGTCCAAGAGCCTTATTAAAATGAGGTTCTAAAAGATAATTTGTTGCATCACGCTGACCAAATAACGTTATGGTGAACTCTGGAATAGTTGATTGGTGGGATAAGTACATTGATGATAAAAAAGGGCTGCTTCATACATGAAGCAGCCCTTTTTTATTCTTTATTCTAGAACGAGCGTACGACATGATCTGTCGGTCTTACTCCGGCTTCCCTTGAGTTACCCCATGAACGTATGTCTGCCAAGGGGTATCCAGTGCCCCTTGCCCAGGATTATAGGTAAAGAAGTACTCGATGGTATCCCCCTGCTTCAGGTTATGGACAGGATAGGTGTAATTGCTATTCCCCGCAGATGTCATGGCTACGTTCAATTGCACGCCGTTATTCACCTTATAGTGTAAATCGGCAAAGGTTGCGCCATTGACGTAGAACACCAATTCATCGCCGGTTTTCTTCAAGCCTTTTACCTCATCGCCGATGACGATAACGGTCGAAGGAGGAGGTACGACGGTGATCGTGGCGCTGGATGCTTTGTTGCCGTCGGCGGTCATTGCCGTAACGGTGGTTGTCCCCGGAACAAGTCCGGTCACGAGGCCGCTCTGATTCACGGAAGCGATGCCGCTATTGGAGACAGACCATGTTACCTGAGTATTTGTTGCATTGGATGGAGAAACGCTGGCATTCAATTGCGTGGTCTGACCTACTTCCACCTGTGAGGCGGCCGGATTCACTGTGACGCCGGTAACCGGTATGTTTCCAGGATTCTGGCTATTTCCTTCTTTATACACACGTACATAATCCACCTGCATCGTTGCTGGAATATCGGACGGATCCGGGGTCCGTCCGCCGTCAAAGTTTCCGCCGACCGCCAGATTCATAATAAGGTAGAACGACTGATCGAAAGGCGCGTTTGGATTGTTCGGCGCTGCCGCGGAATACCATTGATCCCGGGTCACTTTAAAGAAGAACTTGCCGTCCACATACCATTTGATGTCATCCTCTTCCCAGACGACCGAATATACATGATAGTCGCTCGCGATGGTTTGCCCTTGAGGGAAATGATACTCGCTCGAGAGATACTGGTTTGCCGGCCACGTTCCGCCAAAATGTACGGTGCCGCTCGTAGCGCCAGGCAAGCGTCCCCTGGCTTCCATGACGTCGATTTCGCCGGATGAGGCCCACGTGCCATATATATTATCTTTCGGAAGCATCCAAAGCGCAGGCCAGATCCCGTTGCCTGTTGGTAGCTTGGCACGGAAATCCACCCGGCCGTACTTGAATGAAAAATGATCTTTGGTATTGATCTTGCCGGAGGAATACTGGGCATTTCGGTTCGGATCTTGCGGAAACGATTTGGGCTCGTTCAAGGCTCTGATAGTTAACTTTCCATCCTGAACAAACACATTTTGCGCATGATCCGTATAATATTCCAGTTCCGCATTGCCCCAACCCCAGGTATTGGGATCGTCATTGAGATAATATCCTTGTTCATAGCTCCATTTGCTTTGATCAAGCTGCGTTCCGTTAAATTCATCCTGCCATATGAGATTCATGCCGTTAATGGCAGGGTCGCTTGGTGTTCCAACAAGAATATCCTCCTGATCGCTGACATCCGGGCGGGGAGCATTCGGATTGCCGATGAAGGTATACGTGACGTAATTGCTGCCGATATTGCCGCCGGATTGCCCATTCAGCGGATAGCCGATGCGAATCTGCATATCCACTTGGATCGGCTGAAACCACAGGCCATAGATATAATCGGACCAATATCCCCACTGATTGGCATTGGACATGTTATTATAGCCGTTCGAAGCATACATGAATCCGCTTTGGCTCGAATTGTCCAGATCGACCCAGCTGCCGTTGATCTTGATCTGGTATATGAAATTGCCAAGCTCCGTTCCGATCGGCGCACCGCCGTCAATTTTCGGAAGCGGGATGCCGATGGCGCCGCTCTCGTTGGCTGTATAGGTCGTACCGTCATAAGGCGTCAGCACAAACGAATTTCTTGCAGGTTTATCAAAGGTGATGGTATATACGAGGTTTGCCGAAGATGTCTTCGATTGTAATTTGACGTTGATCGACTCGGTCACGTTGAACCAGTAGCCTCCGCCGCCATCGGTGAATTGACCGAAGTTTTGATCATAAATCCAGCCGCTTGCTGCATTGTTATCGATATCGATCCATTCGCTTGTATTGACAGGTTTCACATATACCTTCAAATCATCCGCAACAGCTGCATAGGTTATGGCAGGATCATTGTTGAAAGTAGGGTAGGTGAAGCCGGCACCGCCTGTTAAACTCGCCGTAATTTGCGGACCTTGCGTCGGCGTCATCGCGGTGATGGTTGTTTTGTTGATGTTCTGAAAAACAAGTTGGTATTCCAGTTTAACCCCATTTGCTTTGGAGTACAGCTGAATCTCGGTTGTTGCAGAGAGCGTGAACCAATAGCCCGTAAAGCCGCCGTCATTCCAGTGACCCCAGTTCTGGTTATAGACAAAGCTTCCGACGCTGTCGATATCGACCCAGTTGCCGTTTACTTTCACATTGACGCCCAAGTCTTGGACAACATCATTCCAGGTGGCAGAGCCTCCGTTGAAAACAGGCATCACAAACCCATAACTGGCCTGGCCAACCCCTGATTTTGTGATGACAGGCCCATCTGCAGCCGAAAAGTAAGACATCGAGGAGATGGTGGATCCAGCTGCGGCCTGTACCTTCAAAGTAGGCCACAGGCCGGGACCAGTCAGCAGCAAGAGCACCAGCAACAAACTCCATGTCTTTTTCCTAAACATCCTTTTCGTCGTAAAAAAAAGCTTCATTTTTTCCCTCCCTGAAAAATATTGGTACTTCCAGAATTAGCAGCACAACAAGAAAGCGCTTACGAAAGGAAGTATCTTCATTTTATCGAATACCTTATGCGGATGAATAGGCGCTATATTTTGGGTTTTGTCTCATTTTTTCGGGTTCAGATCATTATTTTTTTGAAACGGTCTTGGAATATCCGGGCGCTCAAATCACGTGTCTCCCGATCAGCTTGTGCTGGTTTGATTTCACTCCAAGCCCCCTCAATTCGAGATATCTTTTTGAAGAATTTAATACGCTAGATACATGTATATAAGGAATATACATGTATCTAATTTAGGGGAAAATCAACAAAAGTATATCGATGTCATGAGAAGTCTCTTCTGAATCTATGAAAATGGCCTTTATGATAAACAGTAATCCAAACAAAAGGGGGGGCTATAATTGACTATTGATTATGGAGATTGAAGGCTGCGAAACAAGGAACGTACGGTCGCTTTGGAATGCGATGTACCGTAATCATGGATTTTGCAAGGAGAGCGTTTATTGCCATTTCACTTAACGAAATGAGGATAGAACATGAACTCTGGACAGCCTTTGAAACCGGGAATCTCTATGTTTTCAGCACTTGTACTGTTATTCACGATTGTTTTTTCGTCGTATCCGCCAGCAGCTGTTGCCGAAGAAAGCGTCAATGAACCCTCTCCGTTTGCTATAGAGGAACCGACAGCCGATGAACAAACGGAAATGCAGCAAACAGTTGTTGACGCCACGTATTCTGAAACCGCTTTATCTGAAGCGGGAAAAGAAAACTATGCTTTAAAAAAGCCGGTTAAAGTCTCTGGCAACGAAGTAGACTACGGATTATTCCCCGAATATGCCGTAGACGGGAACATGGGCACGCGCTGGTCATCGGCAAAGACGGACGACCAGTGGTTCGTCGTGGATTTAGGGGAAACGAAGGATATCGGCCAGGTGGTGATTCATTGGCAAACACCAGCCAAATCGTATCAAATCTACACATCTATCGACGGCGAACAATGGAATAATATCAAGGACGATGATAGTTTGATCGATTGCAGCGGGGGAAAAGACGTTCTTGATTTTCCAAGCAGACCGGCGAGATTCGTAAAATTCCAAGGGGTGGAACGAGCTCCGGTCGAAGGCATCTATTATGGTTATTCCTTTTATGAGTTTCAAGTGTTTGAGGAGGATCATATCGCGAAAATCATCCAGGGCATCACCGGTCTTGAGCCGATTGCCGAAGGACAAACCAAGCTTACACTGCCCGAGGTTCCCGCCGGGTACCGCGTATCCGTCTATGGCAGCGATGCGCTGCCTGTGATCGATAAAGATGCCGTCATACATCCTCCGTTAGTGGATCGCAAGGTCCATGTCATACTGCAGGTGCAGAATGAAGCGAAATCGGAAGAGAAAGGCATAACGGCCTCTTTCGAAGTGACGGTACCCGGAATCTATTCGCCCGGGACAGAGCAGAATCCGGAGCCAAGAGTCATTCCATCGCTGCGGGAATGGGTTGGAGATACCGGACAGTTCACGCTGACACCTGCTTCAAACATCGTAGTTAATGATGCGGCCTTACAGACGACAGCGGACATACTTAAAGAGGATTTGAAGGATGTCAGCGGTTTGGATCTGGAGACCCGTCAAGGCTCTCCGTCGAATGGGGATCTCTATCTAACCCTTGATCCTTCCCTAAACTATCTGGGAGCCGAAGGATACGTGCTGGATATAAATGATTACGCTTCCATAGCGGCCCCGACCGAAAAAGGAGTCCTCTGGGGAACGCGCTCCGTTCTTCAGATTCTGAAGCAGGACGCCGGGCATGATCAACTGCCGAAAGGGTTATCGCATGATTATCCCAAATACGAGACCCGGGGGCTCATGATCGACGTGGCACGGAAGTTTTACACGATTGATTTTTTACGCAAATACGTCAAAATGCTGTCCTGGTACAAAATGACGGATTTGCAAATTCATTTGAATGACGATGTAGGAGCACCTTTTCCGGATGGTAAACGTTCCGCCTTCCGTCTGGAGAGCGATCGGTACCCAGGCCTAACGAGTCAGGACGGTTACTATACGAAGGAGGAATTCCGCGATTTGCAGCGACTGGGCCGCAAATACGGCATCAACATTATTCCCGAGATCGATACGCCGGGCCATTCTCGTGCTTTCACCACCTATGACCCATCGCTTGGCAAGGACAGCTTCCTGGACATTACGAAGCCGGCCGCCACCGAATTCATCACGAATCTGTTCGATGAATACATTGATGGATACGGCAGCGACAAGGAGCCTACGTTCCTGGGACCGGATGTGCATGTCGGAACGGATGAATATGCAGGCGGATCGAACGAGGATTTTCGCAAGTACATGGATACGTTGATTCAGCAT
Organism: Paenibacillus sp. J23TS9; assembly: GCF_018403225.1. Lineage (NCBI taxonomy): Bacteria > Bacillati > Bacillota > Bacilli > Caryophanales > Paenibacillaceae > Paenibacillus > Paenibacillus sp. J23TS9. The sequence goes on along the minus strand of NZ_BOSG01000001.1, from coordinate 1,629,860 downwards.
ATCAACGACAAGGGAAAGCATCCCTACGTTTGGGGTGGGCTCAAACAATTTGCCGGCACGACGCCGGTCAGCAACCAAGCTACCATGGCGGTATGGTATGAACCCTATGAAGGACCGCAGCAGGCGATGGACGAAGGATACGATATCATCAACACGGATACCAACTATATGTATCTTGTACCGAGGCTCTATCGGGATTACCTGGATACGCCGCTGTTGTATCGGGAATGGGAGCCCGTTAAATGGCTAGGCGTCACCTTGCCGTACGGTCTTCCGCAGCTGAAAGGCGGCATGTTCGCCTTATGGAACGATATTTCTTATGCCTCAGGCATATCGATGGACGATTCCCATGCGAGGATGCTCCCGGCCATGCAGGTGCTTTCCGAAAAAATGTGGCAGGGGGCTCGTGACGGAGCCGATTATAACGCATTCATGAAAGCGGCCTCGACCATCGGGGATGCGCCCAATACCGATCTGTCGCACCGCATCGACGTTGATAATCCGGATGGAAACGTCATCAACTACACTTTCGAGGACGGATTTCAAGATGTTTCGGGTAATCACATGGATGGAGCAGCGACGAATGTAACGCTGGAAGAAGGTAAATACGGTAAAGGAGCCGCATTTCACGGTGGCCAAAGCTATATTCAAACGCCGCTGAACCCGCTGTGGTTCGGCTGGACGGTATCGATGTGGATCAAGCCGGATGCGGATAACCCGGATGATGCCGTGTTGATGGAATCTCCTAACGGCACGATTAAGCTAAAGCAGGGGAAGACCGGGAAGCTGGGTTTCTCGAAAGAAGGATACGACAGCGTTTTTCAATATGAGGTCCCTGTTAACCGCTGGACGCATATTCTGTTGACCGGCAACCAAATCGGTGTGTCGCTCTACGTGAACGGAAACGAGTACATGGAAAAGCTTGGACAGCCGGTACCGCTGATCCAAACGCTGGTGCTGCCTGCTGGAAAAATCGGAAGCGACACGAATGCATTTAAGGGCATGATCGACAATTTCCAGATTTACAACCGCTACACGCCGCTGCTGGATGTCAATAATTTCTCGCTTCAAGCCAAGGCGGAATCATCTCCTCTGGAAGCGGATGTATTGACGCCGGATAAAGCGATCGATGGCAATCTTTCGACCCGCTGGTCCAGCGCGTACGATGACGCTTCCTGGATGATCATCGATCTCGGACAGTCCCGGAAAATCAATAAAATCAATATTGCCTGGGAGACCCAGGCGGAAAAGTTCAAGCTCCTTGTTTCCGAGGATAAACAATCCTGGACTAACGTGAAACCAAACGACGAGATTCTCCGGTCCAATGGGAAACTGGATACGATCGATTTCGATCCGATCGAAGCCAGATACGTGAAATTTCAAGGCGTGGAGCGGCGTCCCGTAGGCGATACCAAGTATGGCTATTCGATTTATGAGCTGGAAGTGTACGGGGATGATTTAATGGTTTCCTATAATGAAACGATTCGTCTGGCAGAACTATTGCTCGCTTCGGGTAAGGGCGATCCTGCCCTCCGCAGTCAGTTGCTTGCCATGCTGGATCGCTATCCTTATCAATTCGAGGCTGTCGCCGAGACGCTGAAAGACCTGGTATCCCGGTTAAAAGCTTCAATCGAGGAAAAACCGACCGATCCTGGAGCAGCTAACGGAGGCACGGCCAGCAGCGGTGGAGGAGGGAACGCCGGAGGAGGAGGGACTTCTGCAAACGTAGACGAAGCAGAAATCTCACTGAACCCCGGTAAGCCCGGTATATTAACATTAGGCGACCGGGTCACCATTCAGATTCCGACGGATGCAGTGAAGACACCGGCGCGCTTGCATATTCGAAAGCTGGAGAATACCGAACCCGTTATGAAAGACAAAGCTGGAGCCATCAGTCCTGCATACGAACTGACGTTAACTCCAGGCGGCAGTTTCGAAAAAGCAGTCCGCATGTCGATATCCTTCGACAGTAGTAACCTTAAAGCGAATCAGAAGGCATCCATTTTCTTCTATGACCCTTCATCCAAGAAGTGGATCGAAGTCGGGGGGACGGCATCCGCAAGCATTATCCAAGCGGACGTTATGAAGACAGGCATCTATGCGGTCTTTGCGGTAGGGACTGAGGCTCCCCAGCCGGTATCAGGTACGTTCACCGACACGGCTCGCCATTGGGCTTCGGACGATATCGTGAAAGCCGTTCAGCTTGGGATCGTTACCGGTTATCCGGACGGCATGTTCCGGCCTGACGGGAAAGTGACGCGGGCTGAATTTGCAGCCATGGTGGCCAGAGCACTTAAGCTGCAGGGAAGCGGCAGCATTGTTACGTTTAAGGATGCGGTTTCAATCGGAGATTGGGCACGAATGCCCATCGCGCAAGCGGTAGAGGCCGGTATCGTTAACGGCTACGAAGACGGGACGTTCAGACCAAACGCCTTCATTCAGCGCGATGAGATGGTTACGATGGTTGCGCGCGCATTGAAGCTGGAATCGATCGAGGGTGGCAAAGCCAAAACGGCATTTGCCGATGACGCATCCATTCCCGCTTGGGCAAAAAACGCAATCCAGGCTGCAGCCTTGGAAGGATTGATCCAAGGCCGGAGCGGCAACCTGTTCGACGCAGACGAAACGGCTACCCGAGCGGAGGCGGTGACGATTATGCTAAAAGCCGCTGACTACAAGTCACGTTAAATTACGTCATAGAATGACAAGGCTGCCGATGTTTCGGCAGCCTTGTTTTAATGAAGAGTGAGGCTTCTTGCAGAGTATGTCAACTGGATATGGATATAGAACTACATTTACCCAGTATAATTAGCTCAAAGCTCGATATGCTGGGACTTTTCAATTGTAAGTTTTGGTTGTTAGCCGAAAAAGGTAAGACCATATATCGGTAAAAAAGCTGGGCCGCACATAACTCGGATTATAGACTTCTTTCTAACAAGGTCCCAACTTGTTTGGCTATGACTTGAGGTGAATAGGGCATTCCATTTCGGATCCACCATTCAATGACCCCTACATAAGCAGTCCCGGCATACTGCAGCATCACATCATCGATTAAATCCGTATTTTTACCGCTTTCTTGGTCAATCTCACCTTTGAAGCCTTCCATGAAAGAAGCAAGCAGCCGTGTTCTAAAAGATGAAGGGGCACCTTTAGATGCTAACATGGTTGAAAAAAGCAAATAATTTCTCTCGAAATATTCGAAATATGGAACTAGAGCTTCGACCCATTCCAACTCGCATGCCCATGTATCCATCTCCCTTAATTCGTTAATCTGATTCTCCATGATTTGATCCAATAAATCATATTTGTCCTGATAATGAAGATATATCGTACCTCGATTTACGTTTGCTTGGTCCGCAATGTCTTGAATGGTAATATCATCGAAATTTTTAACTGCCATCAGTTCAATGACGGCTTTTTTCAAGGATTCTTGCGTTTTTAGAATTCTCCGATCCACTTTTGCCATCCTGTCTTTCCCCCTGAGCTTTCCAAAATAATGAACATTTTTCATGAGGTTGTTGATATTTGAACAAATCGCGCTTTTTTAACCATTGAACTTCGGCTTCTTTTTTTATAATAATAGACACAAGTTGATTAAACAACTTAATTTGATTATTCACTTTCTGTGGATTATCACAATTGCCGTACCGGGAATATCATTTTTAGAAAAGAGGGTTGCACATATGACAGTTCATAAAAAGAGTGTGAATCAATATAGATACGGTTCGCGGCATGAGTGATTGCCCATCTATTCCCACCTGATTATTTTCTAAATAAGGACTTGCTGATAAAAACGGAATTATCTGGAGGTTAAACATGATTAATGCTAATGCACGTGCTGTGTTCGGTCCGGAAGGTCCGTTTGAATTAACCACAATTGAGCGTAGGGATCTTAGGCCGCATGATGTCCTCATTGAGACCAAGTACGCGGGTATTTGTCACTCTGACATCCATACCGCTCGCGGGGATTGGGGACCGGTCCAATATCCTCTCGTTCCAGGACATGAGATCGCCGGCATTGTCTCCCAGGTTGGTTCGGATGTCGCAAAGTATAAAGTTGGTGACCGAGTAGGGGTCGGCTGCATGGTTGATTCCTGCGGAGAGTGCGAAAGCTGCCGCCGAGGAGAGGAGCAGTATTGTCTTCATGGACATACGGGTACCTATGCAGCTATCGACAGACATGGACAATATACACAGGGTGGTTATTCCACCCACATCGTCGTAACGGAAGATTTCGTGGTTCGAATTCCCGACGGCATTGATCTCGATGTCGCCGCACCGCTTTTATGTGCTGGGATCACAACCTACTCGCCGCTGCGCCATTGGGGTGCTGCTCCCGGCAAAAGAATAGCGGTAGTTGGACTTGGAGGACTCGGACACATGGCTGTGAAGCTCGCTCATGCCATGGGAACAGAAATAACGGTTTTATCTCAAACCTTGAAGAAGAAAGAAGACGGTTTGAAATTAGGCGCGGATCATTATTATGCGACCAGCGATCCGGAGACATTCAATAAGCTAGCCGGTACGTTTGATCTCATCGTGAATACGGTGAGCGCCAGAATCGATTTGAATGCATACTTATCACTGCTGGCAGTGGACGGTACGTTGGTTAACGTAGGTGCACCGCCGGAAGCATTACCTGTTCAAGTATTCTCTCTTATCCCGCATCGTCGGTCGTTTGCTGGATCGGCAATCGGCGGTATTCAAGAAACACAGGAAATGCTTGATTTCTGCGCTGAACACCAAATCACACCTGAGATCGAGGTTATCTCCGCTGAACAGATTGATGAGGCTTGGGAACGCGTACTTGCTTCGAATGTCCGGTATCGATTTGTCATCGACATCAGCACGATGGGGAATGAATAAAGATTCATTGCAGCCAAAAAATATCAAGGGGCACGCCGAGTGGTGTGCCCCTTGATTGGATGGGAGTCCGGATTATTGGAGATGGAGTAAACATTAGTTTACAGAAAACATTTAATCAGTCATAGGAGTTAAAGGAATGAACGATAAGAATAAAAAAAACCTCTCGGTTTTGCCCTAATATTGGCAACATTTTCGGCGTTGGGGCCATTTACCGTCGATATGTACCTTGCATCACTTCCGCAGATCGCTGCTTTTTTTGGAACAAGCGCATCTGCGGTTCAAGCGAGTTTAACCACTAGCCTGTTAGGATTAGGGTTAGGACAGTTGATCATGGGGCCTTTAAGCGACATTTATGGAAGACGTCCGCCTTTATTGATTTCGATGATCATATATATTCTTTCTTCGATTGGATGCGCTTTTGCACCAAGCATCCAATGGTTCATATGTTTAAGGCTAATTCAAGGGGTGGCTGCGTCCGCCGGACTCGTCATTTCGAGAGCTATTGTTCGAGATCGGTTTAGCGGGGTCGAAATGACGAAGTTTATATCGCTGCTAACGATGATAAGCAATGTGGCACCGTTAATTTCCCCTACGGCCGGAAGTGCGGTCATGTCTTATAGCTCATGGATAGGTATATTTATATTTTTGGGGGTGCTTGGCATAGCATTAACCGGGATAACCCTATGGGGGCTAAAGGAAAGCTTACCTGTAATGCAGCGTGTACCGAGCAGTACCATTTCGCTGATGAGAAATTATAACAGCTTGTTCCGAAAGCGCTCGTTTATGGGGTATGCTCTCGTCAATGGCATTTTGTTCGCAGGTGTTTTTGCCTATGTTGCGGGTACCCCATTTATCTATCAAACCATATACGGCGTTTCGCCGCAAATGTTTTCGATCCTCTTTGCGCTCAACGGCCTTGCTATTATTTTGGGATCTCAATTCGTCAAACTTCTTGCAGGCCGGGTAACGGAAAGCCGACTATTTTTGATCGGATTAATAATAGCGTTTATATCTTCTGCTGCGACCTTATTTATAGTATTGGTACAAGGAGCATTATCAGCCATGTTTGTTTCGATCTTCTTATTCGCTTTATCCATTGGTATCATTGGACCCATCTCTTTTACATTAGCAATGGAGTCGCAGGGGCATATTGCAGGAAGCGCTTCTGCCGTGCTCGGTACATTACAGTTTGCGTTAGGTGCCGTTACGTCTCCGCTTGTGGGTATTGCAGGCGACAATTCTGCTATACCATTTGGGATTGTTATATTTTCGACCAGTTTACTATCAGTCATTGCTTATATCGTTCTGATTAAAGAAAAAAATGATCCGGCATTAAGATCATAAAAGAGCCACTCCTTTTTAAGAAGTGGCTTACTTTTTAGGGATGTAAGTTCTTTCGTATATGCCCCTTTTTAAGGATTCTCGTAGTTTCGTAACGGCATACCTACATATTCTTTGAAGGAACGGATCCGCTCTTCCTCGAACGTAAAGACGATTACAAGCTCATTGCTAAAATTCCGTCCATTCAACACACCTTCCGAGCGAAATAGAACCATCCCGTTATCTTCATTTTCAATTGCGATAACCGGAGTCAGCTGCATTTGAAATAGGGAGCGCTCAAACCTGATTAAATCTTCGAACCGCTCTTTCCCTTGCTGTTCATGATCCCAGCCCTCTAACGGAAGCGGAACGAAGAAATGAAAATCTTCCGTAACCAGCTTAAGAAATTCCTCGGTAGATCCCTTTTCTAAAGCCAGCTTAAACGCCTCAAAACCTTCGCTTGTTCGGGAAGTGATAGAACCTTTGGATTGTTTCATCATAGATTCCTCCTTATATTTAAGAGTTGCTTTAAAATATTGAGTTTCGATCGCCGAGATGCCTTTTCTACTCAATCTTTGGTTAGCGCGACAGAACCCTTTAGTTGGCTCGTTATCGTTCCAAGGTGGATGGCTTCATGAATGATAGCGAAATTAAACAACTCACCGGCGGTGTTGAATTGAAACGGACCCATGGCATAAGGAGTAGAAAGCTTTACTTCTAGCATCTCGGGTGTCAGCTCAGTCATTCTGAGAAGCTGCGCGGCTAAGATTCCGAGCATCTCTTTCTTCGATGGAGGAGTAGAGGACCAGTCCGAGGGCTTGGTCCCAGAGTTAAATAGCGTCTCATACGTATCCGGAATGACAGATGGAGAAGCGAAGCTCAAGGTAGAATATTGATCCATCCAATAAATGATATGACCGACATTCCAACGGATTGTATTGTTAAAACCTGCAATTTGAACGTCGAATAATTCCTCGGGGGTAGCCTGCACCTGTTGCTGTGTTATTTGACGTAAAACCTTTGCCGTATTGATAACCATTTCAGACATGTTCATTTCCTCCTTTGTTATAAGAAACGCTTGATATGTTCCCAGTATAGATTGCATGGAATATACCATCAATGCAGTGGGCGTTACCGGAACGTTAAGTAGAAGTTAATGAATATTTATTGACAGGGTAAGGAAGAAGGAGTGAGAATAATGATGTAACTTGCATTCATCATTCATGCTAAGGAAAGCAGGTGCGAATTTTGGAGTTGAAACAATTACAGTATTTTATGGCCATTTGTGATGAACTGCACTTCTCAAGAGCAGCTGAAAAAATGGGGGTCAGCGCACCGAACGTCAGTCAACAGATCAGGAGATTGGAAGAAGAATTAGGCGTATTGTTGTTCGACCGGTTGGGGAAAACAATTGTCCTTACAGACGCTGGGGCGATTCTTCAGGAACACGGAGCTGCCGTGTTCCAGCATCTGCAGCAAGCGAGCCACGCCATTGCGGACTTAAAGCAGATGCAGGGAGGATCGTTATCCATTGGCGTCTTGCCCGGTGATGCGGACCTCATGTTTAATTCCTTACTTTTGGACTTCCATCAGGCCTATCCCACCATCTCCTTGTCCCTCCTGGAAACCATGAAAGTAACAGAACAAGTTTGCGACCGAAGCATTGATGTCGGCGTAACCATTGGACCTGTTACCGATGAGCGTCTTACTTCAATTCCTCTGTTTCATGAGGAATTTTCCTTAGCGGTAAGTAAAAATGACCCCCTAGCCTCAGAAAACTTTATACCCTTGAACAGACTGCATGACTTGAAGATGGTTACGTTCCCACCTGACCATCAATGCCGTAAGCTGATCGATCGATTTTGCATGGACAAAGGTTTTGACATTCAGCCGCATATGGTGACGACAACGTTATCTTCCCTCCTACATATGGTACAGAGCGGAGTTGGCGCCTGTGTGCTGCCGCGTCTTCTATTGGATAATCTCCACAATACAGACATCAAAGTCGTACACTTGAGGAATCCCACGCCTTCTCAAGATATTTGTTTGATCTATCGCAGCGACAGATATATAGGATACGCCATGCGAACATTTATCAAGTCTTTGAAAGCATACATCGAGACAGCTATCCGACATTCAAAGTCTTCATAGAGAAGGGGCGAGAACGATGTCAATGGTCGCACCAGATACGGTAATTTTGCGGGCGAGGTGTTATTAAGAAAGACGACCAACACGCCGACCGTTGTTACGAGGTAATAATGAGCTGAACGAAGCGGAGCATCCACATATTAGTGAAGCAGATAAATGGGATAGGCAAATAGTAATGATATTGATGCGTTAACCTCGGTCCCATGGCCTTTCCGCAGTAAAGCAGTGAACTGCTGATTTAGCAAGGAGGCAGAAGGAATGACAATTGTTCTTGTTGTAGAAGATGATGCGAATATGTCGGAAATGATCTCAATCGTTTTAAAATGCGAAGGATATCGCGTTCTGGGCGCGGTCAATGGTAAAGAGGCTCTGGAGGAAATGGAACGCTCGCCTGCGGATCTGGTCGTGCTTGACGTCATGATGCCAATCATGGACGGATGGGATTTGTGCCGAGAACTGCGTCTTTTGAGCCCCGAATTGCCGATTATCATCATTACAGCCAAGCACGAGACGAGTCAGAAAGTGAAAGGATTCGGCTTAGGTGCCGATGATTACCTCGTCAAGCCTTTCGATCCGCAAGAGTTGGTAATCCGAATCAAAGCTGTGCTGCGCCGTTACCGGATCGCGGCCGATAAGAGTGTGATGCTGGGCAGCTTCAAGCTGGATCGGCTTCGGGGAACAGTCTCGGACGGCGACGTGAATTTGAGTTTGCCGCTCAAGGAATTCGAGCTTTTATATCAGCTTGCAAGCTATCCCGGCCAAATCTTTATGCGGGAACAGTTAATCGAAGCGGTATGGGGATTTGACCACGAAGGAGACGAGAGGACGGTCGATGTTCATATCAAGCGGTTGCGGGATCGGTTCGCCGATTATTCACATTTTTTCCGTATTGTAACGATTCGCGGAATCGGATACCGATTGGAGACGGAAAGCGATGTTTAAGAGTTTATATTTAAAAATCGTATTGCTGTTTTTCGTAGCCGTAGCGATAGGTCTCGGAAGCGCCATTCCGATCACCGTTTATTTGTTTAAAGATCAGATCACACAGTCGATCCAACGTGAGTATGCGGTGCGAAACTGGTTGATATCTGATGTTTTTTCTCGATTGGCGCCAACCGAACGTGACATTTTTCTGAAACAGTTGTCCGAAGAGCAGAAGGTATCCTTGTGGATATATGATCGGAACGGCCTTCGTTACGATTATGGAAAGGCAAGCAAGCCCAACCTTACAGGCGAGGATATCCGCCGGATTCAAAACGGTGCCGAAATCGTAAGGCGAACATCTTTTCTTCCCCTACCTACGAACCTGCATATGGGTTTCCCTTTACAAACTGCGGACGAACAGTTGGCACTTATCATCCATCCGGAAGAATCTAATATTTCTCAGATGCTTATGATCTTGGGCGTTGTGATTTTGATAGTGATTGCAGTCGCCAACACCAAGTTCATTCTCTTTACCAGCGTAGTGGTAAGGCCCTTAAAAGCATTGACCGCTGCAACGAAAAAAATTGCCAAAGGAAACTATGACCTCGATCTTCAGACGACGAGCAAAGATGAATTGGGCATCTTGTCGGAGCAATTTCAACATATGGCCCGCGAGCTGAGCCAGATAGAAATGATGCGGCAGGAATTTGTATCCAATGTGTCCCACGAAATTCAAACACCGCTTGCGTCTATTTCTGGTTTTATCTCCATCCTGCAAAATGCCGGTCTAGATGAAGCTGAGCAAAGGCGTTGCCTGGACATTATCCGTCACGAAAGCATGCGATTATCCCGGCTCAGTGAGAATATGCTCCGACTGGCCGCGATTGACTCGAACCAGTGCTCCTTTTATCCGTCACTCGTTCGGCTTGACAGCCAACTCCGCCGGATTGTCGTAGCCGCAGAGCCGCAATGGGCGGACAAACGAATAAATATTCATCTCAAGCTTTCCAAAACAGCGATTCAGGCGGACGAAGACCTGCTGAGCCAGGTATGGCTAAATATATTCAGCAACAGCATTAAATTTACGCCCGAAGGCGGTGAAATCTTCATCGAGCTACAGACCAGAAATGATGAAATCGGAGTCATCATTCGAGATTCGGGAATCGGCATTGCCGAAGAAGACCGCATTCGCGTCTTCGAACGCTTTTATATGGCAGATAAATCGCATAATCGTGCAGCGGGGGGGAGCGGTCTTGGACTCGCGATTGTAAAGCGTGTTGTTGACTTGCACGGCGGACGGATCGAGATAGACAGCCCTACAGGAAAAGGAACGGTGGTTACCGTCTTTCTGCCGGCTATGTAATCCAATCCAAACAATCGAATACCAAGCAAGAGAAAAGGTGAACAATTCGTTCATCTTTTTTACATTTTATCCCATTAGGTTCATATTACGTTCATATAGGATGCGTAGTATCGGTTGCGAAGGGAGACTTCATTTCATGAGAACATACTGAATCACCAAAACGTCTATATCAATTTAGTAAAGGAGCTGTCTTTTATGAGAAACGAATCATGTGTTGTACAGACCTCTCTTGGTACACTTCAAGGGATTCGAAGAAATGATGTCATTCAGTTTCGTGGTGTTCCATATGCAGCAGCACCCGAGGGGGAAAACCGTTTCTCTCCGCCACGCCCCGTATCTGCATGGACAGGAATTCGGGATGCAAGTATTCATGGCTTTATTGCACCACAGCCACCTTCGCCATTGCGTCAAGCCATCGGAGAATCTTCTGTGCCGCCACAAGGAGAATCTTCTGTGCCGCCACAAGGAGAAAATTGTTTATCGCTCACCATCTCTACGCCTGCCATAGATCAGGAGAAACACCCTGTTGTCGTTTGGTTGCATGGCGGACATTATATGACGGGAGCAGGGTCACTGGATTGGTACGATGGGGCGGAGCTATCTAAAGCTGGAAAGATCGTTACTGTTGGCGTCAATTACCGGCTCGGCGCTTTTGGATTCTTGCATTTTCCGGGAATTAGCGATGGAACAATGGGGATATCCGATATCCTCGCAGCGCTTAAATGGGTTCAAGACCATATTGAGCATTTTGGCGGCGATCCTGATCAAGTCACGGTCATGGGACAATCCGCGGGAGCTCATGCCATTATGTGCCTATTGGCCAGGAGAGAAGCGCGAGGTCATTTTCAAAGAGCGATTTTACAAAGTCCGCCCACAAGTCTTGCTCCGTTATCAGAAGCAAAAGCATTAGAAAATGGAAGACGGCTGTTGGATATCTTGAATGTGAATCCGAAGGATCCACAAGGAATCACCGCTCAATTGAATGCAGTGTCACCTACCCAGATCATCCAAGCAACGGGGAAATTAGCTCAGGAAATTGAACGTTTTGGACAGCTTAATCTTCCTTTTATGCCTGTTTTTGATTCTCTTTCCACGACGGATCATTTTATTGAGATGGTCGCAAAAGGAGCCGGTGAAGCAGGTATTGATCTCATTATGGGTACCAATCGAGAGGAAGCCAATGTCCTTTTGGGCAACCTGAAAACGCTAGATCCGGCTATGGTGAAAGAGCGTTTTGCTTCATTGACAGGGAAAGAAGAAACAATCGAGCGATACCGCGGGCGGCGACCCGGCAGCACTGCGATCGGTCTGGTATCTGACCTCATTACTGACTATACGTTCTTGCTCCCGACTCTAAGGCTAGCAGAAGCAGCTCATGAAGCCGGCTCAAGTACATGGCTTTATCAGTTTGACTGGGCACCGCTCGGAAATCCTTTTAAAGCCTGCCATGGCATAGAACTTCCGTTTATATTCGGAAATTTCGATTCGTACAGGGATGTTCCGATAATGCATGGGGCTGATCCAGAGGTTGTTGCTGATTTAACAACCGCTATGCGCAGGGCATGGATTGAATTTATCCGAACCGGCAATCCTGGCGTTTCCATCCCCTGGGGATCCTATGAGCCGGATCTTAGGCAAACCATGCGATATGCTTCCATAATTGGTGCTGTAGGTGACTTGGCCGAATTCAATCGCTTCCTTCTACGTTAGATATGTGTCCGAGCATGTCACCCGGGTGAAGTGATTCGAGTGACATGTTCATTTTCACCACAGGCTGTCATCCATTTTACTCAATAAAACAGTTAAAGGGAGGGAGAGCATTGACAAATAAAACAGGGTTGAATAGGCTGCTGGAAATCGCCGGAGAGAAACGCGGATTGATGATCATCTCCAGCCTGTTATCTTCCCTTAGCGCCGTTTGCATGCTGGTGCCTTACGCTTCTGTCTACTTCATATTGAAAGAATTATTGGAACATGCGGCGTCGCCGGGTTTGGCAGACGGAGCGAAAATGATCCGTTTAGGCGTTATTGCTTTAATAGGTCTGGCGGTCGGCTTGGTCACAATGTATGTGGGTGGAATGATCTCTCATATCGCCGCTTTTCGTATTCTATACGGTCTAAGAGTCAGGCTTTCCGAGCATATCGGCAAGCTGCCGCTTGGCTGGTTGAACGGTAACTCGACGGGAGCCGTCAAGAAAACGTTGGAACAAAATGTGGAGAAAGTGGAAACGTTCATTGCCCATCAGCTGCCCGATCTCGTTCATGTTACTGCGACCACAGTCCTGATGATCACCGTGATGTTTACGCTTAATATTTGGCTGGCTCTTGCGTGCATATTGCCGATTATCGTCGCTTTTGCGGTTCAGATCATGCTGATCAGCGGACCGAAGACGACAGAAAACCTCAAGCTCTGCCATGATTCGCTAGAACGGATGAATGCTTCAGCCGTTCAGTATGTGCGGGGGATGCCAGCCGTCAAGGTGTTTGGGCAAACCGTGCAATCGTTTCGCCGGTTTTACCAGGACATGATCCGCTATCGTGACTATGGTGTGAAATTAACAGATCAGTTTCAACTTGGATCTTTGATTCATAAGGTGATGCTCGGCTCTATTGTCGCATTTGTTCTGCCTGTCGGCGTGTTTTTATTGAGCCGCGATCCGGGCAGCGTCGCCTTCGCCTCCGTACTGTTGTTTTTCCTGGTCATGGCACCGGGCATATCCGCTCCGATGTTTAAAATCATGTTCCTGGCTGAAACGATCAGGGATATTAACGAGGGCGTTCAGCGCATCGACCGCATATTGGCAGAAGGACATGTACCGGAACCTGAGCGGCCAAGGCTGCCGACTACTTACGAAGTTTCATTTGACCATGTTTCTTTTTCATATGCAACGGAACTTACAGATACCGATGCGCTTAGTGACATTTCCTTTACCGCCCGTCAAGGGAAAATGACGGCGATCGTAGGTCCGTCAGGGGCAGGCAAATCAACCGTTGCTAACTTGGTACCCCGTTTCTGGAACGTGAACAGGGGAACGATCCGTATCGGCGATGTGGATATCCGCGAAATCGCGACCCCTGATCTGATGAATACCGTTGCATTCGTGTTTCAGGATTCGTTTTTGTTTTACGATACCCTGTACAACAATATCGCGATCGGGCGGCCGGACGCGCTGCCGGAAGAGGTGTACGCGGCGGCAGAGGCGGCACAGTGTCATACATTCATTGAGAACCTTCCGCTAGGATTTGACACACGGATTGGGGAAGGAGGCGTCCATTTGTCCGGTGGGGAGGAACAGCGGATATCCGTAGCTAGAGCAATCCTGAAAAATGCCCCCATCCTTGTGCTTGATGAAGCGACGGCGTTCGCCGATCCGGAGAACGAACATGATATACAGCTCGCTTTAAAAGCGTTGATGAAAAACAAGACGGTCATCATCATCGCTCATCGCTTGTCCACCATTCAGGAAGCAGAGCAAATTCTCGTGATGGAAAACGGGAGAATTATCGAGCGTGGAAGGCATGAAGCCCTCATCTCGGCTAACGGCATGTATGAACGCATGTGGCGTTCCTACCATCATGCAGCAGGGTGGCATATGGGCAAAGGGGAGGAGGACACTAAATATGAGCATGCTGCGCAACATAACGGCGGATAATCCGCGCTCGCTCGTTAAACCTGTTTTCTACACGACCATTGCCAATTTGGTGATCGTAATCCCTTTGATACTGTTGATGGAAGCAGTCAGATTGATGTTCACCCCGTTTGTACATCCCGATATGCCGTCCAATATTGCACGGCTTTGGTGGGTATGCGGAGCTATGGCGGTATCGATTCCACTCATGTTCGTCTGTGAAATTCCCGCCTATCGCGCACAATACCGGGATGCATACAGCGCGGCAGCGGAGGGACGGTCACGTCTGGCCGAGCATTTGCGCAAGTTGTCACTCGGGTATCTGAACAAGCGCGATCCGGGAGATCTGGCCAATATGGTAGTGGGCGATTTCGCGATGCTGGAACATGGCATCTCCCATGTGGTTCCGCAGATGATCGGGGCTATCGTCATGCCTATTCTGGCCTTGATTGGCCTGTTATTCCTCGACTGGCGCCTCGCGCTTTCGCTGTTCGCGGCGTTGCCTTTAGCGATCCTGCTGGTGTTATTGACTTCCGGGATCCAGCGCAAATTTGGTTCGCAACATATGCGAGCCAAGATGGATGCCTCCAATCGGCTGCAAGAATACTTGAACGGTATCCAAGTGATCAAAGCTTATAACTTGACCGGAGAACGTTTTGTCCGGCTCGAAAGATCCTTCAGTGAGTTGATGCGGCAGAGCATTCGCCTCGAAGGGATGGTGGGTCCGATTATACTGAGCGCGATGACCTTTATTCGTGCCGGTCTTACCCTGATGGTCATCGTTGGCGTTCATCTGCTGCTCGGCGGTAGCCTGGATGTTATCACCTTCGTAGCGTTCCTGATCATCGGAACCCGAATTTTCGATCCGCTGACAACCGCACTCGCCGGTTATGCGGAGTTTCGCTATTTAGATCAGGCAGGCGAACGCATCGTAAAGCTATTACGGGAGCCGATCATGCAAGGAGAGCGGCAGCCCCCTTCAGATCATGATGTCGAGTTAAAGCAAGTAACATTTAGTTATCTGGATCAGCCGATCTTGCGAGACGTAAGCATAAGCATGCCGGCAGGCTCCTTCACTGCATTGGTCGGCCCTTCGGGCAGCGGCAAAAGCACCGTCCTTCGTCTCATTGCCCGTTTCTATGACCCGAATAAGGGAAGATTGACGATGGGTGGAGAGGATATTCGTGCCATGGACCCGGAAGCATTGTTCCATAATGTATCGATGGTATTTCAGGATGTATACCTCTTTCAGGATACAATTGCAGGCAATATCCGGTTCGGGCGAAAGGACGCAACGCGCGAGGAAATTGAGGAAGCGGCTCGCCTTGCTTGTTGTCATGATTTTATCCTGAAGCTGCCAAAAGGTTACGACACGATGGTAGGCGAAGGCGGAAGCACACTGTCGGGCGGAGAAAAACAGCGAATTTCCCTTGCCAGGGCGATGCTGAAAAGTGCACCGATCATTCTCCTTGATGAGGCAACGGCTTCTCTCGATCCGGAGAACGAGGTGGAAATTCAGAAAGCGATCGATCGGCTTGTGCGAGGACGCACCGTTATCGTTGTCGCTCATCGGCTCAAGACCGTGCAGCATGCAGACAAGATTGTTGTAATGGATCATGGGAGGATCGTGGAGCAAGGCAGCCATGACGAATTGATCTCATTCAATGGCCTGTATGCCCGACTGTGGAAAAGGCAGCATGGTACAAGGGAGAGTCGTTCGGAATAGAACATACAGGAAAAGGTAAGTTTTAATCGAATTTAGATATAAATCTTTATTTACTTTTCATAAAGGAGTGACTTTTACTTTGATTTGTTCAGAGACTAAAGAAATCATTGATACCTATGTCGAAGCCTATAATTCGTTTGATGTTCCCGGGATGATTAAACTCTTACACAAGGATATCCTGTTCAGAAATATTTCAAATGGTGAAATTGACATGGAGACCCATGGTATCCATGAGTTTAGAAAGCTCGCGGAAAAGTCGACTAAGATTTTCTCTAGTCGCCGTCAGACAATTATCGACTGTAATGCTATTGACGACAAAATAGAAGTGATCATTGATTATGAAGGGATACTGGCCGTTGATTTGCCAAACGGGTTAAACAGAGGAGATAAGATGCAGCTGAAAGGGAAGTCAGTATATGGAATTCAGGAAGGTAAAATATTACTTATTGAAGATTACAGTTAATTAACAAGGTGTGGTGTTTTGTTGATAACCAGCGGAAATGGTAACCGGCAAGGAGGAGGAGGCACTGAGCAGCACTGTTATTTAATCATCTGTATATCAGGCAACGCATGAATATACCGTAGAAATGGAAAACCCCGGGGCTTTGCTGCAAACGGCACCATTCGTATCTTCCACTGACACAGAGGTTGGGGATGACGTTGCCGCTACCCGGAATGCTACGGGGGTCGGCCCGGTAATTGGCGGTATTTGGTTAAGTATATTGAAAGGGAATCCATCTTCTATGTGAATATTCCCGCCGACATCGTGGCGATTCAACTATCGTTTTGAGCGATCAAGCAGTCCAAGGACGAGTCTGCAGCACGTCCAAACGACCCAGCTTTATGGGTTCCGTGATTGCCGCCTTTTGTCTGAGCGCTGGGATGTATGCAATGCTATTGTATACAGAAATACAACTAGGAATGAGGTGGAATGAAAATGAGAATAAGAGTTATAGCAATAATCTTCTGTGGTCTGTTCATCTTTCCTTTATTCAGCTCAGCGGGCAGTGATGGAAACATGCAAATTGAGCAATCTGGAGATACTGTCTTCTCCGAAGTGGATGCGTATATTGCTCGCGAAATGAAACGGCAGCATCTTCCGGGGCTGTCTATCGGGATTGTTCAGGGAGATCGCATACTTTACCTTAAGGGATATGGCCAAGCCGATCCATCGGGCCGTCCTGTAACACCTGAAACACCTTTCGGAATAGGTTCGATCGGCAAGTCGATTACTGCTATGGCCGTTCTGCAACTTGCCGAAGCAGGAAAAATCGACTTGGATACGCCTATACAACGTTATATCCCCACCAAGTATAACGGTGCAGAGTTCATTACTGTACGTCAGTTGCTTAACCAGACAAGCGGGTTCACCCAAATCTCAACTTTTAGCAATACGCTGACAAGTGCCACTGACCAAGATCAAGATGCTTTGGAGAAAAACGCCTTATCTTATGCGGAAAGATTTTTAAAGGAAACCAAGCAATCTGAACATCCCTACAGGTATTCGAACGCGAATTATGTATTGCTCGGCTATATCGTGCAACAAGTATCCGGCCAGTCCTATGGTGACTATGTACAGGAACATATTTTCAACCCTCTGTCTATGAATGACAGCTTCGTTACGCTGAATGAAGCAGCCGTCCACGGACTGGCTACGCCCTACCAACGGATCTTCGGATACAACGTTCCCTACGATGGCCCCTATGTTTATATTCCGGGAGATGCACCAGCAGGCTATCTTTATGCCAGTGCAGAGGATATGAGCCATTACTTGATTTCCCAAATGAACGGCGGACGATATGAAAATCATTCCGTGCTTTCTTCGGATGGCATTCGACTTATGCAGACCGAACCTGTTCCGGGAACGTATGCCATGGGTTGGATGACAGGACGCATTAACGGTTTACCGGTGATCGGTCAACCTGGTGGCTCGATAGGCTTCCAAGCCCAGACTTATATTGTTCCGGAACAACAACTGGGAGTTATCGTGTTCGCTAACGTACTCAACGCGATCGATTCCACTTTATTCAAATCGCACATCATCACGACTACCCATATCGCCTCCGGGGTCATAAACTTATTGAATGAACAGCCGATTGGAGGATCTGGTCTAAGCATTACGCAGAAATACTTACTTGTAAATGGATTAATGCTCATACTCAGCGCATGGTTATTATACACGACCATTCGAACAGCGAAATGCTGCCTTGGACCGCTTAGTCCTAACAATTCCGGACATACTGAAATATCTATCAAAGTTATATCAAGCATTGTTCTGGATTTTGCAGGTCTGTTTATTGTCCTGATATTGAGTATGACTCAAGTTGTGCCGGTATGGCATATTGCAACAATCTATCAGTCGGACGTAATCCTTTGGCTGAAGATAATGACTGTACTTATGGCTCTGAAAGGAAGCTTGAAAATCATTAGGTTGTTTCGGTCCATTTCGCTTGAAAAAGCATCAAGGTTGAAATTTTGAGAATCAGTGAGAAAAACTGGAGAATGATCGCTGAATAAACAAATCATGTTGGGCAGGCTGCGGAGTCTGCTTTTTATTAAGCCTGTAGAAATCAATGCGTAAAGCAAAGTTATCTTATTTAGAATAATCAATTAACAATCAAGCATTTCTTTTTAAATTCACCAGGGTGATATGGAATACAATCTCTGCGATGAATTTTACACAAAGAACACGTAGAATTCATATATTTCCCTAAGTCCTTTTATATACTTAAATTGTTTGATACAGCGAATTAAAAGGACTAGGGGTAGATTAAATGTTAAAAAAACGAGATTTGCACGAATGCTATTCACTGTATAACTTAATGATCGATCCTATGGTTTTTCCTTATGTTCGTTATAAATGCCAATCTTATGAAGAGTATTTATTCATAACCAAACAGTTGATCGTTGAAGAAGAACAGGAGACATCTATTTCTAGAACGATTTTAAATGAGATGGGACATCCCATTGGTACTGTTGACCTATATAATATTGTTAATAAAACGGGCTTCTTGGCCACATGGATTGGAACCCCGTATTTTGGAAAAGGCTATAACCAACGCGCGAAGAAATCCATTTTTGCTGAACTCTTTCTACAGCATAATATCGAAACGGTATTCATGAAGATCCGAAAACAGAATATTCGATCGAAGAAAGCGGTAGAAAAACTTCAGTATGTCAAATTAGCAAATGATACAAGCCCTGAAATATATGAATCAATAAATTCTACGGATAAAATCTATGATTTGTACCATGTGGAGCGGTTAAGCTTTTTAGCAAGCTATCATGATATGCAGTATGTGGTTGCTACGTAACAAACTTCCCCAATTGAGATCTTATACGAAGGTAGTCTTAATTATGGATTTCTTCATTGCGTGAAACCGGTAGAACGGGAGGATTTAGCGAATTTATGGTAAACTTCTAATCAAGAAGACAAGGCAAGTAAGGAGTGGACCAGTTGTTTGCAGAGCAGCGGCATCAAATCATTATTCATAAACTGAACCAAGACAAATCGATCCGGGCATCGGAGCTCATGGAGCAGTTCGGAGTTTCGTTCGAGACGATCAGACGAGACCTCGAATACCTGGAAAGCGAAGGTTACCTGCGGCGGGTGCACGGCGGAGCGATTCTGAAGGAGCCGGACTATAGCCGGGAAATTCCGCTGCCGATCCGCGAATCTATATATTTAGAAGAGAAGAAGGAGTTGGCTCACATAGCGATTCGCTATGTGACCGAAGGGATGTCCATCGCGCTTGACCCGAGTACGACCAACACTCAGATTGCGAAGGCTCTGAAGGCCAAATTCGATCAATTAACGGTTATTACAAACTCGCTTCCGATCGTGAACGAGTTAATCTCCATGCCGGGGTACACGCTGATTATGACTGGCGGCGTTATTCGTCAAGACGAGCAAAGTATCATCGGTGATTTGGCGGAAGAGTTTACATCGCGATTTCATGCAGATATATTTTTTATGAGTATGAGCGGGGTTACATTAGAAGCAGGGATTACGGATACCGGGATAGGCGAAGTTCAAGTGAAAAAAATAATGCATGCGAACGCTAAGCGATCTATTGCCCTTGCAGATAGCAGTAAGTTCGGACAAAATTCGTTTATCAAAGTATGCGGCGCAACGGAAGTTGAACGGTTTGTAACAGATTCCAAAATCGACCGGACTATCGTGGATAAATTTAGCAAGAGCGGTATCGAAATCGTATACGAATGATATGATCAAATCCAAATAACGATTCTTGGTTTCCACGAACCCGGAATCGTTATTTTTATTGCGGAATAATATATCTGCCCTTTACATCGATAACCCGCTTTCCTGGTTTGCAAATTATAGAAATTTTTGTGTATTTGATTGTGAATGTGTGCTATTATTTGTGTTAATTGAGGGATCGCGGAAAAATGATCACTTCTCAAAGGGAGGAGAATCCAATGAAAATCCATTTTCTTGGAACGGCTGCAGCGGAAGGATTTCCGAACCCATTTTGCCGATGTGAGGCCTGTCGCAAAGCGAAATCGCTCGGGGGTAAAAACATTCGAACGAGAAGCTCTATATTGATCGATGATGTAATCAAGGTTGATTATTCAGCTGATTCCCATATGCAGGCGCTCCGTGATCAAATCGACTTGGGAGCGGTTGAGCATCTCTTGTTCACGCATACGCACTACGATCATTTTCAACCAACTGATCTGTACAACCGGATTGAGGGGTTTGCGCACGGTATCGATCATCCCTTACATATTTACGGCAACGATGCGGCGATTTGTCAGAGTAGGACGGCGCTGGGCTCGGTCGCTGGTAGCAAGAGGTTTGCATTCCACTTATTCCGACCGTTCGAGACGATCTCAATAGGCGATATGCAAATAACTCCACTGCTCGCAAATCATGACCAACTTGAAAATTGTTTGCTGTTTTATATTGAAAAAGGGGGTAAAGCTCTATTTTACGGAAATGACACCGGATGGCTGCATGACGATACTTGGGCATGGCTTCAAGGCAAAGCTATTGATATGGCGATCCTAGATTGCACCCATAGTTTTACGAAAAATGATCGAAATCCAAACCATATGGGGATTGAAACCGTGCTGGAGGTTCAGCGCATATGGAAGGAAGAAGGTACCCTTGGCGGGGACAGTCAAATTTATGTCACTCATTTTACTCATAACTCCGGTTTTATGCATAATGATTTTGAAAATGCTTTCAATTCCTACGGCATTAAGGTGGCCTATGATGGCCTGATCGTTGACCTATGACAAGTGGCAGCAGCGCAAAAGAACAGCGACAAATTATGGTTGTCGGCATTGTTACCGCGCTAACCCTCTTCGGCGATTCGATGCTGTACATTGTACTTCCGGTATTTTGGAAGGAAGTGGGACTGGATGCGCTTTGGCAGGTGGGAGTCCTGCTATCCGTCAATCGTTTCGTGAGGCTTCCCCTTAATCCTGCAATCGGCTGGTTGTATCACCGCATGTCGCTTCGAACGGGTCTGTTCCTATCCGTAGGGCTAGCGGCGCTTACCACAGTAGGATATGGCGTCTTCAAAGGGTTCGCTATTTGGATTGTGCTTCGGGCAGTGTGGGGAATTGCATGGTCCTTAATGCGAATGGGCGGTTATTTGACCGTGATTCGCTATTCCGACAATACGAATCGTGGGCGTTTAATGGGAACGTATAACGGATTATGGCGTCTTGGCAGTTTGGTAGGCGTACTGTTCGGAGGAGTGCTCGTACCCTTTTTCGGATTACAATCCGTCTCGATATTGTTTGGTATGATGGCGTTGGCCGGAATTCCGTTGATCGCGGCATCCATAAATGCGGGGAAAGCATCCGGGATTTATCAAACAGATTCAACTCGTGGTCGTGGAAATACGGTGTGGTCATTGCAAGTGAAGAAAATCGTTATAAGCGGATTAACTGTATCATTACTGCTCGCCGTGTTCAGTGCGACGCTTACTTATCTTATCGATACTAGCTATCCCAAGGGGGTACCGTGGTTCGGATTGGCCATCGGCAGCACGGCATTAGGCGGAATATTGACAGCGCTGCGCTGCGCTTGGGAACCATTCTTAGCCCGATGGTTCGGACAACGCACGGATGGATCAAGAGGAAGACTTCCATTGTTTATGCTGTCGTTGGCGGCTGCGGCGGTCTGTTACGCCTTGCTTCCGTGGAAGCTGCCGATCGGTATCTGGATTGTTATTGTGATTTTCGTAATGGTTACAAGCACCGCGCTTGGCACAATCATGGATGCCATGGCATCTGACGCCGCAAAGAGCACTTCTGTTATTACGGTCATGACCGCTTATTCCGTATCCACCGATTTGGGGGCGGCGATTGGCCCGACGTTGATTTATTGGGTGGTCGGTTTACGGTATGGCGTGACATCGATGTATCTGGCATGCGCTGCTGTATTCATCTTGATCGGCTTATGGTATTGGAAGGAATATGTGACAAAGGAGAGGGTATACCTTGGAAAAGAAGCTGAAGTTTCGTGACGACGGAACGTTTGTTATTGTACAGTTTTCCGATACGGAATTTATTGATGCGGAGGACCTGGATCCTGAGACACCACTTCTCGATGCAATGACGAAGGCGACGATGGAAAGGATCATCGAGCTCGAGCAGCCTGATCTTGTGGTGTTTGCGGGCGACGTGATTGCTAGCGCTAGAAGCAAAGACCCGCTCCAATCGTTCCGCAGCGCGATCGCTGTCGCTGAAGAAAACCGCGTAGCATGGGCTGCTGTCTTTGGAAATCACGACTCGGAAGGGAGCTTGCCACGAAAGAGAATGCATGAGGAGCAGCTTCTTCATGAATATTGTGTAGCCAAATCAGATCCTCCCGGGGTGAGCGGAGCGGGGAATTATGTGCTGACGGTCGACGATTCTACAGGAAAGCCGGCAGCTTCGTTGTTTTTCCTCGACAGCGGCGATTACTCACAGATGGATTCGGTGGGCGGATACGACTGGATACGCCGTGATCAAATCGGGTGGTACGTATCCGAATCTCGGCAATTGGCCGAGTGCAACAGTGGTACGCCATTACCTGCACTCGCATTCTTCCATATTCCGCTGCCGGAATACGATGAGGTGTGGAAGACCAAGGTGTGCGAGGGTCATTGCGTCGAATGGATCAGCACGCCTCAAGTGAACTCCGGCTTGTTCGCCGCTATGGTGGAGATGGGCGATGTTATGGGCACGTTCGCCGGACATGATCACTCAAACGATTACTGCGGTACACTGCACGGTATCCGTCTTTGCTACGGGAGATCTACTCGTTACGTTAGCTATGTAGACGGTGTGCGAATGGATGAGTTTCCGACGGGAGCAAGAGTCATTCGATTAAAAGCGGGCGAGCGTCAATTCGAGACATGGATTCGCCAAAGCGACGGACTTGTCGCGGAATTGCCTATGCATGAGCCGGATAATCGGTAAGACTGGGGTAGTTAGCGTATTCTAATAAGCCCCCGCATCCACGCGTAGATAACCTCATAAACCGATGTTTTTTAATTTAAGGATATATGTTCTTGTCTATTGCTCAGGACAAGAACATATATCCTTTCCTGTATATCGACAAAAACATGTAGTCTATGCCGATCATCAGTGGGAATGTCATCGAATTATTCTGGTTCACAGATGTCAGTTGCTCCTGCCGATGATTTTTCTGTGATACAGTATGCGATACAGAGAGAAGGGGGATTTGGAAGTTTAGCTGGAGAAGATGAAGGATTATTGATAGCGAGAAATCAAAAAAGAACCTGGACAGTTTTGCCAGATTCTTTGATATTGCATATAAAAAGACACAATGATATAATCAGATCACGACTGTCTCAAGGTTTAAAGGCAAAGTTATTTCATCTTACTCTTTAATTGTACCATGCTGATAAAACCTTGTCAAATGCTTTTTCTCAATTTAATGGTTAGGAGAGATGTTGAATGAGTTCTTTGGTTCTCGGTTTTCAAGAAATAGAAAAGACGCAGCACTTGCTCGTTGGCGGAAAAGGGTTTAATTTAGGGGAATGTTCAAAAATTGAAGGCATACAAGTACCAGAAGGATTTTGTATTACAACAGTGGGATATCAGAAAGCCATCGAACAAATCGAAGCGTATCATGTTTTACTCAATCGTCTAACCATGCTAAAAGCAGATGATCGAGACCAAATTGGTGAAATCAGCCGGAAAATCAGGCAACTCATTATGGAAGCAGAAATTCCATCCGATGTTGTGAAAGCAGTGTCTCAATATCTCTCCCGGTTTGGTGAGGAACATGCTTACGCAGTGCGTTCAAGTGCGACTGCTGAAGATTTACCACATGCCTCTTTTGCAGGTCAGCAAGACACCTATTTAAATATCATTGGCGTCGATGCCATCTTGCAGCATATCAGCAAATGTTGGGCTTCCCTATTTACAGATCGCGCGGTCACCTACCGTATTCAAAATGGATTCGATCACAGTCAAGTTTATTTGTCCGTTATCGTTCAAAGGATGGTATTCCCGCAGGCTTCCGGGATCTTATTTACCGCTGATCCAATGAGCGGAAACCGGAAGCAGCTGTCCATCGATGCCAGTTTCGGACTTGGGGAAGCGCTGGTCTCCGGCTTAGTTTCAGCCGATAATTATAAAGTACACGAAGGGGAAATCGTCGATAAGAGGATCGCAGCCAAAACATTGGCGATCTATGGACGAAAAGAAGGCGGAACCGAAACCCGGCAGATCGATCCAGATCAGCAAACGGCTCAAACACTTACCGATCAACATATTTTGCAACTGGAACGGATCGGAAGACAGGTCGAAGCTTATTTTGGCCAGCCACAAGACATCGAATGGTGTTTGGCTGATGATACATTTTATATTGTCCAGAGTCGGCCGATTACGACTTTATACCCGATCCCTGAAGCGAATGATCAGGAAAAACACGTCTATTTATCTGTTGGGCATCAACAAATGATGACAGATCCCATCAAACCATTGGGATTGTCTTTTTACCTGTTCATTACTCCTGCACCTATGCGTAAAGCCGGTGGGAGGTTGTTTGTTGATGTTGCATCTAGGCTGACTACACCTGTCGGCCGGGAAACCTTTTTGAAAACCATGGCATCCGATCCGCTCATTATAGGCGCACTCAAGACTATCATAGAGCGGGATTTTATAAAATTGTTACCAAATGATCCAACAGCACCGGTTCCCGCCAAAAGTAATACAAATAAGCCGGCAGCCTTCGAGAACGATCCGGCTATCGTTTCTGAGTTGATCCAGCAGAGTCAAGCCTCCATACAAGCTTTAAAACAAAACATCCAAACGAAATCCGGAGCGGAGTTGTTCGATTTTATCCTTGAAGACATCCAGGAATTAAAGAGGACTTTATTTAATCCGCAAAGTACGGCTGTGTTTATGGCTGCTATGAATGCTTCAGCATGGATCAATGAACACATGTACGAGTGGTTAGGCGAAAAAAACGCAGCCGATACGCTTTCTCAATCTGTGCCCAATAATATTACTTCGGAAATGGGCCTGGCGCTACTGAATGTCGCGGATGTGATCCGTCCTTATCCGGAGGTCATTGATTATTTGCAGCATGCAAAAGAAGATAACTTTCTGGATGAACTGGTTAAGTTTGATGGAGGTAAGGAAACCCAAGACGCTATCTATGATTATCTCAGCAAATACGGAATGCGATGTACCGGAGAAATCGATATTACGAAAACTCGCTGGAGTGAAAAACCGATCACTCTTGTCCCGTTGATTCTTGGCAACATCAAAAACTTTGAGCCTAATGCCGGCCATCGAAAATTTGAGCAAGGGCGCCAGGAAGCTCTGGAAAAAGAACAAGAGTTAATAGATCGATTGAAGCAATTACCGGATGGTGAACAAAAGGCTGAAGAAACCAAACGAATGATCGACCTCATTCGGAATTTCATTGGGTATAGAGAGTACCCCAAATACGGTTATATTAGCCGTTACTTTGTTTATAAACAGGCGATAATGAAAGAAGCCGAGCGGCTCGTTCAAGCTGGCGTAATTCTTGATCAAGAAGATATATACTATCTTACATTTGAAGAACTTCACGAAGTCGTACGCACCAATAAACTGGATGATCGGATCATCAGCAAACGCAAAGACGAGTATAGATTATATGAAAAACTGACTCCTCCGCGTGTCATCACGTCTGATGGCGAAATCATTTCAGGTGCGTACAAACGAGAAAATCTGCCGGCCGATGCGATTGTAGGTCTACCTGTTTCTTCCGGAGTGATCGAAGGAAGAGCGCGTGTCATTTTGAACATGGAAAATGCCGATCTGGAAGATGGAGATATATTAGTTACCCCCTTTACTGACCCTGGCTGGACGCCTTTATTTGTATCCATAAAAGGACTAGTCACTGAAGTTGGCGGATTGATGACCCATGGAGCGGTGATCGCGCGTGAATATGGCTTGCCGGCCGTAGTCGGAGTGGAGCATGCTGCCAAACTGATCAAAGACGGTCAGCGTATCCGCGTGAATGGAACAGAAGGGTACATTGAAATATTGAATTAAATGAAAAGTACGACATCTTTCGTAAATTCGGAGCTGGTGTTGTAATTTTTAAGCCGATCGTTTGGTTAATCTAAGGCAATCGGGAGAACGTCGCCATAAAAATAGTATCATGTTGAATGGAGCCAATAGAATGCACATAAGAACAATTCAAGCTGAAGATAACAGTGCCATAGAAGCGATTATACGGCAGTGTTTAATTGCTTTTGGCGGAAATCGTGAAGGGTTAGCATGGGAAGACGAAAGTTTAAGCCATCTGTTTGATTATTATAATCAAGATGGCAGAGCTTATTGGATCGCGTTCGATGCAAACGGAAAAATGCTTGGCGGTTGCGGGATCGCACAATTCGGCTCTCCTACGGAAGGGATATGCGAACTACAAAAGATGTATTTAATACAGGAAGCTAGGGGAACAGGTATTGCGAGAGAGCTGCTGCAGACCGCACTCCAGTTTGCACAACAGCATTATAGGGCTTGTTATTTGGAAACACTTCAAAATATGCAGGCAGCTAATCACTTTTATAAGAAACACGGTTTTCGGTTGTTGAAATCGCCGCTAACAGGTTCCGAGCATTTCGCATGCGACGCTTGGTATATTCGGGATCTATAATTGCCGGTCAGGGGAAGAGTCCCGGAACGGATGTGATCCGTTAGATGACGGTAGCAGAAAAATTGGAGGATGGCCAGGATGAAAAGAGCAGCGTAGTTCGCTGCTCTTTTTGTCGTTTATGGTGATAGGCAGGAGTGAATATCATCAGTTCCAGCATAGCGAAGCATCACGTCATTCCTCGACAGCGATGCGGGCATTTCCTAGCTTCAGGCAAGCTGGGCGGTGGGCCGGACCACCAGCTCGTTCACGTCGACGTCTGCCGGCTGCGCGATCGCATAGGCAATGGCACCGGCGATAGCGGAAGCAGGGAGGGCATCTCGCCGATACGTTTGCATCATTTTCCTGGCCCCGTCATCCGAAATACTCTCAGCGAGCTCGGACTCCGTCACGAGCGCGAACGGCGTATTTGGTCGCACAGTATACCGCTGCGGTCGGTGTGACGGCGTAAGCGCCGATGGAAGCCACGTTAACGAAGTGACCGGATTGCTGCTCTTTCATCAAGGGGAGCCCCGCAGCAATGCCATGCAATACCCCGCGGATGTTGATGTCGATCATTCGGTTCCATTCGTCGATTTTCAATGCTTCCAATCTTTCCACGCGTCTGGCCCCCATGACGACATGGGCGCCCCGGCTGGCGAGAAGCTTCGCCGTGGCTTCACCGATCCCGCTGCTTGCTCCCGTAATGACAACGAATTTTCCTTTTATTTCGGACATTGCATATTTCTCCTTTGAATGGATTCATATCGGTTGGTTCAAATAAATAATCACATGAATAATTAATGCCATTATCCAAATTGCAGTTCTCGCTATTTTTCAGGATAAAGGATCATGCCGGCGTGATAGAGCACCGAATCGCGGAAATCGCCGTCCGCCGTGAACCCTGTATCATCCAAGTAAGGTGAGCCGGATGAACGACACGCTTCTGGATGCGGTGCTGCGGCTCGTGAAGCTCGTCGAGGCACCACAGGATATTCCGGTACTTGCGCCCTATGCAATCCGGGAGATCATTTACCGGCTACTTCAGAACGAACAGAACGACGCATCTCTAAAGCAAATAACCGTCATCGGAAGCCATGCGCAGCGTATAGCTGGGATCGTAGAGAAGCTTAATCGCGATTTTGCGCAGCCCCTGCGAGTAAACGAAATGGCTGCAGAGGCTCGAATGAGCGCTTCGTCTTTGTATGATTATTTCAAGGAAGTAACGGGGATGAGTCCGATCCAGTTTCAAAAGCAGCTCCGATTGCAAGAGGCGCGCCGGCTGCTCTTCTCCGGATCGATCGATGCGGCGGAAGCTGCGTTTCAGGTCGGATATGAGAGCCCGTCGCATTTTAGCAGGGAATATGCGCGGATGTTTGGGGTGCCTCCAATCCGGGACGTTCACCGCTTGCGCAGTTCCCTTGTGAATGAAATGTCGGTTTCCTTGGAGATCAATGGAGGGTAGCCGGATCAATATAATGACATTCAGGCCCCTGTTTCAATTGAATACTGCATCCATCAACAAAACCCCGCTATGGCAGCGGGGTTTTGTTGACTAAATCAATGAGGCGATGCGTGATCGAAGCAAGCATCGTTCGATCTCTTCATTGAGGAGCTGTAATTCGGTATCCAAAACGCTATTTCCGGCCAAAATGTTGGAAAAGATCCGATAGATCGCCCCTCCAGCGCTTTAACCCGAGCTAGGAGGCCGGCAGCGCCAGACGGATCGGCCAGCGCTTCCCTTTCGAGAAGCTGCAGGTCCTTTTTGCCGCATTCGAGGAGCCCGAACTGTTGGCTGAAGAGATTCGTGCCTTCTTTCGGCTTTGAGAGGGAATATGTAATCTCATGATGCGGTTATAACGTCCAACGAAAAACAGGTGATCCAGGTAACTACACACAGAATGAATGGGATGTCCTCGCGGCGAGAGTAAAATAAATATCGAATTAAACTTTACACCTATTCATTTATATGCTAGATTAACTCAATAATAAATTCGACAAAGGAGGTGTAAGCAATGTTAACTGTTTTTAGAATTCTGTATGGAAAAAACGTGAAATTTGGCGATGATTTCGCGGACAAAGGGAGTAGTCTGTCCTTTATATGCGGAACCACCATACAAAAAACAGTTATCGGAGCTTTGCCTCTACGGCGAATACATGACAGAGAAATGACTCAGAATTCTTGATCATTATAGTCGTGTCTCGTTCTAAAGCTCAGCACCGATAATGCTATCGGTGCTTTTTTGCGGTTCATCTTCAGGATAGACCACTCCTTCTATATACTCCCGTTAAACTAGAGAGTCTTATGGAAGGATGGAAAACATGCAACTCAAACAAGGCAATAAGTATAGAAGAATAAAGGCATTCTTGAAGGAGCATCATTACCCCGATTTTAGGCTGAAACAAATAATGAATGCCGTTTTTCATGAGAAAATCGAACATTTCAACGACATCACCGTACTTCCCAAACGGTTAAGAGAAATGCTAGCCATGGAATTCGGAGCGTCTATTTTAGATATTGCTCCTTTAATGGAACAGCATTCCGAGCAAGTCACTAAAGTTTTGTTTGGGATTTCAGGAAATGAAAGAATAGAAACGGTAAATATGAAATATAAAGCCGGATGGGAATCATTTTGCGTCTCTTCCCAGTGCGGATGTCATTTCGGATGTACATTTTGCGCGACAGGCGACATTGGATTAAAAAGAAATTTGACCTCGGACGAAATAACCGACCAAATCCTTCATTTTTACCTGAAGGGGCATTCCATGGACAGCATTTCTTTTATGGGAATGGGGGAAGCGTTAGCCAATGTCCAAGTTTTCGATGCGTTAGACGTGCTCACGGATCCTGCTCTGTTTGGTTTAAGTCCTCGTAGGATCTCGATTTCAACGATTGGGATCATACCGAGCATTAAAAAAATGACCCTCCATTATCCGCAAGTCCATTTGACGTTTTCGTTGCATTCTCCTTTTCACGAACAGCGAAGTAAACTGATGCCGATAAATGATAAGTATCCGTTATTCGATGTCATGGACGCATTAGACGATCATATACGAGTCACATCCAGAAAGGTTTATATTGCTTATATTATGTTACCCGACGTGAATGATTCGATGGATCATGCCAAAGAAGTAGCGCGTCTATTGAAGGGGCGATACAGGGAAGGACGACTGTACCATGTGAATTTAATCCGGTATAACCCAACGGTGCGTTCCCCATTAAGGTTTGATGAAGCGGATGAGGACAGGGTGGTTAATTTTTACAAAACATTACAGTCATCAGGCATTCATGTGACCGTAAGAAGTCAATTCGGCATTGATATTGATGCTGCTTGCGGTCAGTTATATGGAAATTATTCAGCGGAATGACATATTCGCTTGTAACAGAAAGGAGTGAAAGAAATGAGTAATTCAGATACTGTGGTGACACATGTAATGCTCCGTATAAGTCGTTAATATCCATCAAGCTTATACGGAGAAGCAAAAAATCGATGGATGTGCCGACTTTGTATGAAAGAAACCAGCGAGATATACAAAGGAGGAATCATCATGTCAATGATTCAAGTACAAGACGTAACGTTTTCCTATCCATCCAGCTTTGACAACATTTTTGAAGGCGTGAGCTTTCACATCGATACGGATTGGAAACTTGGTTTTATCGGTAGAAACGGACGAGGCAAGACGACTTTTTTGAATCTATTATTAGGGAAATATGAGTACAGCGGGAAAATCGTTTCTTCGGTCGAATTCAATTATTTCCCTTATCCGGTGTCGGATATGAATAAGTACACGTATGAAATCCTTGAGGAAATATGTCCCCGAGCAGAAGATTGGGAATTTCTTCGTGAAATCTCCTATCTAGAAGTCGATGCCGAGATCATGTACCGGCCATTTAACACGCTCTCTAATGGAGAACAAACCAAAGTACTGCTTGCCGCGCTATTTTTGAATGAAGGCCAATTCCTATTAATCGACGAGCCGACCAACCATTTAGACACCAGTGCGCGAAAGATCGTCTCGGATTATTTAAAGAAGAAAAAAGGGTTTATTTTAATTTCGCATGACAGGAACTTTTTGGATGGATGCGTCGACCATATTTTATCGATCAATAGAGCGAATATTGAAGTCCAAAGCGGGAACTATTCTTCCTGGAAGCTAAATTTCGATAGACAGCAGGAACACGAGGAGGCAACGAATCAGCGTCTGCAAAAAGACATCGGGAGATTGAAACAGTCCTCCAAGCGTTCATCGGATTGGTCCCATCAGGTGGAAGCTTCCAAAAACGGAACGACGAATTCAGGTTCGAAATTGGATAAGGGCTTCGTAGGGCATAAAGCGGCCAAGATGATGAAAAGGGCAAAGAACATTGAATCAAGGCAGCAAAAGGCGATTGAGGAAAAGTCCAATCTGCTCAAAAACGTGGAAAAAACCGAAGCATTGGCTTTAGAAGCATTGAACTTCCCGTCAAAAGAATGGGTTGTTATGGCAGATGTGTCCGTTCAATACGATGGCCAAATCGTGAATAAGCCCATCAGCTTTACCGTTGAACAAGGAGATCGAATCGTGCTGGACGGAAAGAACGGGAGCGGGAAAAGCAGCATTCTCAAGCTGATCCTGGGACAACCGCTACAGCATACAGGCACGATGAAATTAGCTTCTGGGCTCGTCATTTCCTATGTTCAGCAGGATACTTCCCATTTGAAGGGCATGTTATCGGATTTTATTGAAGAGCATGAGATCAATGAACCACTGTTCAAATCGATCCTGCGCAAAATGGATTTTGACCGAATCCAGTTTGAGAAGGACATCTCTCATTATTCTGGTGGTCAAAAGAAAAAACTGCTGATAGCCAAAAGTTTATGCGAACAAGCACATCTATACATTTGGGATGAACCGTTAAATTTTATCGATCTTTATTCACGTATGCAGATCGAAGAGCTGATTCAAACCTTTAATCCCACTATGGTTATCGTTGAACATGATCAGGCTTTTCAACAAACCGTTGCAACCAAAATGATATCGATGTAGATGAACGTTACCGGAATGCACCTCGAAAGAGGTGTGAAGGGTAATGGATGTCTATGCAAACATGCATATATCAAAAAAAGCCTTTGGATTCGATCCAAGGGCTTTTTGTATGACTATTTTATTCGAGACCTTATTCAACATCATAAACAATCATAAAGAAAAAGTCTATACTTTTGGCTGGATATTTCTTACGATTGTGTTGCCGGCAAAACCTTAAAAAGGAGTTTTTGTACTTATGGATATTGATTGTCACCTCAATAAAGTTGATTTACAGGATTATGCTTGGAAGGTGTTTGGTGCCGGATATGTTGTGGATCATGTCTCGAAAATGCATGGTGGAGCGCAAAAGGTGGTCTATAAAATCGAATTTAGTAATGGATTCTTCTGCGTTTTGTATGTATGGGATCTTACCATGAATTATTTTCAAGAAGAAATCGCAGCTGATAACATTCATGAAAAATCCTATGGAAGCGACCTGTTTGCAATGAATAACAAATATTTAACCGAACATGGCATTCGAACGCCCGCTTCGTACGATCTGAATACGGAAAAAAACCTGTATCCTTTTGATTACGCGCTGGTTGAGTATATAGATGGGCATAAAGCAGAAGTCTATTTCCAACATTCTGATTCACGAGTTCAAGATAAGGTATTTCAACAGCTGGGGGAAATGCTTGCTGGGATGCATACCACAGAAAGATATTTCTATGGAAAAGCGAATCAAAGCGGAATGACCTCAGGGAATTGCCACCAATTGCAAATGGAAAACGCAAAAGTTCAGTTAGCCTATGCTTCCCAACATATGGATAGCATCAGAGAACATCAAAGTAAATTACTCGATACTTTATATGAACTTGAATCCAGAATCAAACCTAGAACACGGTATGGGTTTATTCACGGGGAACTCGGACCTGACCATGTTTTGGTGAATGACCGTCTTGAACCTTATTTGATCGATATTGAAGGAGCTATGTTTTTTGATATTGAGCATGAACACAGCTTTTTAGAGTTTAGGTTCGGAGATTTCTATCGATATCTAAAGAACGATACGATCGATCCTTACAGGATGTTGTTTTATCGGTATCATCACCATATCTCATTAACCTCGGGTGGTTTGAAGCTGCTTCATAGAGGATTTCCAGATCAACAGTTTGCTAGTCAGCTAGCCGTTCATCATTCCCAATGTGCATTGCGATTTAGTGAAGGAGGTTTTAAGTGAAATGACCCTAGTCATATGAAAGGATGCATCTGATTTCAGTTCATGGGCACGAGAGTGAATCAATGATTTGATTCGAGAGCAGACCGCTATGGCAGTCTGCTTTTTCTATTGAACCGCCGGAAGTTGTGAGCCGCATCAATCGCGGCATATTACAGTGCTCGATGTACGAGAATACGGGAAAGCTAGCAACAGGCCAAGCTCAACATGATCTGGGTTTAACCGGAACTACTTATGGACAATATAAGCTTAATCTGTCTTGCAAACATCCCAGGACTTCTTCCGGCATTTCCCTGACCTTGATATCCCTGCCCAGGAATAGCAGCCAATTTGTGATTTCGGTCAACTCTTCAGATTTATTTACATTGATATAAGTCCTTAAAATGGCGGTGGTTTGGTAAGGATTCGTATAGGAAATGGTAACTTTCAAAGGATGGTATTTTCTGAACTGGGCAATCGCTTTTGGACCAAGCTCAAGGACAAGGTTGATGACTTCTTCCTGCTTACGTATTTGTTCTAAAATCTTTTTCTTGCTTACTCTTTTTTTCTCGGGGTAAGGCTCTATTTGGGTGAGATCGTCGACAGGAAAAATCCTTCTTTTTTCTTCCTTCAAATCAAAACCTTCGATTAGCCAGAAGCTTTTTTCGCGATAAAGGTGCAGGAGATACATTGGATAAGACTTTATTTTCTTCTCTTCTTCAATGGAAACCAATACATAGCTGTCGAGCAGAATGATTTGAATTAGTTTCTCCAACATCGGATGGGGGAGGTCGGACAGATCGAGCAGATCGGGATTACTCGGGTTGGTCCCTTCAAAAAGCAACATTTGATTCAACAGAACAAGGTCATCCTGCTGGTTTTCCGAGATGAGCCCAAGCAATTTCTCAGCTAATGACTGGCGACTCTTCAGATAAGGGAGCTGTTGATTTCTTGTGGCCATAAAGGCAATAAACAGAGCTTTAATCTCGTTATCGGTAAAGCGGACCGTCGGCAGGATTGAGTTGTTCATGACAAAATAACCCCCATCCCTGCCAACTTCAGCCACAAGCGGCATCCCCATGGCTTCGATTTCCTGTATATCTCGAATAGCCGTCGAACGGGAGATGTTAAATTCCCGCATGATTTCAGAAATGGTAAAGTGGGCACGGTTGTTGATATAGCGCATGATGATATTAATCCGTTCAACTTTTTTCATCCGAGCCTCCTTAACAGTATCACTTTTTGACATGGTTTAAGGTTATTATAAGCCTATCAAGTGAAAAGACAAATCATTTGATCAAATTTAAAAAAAAGGAAGGTTTTGAATATGGCACAATATACGTTGGAAGAAAAGGACACCTTTATTGTTTTGGGAATTGGAACGGAGCTTAAGAGCCATTACACAGATTTTGCTGGCATAAACAAAGAAAAGTCAGAATTTTGGTCAGCCGTCGAAGAAGATGGGACGCTGGACACGTTAAAATCCGTCGCCACGAATGACTACATTTTTGCCGTGAACGAAGCGGTGAATAACAAGATGATGTATTATGCTGGCGTCATGACAGAGGCATCGTTGCCTGAAGCAACGAGAATGATCCAATTCCCTAAGGGGGAATACATCGTTGTTAAAGGAGAAGCGAAGTCGTCTGAAGAGCTCAGCAATCAGCTTGCCGGCATTGCCTTTGGGCAAGTCCTGCCGGAAGTAAATGAAGTTGCCTATGTCGGCGGTCCGAATGCATCGGTTGAGATGGGGCAGCGAGACGACGTCGTATTTGGTGAAATGTGGATTCCTGTTGTTAGGAAATAATGAGATACAGCTTCCGATGCGAGTTTTGCTCGAAGTCAGTTCTATTTGTTAGGAAATAATGAGATACAGCTTCCGATGCGAGTTTTGCTCGAAGTCAGTTCTATGATGCAATGCTCGCAAAACTAAGCCAATGCTTCCGATGCGAGTTTTGCTCAAAGTCAGTACTATGATGCTATGCTCGCAAAACTAAGAGCCAATGCTTCCGATGCGAGTTTTGCTCGAAGTCAGTTCTATGATGCAATGCTCGCGAAACTAAGCCAATGCTTCCGTTGCGAGTTTTGCTCGAAGTCGGTGCTATGATGCAATGTTCGCAAAACTTTTAGGAGGAATCGAAATGTCATATATCGTTGACTTTAAAAATGTGTCTACGGTTGGTTTGGAATCTTCGCCTGTAGCCGAAACGCTTGCTGGGTTGCGTGCGAATGAAGCCCGTTACCTCATGAACAAATATAATCACGAGTTTACGGTCGTACCCGCCAGCGAAAGTCAGGAAACCCTGGAGTACGTAAACCGTATTTTGAAAGAAGAACGTGATATCGAGTTTGCGGCCAAGCCTTTGGAAACGTCGCGTTTTCAAGTGGAAAATATTCAATTTACTTACGTCTTTTATGAAGATGGTCTTGGGCTCAATGTCATGTATACGGTTGATGACCCGAAGAAGCGGGCCGTTGGTTTTAAGCTTTCGGAAGGGATGGAAGTTCCGAAGGAGTTGGAAGCGAAATTCAAGTTTGCCAGACAGAAGTCTAAATTGGCCGGAACCATACGGGGCTCGTTTTTTGTCATTAAAAGAGAATATTAAAGTATCACTTTCTTTATCCTTAAAGAATAAAAAGAGCAGCGAACCGTCGCAGCTCTTTTTATTTTTCCTGATTAATCGAACAAGTCTCCAAACATATCCATGACACTTTTTTTCTTTTTCTTGTGTGGTGGATGGCCATGATGCGGGTACTGCTGCTGAGGTGGATAATACTGCCCTGAAGGCGGGTCTTCCTTCTTTGCTCCATGCTTGCTGGGGGAATCCCCGTAGTACCATTCGTTGTAATCCTGGCGGACTTCTCTGACGTCCTGCATCAGCTTGTCCAGCTCACCCCGATCGAGCCATACCCCTTTGCATGAGGGGCAAATGTCGATAAGAATGCCGTTCTTCTCCACTTCTTTCATGCGAGAGCCTTCGCAAACCGGACAATTCATTACTTCACCCTCCTTTATGAACCCAAGTTCACCAGTAATACGGCGCAATTGCACAGTGGGTTTCTTTTTTATGTCCGGGTTTCTGCTAAAGAGCAACAATGTGGATCGGTATGACTTCACTAATTCGAACTTCATTTTATTAAGTGCACTTCAAAACGTGTAGAGTACTTTATAAAATGTTTTATCCGTAGACTATTTAAACCTCCTTGATTATGATTACGGTGTAAACT
Organism: Paenibacillus sp. J23TS9; assembly: GCF_018403225.1. Classification (NCBI taxonomy): domain Bacteria; kingdom Bacillati; phylum Bacillota; class Bacilli; order Caryophanales; family Paenibacillaceae; genus Paenibacillus; species Paenibacillus sp. J23TS9. Next base: position 1,593,311 of record NZ_BOSG01000001.1, on the reverse strand, counting down.
AGTGTTTCTACGTCACAATAGAAATGCACCATCAGTCCAGTTCAAATCGAGGTGGAAAATGAAAACAGCTGACCATTTTAACTTAAGTGAAAAGTTAAATACTTACATGTATGCTTTAGCGGATCAAGGATATTTTAACGGAGCCGTACTGGTTGCGCAGGAAAACCAAATATTATTAAGTAAAGGTTTCGGTATGGCCAATTTTGAGCATGATGTACCGAACACTTCAACCACGAAGTTTCGTCTCGGGTCTTTAACCAAGAGTTTTACTTCACTTGCAATAATCCAGTTACAGAACCAGGGCTTACTTGATGTCAATGATCCGGTTACGTCGTATATGTCAAACTACCCCCATGGAGATATCATAACCATCCGCCACTTATTAACCAACTCATCAGGAATACCTGATTATCCGACTTCTCCTCACTTTTGGGAAAAAACAATGAAACTTTATTCGACTATTGAGCAAACCATTGAAACTTTTAAAGAGAGACCGCTGCAATTTACCCCAGGAGAGGGATACAATTACACAAGTTCTCCCTTCATCTTGTTAAGTTACATTATCGAGAAAGCTTCAGGAATGTCGTATCAAGACTATATAACTGATCATATCTTAACTCCGTTAAATATGAAAAATACGGGGGTTGAAGACGGTAGAACGCTCTTAAAACATTTTGCCTCAGGTTACTCCATTTGTAAGGGGATTATCCCAACCGAGTATACGGACATGTCATTGCATGCGGGAGCCGGAGGGATGTACTCCACAGTCGAGGATCTTTATATCTGGGACAGAGCTTTAACTAGGGACGGAATACTCACACATCAGCAATGGGAGCAATTATTCGGGGAGGATACGTCACCTTTTGGCAGCTACGGTTGGGTAGTAACAGAACAAATCATCAACAACAAATCAAGAAAACGGGTATGGCATAACGGAACCATGAATGGTTTTACTGCTGAGTTCAATCGCTATTTAGACGAAGATATCACCGTTGTAGTATTAAGCAATGTCAACCTTACACCTGTTGATGTCATTAGTGAGCGTTTGGCGAGAATAGTGATGGGCGAAGAAATCCTTTCACCAAATCCTTTCTCTCGTATAATTATAGCCCCCAATGAATTAAGAAAATATGCCGGAATATATCACACTGGTGAAGAGAATAACAGCATAGATTCCACAAGAGCAATTGAGTTGATGGAGGCTTTGGATAAACTATCAAGTATCGATAAACCTAAATTCGCTGTCGGATTATTTTATGAAACATTCTACCAATATGGGATCGACACTACAAAAACCGTTGTTGTAACTTATGAAGAGGATAGCCTTTATTTATTTATTCAAAAAAATTGGGGGGCATGGTTTAAGTACGAAATCGTACCTCTCTCCAAAAAAGATAACTCCCTAATTTGCACTACGTTGCACATAAAAGAACAGATAGAGTTCCTAATAGAACCAAACGGTCAACTCAGGTTAATCCATTTAGATCCGCATGGTCACCAAACTGATGCGCTTAACTTCATTCCGATTTAATTCATCCAGCGAATTGAAACAGATGTAATACATCATATGTAAGACGAAAAGAACATGCACGCTTAAATATATTTGCGGCTATTTGGGTTTTAACGATATATATTATCGATTTACGTAAATTAAACATACGTTTTCAGGAGGTGGAGAGACTTGATCGAGGAGTACAGCCAAGCCTATGAACTACTGCGAGAAGCCGTTGAAGGATTGTCTGAGGAAGAGTTGCGTTTCCAACCTGCACCAGACAAGTGGAGCATCCATCAGATTGTAATCCATGTGACAGATAGCGAAATCCTGTCGACACATCGGATGAGAAAAGTCTTGGCTGAGGAAGAACCGCTTCTGCTATCATTTGATCAGGAAGCCTGGGCAGACAACTTGGGATATGAACGGTTGGACCGTGAGCAGCATCTGCTCCTGTTCCAAATGCTTCGGGACAGTATGCTGCCGCTTATGAAAAATCTGACTCCCGAGCAGCTTGAGAGGATCGGGAAATATCCCGATGGAGCACAGTACACGTTCAAAGAGCTACTGGAATCGCGCATCAAGCATGTTCGTGACCACCTTGCCCAGATCGAGCGGGTAAGGCAGGCATATCTGGAGGATAGGGTATAACACTATTTGCTAGTGTTGATATTTGATATAAGAAAACCGCCTTTTTGAAAAGGCGGTTCAATGGGCCTTCGTACCGATAGATAAATAAATTAGTTGTCTGCTTTTATTGAGTGTCTTCATCGCTTTTGTACTCCAAAATATCTCCTGGCTGACAATCCAAAGTCTTACATATCGCTTCTAATGTTGAAAAACGAACCGCTTTTGCTTTCCCGTTTTTCAGAATGGAAAGATTCGCCATAGTAATTCCAACCCTCTCCGAAAGTTCTGTTACGCTCATTTTCCTTTTTGCCAACATCACATCAACATTGATGATAATAGCCATGATATTCACCTCAGACCGTTAAATCATTTTCTGATTTTATATTAATAGCTTCTTGTAAAAGTCTTTGGAGAACAGCAGCAAAAACGGCGATCACCATAGAGGCGAAAATAATGACCAATCCGATGGGTATGAAACTTGGAGGATCAACTCTTTTCCCCATGAGATAGTAGAGTGGCATACCTAGCAGGTACAAGGTACTGATCGTGATGGCACAGTATTTTATATTCCATAAAACCTTTACCGATAATTCCGAGAACGCTTGGTTCTTATCAATTATGCTTAAAAGTTTAAAAGCTTGAAACAGAGCAAAATAAAAAGGTATCGCTGCCGCGTACATATCGATTAAAACGAGAGATTTCATATATGCAATATCTGGATACAATTCCCCAGCAAAATTCCCGATCTTGGGTACCAAAAATATGCACAATGCAAGAACTAGGATTCCTATGAAAATAACAGCTAGCTTTAAAAAGAGTGTCGTAACTTGTTTCATAAAAAAGCACCTCGTTAATTAAACTTTACCGAAACGTTGACAACATGATTATAGTATATAATTTATCGTTTTACAATAAATAAGTATTGAATTACATTATATTATTATTGTTGTTGAAATATCCTATTAATTTTGACAAATATAAAAAGCATTTCTCATTACATAGAAATGCTCTAACTTTAAAATGTTAAATTTACAACTGGTCCCATTAAAGCAGTCCATCCATTTTTTTGAGCGGCTGTGGTAGTTGTTTACATTTTTGATAGGGTACCGCCTTTCACACGTTGTTCTCCGCCGGACTTGAATCGGTAATGAGCCGAGCCTTTTGAATTTGCATAGGAACGGAATCAGTAATTCAAAAGACGTCCGTTGTCATTCCAATTGCCATACAATTTATTTTGCCTAGTGTTTGTTATAAACTTATCTAATCTTTTCTTAAATAACTCAGGTTGATTTATATTACTTTGTATAGTGTCGATTCGAACTCTTTTATAGAGATCTGGTAATCGAACGAAATTCTGATATACACCTGTTTCCTCTTTCAGCCTCAGCTCGATAATAGGGTCAATGTTAAATGACTCGTAACTCAGATCAGGGAGCATCTTTCTACCTGCTTCTGTCATTAATCCTAACGTTACAAGACGACGTGCCCGTTCTTTATTTAATTCAGTCCATGAACTTTTTGGGGTTCTTGGAGATAGCCTTTGGGCTAGTTCAGTCTCGGAAATTTTCTTTTTTATTCCATCAATCCATCCAAAACACAAGGATTCTTCGACAGCGTCCAGATATAGCAACGTACCAGGTGTCAACTTCATACTCACGACAACCCAACAAGATTCTTCAGTCAAACAATGTTCCCGGAACCAATACCTCAATTCGCTTTTCGACTTTGCTGAAAGCAGTTCGTTGATTTCCATGAATGTCTTTCATTCTCCTTTCTGTCTTGGCTACAAACGAGAAAAGGTGGCAACGCTCATTGTACGTTGCCACTTATCCTTAAGTCATATGGCCTGCAACTTTAATTATCTAAAACGAAAAGATGCTCCTTGTAATTAATTACTGCTGTTGGTTTGAAACTAAACGTTCAAGAAACTTATCAGCGTCACGATTAAACTTCCAAACAACACCAAATTTATCAACCAACATGCCGAAGCAGGAAGACCAAGGCATTTCTGATAACGGCATGATAACATAGCCGCCTACAGACAAATTAGAAAAGTAATTTTCCAGTGTTTGCTTATCATCAATAACGATACTAATCAGTATATTGTTGCCTTTAACCAACTCGCCCGTTACCTTCTTCATAGAAGGAAGAATATCCGACATCATTATTTTGCCACCAGCGAATTCTAAGGATGACTCCATAATCATATTCAACTCATTTTCTGACAATGGGTAGTTTGGATCTTGTGGAAAATCCTTGAACTTCACTTTTTTGACCTTACTTGAACTCAGAGCTTCTGAATAAAAATCAATGACCTGCTCTGTATTCCCATCAAAGTTTAAATATGCAATAACTGACATGAAAAAACCTCCTTCTTGTAATACATGAAGTATAAGCTATAATAGGTGACAGCTATATTGTCACCTATTATAGCTTTGTAAAATTACTTTTTTATACCTAAGAAGATTCTCTGAAAGCTTTGTAAGTGTTCATAAATGGGTTAATTTTTTCACGGTTCGACCCGGGAGGGATAATATGGAGAAAATCGAAAGATTAATATCTATCGTAATGATCTTACTGCAAAAGAATGTAGTTTCAACTACCGAGTTCTCACAATTATTTAACGTATCTAAAAGAACGATTCTACGTGATATGGAAACCCTCGGTTTTACTAATATACCTATTTATTCTATCAATGGGGTTTACGGCGGCTACGGGATTATGGATGAATACAAATTAGACAAGCGACTTTTAAGCAGTAAAGACTTAGAAAATATCTTAACGGCACTGGGCGGATTGGGACAAATTCTATTTAGTGATGAAGTGGAACTAACTCTTAAAAAAATTCAATCGATGATAGAATCATCATCCTGGAAAAGCTCAATTCACCTGTCATTTTATGATTGGGACGGTCGTTCTGAGATTATTCAAATCTTAAAGACTTGTCAGGAAGCAATCGTGCAAGGAAGGTTACTTACCTTCGATTATATAGATCAAAGCGGACTCAAGACGAATAGAACGGTCGAGCCATACCAGCTTCATTTTAGTGAAATGAGTTGGTATTTGAAGGGATTTTGTTTAAATCGAATGGGATATCGAACTTTTAAATTGTCTAGAACGGATAATCTTAATATCGATATCAAAACATTTGTTCCTAGAGATTTTTTGAATGATCAAAAAGCTGAACAACATTATCAACCGAAATTAATTACAATTAAAGCATTGATCTCACATAGCATAAAAGATCACTTTATTGAAAGATACGGTCAAAAAAATATTGAAGCCTATAATTCTGAATTTCTAATAGCAACAATAGATGTGCCGCATAACCATAATGGATTCCAGTTTTTGGCTGGTTTTGGAACGAATTTAGTCATCATAGAGCCTAAATCATATGTTGAAGATTTTCGAGAGTTTCTAAATGTCATGATTAACAAATATGCCTAAATAACCCTATGCATAGTTCTGCTAATTATCTTTGTAGGGGGACTAACATGGTTACATTAGAAGTCGTCTATATGGCGGCATTTTTGTTTAAAGGGAACGATTTCTTGTACCTAGTTTAACTCGTTCCTTTGGCCGTAAAGGACAAGGGTATGGTCCTATTGCCACAGTTGATGAAAGTGTATATAAGAGAGAGGAAAGGGATACTTCAACAAAAAAAGGAAAGGCAACCGGCTGATAAAGCAGCTGCCTTTGCTCAACGAACAGGAGATGCGGAGTGTATAAGGGCCGTTTTTTAAATCTGAGCCGTAGGACGGATCACGATTTCGTTGATGTCCACTTCGGCCGATTGCTCGATTGCGAAAGCGACCGCGCGGGCAACGGCATCCGGCGGCAATCCTAGCCCGTCTCTAACCGAGGCCAGCCGATCCTTTACTTCCTGATTGGGTATTCCATCAATAAAGTTCGTCTGCACAACACCCGGTGAAATGATGGTTACGCGTATGTGATCGCCTGCTTCCTGCCGGAGTCCTTCGGAAATCGCTCGTACGGCAAACTTGGAACCGGAATAAACCGCCTGGTTCGCAACGGTCTTCAGTCCAGCAGTAGAGGCGATGTTTACAAAATGCCCGAAGTTTTGCTCTCGGAAAACAGGCAGCGCTGCAGCAATGCCGTATAATACGCCCTTCGTGTTGACGTCGATGGTCGCTTCCCAGTCTTCGACGCGCAGTTCATCCAGCGGGGAAATGGGCCCTATGCCTGCATTATTGATGAGCACATCCAGTTTTCCATACCTTCCGCATGCCAGCTGTATCAGATTGGACAAATCGTCGCGGCTAGTAACATCTGTTCTTGCATATACAGCCATTCCTCCGTAGCTTTCAATGCTCGTCACAATTTCTTTAAGCCGATCTGTACTGCGAGCCCCGAGAACAAGCTTTGCTCCAAGCTTTGCAAGGTGGACAGCTGTTGCTTCGCCAATTCCACTGCTCGCGCCTGTAATGGCAATGACTTTATCCTTAATTCCTGACATCGTTTTATCGTTCATATTCATAAACGAATCCCTCTTTCATTTTAAATTTGCTTTGCCTATCCCATAATAAGAAAAATCAGATGAAACCATGTAGACCATTCTTGCGTAATCCTTGCCTATTCCTGCTCAGTCTTATAATAGATTACTAGGTTGAACAAAAAGGAGCTGTGAACAAGCCTTGAACCAACTCGTTTCTGAATTAGCATTGCAAATTGCGCATCATGCGACGGTGGATGGTGTGCATACAACCGCGATTCCCGAGCTCTGCTTTCGGCGTGCATCCTATGAATCTGAACCGACGCATACGATCAACATGCCCTCGCTATACCTGATTGTCCAAGGATCCAAAACGGCCGCTTTTGCCGGGGATAGCTTCATGCTCGATCCGGGTATGTATATGGTAACCTCTGTTCATCTCCCGGTGATCGGGAAAATTATCGAGGCTTCGCCGGAAAAGCCTTATTTAAGCTTGGCACTGACGCTCAATCCGGATGTCATTGTGGATATAAACGAGAAATCCCGCCTTTCTCTTAAGGAAAGGGGAGAGATCTCAGGGCGGGGCATTCTGGTCAATCCGTCCATCCCCTCCTTGCTGGATGCAATGCTGCGCCTTGTCTACCTGTTAGATACGCCCGCAGATATTGACATGCTGGCACCGCTCGTGATCCGGGAAATATTCTATCGGGTACTGCAGGGAGAGCAGGGAGCGCTCATCAGGCAGTTTGCCGTAATCGGAAGCTATGCCCAGGGCATTTCAAACGCCATTCATCTGATCAACAGAAATTACTCACAGCCACTAGTGATTGAAGAGTTGGCAGCTCAAGTCAGCATGAGCCCGACAACCTTTCACAAGCAATTCAAACGAGTAACGGCCATGAGCCCGCTGCAGTTTCAGAAAACCATCCGCTTGCAAACGGCTCGACGGCTGCTGCTCAGGGAAGGACTGGATGCTGCAACGGCCGGATTTCGCGTCGGCTACGAGAGTCCCTCTCAATTCAGTAGGGAATATGCACGGTTATTCGGACGGCCTCCGATGAGCGATGTCCAACAACTGCGTGATTCGTTAGGGGAAGGATATGGTGACTGAATCGGCTCGATATGAAACCACAATAATATTTCTTCATTAATTGATGAATTAAAACTGAATTGATCAGCAATATCCTGGTGCTCTAGATGATATAGATTGAACGAGACAATAAAGAAGCTCAGAAAGCAGATATTGTAATACGACAAGTACTTGGATCTATAAAAGCCGCATTGCTGCGGCTTTTTGTATTTTAATAATAAATATTCTTTTCAAAACCGCAGGACAAGTACATATATCTCTGGCAGAAAAAGACAAGCAGATTTAGATTAACCGTTGCTGTACCCGTTTTAAACGGCAAATGATTTGATGGAATCCCGTTTAATTAAACGGGCGAGGGGTTAAAGCATGCGTAGAATAAAACGACATATTAAACATATGTATTTAAAATGTGTTCAAAATAGGATATTCTGTAAACAAGGAAAGCTGATGATATTGAAAAATGGAGGCGTTATCATGAATGGTTGGATTCAAGCGGGTACGGTAGAAGATCTTCGAGAGCAAAGACCGAAGTTGATCAAGGGGGGCATCGTAGTTTTTTATCACGAGGATGAAGTGCATGCGCTTGACAATCGGTGCCCTCACCTCGGTTTTCCGCTTCATATGGGAAGTTTGTGCAACGGGATTTTGACATGCCATTGGCATCATGCTCGGTTTGACGTATGCAGCGGTGGAACGCTCGATCCTTGGGCGGACGATGTTCCTGTACACGATGTAACCATTCAAAACGGAATAATTTGGGTCAACCCGAATTCTCGGAACAGCAATCAAGTACAGCAGTATAAAGACCGGCTTCTGAGCGGCCTTGAGCAAAATATAGGTCTTGTCATAGCTAAGGCCATAGTCGGATTAATGGAGGCGGGCGTTCCAGAGACAGAAATTGCTGCGATCGGGATCGAATTTGGGGTCAAACAGCGCACGCAAGGGTGGGGATCCGGATTAACGATTCTGGCCGCGATGGCCAACGTCCTGCCAAAGCTTGATAAGCAAGGCCGGATCCTTGCGTTGTTTCAAGGATTGCTGCATACGGCGCGCGAATCTGCCGGAGGAGGAACGCGCTACTTGCTCGATCCGCTTCCGAATACAGGCGTCTCTGAAGAACGATTGACGGAATGGTACCGCGATTGCATCGAGGTTCGAGATACACGCGGCGCGGAACGGGTATTGCTGACCGCCGTACAGGCGAGGGTGGATGAGAAGCGGTTATTCTCTATGATGGGCATGGCTGCGACGGATCATTTCTATATGAATGGAGGCCATACGCTGGACTTCCATAATAAGGCATTCGAGAGCTTAAAGTATGTTGGATCCGCCCAGCATAATGTTGTCCTCGCTTCACTCGTACCGATGTTCGGCAACGCATCGCGTAGCGAAGAACTTCATAGCTGGCAGTCTCCGGTCAATTGGGTTCAACCGTTGAAGGAAGTGTTCGAGGATCTGTCCAATAAGAGCTTTTCATCAGGAAGCGAAGACTCTGACATCGATGACGAGGAGATGCTCCAAGCGCTGCTCGGAGATGATCCGCTTCGAACGGTTCGCATGCTGAAGGAAGCTTTGCTCGGAGGCGCCTCTCCGGTGCGGATCTCGCAAATTGCCGCATTGGCTGCGGCAGAACGGATCGTTCGCTTCCATGTGCATAACGATTTCGGGGACTGGATTTCGGTACTACACACGTTTACGCATGCTCACGCCGTTCATGAAGGTTTGATCCGTTCTACCGATTCATGGCTAGTCCGCGGCATTTTCCATACTGCGGCTACGATTTACCTCGACCGGTTTTTGAACATCCCGGCTGCCCCGAGACCAGCTGCATTTGACACGACAGAGGAAGTGCCACAGCCCGAGGAGCTTCTGGAGATTCTCGACAAACAGCAGCAAGTGGCGCCGGCAGCGACATGGGTGATCCGCTATCTGCGCAGTGGCGGAAAGCCAGAGCCTTTATTCAACGTATTGGGTCATGCGCTGCTTCGAGAGGATGCGGAATTTCACACCTTCCAGATGTACGAAGCGGCTGTGGCGGAATATGACCGCTGGGCTTCCGAATCTGGACCATTTGCTGAAAAAGCCCGCGAAACGCTTATCCTTGCAGTTACCCGTTATTTGGCAGCACATGCTCCGACTTCCCGTGAAACGCCTCATACGGCGAAAATTGCATGGCGACTCCATCGCGGCGAGAAATTGTTCGAAGAAGAATAAAGTAAGCAAGCTGCTGCAATTATTGCAGAGTAGAGGTTACAACCGGCGAACCAGCTGAAAGGGGGTTCAGTTCTTAAAGAAGTTAATGCCCGATATTAGTTGATTTGAGAAAAGCCATGTACTGCAAGCTGGTATCAGTATTCAACTGCCGTCAGCTTGTTTTATTTTATTTTCCCTAGACAATAGTCGAAACAAATATGCTAACGAGGACATGAGGACAGCCGGTCGATTTAAATATGGCTCAGTTAAGTGGCTGTGATAAGAGTAACTTATTATTATATAAACGAAAAATGAAGGCTATATTGTGTATCCCTTAACCGCAGCGGTCAAGGGACAATAACATAAACGCTATAAAAACCCGCATATATAGCACCAGCAATATGCCGATAATGCACAAAATGGATTCGCAGTCATTAAGCTAACGATCAATTTGAATAAGCCGTATGGTTAACAATCACGTTGTGAAAATTCATGTTCGTAAATGGCTTTAATCCTCTCCAAAACGTTCCACGCTTCGTCTTTAAATTTTAATTCCGCAACCTGACCTTTCAACAAAAACACACCGGTTTCATTACGATGTTCCCCTAGCGCCCCTTCATACAGCTTGCCCGCGCCATGGGTAGGTGGAGAGAAAAACAGCTTCATCAACGGTATAACCAAAATGGGCAGCCCGGACTTTTTCCCTTTTCTTAACGTATTGTTGCTACCCGGGTCAACACTGCGGATCTTAATATCGTCCTTGGCAAGCTGCGGTGCGATGGCATGAGTCCACAGCGAAAGCGCTAGCTTTGAGGTGGCATAAGGTCCAATTAGTTTGCGGAAAACTTTGGGGCGCTCTAGGATTTCGATATTAAACTCTTTCGTAAATTTTAGCACTGAAGAAGAGGTATTAATCACCGTTTTTAAGCGACCGCTTTTTATAAGTTCCTTCAATTCCATTAGAATGATATAAGGAACGACTGTCAACAGCTCATAATGCTTTTCGCGCCCTTGTTTTGAATAGCTCAGCTCGGGAAAGGACCCGCCGGCGTTGTTGAACAAAATATCGATCCGCTGCTCCTTGCTTTTGATTTCTTCCAAAGTCCGTCTCAAGCTGGCATAATCAGCCAGATCCTCGATTTTATAAATTCGAAGCCATCCACTCTTGACCGCTGTTTGGATTCTTATATCGTCCGGCGGAAAGTCGGAACGATTCAAAGCAATCACCTGCCAGTCCTCCGACAGCAACTTCCGGGTTAATTCCAATCCGATCCCGGCGCTTGCGCCAGTAATCACTGCGATATTTTCACGTTGTCTCTTGTTCATTGCACGTCTCCTCCAGATAGGATATTTCCCTAATCGAGCACAATTCTATAACTTGGAGTCGACTCCAAGTCAAGGCAGGAAAAAAGTTTTTGTCCTAAGTATGGAAAGTTGACTTAGAGCCAGCACCAAGATGTATAATGGGACATAAAAATAATTTCGGAGGGACAGGATGAAGGAAGAGCAAACTTTTACGATAAAGCAAACCGCTAAGCAAACCGCAATTTCTGAAGATACGATCCGTTATTACGAAAAGATCGCACTACTGCCCCGGGCAGACCGGAAGGATAACGGGCACCGCGTCTACCGGCAGGAGGACATCAATACGATCCGGTTAATATCTTGCCTGAAAAAAACGGGGATGCCGCTGGAAGAAATGCGGCCTTTTTTGGCAGTCTCCGCCGATGCTGATCCCGCGGAATATCCCGAATTGGTGGAACACTTAAGGAGCCACCGGGAAAATATCGTCAGTCAAATTACCTCGCTGCAGCAGGTCGTCGATTTTATCGATATGAAGTTGGAGGAGGGGAAATACCGACGGGACTACTCGGATGAAATTCAGGAAGGTGTGTCAGAAAAAATGTTGGGAGAACCGAAACCAAAGCCCGTCTCACCTGTTGAGATGAGTTATTTTTCCGCATCGGCCAGAGCAGGCAAGTCGCCGACCTCCATAAGATAAGTTTGCAATAACAAGAGGGAGTACCAACGAAGCTGATACCACTGGCAAGCATTAGTGATAATCAGTTTGAATGATTCTTGTTTTCAATGCAAGGGCCGGATACTTCCTCACAACAACCGCCGGTTGCCGATGACAGTAGCATCCAATATTCCGCAGGCAGGTTATTCGTATTAGCTTGTGTTTATTTGCGGAAAATCTAAGCCAATCATCGATATTATGCCAATAGTTGGGGACATTGAAATAGTTGATAATTTTAATGAAAAAAGATGATTGAAATAGGTTATGAGCCTCTTGGAGAATTAAGGCAAATGAGAGAGACTTTTTATTTATAGTAGGTACACCATATTGGGAATGAAATGCAACTTAATTCATAATAATAATCCACGATTCCAGGAAAAGATCACTTGATTAAGCTAAATTAAAGAAATTAGAGAAGGGAGCGAGTTTATTAAAATGATTAAAGGTTTCGGGGGAATATTTTGGAGGACTAAAAATCTAGACGCTGTTAAAAAATGGTACAGTGAAGTGCTGAAGGTTGAAATGGAAAATTGGAATGGGGCTATTATTAAACCCCAATCAGGAAATGAAACTATCTTTTCATTCTTTACTGAAGATGACCTTTACTTCCCAACAGAACAACAAGTGATGCTAAATTTCCAAGTTTATGATCTAAACGAGACAATTAAGCATCTTGAACAAATTGGTGTACCTCTTGTAAAGGAAAAAGAGATTAGTGAATTTGGTAAGTTTATTTGGATTAAAGATCCTGAAGGTAGACTGATTGAGCTATGGGAGAAATAGTTGAATAATACATATTGTTGAGCAGGCTACCGCAGCCTGCTCATTTTATTAAGCTAATCGGCAGTAAGTTCAACTATAACTATTCATTCACTTGTTGACGTACTAGGTACTGTAGTATGTTAACCTTGATTCGTTATTGAATGTAAATTACTAACAGAGGGGGTTGTCTAATAGATGAATACCGTTCGTAAACTTGCAATAGAGGACGTAGATGCATTTACAGAAATTTCTTGTAATTCGTATCCATGGATTGGATATCAGGAAGATGATGTAAACAGGTTGAAAAGTTGGATTGAGAAAAGTATTGAACAGTTTCCTCAGCAAGATCTGTTTGGAGCTTATAGGGATAAACAACTTTTAGGCGGAATGTGTCTTTATGATTTTAAAATGAATGTTACATCGACAATTCTGAGTGTAGGAGGAATTGGTTCAGTGGCGGTGGATTTACTGCATAAAAAGGAAGGAATAGCCAAGGAACTAATACAGTTCTCTTTCCAGCGTTATAAGGAAAGCGGAGTGCCATTGGTCACACTATACCCATTTGATGCAGGATTTTATAAGAAAATGGGGTTCGGATTTGGCAGTCTAATTAATCAATATAGAGTAAAAACTGCAGGTTTCCCTAGAGGTGATTCGAAGCAACATATTGAATTTTTACATAATAACGACAGAAATGAGGTTCTTAATTGCTATAACAGGTTTTTTGAAAGGACAAACGGGTTAACTGAAAAGTTGGATAAAGGTCTGGGTGATCTGTTTGACTTTAGCGAGAATCGAATCGTGGGATTTAGAAAAGATGGAAGAATTTTGGGATATCTGGCATTTTCATTCCACACGCATTATCAGTACAAAAACGATCTGGTCATCAAAGAACTTGTTTACGAATCTCCAGATGTTCTTTTAGAATTCTGTACATTCCTTCATACACAATTTGATCAAGTAGAACGTGTAATCATAGAGACCCAGGATGAATATTTCCATTTTTTGCTTTCCGATCCCTCACGAGGCACTTATGATTCTTTTTTATCCAAATATCTCGAGACGAGTACAATAGGCATGGGAATTATGTACCGGGTAGTTGATATAAAAACACTATTCGATAAGCTAGTGAATCGTAACTTTGGAAATCAAAACTGTAAGATGAAAATCTCTATAGTTGATACTTTCTTCGAGTCAAATCATGGAAGTACAATAATACATTTTATAAATGGATTTCCAACTATAACTGAGAGCACCGATTACGATGTGGAAATTAGCATGGATGTCGCTGAGTTTTCTTCTCTAATTATGGGGGCAGTAGACTTTAAAACATTAATCCGTCTTGGACTAGCTAGGTTATCTGATAATACATATATTGAATCAGTACACAATGTGTTTAGAACAGAACAAAAACCAATGTGTCTTCTTCAATTTTGAACGCCAAAACTAAAGGAAGAAAGTAAGATACACAAGTCCAGTATTTCAAGGAGATAAAACATGGATTATACTACACCGATTGAAGCGGCGTTAAAGGTGAAACGATCGCCTAAAGATACCATAGCGGCGGGTCGTCGTCATACCGTAGGTCTTAAATTGGACGGAACGGTGACGGCAGCGGGTGATAATAAATTTGTCCAATGTGACGTAAGCTGCTGGAGCGATATTGTGGCGGTTGCTGCTGGTAATGTTCATATGGCGACGAACACGGGTAATGCTCATACAATTGGTCTTGCATCTGACGGCACGGTGGTGGCTGTCGGTTGGAATAAGCATGACCAATGCGATGTAAACGACTGGCGCGATATGGTAGCGGTAGCGGCGGGTTGGCGTCGTACCGTTGGACTTAAATCGGATGGCACGGTAGTGGCTGTGGGTCGAAATAGTGAAGGCGAGTGCAATGTAGGCAGCTGGCTTGGTATGGTGGCGGTAGCTGCGGGTGACTGGCATACCGTCGGACTTAAATCGGATGGAACGGTGACGATTGTGGGCAATAATCGGTATGGCCAATGCAATGTAAACGGCTGGCGCGGCATTGTGGCGGTAGCTGCGGGTTATCTTCATACTGTCGGGCTTAAAAAGGACGGTACGGTGTCGGCTGTGGGTTCGAATAAGCATGATCAATGCGATGTAGGCGGCTGGCGCGGTATTGTAGCGATAGCGGCGGGTAGTAATCATACCATTGGCCTTAAATCGGACGGCACGGTGATTGCTGTGGGTTCGAATAAGCATGACCAATGCAATGTAAGTGGCTGGCGCGATATTGTGGCGGTAGCTGCGGGTTGCGCGCATACGATCGGGCTTAAATCGGACGGTACGGTGGTTGCTGTGGGTGATAATGAATTTGGTCAATGCGATGTAAGCGGCTGGCACGGCATCCAACTACCCGGCAATTAGTATTCGAGTATCCGTAAAAGTGATTTCAACACGGTAGGACTACTATTATCAGCACCCTGCTGAAATTGTTGCAGTTTGGCACGGTGGCATCACTATCAATGGAACGTTAACCGCGGCGCTCCTTGCTGCTGTTTTTTTATACCCGCCAAAAAGGTTACAACTTTTGGCGGATTGCCGATATTTGTGCATCAGGACCGCTAATTAGAAGCATCAGTGGTCAGACCAGTTTCCCATTCAAAATTTGGGAAAGAAATGAAACTTCCCTGCAGATTCATTGAGTAAATAATTCACACAGTCATCGAGGTAAAAGGCGGAGGCAGATAGTAATAGTTAACATAACACTAATTATGTAACTCCATTCTACATGAATGAAAACATATTCTTGCCGCTGTCATTCGGGTATGCTCTTTTTCCTCGTTTGGGAAGGGGTCATCCCCATATACTTTTTATAAATCCTCGTAAAGTAATTCGGATTCTCACAACCCACATGAGCCGCAATTTCGGTAATCGAATCATTGCTATCTATAAGGAGCCGTTTGGCCTCTTTCATCCTAAAGATATTGACATACTCAACAAAGGTTCTGCCGGTTAGGCGCTTGAACAGCTTGCAGAAGTAATAGGGATTCAGACTTACCTCCCTGGCGGCCTGTTCAACAGTCACTTTAACCGCATAGTTGGATTCAATCCGCCGGATTAATTGCTTAAAGCGCTCCCGGTTGGGAAAATAAACCGCTTCACCTTGTTCCGCAAACTGCTGAGGCATAAAGCTGCGCGACATCAATGTGAAAAAGAGGTGAAGCTTGGATTTGACCACAAGCTGATAAGCAGGAGCTTTTGCAGAGAACTCCTGAATAATCTCATCCAAAAGAGAGAAGTAGGGTTTGCAGGTTTCGTCCTGCTCCACCGGCTTGACGGGAAATTGAAATCTGCCCTCCACGTAAGGGGCAACATACTGTGTGTGGACCGGATCCGATAGCCAGTCATTAAACAGCGAAGCATTAAGTACAATGCAGTCATAATTCACATCCCCGTCAACGAGTGAATAACCGACATGGAGACTGCCTGCAGGGATGAGGATGATATCCCCTTGCTGAACCACATATGGCCTGCTGTCAACGTGGAAAACAGCACTTCCTGTTTGCATAACCAGAAATTCAAAATGCTCGTGCCAATGCAGGTACAGGATACAATCCCCAGTTATGGCGGAAGCACAACGATTCTGAAAGAGTTGAAACGGATAATCCGCATGCTCAAGAACCGTATCCTCCCACAGTTCTTTTGGATAGGTCATAAGGTACTCCCCCCACAAAATCAGACTAGTATTGCACAAGATTGAGTAGAGATAACAGGAAAAATGCCCGTTATAATGATGGTGTTACGAATACTATAAGCCAATATAGGAGTGATAAACAAGATTGGAAAACATATTGCGCATTGGGACATTGGTGGGTGGAAATGATGCTGTAAAGGTCATTCCACAGATCGTAAATCATGGTTTTGAATCCTTTAATCTCACGTTCTGGCAATCTTCAGGCGATACAGATTTGGGGGAAATGGCACGAAAAGTACGTGAGCTCGCAGACGAGCATGATTTTGTGATTTCCGCAATCAGTGTGTTCGGCAACCCGCTGACAGGTGAAGGGGACAATGCTGATACACTTGCTACGTGGGAGCGTCTCATCGATCATGCCCACCTCTTCGGGACGAATCTTGTATCCGGTTTCACAGGAAGGCTGCCGGGCCGCCCGATCGACGAGTCAATCCCTAAATTTAAAGAGGTTTTCGGTGAATTGACAAGACGTGCGGCGGACAAGGGAATCCGGATTGCTTTTGAAAATTGCGATATGGGTGGTACTTGGGAGACAGGCGATTGGAATATTGCGCATAGTCCGGCGGCATGGGAGCTGATGTTTAATGCTATTCCTGAGAATAACATCGGTCTCGAATGGGAGCCCTGTCACCAGATGGTAAGCTTAATCGATCCGATCCCGCAGCTGCGCAAATGGGTGTCTAAGGTGTTTCATGTACATGGTAAGGACGCCACGATTGCCTGGGATATTGTAAAAGAACATGGGATTCACGGAAACCAGCCATTTGTGTGGCACCGGACACCCGGCTTTGGCGATTCAAATTGGACGGATATTATTACCATCCTAAGGCAGCATGGGTATCAGGGAACGATTGATATCGAAGGATGGCATGATCCGGTTTACAGGGGTGAGCTTGAAATGACGGGACAGGTTCATGCTTTGAATTATTTAAAACGCTGCCGGGGCGGTGACTTTGTCCCGAATCCGGTCTGAACAATGCGGCAGAGGGAGCTGAAGAAAATGGCAGTAGAGCACCGGATCGTTGTGGCTGGCTGTGGCGGCATGTCTAATACATGGATTGATTACGCCATGGCCAGGGAAGATACGGAAATTGTTGGATTGGTTGACATTAAGGAAGAGTTTGCTGCAGCCATGGCGGAACGAAAGGGTCTTTCCTGTCCGGTATTCACAGATATAGAGCAGGCAGTCACGGCAACTGAAGCTAACTTGGTTTTTGATGTGACTATACCGTCGAGTCATCACAAGGTCAGCACAACCGCGCTTGAACTGGGGTGTCATGTTTTTTCCGAAAAACCTCTGGCAGAATCGATTCAGGACTGTAAAGATATTGTTCATCATTCGGAGCAAAACCGGAGGACACATGCTGTGATGCAGAATCGTCGTTATGATCCGCGCATACGCGCTTACCGCAATCTGATTGCTGAGGGGACAATCGGACAAACCGGCTTCATAAGTGCGGACTTTTTTATTGGTGCCCATTTTGGCGGTTTCAGGGATGTTATGCAAAGCCCGCTGCTGCTGGATATGGCTATTCATACCTTCGATCAGGCGCGGTTTATTATGGATGCGAATCCCGTTTCGGTCTATTGCCACGAGTTTAATCCCCCCGGGTCATGGTATTCCGGAAATGCCATGGCGATTTGCATATTTGAAATGTCGGACGGTTCTGTTTTTAATTACCGGGGTTCTTGGTGCGCCGAAGGGGCCCCGACATCCTGGGAGGCATCCTGGCGTGTGACCGGTGAACATGGGACAGCGATTTGGGATGGGCAGGGAGAGCCTTATGCAGAGGTTGTCGCGGCTGGTGATCAGGAAGGCCAATTTATCCGTCATGTTGAGCATATCCCGTGCCAGCAGGTAGAAATGCATCATACCTTCCATCAGGGCTGTCTGGATGAGATGTTTGCATCGCTGGCTGAGAACCGCAAACCCGAAACCGAATGCAGCGACAATATTTACAGTATGGCCATGGTCCTGGCTTCGCTGG
Organism: Paenibacillus sp. J23TS9; assembly: GCF_018403225.1. Classification (NCBI taxonomy): domain Bacteria; kingdom Bacillati; phylum Bacillota; class Bacilli; order Caryophanales; family Paenibacillaceae; genus Paenibacillus; species Paenibacillus sp. J23TS9. The sequence goes on along the minus strand of NZ_BOSG01000001.1, from coordinate 1,574,959 downwards.
AAAGCGCGAAGACAGGCAGTAAAGTGCTTATTGCTGATTTGTTGAATGCGGAATTACCGATTTGAAAATGAGAGGACCATGAAGGTCCTTCTCGTTTCTTGCTCGCCGTTTACTGCTTCTGGTATGTACGACGCCGAGGAATATACCTCCGGAGGGAAACGCCTCGCCGATCTCGATGTTGACCTGTGTTTTTTGCTGAACAACGCAACAAAATGGTATAAACGCAACAAATGGTACATCAGAAGCGTCTATTCATCATACATAGAACAGCTAACAGAGGTGGAACAAATGAATGTAAAGATGATGACGATATTCGGTGCCGTTCTCGGTTCAATGCTTGTTTGGGCAGGAAATGCGGCTGCGGAAGAACGGTTTGCCGATCTGCAGCATTCGAAATGGGCAGAAGACAGCATTAACTATATGGCTAAAAGGGGTACAGTTGCCGGATATGGCAATGGGAAGTTTATGCCCGAGAGGCAAGTAACAAGAGCGCAAGCCGTGACATTCATGGTACGTGAGCTTTATCCGCAACAACTGCAGTCAGTAGCTCAAGGTACGAATTATTCAGATGTTCCAACAACACATCCTTTTTATCATGAAATCGCCATTGCGGAAAAAAATGGGCTGGCCAGCGGATTTCCTGACGGCACCTTCCATCCAGATACTGCGATGAGCCGCGCAGAGACTGCTGCATTCCTTACACGGGCATATTCACTTGTGACAGGCAAGCAACCCGTAAGTTTGATGGATACAAAAGGTCATTGGGCGGCAGCTCCTATTCTCGTCATGAGCTCCAACGGATTGATCGGTGGATATACGGATGGTACCTATCGGCCGGATCGGTCTGTCACGCGGGCGGAGTTTTCCGTATTTATGACGCGGGTGATTCGATTCGAACGATCAGCAGCCATTCAGGCGCATGATTGGGATAAGCTGATGTCATATATGACCGTCAGCGAGCAAGTCGGCCAAATGCTCATGCCTGACATTAGACAATGGAACGGTCAAGTGACCACGACCGTCAATGATGGGCTGAAACGTAGTATTCATGATCAAGATTTGGGCGGGCTTATTCTTTTCGACAAAAATATTATAGACGTACGACAAGTCACGAGGCTGACGCATGATATGCAAATGGAAGCGGGCGATATTCCGTTGTTTCTCGGTATCGACCAAGAAGGAGGCGTTATTAAGCGAATCCCCGGGGGGGCGAACCTGCCAGGTCAAATGGCGCTTGGAGCAACCGGTGACGCGGCATTGGCCGAAGCAGCAGGAAAGCTGACAGGGGAGGAGCTGAAGGCACTCGGGCTGCAGGTCAATTTTGCCCCGGTGCTCGACATTAACAGCAACCCGGACAACCCCATCATCGGGATGCGTTCGTATGGCTCGAATGCGGACTTGGTCTCGCGGCTTGGTCTCGCAAACATAAAAGGATTGCGGCAATCGGGTGTGATCGCGGCCGTCAAGCATTTTCCGGGGCATGGTGACACGACGGTAGACTCCCATCTGGGAATGCCTGTGCTGACACATAACCGTGAACGGCTCGATGCGGTAGAACTAAAGCCGTTTCGGGCCGCGATCGATAACGGGGTGGAGATGATCATGACCGCGCATATTGCTTTTCCCGCAGTAGATAATGAACACGTTATTTCGCTCAAGGACGGAAGCAGCGTGCCGATCCCTGCTACGTTATCTAAGAAGGTACTGAACGGACTGCTTCGGGAGGAGCTCGGATATAAAGGCGTCATCATTTCTGATGCCTTCACCATGAACGCGATTGCAGAGCACTTTGGGGAAAATAAAGCGGTGGAACGTGCAGTCTCCGCAGGCGTCGATATCATCCTTATGCCGCAAGATCCGGCAGCTGCACATCAAACGCTGGTGAACGCGGTGAAGAGCGGGACAATCCCGATCGATACCATCCATGCGTCCGTGAAACGCATTTTGGAGCTGAAATCGAAATATGGTTTGTTTGACCCCAGCGAAAGCCTTGCGTATAAATTGGCCGCTCTTAACGGCGTCATCGGATCCGAGGAGCATCGAGCAGTGGAGCGGGAAATCGCAGAGCGAGCGGTCACATTATTGGCCGGCCGCGACGGTAAGCATCCGGATCAAATTCATCAAGGCGACCGGGTTGTTATTGCCGCAGCTGATGTCGAAGTGGCGAAGCAGCTCGAGAGGCAGCTGCGGCAAGCCGCAAGTAACCTATCGCTAAAGACGGAAATTTCCGTCATGGGTCAAGGAAAAACGACTGAGGCGCTTCAGGCGATGGATAAGGCGGATTACGTCATCCTGGCCTCTTACCAGTTCCGTAACGTGGCCAGTCAGTTCGGATGGACCGACGTTCAAACCTGGATCGAAGAGATGAACAAGCGCAATAAGCGATACACGCTTTTATCGCTTGGCAACCCGTATGAGCAGATCTATTTGCAGAACATGCGCTCAGGTATTGCGGTTTACGGAAAGCAGGAGCCCAATACAATCGCCGGAATCAAAGTGCTGCTCGGAAGTTTGGAAGCCGGCGGCGTGTTGCCAGTGAAAACAGAGTAAAGATGGGTTAGTAGTTATTAACTCTCCCAGGGGGGCTTTCATCGAAAAAAAAAGTCATAACCACTAATAGTGGCTATGACTTTTTTTCTTCACAATGTAAGCCCTGTTATTCAACATGGCCTAACAGTCCTCAGTTGCAATGATCTAATCTTTTGCATTACGCGCCAACAAGCGTTTGAGATTATCATCAATAAATTGATTCTTCGGCACTGTTAAGTCCGCGGCCGGCAAAATGGCCCCGGATTGAATCGATCGGGTTGAAAACGGCATTAGGCATAAGCTTTGCCTCGTATTCGTTATCGTCCGCAGGACAGAAGAGATCCGTACTCCCGCGCTCCTAAGCATTAAAGCGCTCCTGCATCACTTTCGCCGGCGTGGCCAAGACTTAGCCCCAAACGTATGTGGTTCTGGAGGGAATGAAAGCCCCGCTTCGAATTATCTTTCATAGAATCAGCAAGAGAAGTTTTCACTTTTGAGAAGCAGGATAATACCGTTTAACCTGTTTCAGCGAATGACGCTTACAATGAGTCCATTATTTTAGAAAATATGTACTTTATCGGGGAAAGCTGCGAAATATCGCCAGGGCATTATGGCATCCCTAAAGTATTAACCGGATCGAAACCACAATCAGTAATAGAGCCAATATTTTCAGGAGCAGCTTGGCAGGGAGATATATGGCAAGCCGCGCGCCGATTTGACCGCCGATGATAGCACCCGGTGCGAGGGCTAATACCTTGAGCCAGTCAATGTTATATAAGAGCGCATGAACCGATGTGCTCACGATAGCGGACAGTAAAATTTGGAGCATGGAAGTTGCAACCGCAATATGGGGAGTGAAGGAGAGCAGCAGCGTCATTGTCGGAATCATGAGACTGCCGCCTCCGATCCCAAACAGGCTTGCCAGGAAACCGACGAAAAAACTAATGACGATGCCGGTAGGCATGTGATAGGCATATTCGAAACGTTCCCCGTTATTATCGATGAAGTTCCGGTTCACCGTTGGTTTAAAAGGCCAAGCGATCGGTTTATTGGGCTTAAATAGGAGCAGTAAGGCCACAAAAATCAAAAAAATGCCGAAACTAATGAAAAAGAGCTTCCCTTCCAAATACTCCGCAAAGAAGGCTCCGATGACCGAACCGGGAATCGAGGCTGCAGCAAAACGGACTGCTGCTTGATAATCGATTCTCTTCTGCTTGGCATACACATAAGTGCTTGAAATGGAATTAAAAAGAAGCATCGCCATGGAGGTACCCGCAATTTGTGCCCCTGGCATATCAGGAAACAAAAAGGCAAGGGCAGGTACGACGATAAAGCCGCCGCCAAGTCCGACCAATGATCCGGAGATGCCGGCAGCCAGTCCGATGCAGAATAATAATAAGTAAGTAAGCACGTTGAACTTCCCTTCTATAGCCGAATTCAGTTAATCCTTCCAGAAGAAGCGGCCGGCGAATAGATGCATTTGAAGCCAACTGCGCTGTTCGTCCGTTAACCGGACATCTTCGTCCAGCCTAGATATGATATGGTTAGTTATAAGTTTCGGGATGTATTGAACCATCGCCTGCTCCTCATTCGCATCCAGATAGAGGATATCGTTAGAACGGAATCCTGGGGTCCAGCGCTGCCAACCAGGTAGTTCTTCCCCATTAGGATCACCCGTGTATAAGAAACGCCGTAAATAACTGCGCATGAGGGAAGAGAGCATTTTACGCCCGGGATCGTTATGCTCGGAAATGACTCCCACCGGATGGTTTGTCATGACATTGGAGAAGTCGCCGGTATAAAAGGGGATATCCGCTCCATGAGAGGCTCCGATCAGAAATCGAATAACGGGATCGATAACGCCTTCTTGCAATCCCCAACCGAAGCGGTAAGCGTAAATCGGCAGTTCCGGGATCGAACTTATTAATTTCTCAGCGACTTGCTCGACATTAAAAGCCGCATACAGTTCACTTCCATATTGAACGGCAGTCTCATACAGTTTCTTTTGCTCCTCATCCTCGGTTAATTGTCCCTGCTGCAGGTAAAAGAAACGAGGATCGGTCAATGCAAATCCGGAAAATTCGCTAGCAGTACTCCCAAGGATGATCGGCATACAAGATGGATGTCGATCTTTAATCTTTTCGAAGCCTTCCTTGGGAATGACCGTACCATCTTCGAATAAATGAGGAAATGCATCCATTCGTAGACCTGTATCTCCGATGATCTCAGCAAAGTGAGCAGCCTGTTGACCTATGAGGTAGTCAGAAATCGTGGCGGGAGATTGCGTTGATATCCAGCCTAAAGCTTCTTCGAAGGTATTCGTTATCCCTGTTTTCATTAGTAACGAAGCTAGGACATCGTTAGCTTTTGCTTCGCCTTGTTCGCATGTAACCGTCGTTAAGCCTCCGCTCATCGCATAAAGCTTGTGAAAAAGTCCTTCGCTTAGAGGGGAAAGATATGCGGCTAATGCATTTCTTGCGCCGGCAGACTGGCCTGCCAACGTAACATTTTCCGGATCTCCCCCAAAGGAATTGATATTCGTTTGTACCCATCTCAGAGCTTGAATGATATCGAGTAAACCATAATTCCCCGAATCATCCAGAGGATCGCCGGTACGTAGAGCAGGATGACGGTAAAATCCCATTGCACCCAGGCGGTAATTCACCGTGATTACTATACTATTCGTTTCATAACCCAGTTGTCCGCCTTGAAAATCCCGTCCTGAACCATTTACATTTCCGCCTCCATGAAGGAAGACGAAAACGGGTAGATCCGATTCGGCAAGATCGGGTCGCCAAATGTTCAAATACAAGCAATCCTCGCTGCCAAATGGTAACCCTTGAATCATCTGGATGCAGCCATTTTTGAAATCGCGTACAGGCAAAATGCCAGTCCATGGTTCAACTTCACGCGGCGCTTTCCATCGGAGTTGGTCCACCGGAGGCAAAGCATAAGGAACTCCCAACCAAGCGATTACTTTCATTTTTGTCGAACGTATGCCCTTAAGCCACCCGCCAGAAACTTTTATCATTTCATCCCTAATTTGTTTCGTGTTCTTCATACTCTCCTCCGCTTTCTACTTTGCTTCCCTTTATTATAGGGTTCTGCCATAATAATGATAAATATATAATTATGCATATAATGTATAACCTCAGAGTTATAAATGGAGGGGATCGCAATGGAGTTACTTTCACTTCGGTACTTTCAAACGGTTGCACGTTTGGAGAATATGACCAGGGCAGCCCAAACACTGCAAGTATCTCAACCCGCATTAAGCAAAATGATAGGAAATCTCGAAAAAGAATTAACAATCAAATTGTTCGACCGAACAGGAAAATACATTCGATTAAATGAATATGGGAAACGGTTTCTTGCAAGAGTAGACTTGGCGCTTCAAACATTGGACGATGGGAAAACAGAGCTTCTCGACATGGCTGAAAAACCTTCTGGAACCTTAGTTATCTACATTCAAGTGGGGTCCTATTTGCTCCCAGATATGATTACTTCGTTTCGGAAGCTGTACCCGGAAGCCGAATTCAAGCTACTGCAGCATGATCAGGAACAACGCGAATCTCCAGCCTATGATTTGTGCCTTTCTTCATCTCCATTCAGAATACCGGGTAACGAATTCATTTCTTTATTAACTGAAGAGATCATGCTGGCAGTTCCGAGTGACCATAGGCTCGCTAACCGTGAGAGCATTCGATTGTCCGAACTTTCGGAAGACGGCTTTATTAGTTTAAAGCGTGGAAAACAGCTCCGCGAAATGACGGATTCTCTCTGCCTTGCGGCTGGTTTTACGCCTCGAATTATTTACGAATGCGACGAACCATCCATGGTTCGCAGCCTTGTTCATTCGGGGCTGGGTGTCTCATTTATCCCATCCATTACGTGGGGCGTATCTCAGGGATCTTCCGCCGTTCTCATACCCATCGAAGAACCGATAAGTACCAGAACCATTGAGATCACATGGTACACCAACCGTTACATGACGCAAGTCGCAAAAAAATTCAAGGAATTTGTTCAAATGTATTTCAAACAGTTATAAAACAGGCGAAATCATTAATATAGATCCAAAAAAACTTCCTGTAGTATAATAAAATGACTTGGAGTTATAGGGGGAATAACATTCTATGTTTGGCGCTGAGATCAGCATAACGGAGTCTTTTACGGAGCAAAACATCGAACTCTTTTTGGAGCGTTTCCGCTCGCTGGGACCGCTGCCCGGCATACTGCTAACTTTTCTGAAATCTTTCGTTCCGCCACTGCCTACCATCGTGATCGTCGGTGCAAATGCCGCCATCTATGGGCTATGGCTGGGTTTTTTATATTCTTGGATCGGCCTCGTAACAGGCAGCTTACTTACGTTTTGGCTGATTCGTAAAGCGTCGGATACACCCTTTATTCGGCGCTGGGCGGCCAAGCCCAAGGTACAGAAGGCCAGGGTGTGGGCGCAGAGGAACGGGTTTAGCTTCGTTTTTCTCTTAAGCATGCTCCCGATAGGACCGTTCGTCGTCATTAACATGGCCGCGGGATTAACGCGAATGCCTACGGTTTCCTTTGCGACAGCCGTAGCACTAGGCAAAGGAGTCATGGTATTCTGCGTTTCCTATATCGGAACGCATCTGTCCGATTTTATCGACCAGCCCGTCAAGTTTATTGGAGTGGCGTTGTTTATTGCGGCATCTATATGGTTGAACCGGAGGTTGCAGGCCTATTTTGTATCCGCGGCGGCTGTGGCACCCGAGCCCGCGGATACCATGGAATAAGACTGAGAGAGAACTTGGAGTTAGAATATAAGTAAATAGAACAATGAAAATGGCATCCCCTGGCCGAACGGCCAGGGATTTATTCTATGTTTTTCCTCTGTGCATCCAAGTTCGTTGTGTTTCGATTGTTTTATTACAATATTTCTGTACAAATACCGAGGTTTGTGTTTATAATATTGGAAATAAACCAAATCATGGGAAGGTGACATTCCTTTGCTTGAAGTTTCCATAAATGATTCCGAACGATTGGTAAAAGTAGCACATGCACTCAGCACGCATACAAGGGTCAATATCATCAAATTGCTGTTGAACAAGCCCAACCTCAATATTCTTGAAATTGCCGAAAAGCTGGATATCCCCGTATCCACTGCCGCCAACAATGTCAAAGTATTGGAAGAGGCCGAATTGATTGTAACAGAACTTCAACCAGCAACTAGAGGGGCTATGAAAGTATGCAGCCGGAATTTTGACGATGTTCGTCTAATTTTGAATCCCAGTGCTTATGATCCAAATACAAGCAAGGTTATAGAGATGGAAATGCCGATCGGTCATTTCAACAACTTTGACATTGTACCGACTTGTGGTATGGCAAACACTTCAGGCATGGTATTCCAAGAGGATGATCCTGTCAATTTTTACCTTCCGGACAGCAGGACGGCTGAACTCATCTGGTTTAGAAAGGGATGGATTGAATACCGCTTCCCTAAAAAACTGCCGGCGGGAGCTCAGATTTATACTCTTGAATTCTCCCTGGAACTTTGCTCGGAAGCTCCGAACTATAATAATGATTGGCCTTCGGAAATTACAGTTTGGGTGAATGAGGTTGAGGTTGGCTCGTGGATATCGCCGGGGGATTTTGGTGACCATCGAGGTAAGCTAAACCCGTCATGGTGGTATGACAACAGCACCCAACATGGTTTGCTGAAGAGTTGGTCGATTGACTTGACGAAGAGTATGATCGATAAGGAGAAATGCTCTGATCATTCACTTCATGATCTTCGGTTAGGAGAAAAGCCGTATATTACGCTCAGGATCGGAATTAAACCGGATGCGAAGCATCAGGGCGGCATAAACCTGTTCGGTAGAGGGTTCGGCGATTATGCGCAGGGAATTATTATGAGAATGGAGTATAACTAAAGCTATGCCCATAAATTCCAGATGCTTTGTAATAACAAGGCTATCTGGATTTTTTTTGCTTTATAATACAATAATATTGTAAGAAAGCGTTGACAATTACCTGATATATACATATTATCTTGTTTATAAACGAAATAATTGAATTAAATGCATTATGTGCTTTTTTATGTACAGCATGTTCTTCAGTTATTTTGTTTTTAACGACTTTATTAAAGGGGGAAGAGGGATTATGTTTCGAAAAGGAAAATGGGTTAGTCTTTCGTTAACTATGGTACTCAGCTTCATGTTGGTTCTCTCTGGTTGTAACTCCGGCAGCAACAGTAACGAAAGTAACACGGCAGATTCCAAAACAGATACTAAAACAGACACGAAAACAGAAGCAACAAATGCGACTCCAGACAAAGATGCAAAATCCGTAATTGAATTTATGGGATGGGGCGGAGATTCTGAGAAAGCCGTTTTTGAGAAACTGATTGCATCCTATATGAAGAAATATCCGAACAAAAAGGTAAAATATACTGTCGTTCCTCCTGCGGAATATTACCAGAAGCTTGATACCTTGATTGCAGCGAAGAAGACTCCGGACGTATTTTATGCCGGCGGAGCTCACTTTAACAAGCTTGTCTCTAGCGGTGTACTGCTGAATCTGGAATCCCAACTGAGCTCCAGCGAGTTGGTGGATACGAATAACGTGTGGAAACAAGGCCTAGACCGGTATCGATATGACGGTTCAAAGGTAGGCTCCGGGGATTTATACGGTTTGCCGAAAGACGTGGGTCCTTGGGCTCTTGCTTACAATAAGGATCTGTTTGATAAGGCCGGTCTGCCATACCCAAGCGCAAAAGCTGGCGAATATACTTGGGATAATATGATTGCCGATGCAAAAAAACTAACCGTAACCAATGAACGAGGAAAAATTGATACCTTTGGCGTTGCCGCCTATTCAACTGAGTCGGCTGTATGGGCAAACGGAGGGGATTGGGTGGATCCTACCTCAGGCAAAATCACGATTGATACACCTGAATTTGCCGAAGCGATGCAGTTCGTAGCGGATTTAAGCCTGGTCCACAAAGTCAGCCCTTCCCCGGATGATGAGAAGGCACAGAACGGTTATGCCCGCTTCGTTGCCGGCAAAGTAGCTATGTTTCCGATGGGGCCTTGGGATCAACCAGGTTTCTGGGATTTGCCATTCCAATGGGATATCGCGGCATGGCCGGCAAGCCCTAACACAGGTAAAACAGCGACTTGGCTTGGCTCCCTTGGATTCGTGGTATCGAAAAATACCGAATATCCGGAAGATTCATTCGCGCTTGCCTCTTACCTGAGTCTCGACAAAGATTCGCAGAAAGAAAACTATGTTCTGGGGCAGGCCGTACCGAACTTGATCGATATGGCGAAGGGCGAATTCATGGAAGTAGATAAAGCACCACATACGCGTCAGGTATTCATCGATATTATTGAAGATTATGGCCGGCCTCCAATTGAAGTATCCTCCAAGAATACCAAATGGTTGGACACGTTCTGGCAGGATGCGAGTCAGGTATGGAACGGTAAAAAAACGGCAGCGGAGTTTGTAAAAGAAGAGCAGCCTAAGCTGCAAAAGCTGTACGACGAGAACAACAAGTAAAGGACAGCTAATGCTGTGGCGGAAGAGCGAAAACGACGAGAGCTCGGTTGGAGACGTTTTCGCTTTTTCCGTTTCGGTATAGGGAGGGAAATGTGAATGAAGAACAAAACCCCGGGATATCGGCGTAAAGAAATTATTTGGTCTCTGATATTTATTGCGCCGCCAATACTAGGCTTCCTGATCTTCAGCTTGACGCCATTGATAACTTCGTTCGGATTAAGCTTCATGTCATGGGATATGTTCACGCCCGCAAAATTTACAGGTACGGAAAACTTTCGGTACATGTTAGAGGATGAGAAGTTTTATAAGTCACTTTATAACACGATTTTCTTGCTTCTTGGTGTACCGCTAGGCATGATTATTTCTCTGGTGCTGGCAATCTTGATGAACCGGTCATTAAAAGGGATTTCGATATTTCGTACCATTTACTATATTCCGGTAATTTCGCCGATCATTGCCGTTTCATTACTTTGGCAATGGCTGCTGAATTACGATTACGGGATCATCAATGAATTCATTTGGAATATTCTAGGCATCCAAGGGCCTAACTGGCTTGGCGATCCAAACTGGGTTAAACCGTCTTTTATCATCATGGGACTTTGGGGCGGAGTAGGCGGAACCATGGTACTCTATCTGGCCGGCCTGCAAGGAATTCCATCCAGTTATTACGAAGCGGCTCAGGTGGATGGAGCTTCACGCTGGCACCAATTTAAACATATTACGCTTCCGCTTTTATCGCCGATTCATTTTTATGTTGTTGTTATGGGGGTCATTGGGACTTTCCAGTCCTTCAGCCAAATGTACATTCTGGCGGCCGACGGCGGACCGGAATACAGCGGGGCGACGATTGTATATTACATCTTCCAAGAGGCCTTCAAGTATTTCAATATGGGGTATGCAAGTGCAGTGGCATGGGTACTCGGGATTCTGATTTTCATCCTAACCCTATTCCAGTTCCGCTTATCCAAGCGCTGGGTCTACCAGGAATAAGCTCATGCACGAATAGGAGGATTGAAAAGTATGGTAAAACAACGCCGTTTGATCAATTTGATCGTCTATATCGTACTGATCGCGGGGTCATTTATTATGCTGGCCCCACTAGCTTGGACGCTTTCAACGTCCTTAAAAAACCAGAAGCATGTTTTTGATATTCCGCCGCAGTGGATTCCAGACCCGGCAACATGGCTGAATTACAAGGATGTGTGGGCCAAAGCGCCTCTACTGTACGGTTTTATGAACAGCGCCATCGTCGTGGTGACTGTTTTGTCCGTTGGTTTATTTGTTGCGGCAATGGCAGCATATTCGTTTTCCAAGTTTGACTTTCCGTTCAAAGAAGGTATTTTCCTTGCCCTGCTGGGAACGATGATGATCCCTTATTCCGTCGTCATGATTCCCCAGTATATCGGGTTCTCGGAACTCGGATGGGTCGATACGTTACTGCCGTTAATTGTACCTGGAATGTTCGGAAATATTGTAACGATCTTCTTCTTTCGGCAATTTATGCAGGGTTCCATTCCGAACGACCTTATTGACGCGGCAAAAATCGACGGCTGCGGGTATTTTCGTACGTTTACGACCGTGGCGCTTCCTATCGTTAAGCCGGCGATCGCAGCCCAAGCTGCGCTTGGTTTCATGGGAATCTGGAATGACTTTTTGGGACCACTTATTTATTTGCATACGCCGGAACGGCAAACCATTCAGGTGTTGATTGCTAGCATGCAATCCAATTATATCTCCACCTCCAATTATCCATCACTCATGGCCGCTTCGATTATTGCGCTTTTGCCGGTCGTTATCGTCTTTTTCTTTGCCCAACGTTACTTCATTGAATCTCTTGCCATTACGGGCATCAAGGGCTAACCCATGAAGCAAAATCAAAACGTATGGAGGCATATAGGGATTGCGCTGGTAGCGGCCGGAGTTGTGGCGGCAGCAGCGATCTTTGTTTTAAGAGATAAGAATGGAAACGAGCAGACATCCGGAGGAGAGATTGCAATGAAACAAACCTATCAAAATCCGATGAAACTGGATCAGGAGTGGGAGGACTACGGGATAGGCGATCCCTATGTACTGAGATTCAACGGGAAGTATTACTTGTACTGCAGCACGAAGGATAGGCGGGTCGGAATCAAGTCGTGGAGCTCAGAAGATCTTATCCATTGGAAATATGAGGGGCTGGTAACTGAAGATCCAATAACGGAGGGAGCTTATGCACCGGAGGTCGTTTACTGGAACGGGTCATTTTATATGTACACTTCTCCCGGCGGCAAAGGACATTACGTGCTGAGAAGCGATAATCCGACTGGCCCGTTTAAGATTCAAACCGATAATTTGGGATTAAGCATTGATGGTTCCGTGTTTATTGATGATGATGCGAAATGGTATTTTACAAACGCCGCATCCGGCGGTATTATGGCAAGCACCATGGAGAATCCTTACACCATCGGTCCTGGAGACAAGCTAAATACGTCACTGGGACATTGGACCGAAGGTTCGATGATCATTAAACGTCAGGGGCGTTATTATATAACTTATACAGGCAATCATGTGTTTAGCCGCGGATACCGCGTCAATTATGCGGTAGCTCATGATTCGCCGAACGGAATCTATACGATACCGGACAATAACCCGATCCTCATATCGACCAAAGAGGACTTTAACGGCTTAGGGCATAGTTCAACCGTGATGGGTCCGGATATGGATTCCTATTATATCGTATACCACAATCTGATCGGCAGGTCGGCTGAAGGCCCACCGGTTCGGATGATGAATATGGATCGGCTGCTTTTTAACGGGGATAAGATGTCCGTTGCAGGCCCGACGTATGGGATGCCGGTGCAAGCGCCCGTACGGCCTGCTTTTTATGATTATTTGACGGGGTTGCCTGGTGAAGAACATTGGCAACATCAAGAATCGCGGCAAGACAAAGAGACATGGGTTACCAAGGACAGCACCAACAGCAAGTTTACGGCTGAGTTTAATGCCGTGATCTCCGAACGGGAGAATCAGGAGGCTTCGGGTCCTCGGGCATTTGAGGCGCTATTTTCTTACCAAGATGCCGACCGTTTCCGTGGTATTCGGGTGGATATGGAATCAAAAACGTTATCTTTATTTGAAACAGATCAAGGAAAGGAACGGGTCGTCCAAACCGGGGATTTGCCGAAAGGAATGGATATGACCAAGCATCATACCATGCGGGCGGAATCAGATCAAGAAGGGACATTGGTTTATTGGGACGGACTGCTCCTGCTGAGCGACGAGCAAATGAAAGGTGAAGTCGGCGCGATCGGCTACAGCTGGTCAACGGCTCTGAAACCGACTTTGAGCTACACGGCCTTTTCGAACGAAGCGGGAGGCAGCAGCGATCATAAGGTTCTTCACCCGCTACCGGGAACGATGGAAGCCATTCACGGTATTCCGGGAGAGGAGAAGGGGCAGGCATTTTCCACGAATGATGAGAATACGCCGGATAGAAGCTACTCGGTAACCCTCACGAAGAATGACTCGGAGCTGTCCTTTCCTGTTTATGTCAAGGAAGAAGGCACTTACCTGATCTCCGCTATGGTGGCAAAAGATAGCGCGGGAGGCAAGATATCGGTTCATGCAGGAGGAAAGGGCACAGAGATCAAGTTAAAGGCAGAAGATTTCTCGAATGAGTCGGAGTGGTCGAAGATTCCGTTGGCATCATTCCATCTCGGCGAAGGGCCTCAATGGATTTCCCTCTCAAAAGTAAAGGGAGAAGTATCTCTGCGGTACATCGAAGCCGATAAAACAGTCCCTGCACCATCCCGGCAAACCGTCGAATTTACGGATCAATTCGGAAATTGGGAGATGAACGGGGAACAAATAATGCTTCTATCGCAAGATCGGGAAGGCAAACTGTTCGGCGGAGATCCGGGCTGGAGCGATTACGAAGTGAATTTTCAAATGACTCATACGGAAGAGGCGCCGTCGAGAGCAGCTCTGCTATTTAGAACAGACAATGAATCCGATTTTAAGGATCAGGTAAATGATTCGTTTATGGGGTATGAACTCTCCTTCAATAACGGGTTTGTGAGACTGAACAGGATCAGTTACGAGGTAAACGAAGAGGTGGCATCGGAGCTCCTGGAGCTTGAAAATAACAAGGCCGTGAACATCCGGGTAAAGCTCGAAGGCGCTGGCATCAGCGTATTTATCGGCGACTCGAAAAATCCGTTGTTAACCTGGATCGATCCCAATGCTTTCCTGACAGGACGTGTTGGATTGCGCACAAGCTCGCAAGGCTGGATATTTTCGCCAATCACGGTCTCACCGATCAAATAGACGAAAAGATCTGCTCGAGATCATCCGTGGTTAAACATTCCAAATAGGAGGAGTAACATGTCACAGCAAACTTTCCAAAACCCGATGCTTGCCAGAGGGGCTGATCCTTGGGTAATACAGCATACGGATGGGTTCTACTATATGTCCGTTACATTGCGTGACCGCATTGACCTTTGGCGGAGCCGGACTTTGACGGGATTGGCTAATGCGAAGCCGACAACCATATGGACTCCGGAGCAGGAGGGCCCGTATTCATATCGTTTATGGGCGCCGGAGATTCACTTTATTGACGGATGTTGGTACATCTATTATACAGCCGACGATGGTGCTGGCGATGATACACGAAGAGTATGCGTTCTTCAACTAGAGGGAGATGACCCCATGCAGGATCCGTGGATCTTTAAGGGGGCCGTCAATACGGAATTTTCTGGCCTCGACGGAACGGTGCTGCAGCATCATGATGAGTGGTATTTCTTCTATGCCGGATATGGGCATTTCCCGGACTATGGATCAGCGATTTATGCAGCACGCATGATCAATCCCTGGACCTTGACCGGACCGAATGTCCTGATTACGGCTCCCACGGAATCTTGGGAAAAGCAGGGTGGAATGGCGATTAACGAGGGTCCTGTGTTTTTGCGGCGCAACGGGCGGATATTTCTTATATTTTCCGCCAGTGCCACTTGGTCCGATGATTACAGTCTTGGGATGGCGACGATTCAGGATTCCGAAGATTTGCTGGATGCCTCGGCATGGACGAAGCATGACGGTCCCGTGTTCGCCAAAAATCCCGGACAGGGTGTATACGCCCCTGGGCATAACAGTTTTACCGTTTCGCCCGACGGATCGGAAGATTGGATAGCCTATCACGCCTATTCCTACTCCGAGTCCGAACAGGACCGTTCATCCGGAACGCCGCGAAGCATGCGGATCCAGCGGTTTGGCTGGAAGGAGGATGGAACCCCGGATTTTGGAGTTCCCCTATCTACAGAAGTTCGTATTCCTTTGCCTGCGGGAGAGGCATAGCTCGATTGGTTACCCGGTCAAGCGAGACGGGCAGGATAGTTTAAGAAAGATCTTTATTTTTTTAACCCAAGTGATATAATTTTAATTATGGTAAAATACGGTTTGTAATAAAATGGTCCTTGGCATTCGATGCCAAGGGCCATTTTATGTTTATGAGAATATACAAATTGGAGGATTAAAAATGAAGTGGACTTCTATCAGGGATTTTCTTCATATTCCGAAAAGTATTACTGGAAGAGGGGTTAAAATTGCTATTATAGATGGAGGTTTTTATGGTCACCCAGACATTATTTCTAATCACATTAGAAATTCTTTCTTGGTAAAAACACATACAAACAATCCAGTACCAATTAAAATTACAAATGAATCACAACTGAATAATGGTCATCACGGATTATGGACAGCTTCTGCTGCCGGAGGTTCTGGCTTGTTGTCAAATGGAATGTATTCTGGGGTTGCTCCTGGAGCGGACATGTACTTAATTGAAACAGGATCACTTAGAACGGCAGAAGATGTCGAGAAAAATGTGGGGAGTGCGTTACAGTGGGTGATACAAAATGGAGGAAAATACGGGATAAGAGGGATTGTTCTAACGGTTGTTGGTCAAAGGGACACAGGGCTTCTTCCTTGGCAAGCAGATCCCCTTCGTATTTTATGTGAAGAGTTAATTTACAAAGGAATATTGGTTATAGTGGCATCGGGAAACAATATTGAGCTAACTAGTAGTTCTGTCATTTCACCCTCCGTTTTATCTGTAGGAGGTGTTGCTATACCTAAAAGTGGTGAGAGGGAAAGTGCTACTCCCTTTCCTGGTAGTAAAGGAATTACATTTGATGAGAAATGGAACCCTGATATTTTGGCTCCAGCAATGAATGTTGTTTTGCCTTTCCCATTTAAGTCAGAAGAAGAACGGTTAAATCATTATACAGTGATGCACGACAATCTTCCTCCAAATTATGCTCGACAATGGGGGACCTCATATGCCGCTCCTATAGTGTTAGGATTAGCAGCATGCTTATGGCAAATACAACCCGATTTGTCAGCTGAACAAGTTAAAGAGGCACTAATATCCAGCTCTGAATATAACGGAAGATGGGTAGAATTAAAGGCCGGACTTGTATCCTCAAATGCTTTGACGCTTGATTTTCATCAGATTGCTGACACTGGCATTAGAAGTTCTATGTATTTACGGTGGAAATATTGGAAAGAACGCTCCTTATCAGAAAAAATAGAAAAAATCAGCACTTTTGACCACGATGTGATTGATATTCTTTTATCATTTTTACCTGAAAGAGTACCTAATGAAGCAATTAATACTGTGCAAAAGTTGCTATATCACCCTTCATTTAAAGTGAGAGCAGCTGCAATTACTGTTCTTTCGACTCAACCATCCTCCATAAGTTACTCAGATTTATTACATTGTCTTACTGATGAATCCCCAAGTGTTAAAATGGGGGGGATGTATGCACTTAGATTATGTTCTATCTTTTGGGGGGAATTAACACCGACTCTTTGTATTTTAATAAACGATGAGAATACGGATATTCGTTATCATGCTTGTAAGTTAGCCTCAACAATAAAAAGCAAGCAATTCATTAAGCCATTGATGGATGGATTAATAGAAGATGCGCGAAAAAAAAGAATCGGCACCTTTGGGAAAAGACACTTTGCTTTGGAAAAAATAACTGGTATTGAGATACCGCGAGAGCCTGAATGGAAAGAAGGGGAAGATCCTTATTCAGAATGCAGCATTAATGCTCTCTTAGAAATAGCAACAAAATGGAAGACCTCCTTTCAAGAGAGGCAGTGATCGCACAGGCATGATCGTAGAATAAACAAAGGATTTTATTCAAGATTCGTAGAATTGGAAAGCATTTTGTAACTAGAACATTTGACGCATCTGCGATGGGAAATGGGGATTGCCAAGCAAAAGGTAAACCCACCTGTTCAACTAACTGGGAAACGATAGTTCGATACCGAAAGAGCTCCGGGCACGGTAATTCGAATTAAATTTATTGCATTGACCAGATTATAAACACGCTGTAAAATAATGTTAATAATATCGTTGAAAGTAATGAACTTACTTAAAGGTAAGGGGATGATTTATCAATGATTCATCAGCTTGAATGTCCTGTGGAGACAATCATTCATGTTCTGAGCGGCAAATGGAAACCAATGATTTTATGGCATTTGATACTATCCAATCTGCGATTCAGCGATCTGGAAAAGCTTATACCTGATGTTTCTCAAAAAATGCTTTCACAACATCTACGGGACTTGGAGCGAGAGGGTATAATCGATAGAACGGTCTACCCTACAGTCCCTCCAAAAGTAGAATATTCCCTTAGTGAATATGGAAAAACATTGATTCCTGTAGCAGAAGTCATGTGTGCTTGGGGAGAAAAACATAATAATCGGAAATATGAAGAACCTGCTTCTTAGCTGGTTCAAACAAATCATACACACAAGCTGCCACGGGATTTCCCCTGGCAGTTTGTGCTGTTTTACAGTCAGTATTCCTTCGCCGTGGACAAACATGGATATCCCATTCTGCTTAAGCTTACTTTTAAGTAAGTACCCTACTTTAAAGTGGGTTCTTATCAAGATTTTGAATTGATGCTAAGCTTGAGTCAATCCAATGACGAAATATCGGGATTCATTGATAAAGGGAGGGAAAAATGATGAAGATTATTGTTTTCGGGGCAACCGGAAATACAGGAAGGAGAGCGCTTGAGCAAGGGAGTAAAATGGGGCATGAAATGACCGCATTCGTACGAAACTCTGAGAAGTTTAACCAACAACAAGGCGAGCGTTCCGCAAAACAGGTAAAGGTGATCGTAGACGACATGATGAACCCGGCAAGCGTCGGTGAGTCGCTCTCGCATCAAGACGCCGCTATTATTGCTGCCGGCCATGCAGGACAAGGAGATGAGTTCGTTCGTCTCGTTGATAACATTATAAGCCAATGTGAAAACCACCCAAGTTTTTCTGGGAGGGTATGGGTAATGGGAGGTGCCGGCCTGCTGGATATTCCATATACGGATCTCATTGGCAACAATCTGCCCGGTTTCCCTACCGAGTATAAAAATCACAACCGGAATTTTGAACGACTGCTGCAATCTGAGCTCGATTGGTCCATGATGTGTCCGGGAACCATGAATGATTCGATAGAGCCTTCGGTGTCGGTTCATCTGCATGTAACAACGGAAATATTGCCCATTTCAATCCCGAAGACAATTGAGGGATTTTCCGAGGCCGATATAGCCGGTTACTTGTTCAGCCGGTTTCAAGAGCTGGATGTTGCTTATGATGATGTCGTAAAATGCATGCTAGACCATATCGAGCCCGGAGGGCCTTTTACTAGAAAAAGGGTCGGTCTCGCCTATCAAAGCGATTATCCGGTTCGCTAAGAAGCTGGAAGGGAGATGATCAGTTTGTTGGGATGGCTTCTCGTTTTGCATTTATTGGCTGCGATCGCGGTAATCGGTCCCGCTTTCGTGGTACCCGTCATTCGATGGTCTGCTAGAACGGCTGACCAGTTTCGCTTTGCTTTTGAGGTAACGAACAAGTTTGCCTTCCTGCCCAAAATTGGTGGAAGTGTACTTATTGTTACCGGGGTTTGGATGATGATTATAACCAAGATGGGACTGTCCCAAATGTGGCTAAACATATCAATCCTTTTATTATTGCTCGTGATCGCCACGCTCGACGGATTGATTGAACCACGCATTAAAAAGATTATGCAGATTGTATCTATCAGTCAAGGCATTGGGGATGAAGTACCCGCCGAGCTCGCCCGATTGATGAAGAAGATGGTACCCATCGAGTTGGCTTCACTGGTGATGATGATTGCCATCACCGTGCTTATGGTCCTTAAACCATTTTAAAGAAGCCGCCAAGCCTATTAACAATCGGCCCTTGTATAGTTACAGATATAGAAGATTCAATATCGAAAGGCAGCCGTAGCAACACTTTGTTCCGCTAATAGGGAACAATAATTGAATATAATACATCGTTGAGCAGGCGCTATGGAGTCCTGCTCATTGTATTAACGAGCAGATGAATGCACTGAATCTCCTAAATAGTAATTTTAATGTTATAATATCCCATATCGTTTTGATTTGAGAACGGAAAGGAGCAGGATGGAAATCCAGAAATGAACCAAGACATTGTTGATTACTCTCATGAGCATGTTAGACAGCATTTATACGCATTCCACAAAGTCTGAACAAGTAGAAGTACGTGGGATAAATATATAAATTTACTGTATTAGGAGGTCGTGAAATGGCATTTCCGACACATATTGTATCGGCAGGCGGAATAGTAGAAGATGGAAATGGAAATATCTTATTAGTAAAAGCACATGACGATGGTTGGGTGTATCCTGGTGGGGATCACAGAAGTTGGAGAAAATCTGATTGATGGCGTGATTCGTGAAATCAAAGAGGAAAGTGGAATAGACGCCACTGTTAGCTATTTAATTAGTGTTGTTTCGAATACAGCGATCCATAAATGGTATGACGGTGTGACTGATGTCCCTACGAAGGTCATGTTTGATTTCGTGTGCAAAGCTGTGGGTGGAGAGTTAGCTACCTCTGAAGAAACGAGCGAGTGCAGTTGGGTTCCCAAGGAAAGTGTTCTGGATCTCATTACCTTGCCCGCAATCCGCATGCGTTATGAAGCTTATTTGAACTTTAACGGCTCTGTGAATTATATGGAGTATGTCACTGCGACAACGTCAGAATGTAATGTCAAACTTCAAAGGCGTGTTTAATGGTAGTTTTTTGATGAGGAGGTTTAATCCATTTGTATAAGGCAATTCTTGATGAGGATACATACATTTCTATTTTTGAAGAGAGGCATTCACAAGAATTATATGAGTTAATAATAAGTAGCCGTGACTCCATAAGAAACTGGCTCGAATTCCCTGATCAAACCAACTCTGTTGATGATACTAGAGCCTTTATCAGTCGATCTTTAAATAGGTTTGCAAATAATAATGGGTACTGGGCCGGGATATGGTATAAGGAACAAATTGCTGGATCCATAGGGTTTTTAAGCATTGACTGGGATGCCAAGCGTACAGAAATAGGTTACTGGTTAGGTTCGAAATTTGAGGGTAGGGGTCTAATGACAAACGCATGTAAAGCCTTCATTGATCATGCGTTTAATGATTTGAATTTGCGAAAAATTGAGATCGGGGTAGCAACCAATAATATCAAGAGTCGTGCAATACCGGAACGTCTAGGATTTACTCAAGAAGGGGTTATTAGAAATTACGAACAGCTACATAATCAGTTTCTTGATAGAGTAATTTATGGGCTTATTATAGATGAATGGCAGTGAAATAATGAATGGGTCATAAACAAGAAAGAATACGTTCAACTAACGGGGAACGATAGCTCAATAAAAAGGGGAAGGCAGCCGGCTTCTTATCGGCTGCCTTTTCTCAGCTAACGGGCAGGTTAGTCAAGAAGACGTAGCAGAGTACCCCTGAACGAGAATAAAGGGACCCCTCCACATCGGACGGGTCCCTTCTTAAGCAGATGAATCCTGGAAAAGTCGGAGACCTTAAAAGGACTGAATTCTAATTCTATTGTTCGGTCAAAATAATCGGGCCATCCGCAGTAATGGCGATCGTATGCTCGTACTGTGCGGAAAGCGAGCCGTCAGCGGTTCTGGCGGTCCAGCCATCGGCATCAACCGTCATAAACGCTTTTCCGGCATTAATCATCGGCTCGATCGTTAAAACCATCCCTTCCTTTAAGCGGAACCCTTTGCCCGGTTTCCCGACGTGGGGATAATTAGGTTCCTCGTGCATTTCTCTTCCTACGCCATGACCAAGCAGATCGCGCACCACCGAGAATCCGTTTCGCTCGGCATGAGTTTGAACCGCGTGCATCACATCGCCGATCCGATTTCCGACGACAGCTTTTTCGATGCCAAGGTATAAGCATTCCTTCGTGACCCGCATCAATTTACGGGCTTCCTCCGACACCTCGCCGACCGCATAACACCAACCGGAATCGCCGATCCAGCCGTCCGCTTCCGCAACGATGTCGATGGTAACGATGTCGCCTTCCTTGAGCGGATTCCCGTTCGGAAAACCATGCGCAATGACGTCGTTGACAGACGCGCATGTGGCAAACGGATAGCCGTTGAAGCCTATCGTATAAGCTTTGGCGCCATTTTCCTTCAGGAACCGCACCGCGAACGACTCGATTTCGAGCGTCGTGATACCTGGCCGGATCATACCTGCTATGGCTTGATGAAAAGCAGCGACAATGTGGCCGGCTTTTCCCATTTCTTCAATTTCTGTTCTCGATTTCAATGTGACCATTCTATTTATCTCTCCTTTGCCTGATACCTGAAAAAATCATATCGACGATGCCTTCCACGTCTATCTCGCTCTGCATATTGTGGTGGATGTTCAAAGCCGTGCAGCCGACAAGCGAACCAAATATCAGATTAGCTGTTTTCTCCGGCGTTGAGGAATCGATTCCTTCACGAATCAGTTCCACAAAGGGCAAATAGATTCGTTCCTGAAAATCGGCAGACAGCTTAATAAACCGGTTTCCCGGGAAGTGATGAAAATTATCTGAAACCGTTTTAAGGAAAATGAACACGGAAGGATCCTGTACGCATTTCCGTAGAAGCAGCCTGGAGAATTCCTCAGCTTTCAGCAAACAATCGCCGTCCCCCGTCAAAGCGGGTTGTATTGCCGACTCCGTTCGATCCAGAGCATCCCATAGTAAATCCTCCAAAAGCATGTGCTTATTTTTGTAGTAATGGTACACGGTTCCGTAGCCGAGCTCTGCCTTGACCGCAACATCGCGTATTTCCAATTGAATGCCCTTCTCCAAATATACTTCCGCAGCGGCGTCCATAATTTGGTTCATCCGCATTTCCCGGATCGCATCATTTTGTTCTTTGGTACGTGGTGACATGGCTCCTCCTTTTTTAGACCTGCTGTAATGTCAATGTAAAAAACAATATACCTCATTTGAAGGTAAGGATCAAGTACTCGATTCGCCTGTTTTTTGGTACTGCAAGCCTTCAGATGCAAGAATCGCTTATAATCGCGAGTCGGCATGGCGAACACCATAAAATAATAATCTTTGCGGCTTCAGCCCATACGCGGCACTGATCTTCCTCATACGTTATATGGTACCTGCCTAATTAGTTGAAGAAAAATCATTGATCCATAAAAGGAGATGGAAGCATCCGTGAAATCTCAGGTTCAGCTTACTGGACGAGTGATCTTTAGGGGGGAACCCGGTTATGAAGCGGCTCGCAAAAATTGGGATCCGCATACGGACAGATTTCCTAAAGTGTTTGTTTTCGCTCAAAAAACGCAGGATGTTGCAAACGCCATAAGATGGGCCCGCAAAAACCATGTCCCTATCCGTCCGAGAAGCGGCAGACACGCCCTGGAGGGCAACCTTTCACAGGTAAATGGCGGCATTGTCATCGACGTAAGCGACATGAAGAAAATTAAACTGAATAAAAAGAGCGGGACTGCCGTGGTCGAGACCGGGAATCGGGTAGGAAGAATTGTGAATAAGCTGGCGCGCCAAGGTTATATCGCCCCATTTGGTGACAGCCCAACGGTGGGGATCGGCGGAATTACGCTTGGCGGGGGAATAGGACCGCTGCAAAGGACGACCGGGCTCATCAGCGATAACCTGATCGAACTCGAAATGGTCGACGCTAAGGGGAGAGTTCTCCGGGCAAACAAAAATCAGAACTCCGATCTCCTGTGGGCTTCCCGGGGTGGAGGCGGGGGCAACTTCGGCATTTATACCAAATATAAATTCAAAGTACTGCGCGCTCCGGCGAAAGCTACCGTATTCCACATTACCTGGCCATGGAACCAATTCGAAAAAGTCGTGAAAAAATGGCAAGTATGGGCTCCAAACACCAGTACCAAGCTGGGAAGCGAATTAAGCGTTGGTCCTAAAAAAGGCGGTAATGTCAGTATGCTGGGACTTTACCTCGGATCAAAAAGCGAAGCTATACGCCACTTAGAGCCTATTCTTAGTGTCGGCACGCCTACTCAAAAAACCATACGCTATCTGCCATACATTGAATGTACGAAGTTTTTGTTAGCTCCCGATCCCGTGCTTACCCAAAGGTTCAGCAACCAATTCTCCAGCAGCTTCGGCAGAAAACCGTTTCCAAATAAAGCATTTAAAGCCATGCGCGAATTTCTCGAGAAAGCTGAGGGAGGAACACCTGCCGGATTTTACTTCCTGAACTGGGGCGGTGCCATAAGTCGTATCGCACCTAGGGATACCGCATTCTTCTGGCGTGACCCTAAATTTTATGTAGAATGGAACAGCTCATGGGTGAAACCATCCCATGCGGCTAAAAATATTGCCTTAGTTCGAAATACCAGAAAGAAACTGCAGCCCTATATCGTAGGCTCCTATATTAACGTTCCGGATCAAGGCATCCAATGTTCTGGGCCGGTCTATTACGGAAAGAACTATGCCAGATTGAGAAGGGTCAAAGCGAAGTACGATCCGAATAATGTATTCAACAATCCGCAAAGCATCCCGCCAGCTAAATCAACCTAAACAAGCTGTAGACACCGGGCTATCATAAAAAGGAAGAACCATGGCAGCCATGATTCTTCCTTTTTATATTTCACATTTATGGTAAACTTTTTACCAAGAAGATAAGTTTGACATATCGTACCACGGCGGGAGGATAACACTATGAATAAGGCGGTAGGCGTAACTGTGATGTCTTACAATATTCATCACGGCGTAGGTGTGGATGACCAGTTAAGTTTGCAAAGAATTGCGGATGTCATCCGTGATTCCGGTGCAGAAATCGTCGCCCTACAGGAGGTTGACCGATTTTACGGAGACCGAAGCGAATATAAGGACCAGGCAGCAGAATTGGCAGTCTTGCTCGGCTATCACTACGCATACGGATCCAATCTTGATTTGGGACCAGAGGAGGGACGGGCTGACAACCGCCAATATGGGACCGCTATATTAAGCAAGCATCCTATTATCCGGCATGAGAATATATTGCTCAGCAGCTTTGAAGATGAGCCGCGCGGTGCACTGCATGCCATTGTAAATCTGCGTGACGTTCATATGAATGTATACAATACGCATCTCGGACTAGATACCACGAGCAGAACGGTGCAAGCCCAGGAAATTATTGACCTTGCCACCTCCGCCCAGGGACCGAAGATTTTAATGGGTGATTTTAATGCCGAACCCGACAGTCCAGAGCTTCAACTGCTGCTAAATAGCGGATTATTCGTCAACAGCTTTCAGGGAATTGAAGATGCCTATACTTTCCCGTTCAGCAATCCGCCCGAAATCATCGACTACATATTAACGTCTCCCACGGTACAGCACTCGAATCAGCAGGTAATCCGCACGGACGCTTCGGACCATCTGCCCATCGCAGTCGATTTGGCGTTCAAGTGAAACGAAGCGGCTGATAACGGCCTGTCGGGATGCAAGAGGTGTCTTCAATCCAGCGGCTGCGGCTGAAGCCGGAATCCTTCCGGCATCGGGTTAGAAACGAACAGAAAAAAACGTTAAAAACGCTACTGACATAATGGTGTCAGTAGCGTTTTTGTACCCTTAGATAAAAAGATAACTAAAGGCGATGATAAATTGATGAGCACAACAAAGGGAGCATTACAACGATTTGAGGAAACTGCGTTACCTTATATTCATGAAATGGATCCGTTCAGTCTGGATCAGCTGAAGGAATATGGATCAATGCCTGGTGCCAAGCCAAGATCTCCAAGGATCTCCAGCGGACAAAACCGAGATTGGCGGGGATCTGGATGCGTATAGATGAGATAAGCATAGAAAGCCGCTTCTGGGTTGGTGTCGTATCCGCATCCCACGTAAAGCGGGGAGAGCAGGGGGGATTCGCCCAGCTCTGTCATGGTAAGTCAGCACCTTTACGTAAGATGAGAGCAGGCGATTGGTTGATCTACTATTCTCCGCGTACAGATATGACGAAAGGGGAACCGCTTCAAGCATTCACCGCGATCGGAAAAGTGGCTGATGACCAAGTATATGAATATCTGATGTCCGAAACGTTTGTGCCATTCCGCAGAAATATCAGCTATATTCCATGCCACGAAGTCAAGATCAGGGATCTATTGGACCAACTAAGCTTCACGCGCGGGAACCGAAACTGGGGCTACGCCTTTCGCTACGGGCAGTTTGAAATCAGCCGGGAGGACTTTATGATCATTGCCTGTGCGATGCTCCAATGAGCAAACAAAAAACACCTCTTTCGAATCTGCATTCATAACATGCGGATTCAGGAGGTGTTTTGTCTTGTCCCGGGATTCGGAATCACTTTAGTGCATCAAATTCACTTGTAGTGCGCAAAAAATTCTTTCACAAAATCCAGAAAATGAACGGCTGCCTGCGACATATAATGCTTCCGATTCCAAGCGATGCCGAATGTTCTTATGCACTTCGGATCAACGATTTTGATCTGTACGGTCTCCTTGTTCAAGGCTCTGGTTCCTAACGATAGCGGAAGCGTCAACGTGACGCCGAGTCCCATTTCGACCAGGGTTTGGATAGCACTCGTTTCTTCCAATTCAAAAGCAATATTCGGCTCAAAGCCTGCCTGACGGCAATATTCGTCCGTGATTTCACGGAAAGTCGAGCTGACGGGAACGGAAATAATGGGTTCGTCAGCCACTTCACTCAAATGAACGCTTTCTCTTACGGCCAATGGATGATTCTTGGGCACGGTTAATCGCATTTCCTCTTCCACTAAAGTCAACCATTCAATGTCGGGACCGGTAATGGGGTAGGTGGACAAGCAAAAGTCCATATTCGATTTTTCCAGTTCCTTTCTCATTTCCAGCGTGGTGCTCGGTTGGCGCTGCGATATCCGAACATGGGGATGCCGGGCCAAGAATTCCTTTAGGAGTGTCGGCAAAATATGGGGGAGCATCATGCAAATCCTTAACTGCCCCCGGTATAACCCCGCCATCTCTTTGATTTCCGTTTCTCCTTCTTCTAATGCCCTAAAAGCCTCTTCCACTTTACCCAGATATACTTTTCCATAAGCATTTAATTTAAGCTGTCTGCCATGACGGTCAAAGAGGGGGACGCCCAGATTCTTTTCCAGCCTTTGGATCGAGTTGCTGAGCGAAGGTTGAGAGACATTTAACAGGTGGGATGCTTTCGTCATGTTTTCCTGCTGGGCGATCGCCTGGAAATATTTCAATTGCAGAAACTCCATCATGACCTCCTATATCACATCAATGTTATATATAAATTATATAATTAGTATTATACATGATATAAGGTTTTTTTGTATAATATTTCACATGCTGTTGATTCGGAAAGGATGGAGTAGAGAGAATGTCAGAAGGTAAGATATGGACCAAAAATTTTGTGATTGTTTGTTTGAGCAGTTTTTTTATGTTCCTGACTTTTTATGTGACGGCCACGGCCTTCCCTTTATATGTGGGAGATCATTTAAGCGGCAATGTACAGCAGATGGGTCTGGTGATCACGATTTATGTGGTTGGAGGCGTCTTAATCAGGCCGTTTTCCGGATTCTGGGTGGATCGTTTCGGTAACAAGAAGATGGCGCTGATCGGGCTTGGCATATTTTTGCTTGCCTGCATCTGCTATTTCGGGGCAAGTGGAATCGCATTATTCCTAGTGATTCGTTTTCTTCACGGCATGAGTTATGCGGTTGCATCGACAGCGACAAGCACGATTGCTGCTTCACTGATTCCCAATACCCGAAAAGGGGAGGGAATGGGTTATTACAGCATGTTTATGAGCATTGCCATGGTTATCGGACCGGCATTCGGCCTGTTATTGTGGCAGGATAAAAACGGAATGCTGCTACTGTCTGTTATTACCGTGATCGCGTTTCTGTCCCTGCTGTTTGTGCTACCGATCAAAGACCAAGATACATCGATTAAATCCAAACCAACCGCTGCGAAAAGTAGCTTCAGCCTGCGAGAGATCTTCGAACTGAAAGCTCTGCCCATTTCAATCGTGGGATTTGTATTAGCTTTCTCATACAGCCCGATTGCCGGATTTATTGCGCCGTTCGCCAATGAAATTCACCAATCCAAAGTGGCCAGCACGTTTTTTATCGTGTTTGCTGTGATGATTGTGGTTTTCAGACCGCTGGTAGGCAAAATATTCGATAAATTTAACGAGCATGTTTTGTTTTATCCCGGATTTATTTTATTCGGATTGGGCCTGCTTCTATTGAGTCAATCCCACACGGGAAGCATGGTGCTGTTATCGGGTGCTTTCATGGGAATCGGATATGGTGCTCTTTTTCCTTGTATCCAGGCGCTCGCCATGAAGCTGTCTCCTATGCATCGAACGGGCGCAGCCAACGGCACGTTCTTTTTATTGTTCGATCTGGGATATGGGGCAGGCTCGTATGTCATGGGCTTGATTAGCTC
This sequence comes from Paenibacillus sp. J23TS9, assembly GCF_018403225.1. Classification (NCBI taxonomy): domain Bacteria; kingdom Bacillati; phylum Bacillota; class Bacilli; order Caryophanales; family Paenibacillaceae; genus Paenibacillus; species Paenibacillus sp. J23TS9. The sequence continues at coordinate 1,547,121 of NZ_BOSG01000001.1, read as the reverse complement.
TCATTCCAATTACCGCACGATGTTTGCGGCTGCCGGCATCGTCGCATTGGCAGCCATCATCCTGTACTATTTTATCCATCATAAACGGCAGTCCGCTGTAAAGACGATTCGCAAAACGGCTTCAGAAGCCGTAGAGTAAGCTAATTTCGTGAGTGTCTTTTTGTGCAAATGGAAACAGCATATCTCCTGAGGGGAGACATGCTGTTTTAAGTTTTTCATCGAAAAGATCGTCTTGTATATTTTACTGCGTAATGAATTCAGAATGTTCCTAACTCAGGCCTGTTCCTGTTTAGGCGTTTTGATCAGGAGGGCCAAAACGGTAATGATCGCTGTGAAGACAAAGAGCATATTAAACCCGTTTTGTATGCCAAAAGCGTCGGATACCTGGCCGATCAAAAGTCCAACAACTGCGCCGCCGAGACCGGATGCGACATAAATAACGCCTTGCAGGGAGCCGGTCTGCTTCGTGAGCTTGGATGCAATGCCCTGTGCAGTAGGGAACAATACCGACATGGCAAGTCCGAAGAGCATCATCAGGTAGCTGGTGTTAGTGACCAGAATACGGCCAAGGATCAGTGACAGCAGGGCAAACAGCGAGAACGCGACCAATGTCCGGCGGTCACCAAGTTTGAGGATGATAAATCCTCCAAGAAAGCGGCCGATCGTAAAGAGGAATGCGAAGCTGGTAATGATATAAGCTGCCGTTGAAGCCTTTTGATCGGCAGACATTCCGGCAATGTTGAGTGAAGTGTAGAAGATCGGGAAGAAATTCAAGAACCCGGCTTCAGCCGCCACATAGAACAAAATATACAGAATGACAAAGAGAATCTGACGGTTCTTGAACAGTTGCAGTACCGATTTGAGCGTTACGCGGTCTTGCCCGTCCGCTGCAGCGAGAAGTACGAATCGCTTTTTATTTTTTAGCCATCCCTAGAAGATCCTTAGCGGCTAGATTAGATCCTTTAACCAGGCAGCAAGCGCCTCGCCAATTTCATGAGGCGAATCTTCCTGGGGATAATGAAGTCCACGGACGGTGATCTCTGTTTGCATTGACCAGGTACGGCAAAACTCAACATGAGAAATTGGCATAGTACCTGGATCACAATTGACGAAGAGTTTCGGGACGGAGCTCCGTGCCAACCACTCTCCGTACGTGGTAACAATGTCAGTCACATCAGCGGGATCCCCATCAAACGGAAGTTGCCGCGGCCAGGTTAACGTCGGGCGGCGGCCTTCACCAGGCAGCGAGAACGGCCTACGATATTCAGTCATCTCTTTCTCAGTCAACTTACGCAGAATGCCGATTGGAAGGTTAGTCTCGATGAACGAGTTGTGTTCTAACACCATCTGTTCACCTTCCTCTGATCGTAATGCCTGGAAAATTTTCCGCCCCCGTTCCGGAAGCTCGCTCCAACTACGAGGTTTTATGATTCCCTCCATGTATGCGATCCCTTTAACGGCCTTTGGATGACGGTAGGCCCAATCAAATCCCAGTGCCGATCCCCAATCGTGCACCACAAAAGTAACATGCTGGTGAACACCAATCTGATCCAACAGGGCATCGAGATAACGACGATTCTCTACAAAGGTGTAAGAGTCGGTACCACTATGGGGAATTTTCTCCGAATCACCCATACCTATGAGATCAGGTGCAATACAACGGCCAAACTCTCGAGCATAAGGAAGAATTTCACGCCAGAGATAAGAGGAAGTAGGGTTGCCATGTAGGAAGACAATCGGATCTCCACTTCCTTCATCTACATAGGCCATTTCTAGGCCAAGTACTCGTTGACGCTTTTTTTCGTAGGGAAAAGACGGCATGATCATTCAGAATCTCACCTTTCGTTGTTATATGTAAATGCATGCATTGATGAATGCAAGCACATACTTTCATTTGTTTTCTAAGAAAAGCCTCTTCGGAACTGTTCTCAGAGAAAACAATAACTAAGGGCTAAGTGCTTTCGTAAATACGCTAACGCTTTCTTCAATAAATTCGTCAAGTGTTTCTTCCGAGACCGCTTCTTTGGCATTTAGTCTACTGATGAAAGCCCCGTAATTCATCCACATAAACGATAATGCTTGGATTTCAGGATTTGAGGAGACCACTTTGCCTTCTGATGACATTGTAGTTAGATAATCAGCGAGCAAATTTTTCAATTGTTTCGGATTGCGCGAAGCCTCTTGTAGAACAGAATCAGGTAGAGTACTACTTCCTTTAAGCGCGATGGATATTAGTTTACTGTTTCGGTTCATGATGTTATGATACGTTCGACTCACTGTTAGCAGATCCTCATGCAGATGTCCTTTAAGACCCTCGTTAAAAACCCTAGTCATCTCATTACCATAGTGGAATCGGCTAAAGGCGGCCTCAAGCAGTTTTTCTTTCGTTCCAAAATGCCGAAATAAAGTGACTTCGTTCACTCCGGCAGCTAACGCGATTTCTTTGGTTGTTGTGCTGTCATATCCTTTTTCTGCCATAAGGTTGATGGTTGCCAGCAATATTTTTTCGCTTGTAGTCGGATTAGCACTCATAAGTTCATCCCCCCCCTTAATGCAAGTGCTTACTTTCATTTTATTGTAGATTACGTGTAATGTAGTGTCAATACAATATCCAACAAAGATGAAGTTGACCGAAGGAATATTATTTTGACTTGAGATCGACTTTTAACTATAACCGAACTGGAGAAATAGGTAAGTAGCTGATGGGTACGATAAATAGCAAGGAAAAGAGAGAACAGACACCTATTTAGCAAGTGTCTGTTTTTCCCAATTAAGGCGTCGCTCAATTTCTTCAGCTATTAGTATTCCATGGAATCGTCCATCTTCGATATAAACACGATTTGTAGTGCCTCCAGTTACAACACCTGCAAGAAAGGCGTTTTCAACGTTCGATTCATACGTTTCTGGATTAAAGGAAGGTACCAATGTTGAAGAATCAATCTCTATCCCAATGCTTTGTAGCATTGTTGTATCGGGTTGATATCCAATTAGTGAAAATACATAGTCATTTGAGATCGTAACCAACCCTTCCGGTGTATTTAAACAAACTGTAGTATCAAGTATCTTCTCCACACTGGAATTGGGATAAAATTTAATTTTTTCCTTTTCGATGAAATTTCGTATATCTAAAAGTAAAGATGGTTTAATTCCTTTGTAAACAGTGTCTCCACGATGGACAAGTGTTACGCGTGCCCCGTTACGATAAAGGTCGATAGCTGCTTCGACAGCAGAGTTTTTGCCTCCTACCACGGTTACGTCTTGTCCATGAAAAGAATGCCCCTCTTTATAATAGTGCATAACCTTCGACATATCTTCTCCTTCAACACCGATCCTTTTCGGATGATCAAAGATCCCTGTAGCCAAAACAATCATACGAGCTTGATAGGGAATTGTTGTTCCGATACGATCTACAGCATGAACTGTAAATGAATTAGTATTCTTCGAAATACTTTTAACCTTTTGAAAGCATTTAATATGAATACTTTGTCGTTCAGTAACAAGACGATAATATTTTAAAAGCTCCGTTCGTGTAGGCCTTACTTCTTGTGATAGGAAGGGGATATTACCAATTTCCAGACGGTCTGAAGTACTATAAAACCGCATATCTAATGGGCAATTAACAATTGAGTTCACAATCGCATCCTTTTCAACAATTACATAGCTGATTCCCTTTTCTTGAAGAGCAAGGCCAGTAGCTAAGCCGCAAGGTCCTCCACCTATAATGACAACATCATACATCTATAATTATCTCCTTAATCTTGGTTGATAATTTTGCTGTTTTACCCAAAAAATATTATTTATTTTACAATTCGATTGGATTTGTCCATTGATCGTTAATTTTTGATTTAGCTTTAAGCTAAACGTAATTCCCTATGTAAGGTAGGATTTCGAACACGTAGCAATGACAAGCGAATCATTAGTGATAGAATTTCAATATATCTATACAATATCATGCTACCAAACTAGTAAATCGTGTTACATTTTTAACAAATTGTAACACGATTAGTGTGTGCAGGAGGTAATTAACTTATACATTGTCTTTCAAACAAAAAAGTTTACTTCATAGATGAAAGAGGAGGTATTCTCTTGGATTTATAAAAGTTATTGCTAGATTAGGGCAAAGCCCTTCGTACAGCATACAAGGATAGCGGAATGATTCAACCTATCCCATACCCAGAAAAATACTATGAATCGCCATCGGCAAGGTGGCGAATCCCGGTCATTGGACGGTGGAGCTGGCAGTCGATGATATAGCTTTCTTTAACGAAATGCCTAAGGAATAACATAATGTAAACGACCTTGGCGCCAGAATATACAACGGCGACTGCTTAAGAATCATTTATCTTCTAACATTGAAGCCGATAAAAGCTTTGGTGTTGAAATCGAACACGACTATCAATGGACCAAGCAGCTCGTCTTGGTCCGTGTTGTAAGTAACCGTCACCACATTACCGCTTGCAGCCTGAACGTCTTCAAGTAATTTCTTCTTCTCGGCAGTCGAAGGCAATACGCCAACTTCTTTGGAAGAGACAATGTGGACTGCGGCTTCGTCTTGCTTCGTTGTAATATGGGCAACTTGCGCATTCACTTGCGACCATGCCAAGTTGCGGTATTCCTGCGCGGTCTCTGGCGTCATTTTCAGTCCGTCCGTAACAGGGGCTTGACCCTGAACTACGATTAGGAATACGGGGCTTTGCGGAGGAAGGCTTTTCGTCTCAAATGGACCGTAGTAGGCGGTGGCTTTCATTCCGGCCTTCATATCCTCCCACTTCACGGACTCGCCTTGGGACGTCATAACACGCGTTTCTTTGCCTGCGTTCAGGATCAAAGCGTCGCCCAATTGAACCTGCCAGCCGTCATCCGTATGTTTCACGGCTTGGATCGTATCTTCTTTGACCGCACGGTCTGCATGGACGTTAATACTTACGGCTTGCGCCTGACCCGGAAAACTCGTTGCCATGGCTGGTCCGAACTCTGCATCGATTTGCGTTCCGGCTTTCAAATCGACAGGGGTTAGCATGGTGCCGTCTAGATTTTGAATAGCTGTCGATTTGTCTACCGTCAAAATGACCCATGTGCTGCCGAGCAGCTCGATACGGTATTTCCCGTCTTCTTGAGCCTGCACGCTTACGATCACACCGGAAGCTCGAATCAGGTCAACCGCTTCGTCGAGCTCGATTTCTTTGTTTGCTTTATCGTAATTTAAAGTATATCCAAGCTTAGCCGCAGCATCCCGAACCGGAATATAAGCTTCTCCATTGATATAGACAGGAGTAAGCTTGCTGTCTTGTCCATTAACAAGAACCTTTACTTCTTTTTGTAAGTATCCTGTAACCTTTTCCGCTAGATTTTCAGCTGTAACTGCAGTCGTTGTGCCAAGTATACCAGCCAAGGTTAATAATACGGTCAGTTTCTTTTTCATGCAAAAATCCCCTTTCTATTTCCAGTCTGATGAGTGATCATGACGTTGACAATCCAACAGACGGAATTCAGACCGGATAGGTTGCAAATGTCCAATTAGCGTAACTTCATAACATCTGATTGCGTCTAATTTTAGAAAGGTAAAATATTAATTTCACGAGTGGTGAATGGGTAGATGATCGTGGATTGGTGAAGCGGATCGTCTTTGCTGTTATTTAAAGTGATTACCGGATCTCCATAGAATAGTCAACTCACATATACATCTTAAAAAGTCCGCATCAATAGCGGGCTTTTTCATTTGTTGATAGGAGTGCTTGTCCAATATTTAAAATAATTCGAACGATATCCATGATTATGACCAATATATAGTGTAGGCCCGAAGGGAAGGAGGTGGCGGATGAACCATTCATCTGAATATACAAGGCTCATTGCGCTTTCGCTGGACGGGAGCCTGAATGCGTTTGGTGAATTATATGAAGCAACCATTAATGACGTTTACAAAACCGTTTATTTCTTCATTCGGGAATCATCCGATGCAGAGGATGTCATTCAGGAGATTTATATTCAAGTATATCGGTCTCTTGAAAAATTTGACGTAAGCAGGCCGTTTCGGCCTTGGTTAATGGGCGTGGTTATGCGGCAAATCCAGGCTCACCGAAGAAAGAATTGGACACATATACGAACTCTCAAAAAAGCTGAACAGATTGACCAGGCCGTGGTTTACGATTTCTCCAGTGAGGTGGTCAACAAAGTATCGAATCGATCGCTGCTTGCAAGCGTGGATCGACTTCCTTATAAGCTGAAGCAAGTCGTTATTCTCCATTATTTGAATGATTACACGCAAGAAGAGATTGCAGCCACATTAGATATCCCTCTCGGAACGGTAAAATCACGAATCCATTCTGCTCTGCAAAAGATGCGCAAAAAACAAAAAATTAACATTCTGGGGATAGGGAAGGTGGAGGACCTAAATGAGTCTCGATGAAAGGTTGAGAACTGCTTTTAAGGAAGAAACCGAAGAATGGACAGCACCAGCGGAGCTCAAGGAAAAAATACTAAACCAAGTTGCACGCAATCAAGGAGGAAGACGAATGAAAAAATGGGTCGTGACATGTATTTTGGCTGCTTCATTATTAATACCTGCGGGTGCCTTTGCCGGGTATAGCTATTTATCTGATTCCATCTATGGTTCGCAAGAAAATATCGCTGAGTATGGAGTCATTCCACAGCAATATGATGAGCTGGAGGCAAAGCTGCAGAGCGCCAAGCAAATCCTAAGTGGGGAGGAGTTCACAAAATTCATGTCCTTGCTTAAAGAATTGGGTCCCCTTAATGTGAAAATGGCTGATACGAACGGGGAATTTAATTTGGAAAAATTGAGCGCAGGGGAGCAAAAAAACTATAAAAGGTTATTAACTGAGTTAGAGCCCTATTTTCACAAATTAAAGAATGTTCATCCAACGAAGAGCATAGCTAAACCTTTATATAGCTCTGTTTTCTGGAAAGAACAGTTACATGAAGCAAAGCAAATACTCAGCAAAGAAGAATTCAATGAGTTTCAAATCTTAATCAATGAGTTGAAGACATATGACGAGAAAACGCTTGATCCGGATGGTAGGGTTCATCTAGAACGGCTTACAAAGGAAGATCAGACAAATATAGAGCAAGTGGTACAGCAGCTGCAGCCCTTCTTAAAAAAGCTGGGCATTTCAATTAAGCCGAGAACTTGATCACAAGTTACCGAATGAAAAGAACATACTTGTATAATGGCCGCATCGCTGCGGCTCTTTTTTATTATTTTATTTGTTGCAGCTATTTCTTTTGGAATGTCGATTGACCTCAGGCGTTGCGCTAACGGGCAGGATAGTTAAGCATTTATATTGAATTTATTGAAAGCCAGGATTCGGAAAACATTACTTAGTGAGGTGAAAATATGAATAACGAAGTGATATTACGAGACGTGAATAAAGATGATTTGCCGATATTTTTTGAGCAACAATTGGACAAGGCTTCCAACTATATGGCTGCCTTTACTGCCAAAGATCCAACGGACAAGATTGCCTTTATGTCTCATTGGCAAAAGATATTAGACGACGATCGGATTATAAAAAAGACCGTACTCTTTAACGATCAAGTGGCGGGACATGTTTCGAGTTTTGAACAGTTCGGTGAACCAGAAGTCAGCTACTGGATCGGACGAGAGTATTGGGGAAGAGGTGTTGCAACTAGATCACTTTCTCAACTTCTTGACTATGTAAATATTCGTCCCTTATTTGCTCGTGCAGTGAAAGATAACATAGCTTCTATTATATGGATTGGGTTTGAATGACAGACTCATTCTTTAAAATAGGGCGAGATCCCTCTTGAATATAGGTTCTCCACTAACTTGAAAAATTCTTCTGACGATAAATCCTTTTGACGCTGGAGCCAAAGACGAAATAAAGAAAGGGATGTTGTCAGGTAAAACTCAATCAAGTATGGCGTTAAGGAATGGTTTGGCGGAACGTTTATTGCTAATTGATCCAAAGTGATTTCTTTTTTTAAGCGTTTTAAAAAACGGGCACTTCCATAATCACCCAAAAGGGCATTTAGAACCAGGAGATGTTCTCTTTTGTCCAGACAATAGAGCGTATCTTGAACTGTATGCATCGAGATGTCTTTATTCGCCAATTCTTTTTCAATTTCATTCAATAGGTTATTTTCAACAGATTCTAACAATTCGTAAATGTCAGTAAAGTATTGATAAAAGGTGCTGCGGTTATATCCTGACTTATTCGCAATTTCCTGAACCGAAATTTTCTCAATAGGCTTTTGGCTATATAACTCACAAAAAACTTCAACAAACTTTTGTCTTGTTTTCTCCGTTATTTGGGGTTGCTTCTTCATGTTTCCCTCCTGCTAGCGAATAAGAATATCATCCGACAAATACTAAAATACTGATGGTTGATCAATGAATACTAAAGATTTATGATCACATCATACAACATGTTGTCTGATAATTAAAAGAAAATGTGAATAAGTAGGGGAGGATTTCATGCCGGCAAAACAAGAACGAATTTTAATTTTTGGTGCAGGTGTCATCGGGAGCATGTACGCAATTAAGCTTATTGAAGCAGGGTTTGACGTTAGCCTGTTTGCACAATCTAATAGATTTAAATCATTAAGAGAAAATGGCCTGCAATATATAGAAAAAGGTACAGTTAGATCGATACAAGTGAATGTCCTTGATACGCTCGAAAATGATGATGTATACGATTTTATTTTTGTTACCGTTCGTTATGATCGGTCCGAATCAGCGTTGTTAGCGCTAAAAGATAATCAGAGCAAAAATATAGTTACGATGACTAGTAATTCAATTGGATTTTCTTCGTGGCTGGATATCGTAGGGGAAAGACTTTTACCAGCTTTTCCCGGCTTCGGCGGACAGATTAAAGATGGAGTATTGCATGCTCGATTTCTACCAAAGATGATAGCGGCAACTGCATTTGGAGAAATGAATGGTGTAGTTACAGAACGCATAGAAAATCTCGCAGAATTATTTGCAACAGCAAAGCTTCCCTACGTTATTAAAAAGGATATGCAAGCGTATCTGATCACACATTCCGTATCAGACATTGCCATGTTGAGCGTTTTGCATGCTGAGAATAAGATCATTGACAAAAAAACAGCCAGAACCAGAAAGACGGCACGCAAAATAACAGTCACTTTAAAAACGTATCTAAGGGCAATACAAAAAGCTGGCGTTTCAATTGATCCACCCATGCTTAAAATGGTGCTTAAATTTCCAAACTTATTTTTGGATCTTTTCTTTATGGCATGGCTACGAACTAAAATGGTTAGGGATATGATGTTGCCGGATTATGCGAATAGTGCTAACAATGAGATGGTGCAACTGAGTAATGATTTATCGAAATTTTTAAGTCAAAATGATATCACATCGGAAATACATGTTTAGTATTTTTATTGTTAAAATATTATGGTTCATTTAATCCATCAATTGGGCAAATAATAATGCATTTCGTCGTTGGACAAATGTCGAGGGACAAGAACATCTTCCCATTAAAGTCGCTATTATAGCGGCTTTTTTTGTTTTATCGGTACAAGTTCGTGTCTCAAGCTAAGGACAAGAAGAACTTGTACCAATTGCCGGAAAGGACAAGAACTTGTTCCCATTACCGTAAGACAAACAACTAGGAAACGTGTATCAGACTGTGTTAAAATAAGTACACCAAATCCATATTTTGCGCACTTTCGCTTTTGAACGATTTAAAAAAAGGAGCTTGACGATTGGACATGAATAAATTCGACATCGAAGAAATATACGCCGAACCAATCCGGGCTTTTACAATATGGATGAAGCAGTCGGGCTATACCGGAACCACAAGAAAAGAATATTTAAGGGAAGTTTACGATTATTTATCCTCGCTGGATCAGCTTCCGGTTCAGCAGGCCGGAAAATTGCAGGTCGTCAGCTTCTTGGTATCCAAACAAGAATCGGCCGGGGACCGGACGAGGAACCGTACGCTATCCGCAATCCGTTCGTTTTATGGGTCATTGATCGATTTTGAGCTGGCTACGAAAAACCCTGCTTTAGAGGTAAAAAAATCGAAGACGGAAAAAAATAAAATGCCGGTGTATTTGGAAGAACAGGAGCTGAAGACCACCCTTAATTATGTGAAGGGTCGTTACCGTAATCGAAATTTGGCTGTATTTATGCTGATGGGATATTGCGGTTTGCGCGTTGGAGAGATCCATCGCTTAAATCTATCGCATTTTAAGAAAGAGAAGGGAACGATTGAAGTCTTAGGTAAAGGGCGGAAATGGAATGAGATCCCTCTCCCGGATTTGGTTATAGAATACCTGACCAACGTGGAAGAGGAACGAATTCGTCCTTCCAGCTCACGGGAAGAAGCGTTCTTCGTTTCCCAAAAAGGGAAAAGACTATCCATCCGTCAGATCCAGAAGATTGCCGCGCAAGTCTTTAATGCTTTTAAGCAGGACCATCCGCACACGGCGGACTTGAAGTTGTCCTGCCATAAGCTGCGGCATTCCTTTGCCACGATGCTGCTGAACAATAATGTCGATATCCGGGTCGTCAAAGAACTGCTTGGGCATGCGTCCATCGAAACGACCATGATTTATACGCACATCAACGATGAGCAAAAACGAAGTGCCATGACGACAATCGAGGTACCGAGGATTTGACAGAAAATGAGGTTACAAGTTGTGACTGCAGCAGGAGGTTAGAATGTGATCATATTAATTGATTCTTACACGGAAGAAAAACTAGCTAAAAGTTTGATTGGAAGACCCGGTTTTTTCAAGCTTTTTTACGATACCGAAAATTGCGGATGCAACGGGGTGTTGGCCATCGAGATTGTTGAGCAGCCGCTTGAGACCGACATTAAGGTTTCTGTAAAAAAGTTTACTTTTCTGATCGACATGCAGCAGGAAAGCTTGTTCGACAAAGTGTTGAAGCTGGAAGCAGATCGAACATACCCGTCGTTTAAAGTGACCAGTGATTCGGCATTATACAGTACCAATGTTAGAATCAAAGACGACAGAGACATCGTTCTGGGCTGACCATCTGGCATACGTTTCATACCTTCGTGAAAGCATCCACTCGGACGTATATAATCAACGATCAATACATCCAGAATAAGCACAGCTCATGGACCGGAATGACTGTATTTGCTTTTGGGATTCGCAAGATTTTTGAAGCCGATATTCGGGTGGGGAAAATTTTGATCAGGACGAATACGAGCGAACGCCCGATTCATCATACACTGAAAATGCTGAAGCATATTATAAGTAAGGCGAACTATATTACGGAAGGTTACATAAGAAGCCCCTCCTCGAAAAATGATCGAGAGGGGCTTTCTTATTTAGTATAATGTTGAAAGTGTTTTTTTCTCAGATCTATTGCGCAGGAACCGAAATCATAGCTTTGAGGCTGTCTTCCTGGTACTTGTCCATGCCATGGAAAACGGCAGTATAATAAATACCGTCCTGCTTCCACAAATAATAAGGGAGATTCACTTCTTTCCCTTTGCTGTTGGAATACGAAGGTGGGAAGTAGACAGGGTCTTTGTCTTCATAAGCCGAAATTTCGATGCCGTCTGTCTCCAGCTTCCGAGTGAGCGAGAGTTTGGACGTTAGAAATATTCATCATGCGAAATCAATGGATAGTAGAGGTCGTTCCGGCCGGACTTTTCGAATCGAATCGCATTTTTCTTGTGAAGTCTATTCAGGAAGGTTTTAATCGTCTGATCCGACCATTGCATTTGTTGGGTTAATTTGATAATGATCTCACTGGCGGACAAAGGCTCCTTTTGCCAGAGGAGCTCATCATTCGCTTTCGGCCCCGAAGCAAGAAAGCGTCGCGCACAATCACAGTTGCAGAAACGAAAGTGGTAGGAAACCAGTTCTTATAAGCAAAACCTAGTAAATACAAAATTATTTTTCACCGATAGATCTGTTATGCTGAACCATATCAAAAATAAGGGCAAGTTTTTTTAGGTAACCCTGCAAAACTGTGCATGAGATGTCGGATGGGTACCGCTAAAACTTGCTATTCTGTTAACGAAAGGTGGTCATTCGCATGGATGGGCTTGGAAATCTGAATGAGGCCTTAAACTATATTGAAGAGAATCTTGCTGAAGATATAGATCTGAAGGAAGCGGCAAGGCTGGCTCGTTGTTCCGAATATCATTTCTCTAGAATGTTCTCATTCCTTGCAGGTATCACACTATCAGAATATATCCGCCGGAGACGCCTAACACTTGCGGCATTCGAGCTTCAAACCGGAGTTTTAAGAATTATGGATGTAGCGGTGAAATACGGATACAGCTCAGCAGACGCCTTTTCTAGAGCTTTCCAAAGCTTGCACGGTATTTCGCCCTCTTCGGTGAAGTCTTATGGCCCTTCATTAAAAGCCTATCCACGCTTGACCTTTCAATTAACCATACAGGGAGGAAGCGCAATGAATTATCGTATCGTAGAGAAAGAGTCGTTCCGTATCGTGGGTATCATGAGAAGGGTACCTATCCAATTTACAGGCGTAAATCCGGAAATCGAAACCATATGGAAAAGCTTATCCAGCGAAGATATCGATCAGCTCAAAAGGCTCTCGAATGTTGAACCTCTGGGGCTGATTCAAGCATCGACGAATTTTTCCGAGGGGCGAATGGAGGAAAAGGGGGAGCTTGACCATTATGTTGGTGTGGCTACAACAAAGCAGTGCCCCGAATATTTGACGAAACTAGAGGTCCCTGCAGCAACATGGGCTGTTTTTGAAGCCGTCGGACCATTTCCCGATACATTGCAAAATGTCTGGGGGCGTATCTATTCTGAATGGTTTCCTTCCGCAAGTTATGAGTTAGCAAGGGGCCCGGAAATTCTATGGAATGAGAATAAAGATGTATCTTCACCAACATTCAGAAGCGAAGTTTGGATACCGATTTTAAAAAGGTGACGAATATAGTCCCATTAAAAGTCGCTATATTAGCGGCTTTTTTGTTTTATCGCCGAAAAAAATCTACTTCTAATCTGCTTTCAGCGAAAATGGTAAATGTTATCTCCAATCTATGGGGAGTATCACAAAAAAGCGAAGTTGTTAGCACATAATACCAAAGGGGACCTCGGAACCCTTATGTTTTTCTCTTTATTGTTAACACTAAGTTTAAAGGTACGCGGCTAGCCCCAATTATAAAAACCTCTACATTACCATATTTCCTTGAAGGGGGATCTCTCTTTTGGATGCGCAGTTTTTAGATTTATTGGCCCAGAAATATGATACGAAAGAAAAAGTCGTAACCGAAATTATCAACCTTGAAGCGATCTCCAATCTCCCCAAGGGAACTGAGCATTTTGTCAGTGATTTGCATGGGGAGTTCCAGGCTTTTCAACATGTACTAAGAAACGGTTCGGGTACCGTAAAAGAGAAAATCAAGGATTTGTTCCGCGAGGCTTGGACGGATCAAGAAATCAGTGATTTTGCGGCGTTAGTTTATTATCCGGAAGAAAAAATACAGCTGGTTAAAGGCGACCTCTGCAATAAACAAGCCTTGAACCGGTGGTATAGACAATCGATTGAACACATGCTTAAGCTGATTACTTATGCCTCTTCCAAATACACGCGCTCGAAATTGCGTAAAGCTCTGCCGGAGCGGTTTGTATATATTGTCGAAGAGCTTCTATACAAGACGGATTCGACCCACAATAAGGATCCTTATTACGAGGAAATATACCGGCAGATTATCTCCTTGGGGCAGGCGGACAAGCTCATTATAGGCCTTGCTTATACAACCCAGCGCCTGGTGGTTGACCATCTTCATGTGGTCGGTGATATCTATGACCGCGGGCCGGATCCTGATAAAATTATGGACACCTTGATCAACTACCATTCTGTAGACATCCAGTGGGGGAACCATGATGTCCTGTGGATCGGCGCCTATGCGGGTTCCTTGGTCTGCCTTGCGAATATTATCCGGATATGCGCCAGATACGATAATCTTGACATCATCGAAGACGTATACGGAATCAATCTTCGTCCACTGCTGAACTTGGCGGAGAAATACTATGATGACAATCCAGCCTTCAGACCGAAGCTGCAAGCTGGCCATAACGTATCGGAGCCGGAAATCCTGCAGATTACCAAAATTCATCAAGCCATTGCCATGATCCAGTTTAAGCTTGAAATCCCGATTATTAAGAGACGTCCTTACTTTAATATGTCTGAAAGGCTTTTGCTTGAGCAGATCGATTACGACAACAATGAAATCGAAATAGGCGGAAAAAAGTACCCGCTGGCCAACACCTGTTTCAGAACCGTCAATCCGCAGCAGCCCGAACAATTATTAGAGGAGGAGCAGCAGGTGCTGGAAAAGCTGCTGTTCTCCGTTCAGCATTCCGAAAAACTGGCCAGACATATGAATTTTCTTATGAAAAAAGGCAGCCTTTACTTAAAATACAACGGGAATTTGTTAATTCACGGCTGTATTCCTTTGGATGAAGTAGGAAACACGGAAGAAATGCAGATTGAAGACAAACTGTATTCGGGTCGTCAGCTGCTCGATGTCTTTGAATATTATTTGCGTTACGCCTTTGCGAATCCGGAAGAGACGGATGATCTGGCTACGGATATGGTGTGGTATATCTGGACCGGGGAATGTTCCTCGCTCTTTGGAAAGAGAGAAATGACCACCTTTGAACGGTACTTTATCCAAGATAAAGAAACCCATAAGGAGCGAAAGAACCCGTACTACCATTTGCGTGAAAATGAGGAGATCTGCCGGAAAATCCTGCTGGATTTTGGTTTGAATCCGGATCATGGACATATCATTAACGGCCACACGCCGGTTAGAGAAATTCGTGGAGAGAACCCCGTTAAAGCTAATGGGAAAATGATCGTCATCGACGGCGGTTTTTCCAAAGCTTATCAATCCACAACGGGCATCGCCGGATATACCTTGTTGTATAATTCCTTTGGCATGCAGCTCGTCGCCCATCAGAAATTTAATTCCAGAGAAGATGTGTTATGTAACGGAACGGACGTTTTGTCTGTAAAAAGACTGGTGGACAAAGAACTGGAGCGGAAGCTGGTGAGGGAAACCAATGTCGGGGAGAAGCTGCAGCAGAAAATATCCAATTTGAACAATCTCCTGGAATATCGCTACATGAAATAAAATATTAACAATTAAGTTTTTTCACTTGATAATCATGCAGTGCATTTAAAAAAAGGAGTCCCCATTAAAAATATTAAAAATAAAGAAACCCAGCCATCTTCTCGCATGAAGGACGGCTGGGTTTTTAATTGGATGCTAAAGAAGTAAATAATGCATGGAAAGCTCTGAATTGTATCATAACGAGGATGTCCTTCAGGCCGCCTATAAATTCCTGTCCAACAAGATCCCTACTTGTTCTGCCACAACGTGAGTCGGTTCGGATAATCCGTTGGTGAACCAGTTTTCCACGATCTCAACGACAGCTGCTCCAAAAAATTTAAGAATTAATTCCTTGCTTAATCCTTGATTTATCCCTTCGGTTATATCTACATCGCGCTCCAATTCCTCAATTACAAATTTCAGGAAATGATTACGAAAAGCAGAAGTCCCTTTGGTGCCAAGCATCGTTGAAAAGAATGAAGAATGACGTTCAAAGTATTCAAACCAAATCAGATTCCCCTCAGCAAAACTCATTTCCGATGCTGTTTCACAAAGCTTCCTCAGTTCATCGATATGTTCCTTGATGAGCTTATCCAGCAAATCAAATTTATCCTCATAGTGATCATAAACGGTTCTCCGACCGACATTGGCCCGATCGGAAATATCTTGAACCGTAATATGATCAAAGCTTTTTTCGGACAGGAGTTGAATGAAAGCCTTTTTGATGGCTTCTTGAGATTTTAGTACTCTTCGATCTACCTTAGGCATCTACTTCACCAATCTCTCTATCGAATAACCGCACAATTTCCGCTCATTTGTATCATAACGTACAAAGCGTGGCATTTTGATAATTGAAGACATTCTTTTAACATTATATATTGTACACAGATGTGCGATATCGCATCAATATATATTTTCTGACCATCGTTTGTTGTTTCCTTCGGGATATTAGGAAAATGGAAAACATTCAAGAGGAGATGTGAATATGGATCGTGTTGAGAAGAGCCGAAAAAAATTCCAACAGCTTTTTGGCGATCATGTACCCGCCGCATATTCTACGGACCCGGAGTTCCATGATATTTTGAGCCGATTTATTTTCGGGGACGTTTTTTATCAGGGGAATCTGGATGACAAACAACGGGAACTGATCACCCTGGTCGTGCTTGCAACGATCCAGACGTTGCCCCAGCTTAGGTCCCATGTCAGCACGGCGCTGAATGTCGGCCTGACACCTGTAGAGATCAAAGAAGCGGTTTATCAGTGCGCTCCATACATTGGATTTCCCAAGACATTAGACGCGATCAACGAAGTCAACGGGGCTTTCGAAGCCAGTCATATTGCAATGCCGCTTGAGAGCCAAACGAAGGTTGATGAAGATCATCGCCTGGAAAAGGGACTTGCCGTGCAGACCGAGATTTTCGGCGATGTGATACAAAGCATGAGAACAAACGCCCCTTCAAATCAAAAGCATATTCAGGAATACCTTTCTGCTTTTTGCTTCGGAGACTTTTACACCCGGGGCGGACTTGATTTGAAAACAAGAGAGTTGTTAACACTGTGTATCATAAGCAGCTTGGGCGGCGCAGAAGGTCAAGTAAAGGCACATGTGCAGGGCAACAAAAACGTGGGGAATGACAAGGAAACTTTGATTACCGCCATCACCCATTGCCTTCCCTTTATCGGCTTTCCGAGAACGCTGAATGCGTTAGCTTGCGTGAACGAAATTATTCCTGAAGATTAAGTCAGGGGATTATTAATTTGGTCAAAACGATCGAAACCGAAGCAAATTTTTTTATCAAGATGATTCGTAAACATTTCAGTTCATTGGAGGAATTAAAAATGGCAAAGCATGAAGAAGTGAAAAATGGTGTTATTTTCCCGGCAGGAGAGAAAAACGACGCATTCGCACAATTTTTTGTGGGGCAAAGTTATCTTAAAACCTTGATCGCCGACCCTAAAGTGAATGTGGGGGTAGGGAACGTAACCTTTGAACCGGGATGCCGTAACAACTGGCATATCCACCGTGACGGATTTCAACTGTTATTGGTTACAGGAGGGGAAGGCTGGTACCAAGAAGAAGGGCAGCCTGCTCAATTCCTGACACCCGGCGATGTTATTGTCACTCACGATGGTGTGAAGCACTGGCATGGCGCAGCTAAAGACAGCTGGTTTGAACACATCGCCATTACGGCCGGCAAGCCGGAATGGCTCGAACCCGTTTCCGATGAAGTATATGAACAAGCAGCCAAATAAGCTCTTATGACGAAAAGGGGACGATATTTTGACAAGACCATATATTATCTGCCATATGCTGTCGTCATTGGACGGTAAAATCATCGGGAAATATCTTGAAACGTGACAGAGACCGAGCTCGGACACGATATTACCGACGAAGGCATCGCTGCCGGCTTAAAGGAACAGCGCAAAACAGCTCTTTCTCCGAAGGTCATTGCTAATGCCATGGCATATGCGATTGAGCAACCGGATCATGTGGACATAAGTGAAATTATTGTCCGTGAAAAGGGATGAATATATATAGCATCAACCTTGAGGCGTTTTTTACATGTAAAATAAACGATGGATTGATTACATTAGAACAAACCCAGCCAACTTCACATCTGAAGGTAGCAAATCCTGCGCCATACATCCAGCCGTCAATTTCACTCGGCTTGCCATAGATGCTTCATCCGGCAACTCTACTTTTTGAATCTACATTATCCTTGACGTAATGAAATATAATAGTTATTATAGATATGTTAAATCTGTGTTTGAGGTGATGATGAATGAAGTTCTCAAAGGCTACCGATTATGCCCTTCATACGATGCTCTTTCTTACTGCGGCGACTCCTCAAAAACCAATAGGTGTTCAGCAGTTGGCAGAGCGGCAGAGCGTATCTCCCACCTATCTGTCCAAAATTCTGACCAAGTTGGTCAAGGCGGGCATGATTGAATCGATAACGGGGGTAAATGGCGGATATCGGCTCAAACGAAATTGGGAAAATATTTCGTTCTTAGATATTATTCATGCGATTGAAGGTTCAGCCTCCTTGTTCGATTGCAGTTTCGATCATGGACCAGGATGCCCGATTCAAAAAGTGGTGTTATCGGCAGAGCAGAAGATGGAAGAACAGTTGAGAAATCAGAAAATGTCTGATCTTGTGCGGGATTTGGATATAGTCATATAATACTTTCTTTTTTTTTATTTAATTAAGGACATCACATGTCTTTGAAATCTGTAATAAGAAACTGAATGATCTATTGAGCCAACATTTGATCGGCCGAAGCCATTTGCGGAACATTCTGGTTGCAAAAGGAAATGGGCAGATCGTAGTGACAAATGATCAAAAGGAGAGTGAGAAGATGGATGTATTCAAAAGCCAGTATGAATTGATCCAACGCACAAGGGAATCTTTATTTCGTTATTGCGAGACTTTCTCCCATGCAGATTATGTTAAAGAAATGGAAGCCTTAGGCGGAATTTCTATTCGCAGTCTGCATGCTCATGTAGCCGATTGTTATAGGGTATGGTTGGGGAGTCGCGCACTTGGTAAATCACTTCCCAAAATAAAACCAGAATCCGTTGACAATGTACAAGAAATGCGTGAAGTTTTTAAGAAAACGGATGCCCTGGTTCATGAATTTCTGAATGATTTTAAAAACAAATGGGAACCTACCAATCAAGCATCCTGGCAAAGTGACAGCGTAGGGTTAACGGAATTATGGCTTTTTACACACACCATCACCCACGAATTTCATCATAGAGGCCAAATTGTAAAAATGGGCAGGCAACTCGGGTATATCCCGCCGAAAATGAACCTCGCTAAACCTTAGTGATGCCATGAAGATCCTTTCGGTAAGTTTGAGTCAACTCTTGGGGAGTATGACAACGATATTTTTTTCCAGGCATATGTCCTACATAAGATGCTCTTTCTTATTATGGTGGCTTCCCAAAGACCAATAGGTGATCAGCAGTTTGCGGAGAGGCAAAGGTATCTCCCGCCTATTAGTCTAAAATACTGTCAAAGGTGAAGGAAGATATCATTGATTCGATAAAGGGGGTGAATGGCGGCTATCGATCAAACTAAATTTTTTTTACAAATTAGAGATATCTAGTGTCTTTAAACTCTATATGTCAAGACGAGTATACAACGACAACCGTGCTATCCCGGCGAACAAGTGAACATCCGGCAAGTCGGCGGTTCGGCAAGTTGAATGTTCGTCTGCAAAGTCAACATATATGCGACAGAGAAGACCGTATCCAGCCTGCTGTCGCCATAAATATCGAATAACATACGAACGAGGAGGATAATATTCATGAACAAAGTGGATGTAGCGATAATTGGGGGAGGTCCCGCGGGTTTGAGCGCCGGACTTATGCTGGGGCGCGCGAGGAAGCAGACGATCATCATTGATGAGGGACGTCCCCGCAATGCCGTGACACGGGAGGCGCATGGGTTTTTGACGCGGGACGGAATCAGCCCGAGTGAATTCCGCAGTATTGCGAAGGATCAGCTGCGCGGCTATCCGTCGGTTTCCCATGCCGAAGGTACAGTTGTCTCGATCTCGGGTGAGGACGGAAACTTCTTGCTAGAGACGGCTACAGGGATGAAGATCGCCAGCAAAAAGCTGCTGTTTGCCGTAGGAATGAAGGATCGCAAGCTTGGGATTCCGGGATTGGATGAGGTATACGGAAAAAGTGCGTTTGTTTGTCCGTATTGCGATGGTTGGGAATTAAGGGATCAGCCGCTGGTTGTCATTAGCAGAGGAGCGGCGCTCATGCATTTCGCTCCATTGTTGTCGGGATGGACGAAGCAGTTTATCATTTGCACGAACGGCCCCGATGAATTGAGCGAGTCTGAACGCAATGAATTGCGGGATCATCAGATTCCGCTATTCAATCAACCAATTCGTGCCATTTTATCCAGCGAAGGTATGGTAAACCATGTTGTGCTTGAGGATGGGACAGAAATTCCGTGCACGGGAATCTTCTTCAAGCCGGAACTGGTTGCGGGAACGGATTTGCCGCAGGTTCTTGGCTGCAGCATATCGGATACGGGGGTGATTGCAGTCAACGAATTCGGAAAATCAAGTGTCCATGGCGTTTACGCAGCAGGCGACGCGTCGTCACTAATGCATCAATCTATTGCAGCAGCCGCATCAGGAGCCTTAGCTGCAGCAGCAATAAACGGAGAATTAAATCAGGAAGCTTGGCAGAATAAACAATGATTTGATCCATAGCGCGAGGGGAATTCTGCACTTTAGTGAGTACGGTTAATGTAAGACGACAAGAACATACACGTGTTTTGATGGAGAGAGAAGTTGCCCTCGAACTTATCTCTTTGGGCGTCATCAAACAAATAAACTCAACCACCAATCTAGATGTGGTTGAGTTTATTTGTTGTTTGGCGGAGCTTTCTCAGCCATGCAAATAGGCATTGGGACAGACCTACGAAATTAAACGATATCAACATTGCTGTAGTCCAACCAATACTATCAGCTAAAGTCGAAGTAATTATAAGGGAATGTCCCAAGCAGCCAATTAAGGCTTTGGGTTCGCTCCCTTTTTATGCAAAATAATGCCCTTTTTCGAGGTCGGCGATCAATCCGGGCTGTACCGGTTTCCAGCCCAGAAGTTCCCGTGTTGCCAGACTCGCTTGCGCAGTGTTGTACAAGTTTGTGATGTCCAATGACGCAATGGGGCCCAGAAATCCAAAATGAGAGGCTGCTTCCTCAGGTGTTATGCTGACTGTCGGCATCTTCAATTGCTGCCCGATAACAGCAGCGATCTCGCAAAGCGGGATGCCTTCATCGCCAGTGCCAAGCAGCCGTGAGCCAGCCGGGGCGGATTCCAGCGCCAAACGGTACAGAACCGCCGCATCCAGGCGATGAACCGCCGGCCAGCGGTTCGTTCCGTCGCCGATGTAGGCAGCGTAGCCCTTCGCCCGGGCGATGTTGATCATTAATGGCACAAAGCCTTTATCGCCTTCGCCGTGCACGGACGGTGCAAGTGAGACGATCGATGTCCGAGTACCCCGCTCTGCCATTGCGAGCACTGCTTGATCCACGGTATGTCCATTTGCGTGAGCCGTGGTAATGAACGGCTTGCCGGAGCCTTCGAGCGCCGCTCCCATGGCTTGGGCGGCCCTCAAATCCAGAGCTAATGCACCTTCAAAGTCGAAAAATCGTTGGTAAACGCCAAATGAATCACGCCGTCAGCAGCCGCGGCGGCACTGCCCAGAGTATCGAGATCGTCCAGCGTGCCATACACCACTTCGGCGCCCGCCGCCTTTAATCCCGCGGCTTTCTCTTCAGAACGGCAAAGACCCGACACGGTATGTCCCGCGACGATTAGTTCCCGGACGACCGCGGAACCGACATACCCAGTTGCTCCTGTAACAAAAACATGCATAATGATATCCTCCTTCAAGTGTTGACTGCTTGATCATGTTAAGCATAAACTATAAAGTTAACTCTAAGGCAAGCGGTCTGAAGGAAAAATAATCATGAAAATTCAGGAACTGGCGGACAAGATGGGATTAACGATCCATACGATCCAATTTTATGAAACAGGAATACCAACAAGCGATTTTGTTCGGCGACTATATTAGAAATGGAGGTTAATAAATGAGTAATAAGGCAGCTTTGAGTTATGGTCAGACAGCAGAAGAAATACTGAAGTATAAAGAACTCGATGAACAACGCCTACGTGAGCCAATACGTGAAGGGAAGTGGTCAGTCAAGGAAATCATAGGACATCTATATTATTGGGATAAGTTCATTTTAGGGAATCACGTCCCGTATATGAATGAGGGTACAAACTTGAACGCTTTCCCTAATCATGACTTACATAACAGAGAAGCCATCGAATACATAAGTGTTTTTACAACAACAGGTTCTTTAATAGATGAGTTTGTCCTGAATAGAAGACTATTAATTGGGGCGATATCTGATATCGACAGTAATGCTAAGTTCACAATTGGTTCCGGTAAACGTCAATTTACAGTTGATAAATACTTAAAGATATTCATTGATCACGATATCCATCACCTTAAACAAATGAATGA
Organism: Paenibacillus sp. J23TS9; assembly: GCF_018403225.1. NCBI lineage: Bacteria > Bacillati > Bacillota > Bacilli > Caryophanales > Paenibacillaceae > Paenibacillus > Paenibacillus sp. J23TS9. The sequence continues at coordinate 1,524,971 of NZ_BOSG01000001.1, read as the reverse complement.
AGGGCTACGCTAACGGGACACGATAGCTCAATAAATAAACGAATACGCGGCTGCCGACATAGATCGGCAGCCGCGTTGCGCAAACACACATAGAACCAAAATCGGGAAGAGAGCGCAGTCACTCCTTACCCTTGGCCGAATGTAAGTTCCTTCACTTTGTTTTTATCCAATCGTTTGATTACTTCGTTAATCAGCTTCACGGCATTTTCGAAATCCTCGCGGTGAAGAATCGCCGCATGCGTGTGAATATATCGCGTTGCAATCGAAATCGCAAGCGACGGTACGCCGCCGGCTGTCACGTGAATGGCGCCCGCGTCGGTGCCGCCTCCTGCGACATAGTCGAATTGATAAGGAATGCCTAGCTCATCCGCTGTGTCGGTAACGAAGTTGCGCAGACGGCGATGCGAGATCATCGATCCGTCATAAATGAGAATTTGTGGCCCTTTGCCCATTTTGGCCAAGGCGTCCTTCTCGCTCACACCCGGCGTATCGCCGGCGATCCCTACGTCAACCGAGAAACCGATATCCGGTTGAATGACATTTGCGGCCGTTTTCGCTCCGCGCAAGCCGACTTCCTCTTGAACGGTGCCGACTCCGTATACGGTATTCGGATGCTCGACGTTTTTCAATTGCTTCAGTACTTCGATCGCAATGGCACAGCCGATGCGGTTGTCCCAAGCTTTTGCCATCAGCATTTTTTCATTTTTCATCACGGTAAATTCGCAAACAGGTACGATGGAGTCGCCCGGGCGAACGCCGAACTCCGTAGCTTGTTCTTTGCTTTCCGCGCCGATATCAATGAACATCTCTTTTTTGTCAACTGGATTTTTGCGGGCTTCCGGCGATAAAATATGCGGCGGTTTCGAGCCGATCACGCCGGGAATGTTCCCCTTGCGCGTCATGACGGTCACCCGCTGCGCTTGCATCACTTGCTCCCACCAGCCGCCGAGCGGTTGAAAGTATAGGAAGCCTTTGTCGTCGATCCGCGTCACCATGAAACCGATTTCATCCAAATGTCCGGCTACCATAATTTTAGGGCCGTCCGGGGCTGTGCCCGTTTTTTTGGCGATCAAGCTGCCGAGATGATCAACCGTCACTTCATCAGCGTAAGGGGCAATGTGCTCCCGCATAACGTCGCGCACTTCGTCTTCGTGACCTGGTACGCCGTTGGCGTCGGTTAGAGCTTTTAACATTTGCAAGGTAGAGTCCAAGGATATTCCTCCTCCAATATAATTGACTATCAATCTATTATATATGACTATACAGATTAAGTCATATATGGAAAGAGAGCGCCTTATTCGCTGCACACAGTCCCATTTACGGTCTTGCCTCGGCCCGTTTTCGAGGACAGATATGATTAATCGTTTCATGTTTTGGGCGAAATACGTTCGGTCAGTGAACTTGATTCATACTCAAGGGAGAGATTCAAATATGTGTGGGATATAATTGGAAAGACCAAATATTATTTTCACATGCCAACGTCACTAGAAGGAAAACGGCTGCCTTTAAGGCAGTCCATTTTGTTCTGCGTCGATAAAAAACAACAATTCAAAAATTCAAATGTCCCTTTTGGGCAACCAGAAGTGTTTTAAGGGATAAACAGAGAAGTGGGGTGAACTCAGAGTTGGACTCAACAGAGGAGTATGTTAGTCGGGTGAAAGCAGGTGATCGAGAAGCTTTTCGACCGATTGTAGAAATGTACCAACAACAAATCTATGTATACTGCAGGCGTATGCTCGGGTGTAAGCAAGATGCTCGAGACGCAGTTCAGGATATTTTATTCAAGACCTACAGGAAGCTTGATTTGTATGAACCGAGGGCGACGTTCTCATCATGGTTGTATAAGATTGCTTATCATCACTGTCTTAATTTGCTCCGTAAGCGCCGTGTCCGTGATCGAGTATATCGACTCTTTAAGTCTGTAACTTTCACCGAAAGCGCTGAACAGAAGTTGGATCGTCAACTGTTCAGTCCATCGCTTGAATATGCCCTGTCTAGGCTATCGGCGGATGAGCGAAGTATTCTGATTTTAAGAGTTTTTGAAGAAAAACGATTTGCCGAGATCGCCGACATTCTCGGTAAAAGCACGGATGCGGTCAAGAAAAAATATATGCGATTAAAGCAAAAAGTGATCCGGCTGATCGTTGAGAAGGAAGGTGAGAAAGGATGCAAGACAGAGGAGAGTCTGGTCAAGGTCAAGCTCTGAGAAACATGGAACGCATGGAAAGTCATGATCATATCGACGTTACTTCTGCTGTAATGCGCAAAGTTCATCAATACGAGGGAAGAAGAAAATCCGATCTGCGTGCAGGCACTCGTCGGAGGATGGCTCTTATCGCCTCATTTTGCGCTGTGGTCCTGCTCTCATCCATTACCGTATACGCGGGCACCAGATTCATTGAAATTAGAAACCATGAAGGAAAAATCGTCATAACTTCGATTGCACAGCAGTCCAACCCTTACGCGAATTATTACATAAATGTATTGGATAAGTATGAAGCAGAGCTCAAGAAAAAACTGAAGCCTGGCGAGATGGCTGCCTATTATGTCAAGGACAAACAAATACAGGCGGCTGAGACGCTCAACCCGGTTCATTTCCTGTATGTCCCGTATATGCACCGGAGTTATGATGAATTATCCAAAGAAATGCAAACCACGGATACGCCACAAATTCAAGAGCCAACATATATGCCCAAAGGTTATTTATTTGACACCGGCAGCATTCAGGCGAAGCCTGAACCTTTCGCGGGAACTCCTGAATATGAACAGCTTCTAGCAGAACTGAAGGCAATGGCGGAGAAATCTACGGACGAGCAAGCGTTATTTTACAAAATGATTCCTCCAACGAAAGGGGCATCATCGATGATTCGATATCGCAAAGGAGATCATCAGATCAACATCGTCGCTTTCTCCAAGCCCACGAATTCAACCGTTCAGGTTCCTTCCGGAAATGCTGAGAAACTAGTGGTAAACGGAAAGGAGATGCTCCTGTCATCACCTGAATCGGGTTCAGCCGCAACCTATACTCGCATACTAACATGGCTTGACGCGACAGGACATGTATTATACAACATCACGGATGACGCGAAAGACCCTCTTTCAAAAGAAGAGTTCGCCAAAATTGCAGCAGGAATCATGGGTGAATAAACGAGTGAACTGATTTAGTAATTGTAAAAAGAGTCCCTTTTCTGGTTTACCGGTTGTTATATGTTATGTAATCAAAATCCAATCATGCAAGGCCCTTGCGGCCGAAAGGAGCACGAATATCCATGTTAGGAACGAAATTGAAAACCGTTATTTCTCTCGTGGCAGTCATGAGCATTGCTGGAACGGTCAGCGCATACGCCTCGACTCCGTCAGTATCGCCAAAAGACTTGAAAAATAAAGTCGCCGTTACTCTGATTAAGGCAGACCAAAAGCCTGCAACTGTACAAGATCAGATCGATAAGCTGTACGCAGGACTCAAGCCAGGTCAAGTCATCGCGTATTATGTGAAGGATCCAAAGCTTAACCCGTCCGATCGGATCTCATTTGCAGGGAAAGGTTTTATGTTCCAAAAATACAACGATTATATGGCCAAAGCCAAGAAAATAAACGCACCTTCGCTCGCGAAGCCTGCAACTTTGCCAAAAGGTTATACATTCAAAGCTGGATTCTTATATCCGCAAAATCCGGATCCGACATCGGAATTATATCAAAAATTGGATCGAGAATTGAAAGAGCAAGCAGCACAAGGAAAGAAAACCTTGTACACCAAATCTTTGGAGGTCGTCGAAGAATCTAGTGCCGTTCTTACGTTCGTGAAAAACAAAGTAGAAGTGTCAGTGGTCGCGTCATTTGTGAAGTCCTCGGAGCCGATAGGCGGGACACCTGTACCCGGCTCCAATCCCGATGAAAAAACGGAGACCCTCGGCATCAATGGCATAGAGTGTACTTATACAACGGACATAAATGGAAAGGATCACTTAGATTGGACGGATCCAGCAAACAATGTGAACTATTCAATTAGGGCTAAGAATGCGAAAACGGATGTAATCAACCTTGCTAAAAGTATGGTGACAAAGTGATCCAGTACGGAAGAATCAAAGCGATAGATCATTTAAAGCGTGTTAGAATGTAAAGAAGCGGAAGGCAGCTCGGTTAACGGGCTGCTTTTTCTTGTTAAAGTGTATAGATCCATAAGGAAAATTCGACTTCCCAAGCGCAGCAGTACAGCTTTTTTATTGTTCTATAGGGCAGGATAGTTTGGAAATAACATCCATGTTAAAATGTAGCTAACATATTTAATGAGGGTGGACAAATCATTATGGAGAAATACGCCAAAGTCATGGGAGTTAATTTCCCAAAGATGACGTTAGACCGCACAATCGAAGTTCTCACTGATGTAATTGAAGAGAATAGACCCGAACTCTTTCATGTAATAACGGTTAACCCAGAGATCACCATGGCTTGTCAAAAAGATACATCTTTACGCTCAATAATTGATGAAGCAGGTCTCATTACAGCTGACGGTATTGGAATTGTAATGGTGTCTCGTCTAAGAGGTGGAAATCTCCCCGAAAGGGTTACTGGATACGACACGTTATTAAGGTTACTCGCTTCTGTCATCTTCCATCCATTCTTTTTTTATTAAAGAAATGCTTCAACTGCATAAGACCAAGTTTCTATATTTGAAAAAATGGAGAGAAAAGGACATCTCCATATAGATTACTGTTCTGGATGATCATTATTACGATCTGGGGGTTGCTTCTTCATGCGAGAGAAAATTTGCAGGGGCGGAACTCCTATCCAATCATATAAATCGGGCATTCCATAATGCTCGGTCAAGCTGTAAATGATCAGAAAGGGTAACAGTCCAAGCGCAAATACCGCAAATAATAATCCAATGGTGACAGATCGCCATGTCTTTCCAAACTTGATCATTTCACAAAACCCCACTTTCATCCTGATTTTCTAAGTCCCTTTCTCGGGATTCACATCCCCAAATCATATCGTATTGCGATATAAATATGTGAAGGAGGAAATAATCATGCCTGAAGAAAGTTTACCGAAGGTTGTGTACGAGCAGTTGGCCGAGTTCCGGTACAAGTTGAGAAAGTTTATTCGTTTCAGTGAGAGTGCAGCGAGAGAGGTCGGTTTGACTCCGCAGCAACATCAGCTGATGCTTATCATACAAGGGTATCCGGGAAGAGATTACGTGACGATCGCTGAGGCTGCTGAAAAGCTGCAAGTTACCCATCATGCCTGCGTTGGCTTGGTTTCTCGATGCGTAAACGCGGGGCTGGTTCTTCGTCGTTCTAACCCGAAAGATGCCCGGAGCGTTCATATAGCATTGACGGAAGAGGGGATGAATTGTTTGGAGAAGCTGTCAGCCGTACACCTGATGCAGCTCCAGAGTCTTGATATCGACTTGCTGTAGAATCTACTTCTGCTTAATATGTCACAAAAACAGGGAATGCGCCTATTAGCCCTGAGAGGCTCGAAAATAGTGCATCCCTGTTTTTAAGCTATGTACAGAACGGAATCTTCTTCAGGAATTCATTCAGCCATGTATACGCAAATTTGCTAAATCTGCAGAGGTTATTAAGGTAGAGGGACGATACTTCGGAAGCAGTCTGTTTAGAGGAATTTTATCGAGGGAGAGGCTTTACAGAATAGAAGTGAGGTTTCATGCATTTCAGATAAAAGTACATACACATTTTAGAATCCTTTCAGATGGGTTTGGGCAAGATATGTTTTGGGACTGACTGCGCTACAATGCAGCAGCGTTTCATATAAAAAAAGGATGGAGTGAGACGGATGAGTAAAAACAATGAACGCAATCGAAACGATGGACATGATGACATTAATACTGGTGAAGCTGTAGGAACCGTGGGTGGAGGGGCAGCAGGGGCTGTCGTCGGTTCCGCATTGGGTCCCATTGGAACTGTGGTAGGTGGCATCGTTGGCGCATCCTTGGGCCACAAGGCTGGTGAAGGCGTTGAAGATAACGACGATACTACTAAAGGAACAGATTAGAACCTTTGAGGATCACGCTAACGGTTCTACTTTAAAGAGCACTACATCACACAAAAGGATCAACCAGTTCTTTCTGGTTGGTCCTTTCGTGTGATGTAGGATTAAGATAGTCGGTACAAGTCGTATTTGATGTACGTGAGTGAGCTTGAATTTTAAAGGATAAACTTTTATAATTCAAATGTTCAGTTGAATAAAGAAAGCCGGTGGAAACAATGGAAGAAGCTAATTTAGCTAATTTATATAAAGAACAATTATTTTTACAATATGCCCGAATCGGAAAATGCTTATCCAGTGAGCGAAGACTTGAACTATTGAGTTTGCTATCAAACGGCCCTAAAGCTGTAGAAACGCTAGCACATCAGACAGGGATGAGTGTTGCCAATGTTTCACGTCATCTGCAAATTTTATTGGATGCGAACCTAGTCAGATTTACAAAAAAGGGCACATACGTCATTTACTGTTTGGCTAATCCGGTGGTCGCAGAATTTTTGTCGTCCTTGTGGAAGGTTTCTGAGCATCAGCTTTCGGATATTCCGCGGCTCAAGCAAGACATAGAGCAACATTACAATCGTGTTCATACCATTTCCAAGAAGGACGTTTTAAATCGGATGGAAAAGGGCGATCTGCTTGTATTGGATATTCGCCCAAGAGAAGAGTATGAGACCGCACATATTGAGGGGGCAATATCGGTTCCCATGGAAGAACTCGAAGACTATCTTGAAGAGTTGTCGCGAGATACTGAAATAGCAGCTTATTGCCGAGGGCCGTATTGTGTGTATACTACGCAAGCCGTTGAGCACATGCAAAAAAAAGGTTTTAAAGCCTATCGAATCGAAGAAGGCGTACAGGGCTGGCAAACTAGTTAAAGGAAATAATCAAAAACCGCAGCTCTTGAGCTGCGGTTTTTATTACAGGGATTATCTCGGCCTTCAGCTGATACTGTGTAGTCTCATTGATAAACCCAGTATGAGTGGATCTATCATCGCGTACTCGGAATCGAGAATTATATTCCGTTACCGATATGCAAGTGATCCTTGATCAAAAGCAAAAGTAAGAAATTGGTTTTGGCAAAAATAAGTACCATGTTGAAAATAGACTTGACGTAGGAAGATATTCAGCTTTATAATTCAATCAATCAATTGAATATTATAATACTTGAATATTCATTATTCAGAGGAGGAATTCATATGGGTGCAATAGCACTGACAAAAACAACATTTCAAAACCACATCGAGAAAGGTGTAACTTTGGTTGATTTCTGGGCGCCTTGGTGCGGACCATGTAAAATACAACTTCCGATTGTTCATGAATTGGCTGATGAGCTGAAGGGTCAGGCGACGACCGCTACAGTCAATGTCGATGAACAGACCCAATTAGCTTCGCAATTTGGTGTAAGAAGTATCCCAACTCTGCTGCTTTTTAAAGACGGCAAGCTGGTAGAGCAAATGGTTGGACTAAACGGAAAAGAGGTTCTCAAGGGAAAAATTTTAAAGCTGGCAAGTAACTAAAGACGAAAAGGAATATCAGCAACAACAATGTTGTTGCTGATATTTCTTTATAATCTTGGGATATATCTGTTGTATCCCGAATTTCCCGTAGCGAAAACCTGAAGGAATATTGACGGGTCGAAGTCTTGAAAAAAATACAAATGCACGTCGTGTAATTTATGATAGGGGAGAAGAAGTAGTGGAAAATTCAGTAGCAGTTGGGGAGAAGGTACAACACATGCCCGCCTCCATCGCGGAATATGTGAAATCTCCTGAAAAGCAGCGTCAGTTGCATACAAAAACAATGATGATCGTCATTATCTCACAAATTTTCGGCGGAGCTGGTTTGGCGGCGGGAATTACTGTAGGCGCGTTGATAGCTCAAGATATGCTGGGGACAGACAGCTACGCTGGAGTTCCCACAGGGCTGTTTACGTTAGGTTCTGCAGGCGCTGCCCTTTTGGTCGGTCGCCTTTCTCAACGATGGGGACGCAGGGCCGGGCTGTCCACTGGATTCCTCGCAGGTGGTGTCGGCGCCATTGGAGTTGTTCTCGCGGCGCTATTCAACAGTATTCTTTTGCTTTTTCTATCGATGCTGGTTTACGGGGCAGGCACGGCAACAAACTTACAGGCACGTTATGCGGGTACAGATTTAGCATTGCCTACACAACGGGCAAAAGCGATAAGTATGGCGATGGTGTTTACAACATTTGGCGCTGTTGCTGGACCGAATCTGGTGAATTTGACCGGAAAGCTAGCTACTTCTATAGGGTTTCCACCGTTATCCGGCCCATTCATGCTGGCAGCCGTAGCCTATATTGTAGCCGGACTGATCCTACTTATTTTTTTGCGACCCGATCCGTTCGTTGTCGCTAAGGCCATAGTTGAAGAACAACAATCCAATGCTGTTTCTGATTCTGATCAAGCGGAACTGTCTCGTGTTCATGAAAAAACCATCAATAAAAAAGGCATCATTCTTGGCGCTACTGTCATGGTGCTTACCCAAATCGTGATGATTGCGATTATGACCATGACTCCCGTTCATATGCAGCATCATGGTCACAGCTTGGGTAAGGTAGGTATTGTTATCGGCATCCATGTTGCTGCGATGTATCTGCCTTCTCTCATCACCGGGGCTCTTGTCGATAAATTAGGATATAGTATAATGTCGTTCGCCTCCGGGTTTACGTTGTTATTGGCAGGTTTAATAGCCGCTTATGGACCTGGTGATTCAATGGGCGTAACTATTCTTGCCTTGGCACTTCTTGGTTTGGGCTGGAACTTTGGTTTGATTAGCGGGACGGCAGCTCTCGTCGATGCTACACCTCCCCAGGTTCGTGCGAAGACACAAGGCACGGTGGATGTTTTGATTGCCTTGGGGGGAGCTGCCGGAGGTACACTGTCGGGTATGGTTGTGGCACACTCCAGCTATATGGTACTCTCTTTGGCGGGAGCTTTCCTGGCGGTGCTTCTTATTCCAGTAGTCGTTTGGTACCGGAAGAAAGCATATGAGAAATTTCTAAAAAATCATACAGGCTAGGCAGTGAATAGATCAAGCTTTTCCATTCTCATATGCTTGATCTATTTTACTATCTATGCTCGAACAGGGAAAAAAACCACTTTCACAAGCAATGTAAGGTGATCTTGACGCATGTATTTATAAATAAAATAATTCTATAAAACTATCGAATGGTTGAATAATGAAATCTTCATAATTCAAAGGGAGGAGAATAGAATGAACCACTTTCGTTCAGAATCGACCATTAAAGAAAGATTGTATCAGCAGTACTCCCGTATCGGAAAAAGTTTGTCCAGCGACAAGCGGCTTGAAATCATGGACTTACTTTCGAATGGTCCAAAAACTGTCGAGAATCTTGCCCAACAGACCGGCATGAGTCTTGCTAACGTATCGCAGCATCTAAAAATATTATTGGACTCACGATTGGTGAAATGTAAAAAGGCGGGTACTTATTCGATTTATAGTGTAGCGGACCCCGTAGTAACAGAGTTTTTATTCGTTCTATGGAAGCTCTGTGAGAACCGGCTTTCCGATATTCCTCGAATTAAGGAGGAGCTGCTGCATCAATATGAAGGGATTCGCACGATTTCTAAGAAAGAGTTATTAGAAAGAATGGCAGAAAACACGATTATGGTGTTAGATCTTCGACCTGAAGATGAATATGAGGCAGGACATATTGTAGGTGCGATATCGATACCCCTGGATGAACTGGACGGATATCTTGAAACATTGCCGCGGCATATAGAACTTGCAGCTTATTGTAGAGGTCCCTATTGTGAAAATACAACAGAGGCTGTGGAACATATGCAAAAGAAGGGATTTACTGCCTACCGAATCGATGAAGGAGTACAGGAGTGGAACTTCGCATGAATAAACATGATCCAGTGATAATTGTTGGTGCAGGTTTAAGTGGCTTGCGTATCGCGTCTTTACTAACAGCGCGCGGTTTCAACTGCAGTGTGCTTGAATCCCGGGAACGTATCGGTGGTAGAGTTTTAAGTGAAGAGGTTGCACACAGACCAGATCTTGGCAGATTTGATCTTGGTCCGACATGGTTTTGGCCACATTATGAACGTACCATTACCAAGCTTGTTAAAGAGCTCGGTTTAAGAACCTTTGAGCAGTATAATACAGGTTTGATGCTTTCGGAACGATCCAGAAATGAGCCCGCACAGCGGTATGTACTGCCAGAAGGAACGATGGAGAGATCCTTTCGTATTATGGGAGGCATTCAGTCCCTAATCGATGGCATAAAAGCCACACTTCCTCCGGGAACGGTTCAGCTCAATACAAGAGTGACATCAATCCGTCAGGAAGAAAACGGAGCCATTACGCTTGAAACGGATGGTAAAAGGGACCGTATCCGTGCTGGTGCGATTATACTCACCTTGCCGCCTCGAATGGTTGCGCGCAACATCACTTTTTGGCCGCAGCTACCTCCGGATCTCATAGCTAGCATGGACAATAAACCCACATGGATGGCAGCTCATGCTAAAGCCATTGCGGTTTACGAACGTCCATTTTGGCGAGAACAAGGGCTTTCTGGTCTCGCTTCAAGCTGGGTAGGACCTTTGCAGGAAATCCATGATGCATCACCTGATACGGGAGCAGGTGCTCTCTTTGGTTTCTTTGGAACACCGGCGAAGACACGCCAAGAACTAGGCAAGGATAAAATCCTTAAACTGGTTGTGGAACAGTTGACTCGTCTTTTCGGTCCGGCTGCAGAAAACGTGAGTGCCCTCCTCTATAAGGATTGGTCGAGTGATCCTGACACAGCGGTAGATGAAGATGCTGAGCCGCTTCGCGACTACCCAAGCTATGGTCCGCTTTTAAGCGTGGAGAGTTGGGAAAATCAGATCATATTTGCAGGGACAGAGACTACAAGTGAACAGGGTGGGCATCTTGAAGGTGCACTGCAATCAGCTGAGAGAGCGGTATCGGAACTTATGGAACTTTATAAAACACAGGGATGATATGAATCTCATCCCTGGTACCGTTAATGCCGAACCCTTGAAAGCAGATCTTGGTCCGTTGGTATTGACATAATTTATGCCTGACAATAATTCAACTAATCAATTGAACATTTGAAGTCTAACGCAAAATTGGAGGAGTTAAATATGTATAAATCCGTTATCGTAGGAACAGGGCCTGCAGGACTGACTGCAGCTATTTACCTGGCCCGCGCCAATATGAATCCACTTGTCATTGAAGGTCCAGAGCCTGGCGGACAATTAACCACAACGACGGAAATCGAAAATTTTCCCGGATTTCCGGAGGGAATTATGGGTCCTGAGTTGATGGACAATATACGAAAACAAGCCGAACGCTTTGGTGCAGAATTTTACACAGGTTGGGTAAATAAAGTGGATTTGTCCGATCGTCCATTTAAATTGCAGGTCGAAGGGAAGGGTGAAATTGTCACTGAAACACTCATTATTTCTACCGGTGCAAGTGCCAAATACTTGGGGATTCCAAACGAACAAGAGAATATCGGCCGCGGTGTCAGCACATGTGCCACTTGCGACGGTTTCTTCTTCCGGAATAAAGAATTGATTGTTGTAGGTGGTGGTGACACTGCGCTCGAAGAGGCTAACTTTTTGACACGTTTCGCATCCAAAGTCATCCTGGTCCACCGACGCGACGAGCTGCGAGCTTCGAAAATCATGCAAGAACGTGCGCGCGCCAACCCCAAAATTGAGTGGGCTTTGAACAAGACACCACTTGAAGTCATTGCCAGCGACCGCGGGGTAACCGGATTGAAAGTTCAAAACAATACCACAGGTAAAGAAGAAGTGATTGACTCTAATGGGGTGTTTGTAGCTATAGGTCATCATCCGAATACCGATTTTCTGGAAGGACAAATGATGACGGATCCGAATGGCTATATTATCACGACTCCAGGTTCTTCAGAGACCTCGATTCCAGGGGTATTTGCTTGTGGAGATGTGCAAGATAGTCGTTATCGTCAAGCCATTACGGCGGCAGGAAGCGGCGCAATGGCAGCCATGGATAGTGAAAAATTTATGGATTCCCACGAGCCCTCAAACCAATCGAGCTATGGAAATGAATGGAGCCACCTGAAACATAACGCTTAAATGATGTAAAATGATATAGAAAGCTCCCGTGGGTTACAAGCAAGCTTTCTATAATAATGGTCTAAGCTAAATTGAGGTGCGCAATGAATCGTATTTTACTGGTTGAAGATGATGAAAATTTAGTATTTGGTATCGAATATACCTTGACGAGTGAAGGATATACAGTAGTGGTTAGCGGCAGCTTAGAAGAAGCCAGGCAATCATTAAAGACAGCTGTCTTTGATTTAATATTGTTAGATGTCAATTTACCTGATGGCTCAGGGTATGGCCTATGCAGGGAAATCCGGGAATTGTCTCAGGTTCCAATCATATTCTTGACGGCTTTGGATGAGGAGGCGAACGTTGTTGCCGGTCTGGACTTGGGAGCGGATGATTATATGACCAAGCCGATCCGGACCAAAGAACTCCTCTCCAGAATGAAAGCCGTATTGAGGCGTAATCACAAGCCTAAGGTCGAAGTGAACAGGTGGATATCCGATGATATTGAAGTCCGGGTTCTTGAAGGGACGGTTCTTAAACACAATCAAGAGCTTTTGTTGACTGGAATGGAATATCGGCTGCTTTTGATGTTAATGACTCATTCCAAACAAATTTGCAGCAGAAGCACCATTCTTAACAGCCTATGGGACATGTCGGGAGAATTCATTGATGACAACACCCTTTCGGTCCATATCAGAAGGTTGAGAGAGAAGATTGAAGATATTGCTGCTGCGCCAAAATATATCATTACCGTTCGAGGAGTCGGATACAAATGGAATACAGATGTCGTAGGGCGATAAAGGATGCTTGATGTTGTCCGTAATCCGGAGTGGAAATCCATCGTCGTTAAAGTCATTGCAATACATTTGATGTTAGCGGTCATCATGTACCTTTTTTTGAATCATCAAGTGGGCCAGATCCATCATGCCTTGGTTAATCAGAATGCCGCTCTGGTGGGTCACGTATTGAAGCAAGATCCTCAGTTGGAAAACGACATGATACATTTGATCACCCAGGGGGCTCAACAAAGTGAAATTGAAGAGGGAAAACGCGTCCTGGCACAATATGCCTATAAGGAGAACATGTCCGTAGGAGATCAGCCTGTATTCGCAAATAACGCTTTATCCACGAAAACAGCAGCTGCAGTTTTGCTTTTTTGCATTCCATTTCTGCTGTTATTGTTATGGGAGTACCGCAAAATATTCGAAAAGATTCGAACCATATCCATTGCCGCGGAGCAAATTGTTGAGCATCAGCTGGAGAAGAGGCTTCCCGATAACATTGAAGGAGACTTTGGCGCCTTAGGACGGAGCTTTAACACGATGGCTGAAAGGTTACATAACAGCCTGGAGCAGCTTAAACAAGAGAGGACCTTTTTACGCAACCTGCTTTCCGATATCTCGCATCAGCTCAAAACGCCGCTGGCATCCCTGATCGTTTTTAATGAGAATTTGCTGAATGATCCGGATATGAAGCAAGAAATACGAAAGAAATTTCTGGAACGGAGCGGACAGCAGCTTGAACGAATGGAATGGCTGATTATCAGTTTATTGAAGCTGGCACGGGTCGAAGCCGGAGCAATCCGATTTCATAAGGAACACATCCGGCTAAGAGAAATAATCGATCATGCTGTACAGTCGCTGCGTATGCTAGCCGAGCAAAAGACCCAGAAAATCCACATTCATGGGGACCGGGATTTGTGCGTTCGAGCGGATGAAGAGTGGCTGACCGAAGCCTTGATTAATTTAATGAAAAATGCGATGGAACACTCGCCGCCAGAGGGTATCATCGATATCACTTTAGAGGAAAATCCATTGTTTACAACGTTAATCATCCGAGATCAGGGTGAGGGCATTTCCCCGGAAGATTTGCCCCACATCTTTGAACGGTTTTATCGAGGCGGAGGCAAGACCAAGTCACAAAGCATCGGAATTGGTTTATCCTTATCCAAATCCATTATTGAAGAACAGGGCGGTATCATCACCGTTTCTAGTGAGCCCGGGCGAGGAACGGAATTCAAAGTTTCGTTTCATAAAGGGGATAGGTAAGAGGAAGCTTACATTATCGTAAGCTTCCTCTTCACTTTGTCGTAAGCTTCGATGTTTATAATAACAAACATACGAAAACATACGAAGTGAACTTAAGCTCAGGAGGTACGCAAGTGGAAATCCTAAAAACCGTGAATTTATGCAAAACCTATGGAAGTGCAGAGGCCAAGATTGAAGCTTTAAAAAACGTGAATTTCTCTGTTCATCAAGGGGAATTTGTAGCCATTGTGGGAGCCAGCGGATCAGGGAAAAGCTCCTTGCTGCATCTTTTAGGCGGAGTGGACCAGCCATCTGGCGGACAGGTCATCATAGACGGAACAGATCTTTATGCCAAAGACGAAACGGAACTCGCCATATTCCGCAGACGAAAAATCGGATTTGTTTTTCAGTCCTATAATCTGATCCCGGTCCTAACCACGGAGGAAAATATCAAGCTGCCGATGCTATTGGAGAACAAAAGAGTTGATGAAAAATATGTGCAGGAACTGATGGGGTTATTAGGTCTGACCGAACGGAAAAACCATCTTCCATCCGAGCTGTCAGGCGGGCAGCAGCAAAGAACGGCCATTGGACGGGCATTAATCAATAAACCTTCGATTATATTAGCAGATGAGCCCACCGGAAATCTGGATAGTCAAAGCAGCAAAGAAATTATGGACCTGCTTACGTTCTCCGTTAAAAAATATCATCAGACGTTGATTATGATCACGCATGATTTAAATATTGCCAAAACCGCAGATCGTATTGTGAAAATCGAAGACGGCGTCCTCCTGCAGCCAAATGAGGTGAGTGAACGGTGAATAGCTATACAAGCCTTACCGGAAAATATTTAAAAGGACAGAAAAAAAGGTCCCTGCTTACGATCTTCGGGATAATCTTATCGGTTACGCTTCTAACTTCGATTGGGACGATCGGTTTGAGCTATTGGGATAAATCCATCAGACAAACCATGCGGGATTTCGGAGATTATCATGTCTCCATTCATGGCATTTCAGGAGAAGCCGTCCCGAAAATAGAAAACAATGCAACCGTAAAAAGCTCCGGCCTCATCAGCAGGGAAGGTTATGCCGTCATTCAGGAAACAACGGAGAAAGAAAAGCAGGAAGATTCGTTTGCGGCGCCCTATAGATACTTGAATGTCAAGGGATTTGACGCGAATGCGCTAAACATGCTTCAGGTACAGCTTGACTCGGGCAGGCTGCCTACAAATCCGAATGAGATTATGCTTTCATCATCGAGTTTGAGTTACTTTTCAGAAAAACCGAAACTGGGCGATAAGCTGAAGCTCCAGCTTGGGATTCGGAAGGTGGCGTCCACAGGTGAAGACAAGAAAATTAACGGTATTGGTGATTTTGGCTGGGATCTTGACGAAGCCTTCCAAGCGCAATCCCAAAAAGAATATACCGTCGTCGGCTTTATGAAGCCGCCAACGGGAAATTGGTCATCCAGTTATATCTTTCCGGCTATTACTTTCAACGATAACCAGACATTCGACAATAACAAAAAGTACTTCATTTACATCAAGATGAAATCTTTGAATCACATCCAGAAGAAAACGGAAGTGATGATGTCCACTTTACAACTGCGTGATGCACGTGATGCCGAGCAGGGTTCCGCTATGCAGCTGGGCAGAGATCATTCTGTTAATAATGTAAGAATAGAGTACAATAATGAGCTGCTTAAATGGTATGGCAAAAGCACCTATGAGGGTGTGAATCATAGCTTGATCCTGGCATACGCAGCCGTCATTGTAATTATTTTGATTTGTACCATTGCCGTCATCTATAATACGTTTCATATTTCTGTGTTGGAGAGAATTTCACAATTTGGCATGCTGAGATGCATTGGAGCGACGCCGGCCCAGATTCGCAAAATCGTGATTCAAGAAGCGGCACTGCTGAGCTTGATCGGCATCCCCATCGGACTTCTTATGGGAAGTCTTTTTATGAAGTTTTTGTTTTATAATATCAGTTTGTTGACGCTAGGTTACTTAAACGATATGAGAATGGTGATCTCCTTGCCGATTCTGGTATCTGCCGGCCTATTGGGCTTGTTGAGCGTGTTTCTTTCCGCCATTGGACCTGCAAGACAAGCAGCCCGCGTTTCTCCTTTAGAAGCGCTAAAGAGTACGGGGTCCACGAAGGTTGAACCTATCACTAAGGTCAACAAGTCCCTGATCGCGAAAAAGCTGTTCGGTATCATAGGACAATTCGCCGCCAGAAACCTGCAGCGGAACAAGAAACGGTTCCGGATTACAGCCTTTTCCATGATTATTAGTATTATTTTATTTATCGTCTTCAGCGGTTTGGCCCAGTTCATGCAGCAAGCAACTCAGGTCACAGGCACACAGTATTCTTATTCGATTTCCTATGATGGTCCTTCCAAACGAATGGATGACGCGGTGTATCAGCATATTTCCCGGCTTGATGCCGTTCGGAAAGCTTACAAGTTTTACAGCGATCAAGTGATGGCCATCATCCCGAAGGATAAGATCAATCCCTCATATTATGATTTAAGAAAGGATCGATATGTCGTTCCTGAAGGAGAGGGATATCGGACAAGCAATAACTCCCTCGTCTCCTACGGGGACAATGGGCTGGATGATCTGCAATCCAAACTCTCGGCCGGGAAAATCGACAAAGATCTAATGGACCGGGAGAACGGCGTGATCGTTCAGCAAAAAATTAAAATGCTGACGGAAAAAGGCAAACAGCTGATTATTGATCAAACCCATTTCAAAATTGGGGATCGCATCCAAATCCGAACATTTGACAGAAGCCGTAAAGGATACCAAACCGTGACGGTGGTCGGAATTGCGGATCATGATTTGTTGTCGCAGGAATATAGTGACAGCGAAGTTCTTTCCTTTATTACGACACCGAAAGTATACGCGAAAATAATGGGAACCGACGCTTATTCCAGAATATTTATTCTTGCTCACTCTGATATACCGAACCAACCGATAAGGGACTATCTTCAAACATTAAAAGAAAAAGATGCGGGGTTTAACTACCTGGATCGAGTGGCGGAGGTTGCCAAAGCCAAAAATGATTCCAAGACTTTCGGTATACTGCTTTACGGTTTTATCGGCGTCATTGTATTGATTGC
Source organism: Paenibacillus sp. J23TS9 (assembly GCF_018403225.1). Lineage (NCBI taxonomy): Bacteria > Bacillati > Bacillota > Bacilli > Caryophanales > Paenibacillaceae > Paenibacillus > Paenibacillus sp. J23TS9. The sequence continues at coordinate 1,507,717 of NZ_BOSG01000001.1, read as the reverse complement.
TTTCTTGAATATCGTAAATACAGTCAGCACGAATCTGATCCTCCGCACTCAAGAGTTTGCAGTCCTTAAGGCCATCGGCATGACCCGGGATGAAGTGAGAAAAATGATCATTTTAGAAGCCGTTTTTTATGGTGTGTTTGCTGGCGTAATCGGAATCATGATTGGCACGGGTCTGGATTACGGAATACATGTGCTTTTCGCTGGGGCGTTCGAAACCGCTTGGGTGATCCCATGGCTCCATATCGGAATTGCATTTGTTGGTGCCCTGTTTTCGACACTTCTCGCAACGATTGGGCCGATGTATCGGCTGGATAAAGTAAATATCATCGATGCGCTTCGGAAGGAGAATTAGGCTCTTTTGATAAAATCAATGGCTGAATCTAAGGATTGGACGCGCTGTTCCAAGTATCTAAGGATCTCCGTTAAACGGCATAGTGATAAGATAGAAGGCTCCTGTAAAATTTAACAGGAGCCTGTTTTTATGATTTGTATAACCATCTAAACATTCTTCGAAATTCGTCCTCCGGGAATCATGGCTCCGGCGTGGCTTCCATTTGCTTGGGAATTAAGATGCCTTTTTACTTGATGTCAATACCAAAATCAACCCGATAATACATGCCGTACCCAGCCATTGAAAAAAACCAAAGGGCTCTTTTAACCAAAATACGGTTGTGATCACGGCAGCCAGCGGTTCCAAACTGCTTAGAAGGCTTGTTTCTTTAGGGGAAAGACTTTGCAAGCTTTCGATATAAAACCAAAATGCGATCATTGTGCCGAATAGAATTACGAATATAAGATACAGATAGGTCTCGATCGAAAGGCTTTTAAAATCGATTTGCCAAGGAGGGTGGATCAAGCTTAGTCCCAAGCCGCCGATCATCATCGCCCATCCGACAATGACGAGGGAATCGTATTGCTTCAATAACGGAACTGCGTACAAAGTGTAGAAGGCCAGGGCTATTCCAGATAAAACACCCCAAACCATGGCAGCGGTCGGTACGGAAATTTGGGAAACGGAGCCGTTCGTCAACAAGAGAAAGCAGCCCACGAGAGCAAGGAGAACGGTCAGCAAATCCTTACGCGTGAAAGTCATTTGCTTCCGCAGAATCAAATAGATAATGATCATGACTGGAGCTAAGTACTGCAGCAGCGTTGCCACGGCCGCATTCCCGTGCTGAATCGACGCCATATACGTATATTGAACCGAAAGCATACCGACCAAACCGAAAATAATGAGTTGAACAGCAGATCTTTTATTTTTCCATACGCCAAGTATTTGCGAGCGTTCTTTAAACAGAAAATGAACGGTCAACAGTAGAATCCCGGCGATAAGCAAACGAGTCGCTACAAGCCAATTGACTTCGATTGTGGTTTGCTGAAAGAGCTTTTTGGAGACGGTACCGCTGATCCCCCAAAATATCGCTCCTGTGGTAACAAGAAATAATCCCTTTTTTTCAGCTGTATTCATGACTCATTCTCCACCTTAAATGTAATAATAGTGTTATAATAGGTGAAAATTTTGAGCGAAAATACCGTAATTGGATATAAAAATATAAATATATTGAGGCAGTGGTCATTTGCAAATCAAAGATTTCAGGATCGACCAAAACTTAAAGGAACGAACCGAGCATCGAACAGTCATACTCCCGGTTGCTTGTTACGAAACGACGATTACCCAAAACATTCACGGACATATACCGCTCCATTGGCATGATGAAATTCAGTTTGTTCGGATTGTCAAAGGAGAGGCCGTTTTTCAAATTAATGAAGAGAAATTCATCCTTCGGCAGGGCGAAGGCATCTTTATCAACAGCGGCTGCTTGCACATGGCGGAAGATAGAAATGAATCGGGCTGCGTCTATATCTGTTTAAATGTTTCTCCTCATTTTGTGGTACCGAGAGAGCTTTACGCAACGCATGTTGCCCCGTATATCCAAGCGACAAATTTATCTTATTTGTATTTGGATTCTTATCAGCCTTGGGGAAAAAGCATTTTAGAAGCCATGATGTGCATTCATGATTGCATTCAACGAAAACCGCTAAACTTTGAAATCGATGTTTCGATGCATCTGACATGTATGTGGAAAAACTTAATCATGAACTGTTTTCAACTCACATACGACCCTTCGGAAGCAGTCAAAAGTGAGCGGATGAAGCAGATGTTAAGCTGGATCGATATCCATTACGCAGAAAAAATCACATTAAATGATATCGCCAGGGCCGGTCAATTGAGCCGTTCGGAATGCTGCCGCTATTTCAAACGGATTCTAAACACGACTCCGCTGAATTATGTGATGGATTACAGGCTTCAGATAAGTTTGCTCCTGCTGCAGCAAGACGGTTCTAACGTTACGGAAGTGGCCTATAAGGTTGGTTTTAACAGCACCAGCTATTTTATTGAAAGATTTCGAAAGTCAATGAACATGACGCCGCTGGCCTACAAAAAATCAAAAATGGATGCGTGATTGTTATCAGGACGCGACGGCAGTCACTTGTTTAAATGATCTGAAGGAGCATGTGCGAAATTAAGCATCCGTTTGCCGCTATTTTATTAAATTTACCTCCTAAGTGAAAACATGTCCCTTTCTTATGGATAAGTGATGTTATTGACACACGCATTCCTCTACTAGAGTACATAAAATATAGGATCAAACGTTATGAAAGTGGGTGGGAAACGTTGCCGAATAACCATGTTTTCAATTATCCCCTCCATGATCCTTTAGGTTCTGCGGAGCCATCTTATACAGCGGCTCAATCAGGGGATTATTATGTAATCACAACAGGAAACCAGTCAGTTATCCAAGCGAACGGTTTCCTGGCACTACAATTAACTGTTCCTGCAAATTCAAGAAAGACGATACGATTTGATAACATTCGAGCTTCATCATCATCTGACACGATTCTTAGTCTCTATCGTAATGCGACTCTGAACGTTAGTGGAACATCGGCGACACCTCGAAATGCCAATTGGGCCTATCCCGATGCGAGTGTAGTCACTGGAAGTTGGGTTTCGCAAAATGCAAACCCGACAAGTGGCGGTGTACTATTTCAAGTAGTGCACCAATTGGGAGGAGCAGTAGACGTTGATTTAAACGGCGAACGGGTCATTCCACCCATGACGACAAATCAAACATATTACATTCTATTGGAAAATTCAGTAGCCAACACTCAATTATCCATCAATATTAGTTGGTGGGAAGTGTAGGGGGACAATAAATCCTTTAACCTTGAGACACTTAAATTGCTCGATAAAGACCTTCCTAATGGCTGTTGGGGCTGAACACTTGGTATTCGTTAAATAAAAAGGGAATACATTCAGAAGCCTTTATGCAAGCTGGAGAACTTGAGAGGTTGCCACAATAGAGGCGATTTAGAAGATTATCGATATGTACCGCGAACATAAAATCACGAGAAAGACAGAGGAACCGTCGGAAGCGGATGAGCTGCATCAAGGTTTTGCTCTCATATTTGGCATTGCGTGGGCTTTTCTCGAGCATTACATTTTGAAGCAACCTGAGAATTTTCAGAAGCCTTGGACGTTGCCGATAACTGGAACAAAGCGGTATGAGAAGGCATAGACTATGGTCGCGATATGTGAAGGAATTGGACTCCGTTCAGGCGAGCGTCTTACGAGGGCAAAAGCAAAAATCCGTGCCGAACGCCTCACATTTGAAATGCAAGAGATTCCGGATCGCCTCGATTCCGTTCTGGAGGCCATCTATGCTGCTTACGGGAGTGGGTGGGACGAGGCAGCCATGGCCGATTCTCCTAGAAGAAGATTGGCGGAGGAAGCAATCTATCTGGGAAGGCTGCTTCTCCAATTGGCCCCCCGCAAACCTGAGGTCTATGGTCTGTTGGCAACCATTGCTAGTGGACTTAATCACAGATGTTTCTGTCCGGCAATTTCTAAGCCGTCAGGCTTCCGCGATATAAATAAATGTGGCATCGAAAAAATGTCTCCGAAGGGCACCCTACTAGGGTGCCTTAAACTTGCCGTCACAGACATCGAGGGGACCCATCGCCCAACACAAGACGACAAGGTCCTACTGCGTCTTGATGATCCTCATTCTTGAATTCCTACTGAAATAGAAAATGCCCTCATACGAAATGGGTCTTAGTGATGAATCACAAATGATATATGTAATATTGACAGCATTCAAACGTAAGTGAGATTTACCCAATAATACAAAGCGATTGACGAAACAAAGTAAATTATTTTTCACTAGCGCTTATGATTAATTTTCAATTGAGTGGAGCGGCCCTCTTTGATGTTAAGTGCCAGAATCACGCACAACACAAGCAGTCCCAGCATTAAATACACCGAGTTGATCCACGAAGCACTGTCCCCTTTTACAAGCTGCATACCCAATATGACAAGCACGCCACCTAGGTTTCCGGTCAGCATAATCAGTCCCGTCGCCTCTCCGGCATATCGCTCACCAGCCAGACGCTCCGTATGCGACAGCAGCAAAGCGTAACCGGGCAGGAAGATGAATCCGAGCACAGCGCCCAAAACAAGCAGAAGCATATATTGATCTATAGTACATATCAAATAGACCAGCACAATGGAGATCAGGCAGCTAATCCACAGGAAAGGCTTCATCGTACCGAGCTTATCGGATATACCTGGAATGATGCTCGAACCAACGATACCTCCAATGATCAGCATTCCCCCGATCAAGCCCGCCCCTTCGGCATCAATGCCATTTGGTTTTAGAATCGGCTCAAGCCATGAGGTCAGGCCGTTAAAGAAGCCGAGTGCGAGCAGCGCAATGACCGAAATCAAAAGGAGCTGCCGATTACGCAGCAGCGGAATATAATCTCGCCAGCTGATACCGCCGGATTCACCTATCATCCGTTCATCCAGCTTATTTAGCGGATTTGGATACGCTACAAGCGCAAAGAACACTGCCGACACGATCGTGATCACCGCAAAAATGGCCATTGTCATTTGAAGTCCTGCCGCGTCTACAAGCATCGGTGTACCTGCAAGCGCTAGGGCCATACCTGCGAACATGCCAGCGGTTCCCACTCCGGTCGCCATTGCCTGCTGCTTTTGACCGAACCAATCGACCACCAGCTTGGAAATCCCGTTTATTACATACGGCTGCCCAATGGCAATCCCAATCTGTCCAATCAGCAGCCACATAAAACTGTAGTCCATCATCCGAACACAGGCGAATATGGCCATAAGTAAGCCGCCGATTCCGATCCCGAACCGGTAGCCATTGCGGTCAATGACGATTCCGGCATGGATGGAAAGAAGCACATAAATGAGCGGAAAAACAATCAACAGCCAGTTGATATCCGATTCCGTCACATGATAAGTTGTTTCCAGCATTGTAATCAAGGGAGCAAAATTAAGCCAGAGCATTTGGCTGATACCTGCCAGTATCGTAAAGCTGATTAATACGGTGTAGCGATTTGTAAAACGATGCCGCTTGGCAAGTGCGTTCAACTTCAGTCCCCCCTGTAAACCATGAATAATTATAATTATGACAATACTTCGACCTTTAGTTGAATATTCCTTACAAAATGTAAAAGCAGACTCATCCATTGCTAAGCAGGGCTTTTATAAAAAAGTTGCTCAATTAATTCATTATAATAGAAGGGGAATGTGGAGGAATAAAACGATAGCGTCATTCGTAATTTATATATTGAACATATTGAATTGAAATGTGGTGATTCGGATGAACTCAACGGAAAGAATACCTTTGTATCAGATGGTTCAAGAGTATATACGAGACTTGATAACGTCGCAGATATTAAAGGTTGGAGACCGTATACCTACGGAAAAGGAACTCATGGAGCGTTTCGGTGTAAGCAAAATTACCGTTGTTAATGCCCTGTCCGGTTTGGTTAACGAAAAAATCATCACTAGGGTGCCCGGAAAGGGGACTTTTGTAAGCAATCCTGAATTTGAAATTTCAACGACAGTTCCTAAAGGTGCCGTAAAGCCTATCCAGAAAACTAGCGGAGAAATGCGGACACGATTGATCGGTCTCATTATGCCCAGCATCTATGACTATTTCACCATTAGACTTGTACATGGTATTCAGCAAGCATTAAATGAAAACGATTACCGCTGCATTATCTATTTATCGGAGGGCAGCATTGATAAGGAAAAAGAGGCTATCCAGACATGTAGTAAAATCGGAGTGGAAGGGTTACTGATTTTCCCGGTTGACGAGGAATTGTTCAACGAGGAAATACTAAGCATGAAATTTGCGGGATTTCCGTTCGTTCTCATCGACCGTTACCTCCCAGGGGTGGAAACTCATTATATAGCATCAGACGGTAGGCTAGGCGTTAACATGGCCGTAAATTACCTGTGGGAGCTTGGGCATCGTGATATCGCGATATGCTCCGATTCGCCGTTACAAACCGTTACCGTTCAAGAGCGGATCGATGGATATATGAATGCCTTCAAGGAAAAGGGAGCTTTAATTAACCCTGCCCACATCGTAACCGGTTTTGAAATCGGAAGCCTTGAGCAAGCCGAAACACATCCGCTGTACCGCTATATCCAAAATCGAATGGCTACGGCTTATATTACGCTAAATGGAAGTCTTGGAGTGAAAATTTATCAGATTGCGCGTCAAGTTGGATTGAAGGTGCCTGAGGATATATCAATCATCAGTTTTGACGATCCGACTTCTATCATCGAAGGATACAGCACTTTTACGCATGTTAAACAGTTTGAACGAGACATGGGCTACCGCGCGGCTTACACGCTGCTTGAGGTTATTCACAGTGATGACGGGCAACACGGAAAATACATTAAAACGCTAGTGGAGCCGGAATTGGTGATAGGCGAGACGACGGGGAAAAACATTTTCTCCTCATGATATCCCCCCGTTTCTCCTTAAATATATGTTACCTGTTAACGAGTCCGACGGGCCTTCGATTCGAACCTGACAAGGGGGACGAGGCCAGTTGGACTCTTCTATTAGGTCGGGTCTAATGAAATTGATTCATGTATATATTGAATATGATGTATCCTTACCAAGGAATAAAAGCGCCTGAAAAGAAGGCGGAAAACGGGTCGCTTAACCCGTTATCGATAACCTCAAGAACAGGATCCCCACATGGCCAACAGCAGCTTCCTTTCTCCATGTATCACCCAATTAATGAACGAAACCGCCAGAACTTCTTTTCAACCGGTTACTTTTTATCTAAATGAAGAAATTAAGGAATTTTTCTTACACCATATTGAATATATTTAAACTATATAAATGAAACCGTTTGCAATAGAGGAGGGGGACAGTCGCTATATTCCTTACGAAAAAGTGAGACCGGAATTTTTGATATCAATGTTCACGAGCTGGAGAAGTCCATTTATGTTCTACTTTCGAATTTAAACGTTACCGTCTGGGTGAACCTGTACACAGGCTTTCAGATGTCTGAAGCATAGCTTGCCGGTTTATTGGAAGAGCGCATAGAGCCACTGGATATCAACGACCAGACACTGAGCCTTACCTTCACACCTTTCGAGATTATGACCCTTAGATTGACCGCTCTATCCAGTACGACGAAGATGTAGGAGGTGTTCGGAGAATGGTATCCAAAGATGTTGTTATCCCTGGATTTGAACAATTAAAAAAGAACAGAAAACTAGTTAAAATATGGAGTTTCAGGCATATCTATTTATTTATTCTTCCTGCTATTATATGGTTTCTGGTTTTTGCTTACTATCCGATGTACGGCATTTTAATCGCGTTCAAGGATTACAAATTCAATCTGGGGATATTGGGGAGTCCGTGGGCAGGCTTTAAATATTTCGAACAGTTTTTAAATGATTCCAGTTTTTACGATGTACTCCGGAATACGTTATCCATTAGTGCCCTTAAACTTATTTTCGGATTTCCGGCTCCGTTGATCCTAGCCTTAATGCTCAATGCAGTCATGCACAAAAAATTTAAAAGAGTGTTTCAAACGGTTTCCTATCTGCCGCACTTCGTCTCGTGGGTCGTTGTCGTTACCTTACTTCAAAAAATCCTGTCTCCGAACGTGGGGCTTATCAATGACATTCGGTATCAAATGGGTTTGGATCCGATCTTTTTTATGGGAAAGCCGGAATTATTCTACCCATTGGTCATCATTTCCGACATCTGGAAAGGTATAGGCTGGGGCTCGATTATTTATTTAGCCGCATTAACGAATATCGATCCGCACTTGTATGAAGCTGCAGAAATCGACGGAGCAGGTCGATGGAGCAAACTATTCAAAATCACGCTTCCATGCCTGACGCCAACGATAGCCATATTGCTCATATTCTCCCTCAGCGGAATACTGAACGCGGGTTTTGACCAAATCTGGTTGATGCAGTCCCCAGCAACATTAAGCGTATCGGAAATTCTGGACACGTATGTCTTAAAAACAGGCCTCCAACAGGGGCAATTAGCATATTCCACGGCCATTGGTTTATTCAAGTCCGCGATCTCACTGTTTCTCATTGTTGCGGTAAATAAAATATCCAAACGCGTGAGTGACGTATCGTTATGGTAATAACTAGCGCTGATGATGAGGAGGTGTGTATATGGGTGTAAGAAGGCTGACGCTGGCAGATAGATTATATATGACGCTGAACTATTCGGTGATGCTTTTATTCTGCGCTACGGCACTCTATCCATTCATCTATTTTCTAGCCCTTTCTTTCAATGACGGCTACGATGCGATGAAGGGTGGAATCTACTTTTTTCCTCGAGTATTTACACTAGAAAACTATGCGAAAGCTTTTAGCAATCCTTTGATCTTAAATTCGTTTTACATTTCCATTTCCCGAACGCTTGTGGTAACAATTGGCTCCGTATTTTTGACGGCCTTATTAGCGTACGCACTTTCGCGGAAAGGTTTGCCCGGAAGAAAATATATCGTATTCTTCTTTTTCTTTACCACATTGTTCAGCGGGGGTCTTATTCCGACTTTTATCCTGTACCGGCAGTTACATATCCTGGATACGTTTTGGGTGTTGGTATTGCCGTCCCTATATAGTTTTTTCAATGCGATCATCATGAAAACCTTCTTCGACGGGATCCCTGATGGTCTGTCGGAATCGGCCCGAATAGACGGAGCTAGCGAGTTGTCGGTCTTTGCAAGAATCATCCTGCCTCTATCGATGCCGGTACTTGCTACCATTGCCTTGTTTGTCGGGGTGGGCGTGTGGAATGACTGGTTTACCGGTCAGTTTTTCATACAGAATGAGAAACTGCAGCCAGCAGCTACATTCCTTAACAAGATGATCAGCGAAGCGTCTTTCCAGTCGATGACGTCGTCGTCGGGTAATAGCGGATCTGCTATTCAAAACATGACTGAGTCTCAGATGGAACTGCGAGGTGTAACACCGGAAGCCTTGAGGATGACTTTCGTCATCATTATCACGACCCCGATCATCTGTGTATATCCATTTCTTCAGAAGTATTTCGTAAAAGGGGTCCTAGTAGGTTCTCTTAAGGAGTAGTTGGTATAAAAGGGTAAGCCTTTTATATAAAAACGTCCAATGGAAGGGGATTGTAGGATGAGGAAAAACAGGCGTAGGAGTGTTCTTGGTATGACACTGATCGCTTTACTGCTTTTAGTGACCATGACGGCATGCTCGGGGACAGGTAAAGAAGAGGAAACAGGCAAGGTTGATACGGGTACGGCGAAAGAGTCAGGTACGAATGAAATAAAGCCGGCAACCTTGACTTTCCTCAGTGCTTGGAACGGTGGCGGAGCCGGTTTCCCGCAAGACCAGAAGAATAATCCCGTAGCGCAAAAAATCAGGGAAAAAACCGGGGTAACGTTAAACCTGGAATCCATCACAACAAGCGAAGTAGAAAAACTAAACACCATATTTGCTTCCGGCACGGTTCCGGATATTGTTAACGCACCTTTCTGGTCTACAACAGGAGGAGAAGGACAAGTAATCAAGAAGGCGGCCGCGGAAGGACAGCTTCTGGATTTAACCCCTTATCTCGATAAATACCCGAATATTAAAAGACTTGTGACCACTGGAATCGCGAAGGACTTTGCCGAGTTCGATCTCAATAGTCCCGACTTTAAAGGCAAGACGTATCTCATTCCTACGGAGACCCCCGACGGAACCCCCGAGAGCATTCATAATTGGAATTACGGCCTGTTTGCCAGGGGAGATATCCTGAAAGCTTTAAATGTTAAGCCGGAGGATATTGATACACAAGACAAACTATATGATCTATTGGTCAAGATCAGAGATGGCGGTTTCAAGGATATTGGAGGGAAGCCGGTCATCCCGGCCGGAACCATGTGGAACGGATGGGATTACGGCCAATTCCTTGCCGGGTGGACGGATTACTCGATTTCGGACTTCCGTGAAGTGGATGGAAAACTGATCCACTGGACGCAGTCCAAGGATTATGAAGCTAGGTTGTTATACATGAGAAAGTTAATAAAGGAAGGTTTGTTTGATCTCGAAGCCTTCAACAATACGAGTACGACAGCGAATGAAAAGCTCACGACGGGCAAGCTTGCCATATTCGGAGCCCAACCGATGTTAGCTGATTTACAAAAAACGCTTTATAAGACAAATCCGGAAATGCAATATGAACTACTCGGACCAATGAAGAATAAGAACGGAGACATTCGGACTCAGGTTGAAAAACCCGGCCGTTCCGGTTTCCCTGTCCTTTTCTTAAGCGCTAACATCAAAGATCCCGATGCGGCATTGCGGTATATTGATTATGTCAACAGCGAAGAAGGCCGATTGCTTGCGAATTTCGGAATCGAAGGAACGCACTATACCATGGAAAACGGGGTACCTCAATGGATTCCTGATGTAAAAAAACAATTCGATGACAATCCGGATCTGAAAAGAGACGCAGGGCTCAACTATCTTCCAGGAAGGTTCATCGGTGCATTCTCCTCTGATGTCACTTGGCCTACGCCTGAAGATCAAAAAACGAAGTGGCAAAAGTTGGAGGAGAGTTTCTCGGCTAAAATGCCTATCAAAATCATCGACAAAGTAAGCGCCAGCTACCTTGCCAGAGAGTGGCCCAAATATCAGGATTTTATAAGTAAAACCAGCAGTTTGAATTTCGATGAGGAATTTAAGAAAGCGTTTTTTGCGGCATCAGATGAAGAAGCTCTAAAAATGCTTCATAGTGTTCAAGAAAAATTCAAAGCTGCCGGCGTGGATGAAATGGCGGCGTTCGTGGCTCAAAAAGCCGCAGAAAGAAATGATATAGGTTTCTAAAGAAGGTCCATGTTGGGGTGGCGTCATTGCCATCCCAAATCTCTTTTAACAGCACTCAAATTCATATGATCTGATTAAACGATTACAGGGGGGAAACGCATGTTGAACGTTGCGATGTTAAGTAAGTGGCATGTGCATGCCGCAGATTACGCAAGAAGGCTGCAAAATCATGGAAACGTTAAGCTCACGGCCGTCTGGGACGAACAGCCTGAACGCGGAAGCGAGTGGGCTGCCCAATTGGGAACGGATTTTGAAGCGGATTTGGACACTCTGCTGCAACGGGAGGACATCGATGGAGTCGTGGTTGACGCTCCTACAAGTATGCATGCAGACATCATGGTAGCCGCCGCTGAGGCCGGTAAACACATTTTTACCGAGAAAGCCATGGCGCTTACTGTCCAAGAATGCGACCTTATTTCTGCAGCAGTACGCAAAGCAGGCGTCAAGTTCTGCATTTCATTTCCCGCTCGCACAAGGCCGCACCAATTGTTCGCGAAGCAGCTGATCGATGACCATGTATTAGGGGCCATTACGCTTTTGCGCATTCGTAATGGCCACGATGGTGCTTTGAATAATTGGCTCCCGGATTACTGGTATGATGAGAAGCAAACAGGGGGCGGAGCCATGATGGACTTGGGTTGTCATCCGATGTACATCGCCAGTTGGCTGCTTGGTAAGCCGAAAAGAATCACATCCATGTTTCATTATTTCACCAATCGAGCAGTAGAAGATAATGCGCAGTGCTCTATTGAGTTCGTAAACAATGCGGTCGCACTGGTCGAAACAAGCCTGGTTACGTACAATACTCCTTCTGCTCTTGAGATTTACGGTACGGAGGGCACCTTGATCATCTCAGATGATACAGTCAGAGTCATTTCGAAGAAGCTCGATTTACCTTTTTCCGGATGGGTTTCACCCAATCAACTCCCTCAAGAGCAGCCACTTCCGATCATCCAATGGGCAGACGCATTGATTCATGGCAATCCGATGCCCTTCGGACTGGAAGACGGGAAGAAATTGACGGAGCTATTGGAAGGGGCATACGTCGCTCATAAGGAGAATCGAACGGTAGAGTTCAAATAACGCGGGGGAGGGAATTCAATGAGAACCGTAAAGGTAGGGATCATCGGCTGCGGAATGATTGCGGGCGGCAAACATATGCCGTGTTTGTCCAAGTTAGACAATGTACAGATGGTGGCCTTCTGCGATTTGAAGCCGGAAAGAGCCGAGGAAGCGGCACAAAAATACGGCACACCAAGCGCAAAGGTGTTTACAAATTACAAGGATCTGCTTGCGATAGAAGATATTGAAGTCGTACATGTGCTTACACCGAACAGCTCTCATGCGACGATTTCAATTGATGCTCTCGAAAGCGGCAAACATGTCATGTGCGAAAAACCAATGGCGGTCACAGGTGTGGAGGCTAAAGCGATGTATGAAGCCCACTTGCGAACAGGCAAGAAGCTAACCGTCGGATACCAGAATCGTTCCAACGCTAAAAGCCAACTGTTAAAAAAGATGATCGCTGATGGGGAACTTGGAGATATCTATTTAGCAAAAGCTGTCGCTACCCGAAGAAGAGGCGTACCTACGTGGGGCGTGTTTCTTGATAAAGAAAAGCAGGGGGGCGGTCCTATGATCGATATTGGAACCCACTCCCTTGATCTGATCTTATGGTTGATGGATAACTATGAGCCGGAGAGTGTCGTCGGCAGTGTTTTCCATAAACTGAAGTATACTGAAAATGCCGCGAATGAATGGGGAGCCTGGGATCCTAACGAATTCGAGGTCGAAGATTCGGCGTTCGGGTATGTGAAATTTAAAAATGGAGCTACAGTCATCATTGAAACCAGTTGGGCCCTAAACATTGCGGAAGGTGGCGGCAACCTGCTTTGCGGAACGAAGGGAGGAGCGGATTTTATAAAAAATGAACTACGGATCAATGGCGAAAGGAACGGGAGCTTGTTCCTGAATCATATCGATGTGAATCCGAACGCAAGAGAGCTATTCAGGGGAGAAGAAATGACAGATTTCGAGTATGAGGCCAAACAATGGATTCACAGTATCGTGAACGATACCGAACCCTTGGTTAAACCGAGGGAAGCTATGATTGTTTCACAAATATTAGAAGCGGTGTATATATCCGCAGATACAGGAAAAACCGTTTATTTTGATAAGGAATAAGGACGTGAAATAAAGAGTTTTTTGTTAGAACGATATATGTTCTTGTCAAAACCAGACGAAGGCTTTTTGTTATAGCGGAACAAGTTCTTATCGCAAGACAAGAACCTGTTCCGATTGCCGATAAGATATGATGCAGCATACGTGATGAATAAAAAAACAAGTCATCCCTTATTTTTTGAGTACCTTAGAATCCTGTTGTACATCGTTTTGTTCTTCAACGTGTTAAAGATGGTCATGTCAGGCCGGGTATTAATCTCCAAGACCCAGAGATTCATTTTATTATCAATTGCTATATCAACTCCAAATGCCCGTTTGCTTCTATAATTTCCACCAAGGACAGTGCTTGCGTCTTTCCCTAATTTCTCAATTTTTTGAATAAACGTTCTCCTTGATTCGCCACTCAGATGTGATTTGAGTAAGGTATCTATAGGTAAGGGAGTTCCTCCAGAATGAAAATTTGTTACTACTTTATTACGCTTCGCTTGTCTTCCAATAATCCCCGTAACATCTAATGTTCCTTTTCTATTTTTTTGTACCATAACTCTAATATCGAATGGACGATTATTGTGTTTCAACAGTTCAATTCCTTCTTGAACAATATATTTATCCCTAACTAGAATACTTTGAATTGGAATATATAAGTCATTTAATGAACTAAAGATACGCGAATTCGAACCGGTGCGTAAAATAAGACTATTTTTGCCCCTGGTGATTCTATATATCCCATGACCACCTGTTCCCTCATCGGGTTTTAAGTAAACAGATCCATACAATCCCAGCATTATTTTAATGTTAGACAAAGTTGCTTTTCGAGTGTCTGGCAAGAATATGCGTATCATTTTATATTTCCTCATGAAATCGTACTTTCCCAATTTCCCCATTTTATATTTCACCTTTTTCACAAGATCTACCTCCAATTGCTTTGCAATCTGGAATTCATAGGTTTACGTTTCAACAGGGGTAATACGGTTTTCTCATCAAAAAATAGACCATAGGTTTCAGGCCAGCTATTTCAGATTCATCCTTCAGCAGTTGCATTCCTCCAGTCACTTGGATCAATTCACAAGGTGAAATGTTCGCTTCTATCTAAGCAATGATCAATCTCCTTTATTCACATACGTTACGCTTCAGACTCCGTTCAGGACAGTGCGGATACCTATTTGATTGCTTGTCACTAAAAATAAAGGGATGACAAAGTATTGACTTACGAATTGGCATGTACGGCAACCCGATGGCTTTCGGCTATGCCGGTTTGGGTGGCATGATTGGATTTGCCGATCCAGCGAAATACCTTGCAGTGGCGGGACTGTGTAATCATATGAAGGTTGGAAGGGGAAAGCGGTCCCCTGATCGACTTGTATCTGATCTAACCGCGTGAAACTAAGTATGCTGAATCATAAATTTATACCTTGAAAAGAAAGGCCCGACTACGTTTTATAGTCGGACCTTTCTAATCATTCGTGGCGGCAGATATAGATAAACAACAAGGCATGGAATGAAATCCGTTCACCTTAAGAGTGGTCATCTCATTTAAGGGGTATCACAATCTCTCTGGATCGACTGATAATTCTGATTATGATGTTAGGAATGATCAGCAGCAACACAATGGAGCCATAAACGCCAATGATATAGCTGGTAGCATAAACAAGACCGAATCCCTGATGAAAAAGTGAAGTGATGAGATGAATCAACATGTTTGTAAAACAAAAGGCGTAACTTCGGATCAT
This sequence comes from Paenibacillus sp. J23TS9, assembly GCF_018403225.1. Classification (NCBI taxonomy): domain Bacteria; kingdom Bacillati; phylum Bacillota; class Bacilli; order Caryophanales; family Paenibacillaceae; genus Paenibacillus; species Paenibacillus sp. J23TS9. Next base: position 1,492,594 of record NZ_BOSG01000001.1, on the reverse strand, counting down.
CCAGTTCCGGTGACGGATGATCCGTTTCTTTTTGATTTGGACGAGCGCCGTAATGGTTATAAGCAGCCATATCATATTTAGCACATTGAACCCCATACTGCTTATCTTTCCTCCGGTGGCGTAAGGCGCCATATATCCGGAAGTCATCACGACAAGAAGTACGGACACCAAATAAACGTAGCCGTTTATGCGATGGAACTTTCGGCTCTTTTCAAAGATTCGATTCGAAAAGTTGAGCAGCCCCGCCGCCATGGCGATACAGGCAAAAGTAACATGAACGTGCATTACGTTTAGCCAGACCGGGAGATTTAGCTCGCGCTTCAGTCCGGTTTTATGGCTTAAAAATGCCCCGGCTCCGGGATGGATTATAAAATTTTCCACCAAGACGTAAAGGATAAATACAATACTGACACAGGCCAAAAGTCCGTATAATGTTTTCAGCTTCTTCATGCAATCTATCCCCTCCCGCGGCTCCAAATTGATGACCAAACCACAATTCCGGGTCAGGAAACCCGCTTGCCTGTCAATTTTGATGCCGGCAGTATCCCGGCCTTGGCGATTCCGGTCATTTGATCTCCGTCCGCGTCAACTTCGAACTTCAGATTTAAGCGTATGGGTTTCGTGATGCTCAGCGACCAGATAAGCTTATTGTCCAGAAGTACGGGATTTACAAACTCGATCGTCTCATCCCCTTGAGTTGCCTGCCCTTGGATTATTCCATTAGTTGTGGAGATGGAGAGTTTGACCTGCAGTTTCCCGACTGGCGTAGCGATTGTCGTGTCCCAATCCCCGTCGAAGATAGATGCCTGCGTGACTTCGTCATGCGGGCTGCCGTAAGTCATTGGCGCTATGTCCGTAGCGATGTTCGGCTCATCCCCCGTCGGTGCTTTATGACTGCCAGGCGCCACTCCTGTTTCTCTCCAAACGGTCCCCCTGCGTTCAAATTCGAACAGCTGCTCTACCGCGTGTGCGATACGAGGTCCAAGCTCGCGTTCAACGAGATATAGCGCTACATCGAGTCCCGAAGTAACGCCGCCGCCGGACACCAGGTTGCCGTCGTCCACGACGCGTGCTGAAACGGGAATGGCACCGGTTGCTCCTAATACATCAATACCCAGATGATGCGTTACTGCCGGTCTGCCTTCCAAGAGCCCTCCCATGGCCAGCAGCAGGGAACCTCCGCAAACCGTTGCGATGACGATGTCTTTGTGCCCGAGTGCCTGTCCAATCATACCGGTCAACTCTGTATTCATTGCACGGTTTAGAATAGCCGGGATCGAATCAGGACCGTCTGCTTCGACGTCGCCGGCTGCGCCGGGAACGAGAATGATACCCGCACGTTCCGGGTTCAGCCGGCCGCTGGCCTCAATTTTTAACCCGTTGATGCCGCTAACCACGGACCTCGGCCCTTCGGCGGTGACGAATTCTACGCATAATGCGTTTTCAGCATGCATTGCAGCGGCGCAAAAGATCTCGTAAGGTGCAATGGCATCCAGAAGGTCGAAGCCATCAAAAAGCACGATTTGAACCGTTAACATCCATAAACCTCCCCATTAGTTTAACTTGTAGCGATCAGAAATTTGTTATTTTGTCAGAAGAGCTTTCAGCCTGTGATATTCCTTCTCGTCAATTTCACCTCTGGCCATCCGGCCTTTTAGAATCCGTGCGATGTCAAGGTCCTTTTGATTGTAATCCCCGTACCGATGACGAATCGCATAGATTCGAACTGCCACAAAACAAAAAAGTGTGAGACAAAATAGAACTCCGAATGGAAAAAATGAGAAACTGCCATGTTCCGATCCCATTGAAAACCTCCTTCATCAGATTACTGCGTGGGGGACAAGTCACTTCCCGCGATATTGGCCTTCCGTGTACGCAAGAAAAATCATATCAAATGAATATCTCAAACGAAGTTGTTAAAAAGTCACAAAACAATAAACAATACATCACAAATCAGGTGGATACGTTAGTTTCCCGCGGAAAGATGATAAACTAGAATTCAGAGGTGGGATATTCATGAGCGAAGTAAACACGATACTGGTTGTAGACGATGACCAAAGTATCGTTGAATTATTGAGGGACTTTTTGGAGAATGATAATTTTCACGTTATAACAGCTTGTGACTCCGCAGAAGCATGGGCCTTATTCCAACAAAGCTCCATTCACTGCATTATTCTTGACATCATGATGCCGGGACAAAACGGATTTGATTTATGTCGTCAGATTCGGGCAGAGAGCAACATTCCTATCCTTTTCTTGAGTGCTCGCAGCGATGATGTGGACAAGATTCGGGGACTGACTCTCGGCGGCGATGATTATATCGTCAAATCCGCTTCACCTGTAGAGATTGTTGCTAGAGTGAAAGCCGTATTGAGGCGTTCCTTTTCCCAGAAGCAAATGGATGGAAGGATCCTGGATTATGGACGCATCAAATTAAATCTGTCCACAAGAGAAGTGATCGTGGAAGGAAAAAAAGTCGATCTCACACCAAGGGAATATGAGTTGTTGAGATTATTTGTTGAATACCCCAGACATGTTTTTTCATATGAACAATTGCTTGCAAAATTTTGGGATGGTGTGGGTGATAAGCATACGATTCGGGTCCATCTCAGTCGGCTTCGCGAGAAAATCGAATCCGATCCGAACCATCCGCAATTCCTGGTCAACGTATGGGGAGTAGGGTATCGCTTCGAGGGAGGATAAAATGAGAACACTACGCATTCGTACGTTTACTGTGCTTTGCTTTTTCTTCATACTTTTATTACCGTGGATCTTTTTTCTTACAACTCACTATATGGACACTAAAACCCTTAGCTTCACAAAAAATCAGCCGCAAAATGGGACTCTCCAAAGACAATTGACTGAGACGATTCACCAGATCGAAGCGGGATCCGACAAATGGACGAATCGAAATTGGCAGAATCAATTACATAAAGAGTTGCGGAAAGCGAAGATGGATGTGGCTATTCTATCCGAATCAGATCAGGATATTTATCGGTCTAATCCGGAGCGTCGCGGCGCATTGTCGTCAACCGAACGGTTCTCCGTCATAGAGGACGGTCATTTGCTAGGAAGGGTTATTCTTTATCTGCCAAAATCAAATCCAGTCCCAATGATTTCGATATTTTTCGGATTACTACTTGCTTTCTTTGTTGTCGGTATTGAAATGAGACGATTCCTTCTTAAACCCCTCGAGAAGATGAGCGTTGCAGCCAGAAAAATTGCAGCAGGAGATTGGGATATGCAATTACCCTTGTCTAGGATCACAGAAATCACTGAAGTCCGCGACGGATTTGAAGTGATGGTGAAGGGGCTTCAAAAATCATATCGGAAACAAGTGGAATTGGAAGAAGAGCGCCGATTCGTGATTGCTGCTGTCGCACATGATTTACGGACACCGTTGTTCGCCTTACGGGGTTATTTGGATGGCCTGGAACAAGGGATTGCTCAATCACCGGAGAAAATAACAAAATATGTGGCGGTTTGTAAGGAAAAATCGGCACAATTGGATCGGCTGGTAGAGGATCTTTTCACATTTACAAAAATGGAGTATTTGGAGACGAAACTTAACAACAAGGCTGCTGATCTTAAGCTCATATTCCAGAAGTCGATTGACAGTCTGAGTCCACTGGCTTGGCAAAAACATATCTCGATTTCGAACCATGCTGCAGACGATTGCATCATTAACGGCGACACGCACTTATTGGAGCGTGCCATGAACAATCTTTTGGATAATGCGGTCAGACACACACCTTCCTATGGTGAAATTGTTGTTCATTGTTATAAAGACGGTAACAAAGTAAAGTTTACGATACGTGATACAGGTCCGGGTTTCTCATCAGAAGAACTACCACGGGTTTTCGATCCTTTATATCGTGGTGAAGAATCTAGAAATCGTTCAACAGGAGGGAGCGGATTAGGGTTAACCATTTCACAAAGAATTGTTAGTCGACACGGAGGTGAACTTGCAGTAAGAAACCATTCGGAGGGTGGAGCACTGCTGGAAGGTTGGATACCAGTAGCTAACCCACACTAAATATTGGGGTAGAGACAGCAGAACGCGAAATACATTCGTTAACAATTATGTTGCAAGTGAACTAGCACAAAGCAGACCAATAGTACTACCTATAAATGAACAAGAACTAAAACCTAATAATTTTATTATAGTTGAAGAACCATTCGGTAGAGGCAGAGAAGGAATGGCGGAATTAATTGATTTTGCTGTATGTATCGATATTCCACTGGAGGTAGCTCTGGCTAGGAGAATACTAGTTGGGATTCAGAAAGCAAAAAATACTCCCGATGAAACATTAAAAAACGTTGAAGAATATTTATCGCAGAATTAATTCCGTTAGGAGCTGTACAGGATTTCGACCATATGGATGATAGAGAGATGTATTCCGAACATTATATAGCCATTCGAGGACAGGAATACAAAGTATGTACTCAAAACCCAAAAGGACCGTCAGGATGAACTTCCCTGACGGTTTTTTCTTAAGTGGCACCCTGTTATTTCCGTTTCGCGAGGTGACTCCTAGTAGGATAACCAAAGATGCTCCATTTTAGAAATAGTCCGCGTTTCCCTCGATATGCTAAGATATGACTATATTAAATGGTTCAAAAAGGATGGAATTTATGATTCATGAGAAGTATGAAAACAATTCCCTTATATTAACCAAACTACGGATTCCACAGCTCCTGGATCAGTCTGTGCCCCGCCCCCATCTGCTTGAACGGATGAATCAGGGGGTGAATCGCAAAGCAACATTCATTATAGCTCCCGCTGGTTACGGTAAAACAACATTGGTCAGCGATTGGGTAAACCAGCTAGATGCGTCAATCGGTTGGTTGTCGTTGGATGACAAGGATAACGACCTGATTCGATTCTGGCAATATGCGACTAAGGCAGTTGAGCAGGCACTTGGCCATTCGTCCGGTCCGCTTCATTTGGCGGCCGGAACGCTAAGCCCTGGTCAATACGAGCCTTTTCTTGTTGCTCTGCTGAATGAATTGAATGTCTTGAGGGAACCACTTGTGCTGGTGCTGGATGATTGGCATGTCATTCGCGATAAGAACATCATCGCATCTGTCTCTTATTTTCTGGAGTACTTACCGTCTCTTGTACATATTTGCTTCGTCAGCCGTACCGTTTCTGAATTTTCGAAAGCGAGGTGGATCAGCCGGGGCTGGATTCATGAGGTCCATGTTGAGCATATGCGCTTTGATTTGCGGGAAACGGTGGATTTCTTCCGTTTATGCGTCAAGAAAGAGATGCGAAGAGAGCAGATTGAACAATTTCTGCAGAAAACCGAGGGCTGGGTAACAGGGCTTAAGCTTATATCTTTGTCCTTGCGTTATGATGAGCGGCCGATGGTCTTCATGCGTCGCGATTCCGGAGACAGCGTGCAAGTTGAGCAATTTTTGCTAGAGGAAGTCTTTGAAGTGCTTGACGAGTCGTCTAAGCAATTTCTGATGAACGTCTCCATACTTCAGAGAATGAACGAGTCGCTTTGCAAAGCGGTGGTTGGGGAAAACGGCGCAGGTAAACTTGCGGAACTGGCAAGCGTTAACCTGTTTCTCATCCCATTGGACGATAACAAAGAATGGTACCGATTTCATCATCTATTTGGTGATTTTCTGCAAAAGCAGTTGAGAGATCATAGCTCTGGGATAGTAAAGGAATTATACAAAGCGGCTGCTATATGGTGCGAGTCGTCGGGACTGCTGGAAGAAGCCGTAGATTACTATTTAGCCGGCCATTGCTTTACGGAAGCCCTACATTTGCTTGAGAAGCTGAGGAGCATCATGATTCGCAGGGAGTTCTCGACGCTAAAAGGATGGTTATCGGCTATCCCCGAACAGCTTCTAAGGGAGCATCCATATCTTTATTTCTCTTATATTTTTTCTTTATTATGGGCTCATGAGCTCGATCAGGCGGAACAGCACTTGCAACTGGCTGCAAAGCATTATGAAACATCCGCGGCGAGTTGGAGTCTGGAGGACAAAAATCGTTATTTGGGCTACTTATATTATGTAAGGAATTTCAAAGCGACCCAGTACGAAATGGATATGGTCAAGGGTCTCGAATACATCCGTCTGTCGCTTCTGCATAGTCCGTCAGGAACGGATCTAATATTTGCTTCCCCTCAGATGCCTTTGTCTCCGTCCATTTACAGATCGTACAACGGCAAGCGCGGCCAACATTTGCCCAGAGGGCTATCGGATACTTTCTTCCTTAACATGATCGATTTCATGACGCCTATGGGATTACAGCATTCGATACTTGTATGTTATGGAGAATTGCTGTACGAACGGGGCGAACTGGAGCAAGCGGAGTATTACTTGAAGCTAGGATTACATGACAAAAGCCAGATGTATTATCAACCGGAGAAGGTCTACATTCCAGCAAGCCTGTTCCTCTCGCGTATAAGTAATTCCAGGCAAGACATCTCCCAAGCAGAGAATTGGTTGGAAGAGGCCAGACAGAAGGCGATGAAGGATGGGGCGGAAGAAGCTCTTATTCTAATTGAAGCGGAAATGGCCGCATTGCGAATGGGATTAGGAGATCGAGATCTGTCAGCTGCTATTGAATGGAAAGAGCGTTACAGAATCTCAGCGGATGATCCCGTGTCCGTATACCAGTTGTACGTATATATCTTTCTTGTCAGAGTATTGATGGAAACCGGTTCCAGTAAAGAGGCTTGGGATTTGTCGGAAAGGCTATATTTTATCGCTGTTAAAGATCATCGTCCGATGGATGCGTTGGAAATTCAAGTGCTGCAGACGATGATTCTACGACTTGCGGATAAGCTCGAGCAAGCTCTGCTGAAGCTGGAAGAGGCACTAAAATATGCGGAACCCGACGATTATGTTCGTGTTTTCGCCGATAAGGGCAAAGTGATCACTGGTCTTCTGATTGCGTATGTACAGCAACGTCAGAAAGGCAATATTCGGGATAAAAATGCGCCTTCTTTAACCTATGTGCGTAAGGTCCTGTCCTTCTGCGGAGGGGTTGCAGACGCGCTCCATCCATCAGACGGTGCCTTGGGAACGCTTCTAACTCAGAAAGAGCACATGATATTCCGATGTATGGAGGATGGTATGGACAACAGTGCAATCGCAGAAGCGCTCGGCATCGGTATGGGTACTCTGAAAGCACACATTAATCACATATACAGCAAACTCCAGGTGACTAGCCGAGTAGAAGCGATTAAACGCGGCAAAGAAATGCAGGGTTAGCCGTGAAGATGCGACGTTGTCAGAAAGACTTGTGTTGTTTGTGCTATAACCGAATCTATAACCCAGGTTAGATTTCACATTCAATCGGATCACTTATAATACGGATAGATGTCGATAATTATCGAATGTGAGTGAAGGGAATGACGGAGCAGATGAGGCGTACTCTATCTATTTTAACAGCAATCTTTTTGTTTATAGGAATCTTTCCGCTTCAAGTGTTGGCTGATTCGGATAATGGGCTGACAGGCTCAGGAACGGAAGTTGATCCGTATATCATCATGAAACTAGAACAGTTGAATTTGGTGAGCAATGACTTGAGCGCACACTACAAGCTCGGTGCGGATATTGATGCTTCCGAGACCGCAAGCTGGAACAATGGAGATGGCTTTATTCCGATCGGCAGTGACGGGAATGACAGCAGCCCGTTCACCGGAGTCTTCGATGGGCAAGGACATATCATCAGCGGACTGACCATCAACAGGCCCTCAAGCGGTTTTATCGGTCTATTCGGAACCGTTGGCTCCGGAGGGGTCGTACGAAATGTCGGCTCTGAGGGAAGCTCCATTACCGGGCAACTCTATGTCGGCGGGCTGGTTGGGCGTAATGATGGCACAGTGAGCGGCTCCCATGTCTCAGGTACCGTCAGCGGTACGACCATTGTCGGCGGGCTAGTAGGGGACAATGAGGTCGGAAAAGTGAGCCAGTCCTATGCTACCGGGGTCGTCAGCGGAAGCGGAGAAAATGTCGGTGGGATGGTGGGGTATAATTTTGCCGGTCTCGTCATCCAGTCCAATTCCTTTAGCGATGTCAAAGGGCGGGATGGTGTTGGTGGACTGGTTGGCAACAATGATCAAGGTTCAATAAATCAGTCTTACGCCACCGGTACTGTTAACGGGCAGGATCATATCGGCGGCCTGGTGGGGATCATTAATAACTCCGGTGAGGTAAGCCAGTCTTATGCTATAGGCGCAGTCAGCGGGAGCGGGGATAATGTCGGCGGCCTGGTGGGATACAATAACTCCGGTGAGGTAAGCCAGTCTTATGCAACTGGCGCGGTTAGCGGGAGCGGTAATAATCTCGGCGGCCTGGTGGGGAGCAATAGCGGCAAACTCACAAGCAGCTTTTGGGATATGGATACAACAGGTCAAAGTAATGCCTGCGAAATGAATAACGGAAGTTGCACTGCTACCGGCCTCAATATTGAGCAGGCGCTGACACAAACGGGCTATTCCGGCTGGGATTTCACTAATGACTGGTTTATGGTCGAGGGCTTGACGCGGCCTTTCCTGCGAAGTGAATATTCCACTACCCTCACCAATACGCATCAGTTGCAGCTGATGGCGATTAACCAGTCGGAAAACTACACGCTGGCGAAGAATATTGATTTTGCCGCGACCTTCACTGATAGCACCCGCTCCGACATGTGGGCGACCAGCACGAACGGTGCGATTATCACGGGAGGGGGCTTCGCGCCAATTGGCGGGAATGGTGGTAGTTATTTCAACGGTACTTTCGATGGGCTGGGTCATACGATCAGCAATCTGATAATCCATCTTCCCCTAAGCAGCGATATTGGCTTGTTCGGTTATGTTCAATCCAACGGAGTCATAAAGAACATTGGGCTGGAAGACGGAAGTGTCACGGGAAATATCGCTGTCGGGGGGTTGGTTGGCATGAGCTTCGGCACGGTGAGCAATGTCTACAATACCGGCAATGTCATCGGCGAGGACTCCGTAGGCGGATTGGCAGGACGGAACAGCAATGGGGGCACGATAAGCGAAGCCTATTCGGCTGGCAGCGTTCATGGCCGTTCATTAATTGGTGGGTTGGTGGGAGAAAATTATGCTGAGGTGAGTGATACCTACGTCACTGGCTCTGTCAATGGTAACAATGAGGTTGGCGGATTGGTTGGGAGGAATTTCGCAACAGTGAGCACCTCCTACGCCACCGGTGCCGTTAGCGGCAATGCTTATGTAGGTGGGCTGGTGGGTTATAGTCAGATCGACACCTTGGTGAGCGCAAGCTTATATGACAGCCAGACTACCGGCCAATCCGATACAGGAAAAGGCGAACCGCGAACAACCTCAGAGATGAAGCGGGAATCTACTTTTCAGCCGGGATGGGATTTAAACGATACATGGATGATCGAGGAAGGGAAAGCATATCCCACATTACAAAGGATTGCTGCGAATATAGGATTGGACGCTGCTCCGCCGACAATCGTCAGCGCGAAGGTCGAGGGCGATCATCCTGATACCGTTATCGTAACGTTTGATGAAGAGGTAAACATTACGAATAGTGGCGGGTTTACGATTAAAGCAGATGGGATCGATGCAGCGATTATGAACCAAAGCTTAACAGAACCGAAAGTAATGACATTTACCATAAGCAATGCATTTGGAAATGATCAAGGAATAACGATTTCATATGATGGACAACTGGGCAATATTGTTGATGCGTCACACAATCCACTATACAGCTTTGCCAATCGAATAGTAGAGAATAATGCCGAAGTGCTTGAAGCGCCAACCAATTTGACAGCAACAGCAGATAACAGCCGAATCACTTTAAACTGGAACAACGTGACAAAGGCCGGCAGCTATAAAATCTATATGAGCACGACTAGCGGCGACTATTCCCTAGAGCCGATAGCGACCGTAACGGAAGCAACCTATAGCGTAACCGACGTGACCTACGGTACAACTTATTATTTCGCAGTCAAATCAAGCAATGAAGAGGAAGATAGCGAATACTCCAATGAGGTGAGCGCCACTTTACTGGATTATACGCCGCCTTCTGTTAGTTTCGGGATGAACGGCAGCGAAAGCTGGGTGATATCGGCAGAGACAACGGTAACGGTAAATAGCGATCCAACAGATATCGGAGTGGATAGTTCGACGCTGCAATATGCTTGGACAACGGATTCAGGGACGCCAGTATCGGGTTGGACGTCGTTTACAAACGGTGATTTGTTAGCGATAAGCGGTGTGGATGGAGACTGGTACCTGCATATTCAGGCATCGGATGAGGCTGGTCATAGGATAAACGTAGTATCCAACCGCTTCCGAATGGATTCGTCGATTGCATCATTAAGCGGCTTGACAGTGAGCACTGGAACGCTGAGTCCCGTTTTTGCGGCGAATACAACTAGCTACACGCTTAGTGTAGGGAACAGCGTTTCCAGCATGAACGTTACGCCCGTAGCCGTAGATGGGACAGATACCATAACATTGAGCATAAATGGAGGTACGTCCCAGAATATTTCAAGCGGCGAGCGAAGTAAACCTCTTGCACTCAATATAGGTGACAATACGATCACAGTTCATATCACAGCATTAAACGGCTCGCAGCAAACCTATATCGTCACCGCAACCCGGGCGGCAGAGAGTACAAATACAAGCAGTGGCGGAGGAAGTACAAGTTCAAGCAGTAGCGGAGGAAGTATACAACCTAACAGCAGCTACTTTATAAGCACGGACGGACGGACGATCACTTTCGATGGTGGTCAAATAATCCTGCCTAGCGGAGTGCTGGACCGTTCCTTTTATCTGACGCTAAAAGAGGTATTCGACACGAATACACTGCCGTTCTCCAACACGGAACAGTTAATAAGCAAAGTGATCGAACTCACGAAGGATCAACCAGAGAATTTTAATAAGGAAGTCATCTTATCCTTACATTTTGCTGTGGATAAGATAAAGAAGGAAGACGTTAAAATCAGCCTCTATTGGCTCAACGAAGCGACCAACGAATGGGTAGAACTGAAAAACACTCTAGTAGATTGGGAGAAGGGAACTGTCAGCGGTGCTACCGACCACTTCACCAAATTTGCGGTTATTGCCACACCAATAAAGGCAGTAGAACAACAACCGCAGGTGGAAGGCGAGTCGGGCGTTCATTTCACGGATATACATGGGCATTGGGCGGAAAAAAGTATTCAGCAATTGGCAGGAAAAGGTGCGTTGAGCGGTTATTCGGACGGTACGTTCAAGCCTGATAAACCGATTACCCGAGCAGAGTTTGCCGCGATTCTGGTTCGCACTTTGAAATTACCTCAAAAAGAAGGCAAGGTATTCGACGATACAGCCCATCATTGGGCTAGTCAAACCATATCTACAGCATATGCTTACGGGATAATTCAAGGTTACGATCAGCATACATTTGCTCCCAATGAACTCATTACACGCGAGCAAATAGCGATGATGATTGTTAATGCATTACAATTGGAGAATGAGGAAGCAAGTCATATCTTTGCCGATCAAGGAACGATTTCAACATGGGCGCAAAAAGCAGTCGCTGCGACAGTGGAGCAGGGAGTGATTACCGGTTATCCGAATAACACGGTGAAACCTAAAGCCCATGCAACCCGAGCGGAAGTAGCGACGATAATATCGCGCGCTATCGAGAAAATGAAAATCTAAGACCTGCCTTAGATGGCAGCCTGGATGCGATTCAGGTTTAAAAAGAGAACCGGCCCGTTGGTCGGTTCTTTTTGTTTAGAAGGCACTTATTTTCCTGTTGCCCTTCCGCATGGTAACACGAGCAAAGCCTGCTATCTTTTGTACACGCCGAGTAAACTCGTCTGCGCTTTCAACCTGTCTAAAGTTAAGTAGCAGCTCTTTTTTATTTTTGCTTCAATTGTTTAAGCATAGCAGTCCAAATTCTTAGACCGGTCACCCAGAGCGTCAGAGCAGAACTGAAGCCGATAAAAGTAGACGTCGCAATCAGAGATACATTGTTAACAGTAGCATTCATTGGTAAAAAGAAAGTAATAACGCCTAAAATACAGAGTGTTATACCTGTACCATAATAAAAATTTTCTCGAAACAATCGAGCTAAAGGAAAAAAGTGGATACCTACAATGATTGCCATAATAGGAAAAAAGATTTCAAAATAATTAATCATGTTACAAATTACACTTGCGATAAAGATAGCAAGCCCTTCCAGACCAACGTTCAAACCAAATTTCCGATTTATGTTTCTCCTCTGTTCTCTCTCATCTGGTGTAGCTGCATGTTTCATATTACGAGCTTTACCAAAAAGTGATATTGCTCCAATAAGTAAGATTAATGTCACAATACCTGAAAGAACAAGTAACCAAGGCTCCCCAAGTCCATGTGAACCAATAATACCAATGGAAGCCCAAAGAGCCCCAAAAAAAGTCATGAACATCACACCATTTGCAGCACCAAAGACAGCAGCTTTCGGTAATTTTACTAAACTCATTATTTCCAGACTCCTACACCAGATTTTATATTTTTATTTATCTAACCATCCTTCCTCCTTATTGTCTAGTTTTTTATTTGGTTCGAGTCCATTCTTTTACGAGAGAATATCGGTATAGGAGCCTTCAACCAATGGACATGTGGGGGGGGGACTATGGCGACTCGATTTCACTTTTAACCGGTGATTTAAATGAACGTGTAGCTGCACTTAAAAGCGATGTCCAAGGCAGCTTCATCATTCCTGGGAGTGCTGGCCTTGTGCAGAGTCTATTGAATACAAGTCTCCCCGACGAAATCAATATGGTTATCCACCCTGTCAGCTTCGGAAGCGGTAAGAGATACACCTCTCGTTTGCAACCAAATCTTCTATCAACCCGTTCATATTTATGTAAGGACTTAACTTGGAGGGGATCATTTTGAAAAAAATGTTTGTCTTATTCGTATTCGTACTGGTTCTGGCAACAGGATGTTCATCCGACAATACTAGTGAATCAGACGGGCGTTGGAATCATAAAGAAGGTTTTGTTGTTGCGAAAGAAAACGGTAGAGTCCTCGTGGTTCGTGACAGGGTTGATAATATTGAAGCACCACTTAACGAAATATTAGAAGATGCTAGTCCGAATGCAATCTGGCTTTCTGTAGACAAAAAGGGTTTCGATGTTGTCTCGGTAGGTGACCAAGTGAGCATAAATATCCATAATGGGGCGATAGACCAGTCCTATCCAGCTCAGGCGTCGGCGGACGTGATCAAGAAATAGCAATCGAAGACCTTTACGGGATAACTGCTCCGCAATTATAAATGGCAAGGGACCAAAACAAAGAGAAATTTACTTTACAATCTTTTTTGGGGACACATCATAGACTAAATGTACTTGCTGTGCAGGGGGGCTCTGCGTGAGATTACTGATTCTTTTGATAGGTGTGATATTACTTACTCTGCTTTGGACAAATCCTGATAGATCCGATTTTGAAAAGTGGGTGATCAAGAAGGAAGTCACCAATTATCAAAGAAGCACTTCTTTACAGCCTGTTAATTTTCGAAGCAAAAATTATCTGTTTTTTTCAATACATGAACTTTCGGTTGTAAGGCAACAGACTGATTTTATGACCGAATACACTAACTACGTGGGTGTGGGCATACTCGGAATGATATTTCCAGCTTCGGCTCCTAATATTGACGGCAAACAGTCCCCAGCATTTTAGTTCGTTTCTTAAACTAACGGGGAACGATAGTTAAGAAACGACCAGGAAGAAGCTGCCGGTGGATCGGCAGCTTCTTCACGTTAACGGGCAGGATTGCTCAATACAATCATAGAATACCTAATATCGGATTTGATGTTAGGAGGGCGAAAAATGGAATTCATATTTATTCGGCACGGTCATGGGGAACATCTCAACGATTATCCAAATCGGTTGAATACTCTGCATCCAAGTCTTACAGAGTACGGCAAATTTCAAGTATCGCAGCTACGAAATGAAATTAAAATTGATCCTGATGATTTAATGCTTGTTAGTCCAACCAAACGGACAATTGAGACGGCAACTATTATAAAAAATGGTATGGGCTTCATTATTTCTCCATTTGTTGGTCCGAGAATGTTTCCTCAGAACTCCAAACTTCCTTTTTTAGCATGTGATCACCTCCTTTCTAAAACTGAAATTACAAATCTGTATGGAGATACTGAATTTCTTGATTTCCATTTGGATTGCTGGAAAGAAGGGATTAATAGGATCGAACAAGATATTTTTGAAGGATATGCTAAGCGGTTATTAGATTGGATCGGGAAAAGCTATAAAAAAATATACATTATTTCACATGATGGTACGATAACGAATTATCGGATATTGCTTGGAGAAAAAGGATTGACCAGAAAAGATTTTCTCGGTGAGGCTGGGGTATATCGAATGAAGTTGTAGAGTAGTTTTTATTTATAATCAACCTTGGTCCATTTAAAAGAAATGTTATTGGTATAATTATGTAATAATAATGCCAACAACTGGAGTGAATATCATGCTTTCTGAAGAAGTTTATACGAAGGTGGCGAAACAAGCGTTAATTCAATACCCGATTATTTATGAGAAACTTGTATACCTTGGGAAAAGTGATAATGTTACATTCCAAATTCACACAAATGACGATAATCGGAAGTTTCTTATCAAAATCCATATCTCGACGAGTTCTAATAAATCAAAGGAAAATATCGAATCAGAACTCATTTGGCTAGAAGCTTTGGATAGAGATACAGATCTTGTTGTACCTAATCCGGTAAAGAATCTTGAAGGTGATCTGGTAACAATTATATCAACTGGTTGTAACGATAATAAATTCATTGTGACTATTCACCGCTGGGTTAATGGTAAAGTGCTTAACAGAGAGCCAAATAGTAATGAAACTGCAAGTTTGGCTATTTTAATGGCAACTTTACATAAACATTCTATGCAGTGGAATGCACCAGAGAGCTTTAATAGACCAATATACAATACTAACCATTTATATTCATCACTTAACCAATTAAAACAATTGGTAAATTTAGAACTAATGTCAATCGAAGCGTTTGTTCATGTGGAAGAGTCAGCACTTAAAATAGCAAAAGTGATACAAAACCATAAACGAGATCAGAATAACTGGGGAATTATTCATTCTGACCTTCATGAAAGCAATTATGTGTTTTATGAAGATATTCCTCGACCTATAGATTTTTCGAATTGTGGTTATGGCTTTTATTTATTTGATATGGCAGAAACATTTCTGCATCTTTCACTTAAAAATAGGGAAATATTTATTGCATCATATAGCAAAGTAAAACAAATACATGACAATTATTTAGAGTTATTAGAAGCTTTTTTCATATGGTCAATAATAAGAACTTTCGCATTTCATTCTTTAAATCCAAACGAACAACAATCTTTGGCAGATAGTTTTCCAATAGTTATTCAAGATTATTTTATAAAATATCTTAAAGGAGAAAATTTCTTGTTAAACTAATGGGAAACGATGGTTCAAAATGACAACAAAAGCGGCCAGCAAATTGGCTGCTTTTGTTACAAGAGTACAAACGAATTCAGAGCAAAGTCCTGACTTGTATAATCAGCTATTTATTATAAAGTTTGAATAGTAACCTACCTCACATAGTGGAGCTATGCTTCGTTACTTATTCCAAATACTTTGTGGGAATCCCAAAACAATTTTTTTAACCATAGTATCCTTATTTGCGGCTGACTGAACGAAATAACGTTCGGACTGCCGTCTTTTTTTTGGAGACAATATGTTTACAAGTAGGTGAAGTTTTCGAGACATCTTTACTTTATATTTGGAAAAGTCAGCGATAATAGTTTCAATTCTTTTTACAAGGATTGACAAGGGAGGGCCTTCCCGGAGGGTTGAAGACTATTCCAAGAGATAAGAAAGTGTAAACTTCAGAGACTTAACATCCTTATCTCGCAAGATAAACTTCCGCTACATGCGGTCTGTCTTCTGAGAAAGTACGTCGATAGACGTTTTTCTTATGATCTAATGGCTGCCCACGCTGCTTAAGGAAGTTAATGATAAAGAAAGGTGAGTCGTTGATGAAGAAAATAGGCTGGATATGGATTTGTCTAATTCTCTGTCTCTCCGCCTGCAGTGGAGCCCAGGGAAACAAAGGCGAAATGGCAATGAAAGAAGCGACAGCGGCGCAAGACGGGAATACGAAAGAAAGTGTGGATTCAAAAGGACATGTGAAGCTCGTGTTCTCGACTTTTTATCTGAGCAATCACATGCAGATGGCTGTGAAGAAGTATGAGAAGCTGCATCCCAATATCGAGATTGAGCTGCAGGCTACACCCTCTGAAGGTAAGGATCTCGGTGAGGTATATGCAAATATTGAAAAATTCGTTACCTCCTCCAACACAGCCATCTTGGCCGGCAAAGGTCCCGACCTGATTGAGCTTGATATGCTCCCGGCAGATAAATATGTAAGCCGTGATCTGCTTGTAAATCTAAGCGACTTGATGGAGAAGGATTCATCGATTCAGACGAAAAATTATTTCACCAACATCTTGGACAACTCGAAGATTGGCGGGGGACTTTACGGGATGCCACTTTATTTCTCCCTTGCCGGTTTGATCGGCGATGAGGATGCTCTCGAAAAGAGCGGAGTCAAGATCAATGATAGCAGTTGGACATGGAGCGATTTTGCGGATATTGCCAAACAATTGACACAGAAAGGCAAGTACAAGAATGTGCTCATTAGCGAACCGAATTATATGCTGAGCGAGATGGTCGCTGAAAACTACCCCCAGCTCGTCACAGAGGAAAACGGGAAAGCCAATTTTGATTCGGCGCGATTTGCCGGGTTAATGCAGCAGATTAAAACGATGTTCGATGACGGCTTGCTTTACGACATGGAAGCGGATGGCGGTGGCAGAGGCAGCGAAACTGCCAGGAATGTGAAAGTTTATTTTAACGAAGAAACCATCAGTTCTCTCCGAGGATATCTCTTGAACAACTTCGCCGAGCATACCAAGCTGTATACCAAACCGCATCCGCAAGATATGGGGGCAGGAGGTTATTTTAAAAACTTCGGAATGATCGGGATTAACACAAGCTCGCCCCATAAGAAGGAAGCCTGGGATTTTATCAAATTTCTGATAGAGGATGAGGCGCAGTCTTATACCGATGTATATGATCAAAGCCCTGGATTTCCAATTAACAGAATTGCCTACGAAAAACAGCTGAAGCAGCTTAAAGACGAAGGGACGATTCACGAGGCTGATCTTCCTGCGGTCAAGGTTGACAATGCATCGCTGGACCAACTGGACGCCTATATTACGGGAGCCGTTCATTCCACCGAGAAACTGTCCAAAATTGATGAGATCATTTCCAATAATTCAAAGTCTTTCTTCAGCGGACAGAAATCAGCGGACAATGTCGCGAAACAAGTTCAGAACAAGATCAATCTATATCTCAACGAATGAATCGATGAGGAGAATCGTCATATGAAGAAAATCGGGTTAGGATTATTGGTTAGAAGGTCGGATTGCTCGTACTTGCGGAAAGTGAGCCGTCAGCCATGGACATAAACATGGTCCGTGCCCAAAAAGGGGAATAATCTGCCCCGTCCGTTAAAGTTAATTGACCCTCCGCATGGAGCATGTGCTGCCGCTCGGAAGAATTTCATCAGGAGTCGCCGGATTTCCAGCGGAAGAGAGCGAAACTCATTCGATGGTCGACAACGAAAATAATTTGCATATAACATACGAATGGAAGACAATTACAAAGCTTGAGGGCCATGCTTTGTAAGCTGATGCCCGGTTAAACCATCCCCAGTATCTCCCTTGGAGAAACCGGGGATGGTTGTGTTTTTTTCATGCCCTTACAAGGAGGTGCGCAGCAGGCGACAGCTGATCAGCCCATTTTATGAAAGTCCTATCATTTAAAGCCCGTTTTTGATTGAACGAAATATGGGCAACCCAAAACATACGATAATGGAGGATATTAATGAAGAAGAAATGGTTGAAAACTCCGGCTTTGCACGCGCTTGTGCTTATTGAGTGTTGTTCTAAAATTTAGCGCGGCCACTTGGTTCAGTTATTTCAGATTTGGCTTGACCTTAACATGATGTAATGGATTAGAATATCAGTTATTAGACATGGAAGGGGAGGGTCTTATACATATTAGTGAATTATCCCGTAAGACAGGAGCAAGTCTTCGTTCTTTACGATATTATGAAGAAAAAGCCCTATTGAAACCTGCTCGTCTAGAGAATGGTTATCGTGAATATGATGAATCCCATATTGAGCAAGTAAGAATTATTAAACTATATTTTAGTCTTGGTCTCACTATTAAGGAGATTACCGATTTCTTTCACTGTACGATTAGTCGAGAAATTCAACGTCAGTGCTTACCGATTGCCATAGATGTCGGTGAAAGGAAGCTTGAAGAAATCAAAAAACAAATAGAGACTTTAAGAAAAGCAGAATCTCATTTGGAAGAAAGTCTATCAAGTTGGAGAGATGTCTTACGCAAAGGAGAGGAACAAAACGAATAGTCTAATGGATCAAGGAAATCCCCGAATTGCATTAGTCACAGGAGCCAACCGCGGTATAGGAAGGGAAATCGCATATCAGTTGGCTTTAAAAGGGTTAAAAGTATTGATTGGTTGCAGAGACGAAGATAAAGGGCGACATACTGTTGAGGACTTGCGCCAAAAAGGATTAGCAGTTGAGTTACAAGTTGTTGATGTGAATGATACAGAAAGCGTCAGAAAGATGGCGGAGTCAGTAAAAAAACATTATGGTCGTCTAGATATATTGGTAAACAACGCCGGTGTACTACTTGATCACGGGGTTTCCGTGTTGGATATTGAAGAGACCGTAATAAAAGAGACATTTGAAACGAATTATTTTGGGGCATTACGAATGATTCAAGCCACTGTTCCCTTGATGAAAGAAAATAGATATGGACGCATCGTCAATCTCTCATCAGGATTGGGAGCTTTTGAAGTACTTAAGGGATTATTAGGACTTAAAGGATCATCACCTGCTTATCGTATCTCTAAGACTATGCTCAATGCCATGACATGTTTAGTAGCACAAGATGTTGCTGAAATGGGTATAAAGGTTAACGCCGCCTGTCCTGGTAGAGTACAAACGGATATGGGAAGAGCAACTGCTTCCCAATCAGTTGTGGAAGGTGTCCCTGCTCCAGTAACGGTTGCTGAAGGAGCAGATACGGCTGTCTGGTTGGCTACTCTGGATGAAGAGGGTCCCAATGGTGGGTTCTTTCGAGAACGTAAGCTTGCCAATTGGTAGAAGCGTTTAAATGATATTGAAGCAATGGAGTCTATAGTTCAACGCTATAAAAGGGTCTAGCTCCCAGCTACTTCTTTGTTTCGCTTCCTCGAAATGATTCAGTTTCCTCACTCAGGCTCATGAATCCGCATAATTTTCCCAAGGAATCATTCTGGGTTCCGTGAAAGAATAGTACACAACCCCGCAGCAAGATACTGCGGGGTTTTCCTTGTTCCGATCATCTGTTTAATTATCGGTAAGCTTGCGGTGTAAAGCTCTCCACTGACTTGGCGTTATGCCGGTCACCTTTTTGAATACGGTACTGAAATATTGGCTCGTCTTAAACTCAAGATCTATAGCAAGGCGGGTAATGGGAATATCGGTATGGGTCAACAGCTGAGCAGCGTATTCGACGCGTGTACGCTCCACAAATGATGAAGGCGATTGGCCAAATGTCTGACGGAACAATCGGTAGAAATGAGATTCGCTTACACCAATCGCCGAAGCGATGTCCCGGTTGTTCCAATGCTTCTCAGGGTTTCTTTGAATGTTCTCCGTAATGGAATGCAAGGCAGCATGCAAGTCTTCAGGAATATGCAGATCAGGAGAAGGCTCAGTCATATTAAGAATAAGATCAAGCACAAGGTGCCTGACCTTAAGCTTAAGCCATGGCTGCTCTTCTATTTGAATAGCCTGCTGCAGCCTTCGGAAGCTTAGTTTCAGCTGGGCATTGGTCCGCAGGATTCTTGGCAGGCTCCTTAATTTATCTAAGACAGCGTCGGTCTCACTCTCGCATAGACCAAGCCATGAGGAGTTCGCCAAAGGCCTCCTGATAATCATCCACCAGATCGAGGAGGGCTCCATATAATCCATACGCGCCCGGTGAGTTTCATTCGGAAGGGTATGAAACATCTCGCCGGCCCTTGTTTCATAATATTGTCCATTAACCTCCCAAGTGACTTTCCCGCTTTCAGTCAGCACAAATTCATAGGCTCCGTCATGCTCGTGATGAGACAATTTCAATGCCTCCGTAAAATGATCATAGCCAAGCATAAGGAGCTCGGGAACTTGAATGACGTTTGTTAATGGGCGACCTGTTTCTGCTTCGTATTCCCATCTTCCCGTTCGGTTTTTCCTGGTTGTCATTGACCAATCTCCTTGTTTCAAATCATATGGATGTATAAAATCCTATTCGATAGTTTTCGGAAAGTCAAAGCCTAATACAACTGGTATCTTAAAGAGGCGGAACAATTACAAATGATGAGGTGGAATTATAATGGGTTTTATTCCTTATGAAGTAACCGAACAAGATAAGCAGGATTTTGAACGTGATGGCTATTGGATCAGTCCTAAGCTTATCGATGACGAGACCATTGAAAAGCTTAGACACGCACATGAACGGATTTGGTCTTCCGATTTCGACGGTGATGGCTATCCAATGTATGACATTCGTATTCCGGAGAATAAATTGGCTCTGCGTAAGCTTGATAACGGCTGGTGGATTAATAATGAGGTCCGCAACATTGTAACCAGCCCTGAACTGGGCCATATGTCTGCAGAGTTGATTGGAGAATCGTCCATCAGGCTGTGGCATGATCAGATTATTTATAAGCCAAGTGCTGCCGGTCAGGAAACCATGCTGGGAAATGTAGGCTGGCATCAAGATTATGGTTTTTGGAGATGCAGCAGCACAACCAATATGGTAACGGTCTGGATTGCCTTGCAGGATACCGATCTGGGAAACGGAGGAATGAGAACAATACTAGGTTCTCACAAATGGGGCGTTGTTGAAGGCAGCGATACTTTTTTTGATCAGGATTTAGATGGTCTTAAACAGAAATTCACCAAAGGAGAATGGATAGATGAGCCGTGTATTCTGAAAGCAGGCCAGGCAAGTTTCCACCATGCTTTGACGTTCCATGGCTCGGGTCCTAATCTGTCCGAGCATCCGCGACTTTCCATTGTCGCGCATTTGATGCCTGGTGATACCGTGTATAAAAAGGATAGAGGAAGACACGATAATGTCCGACTGCTAGGCCCGCAACCTTATGACGGCCAGCCCTTTAATAATCAATACTTCCCATTGCTGTACTGCAAATAAACACTCCTATTATGGAAAAACAGAAGAAGCTGTCCCAGTCGTTAATGACAGGACAGCTTCTTGACTTAGTATTTCGGCTATTCATCGGCATGCAAAGAAGAAAAATTGACTAGAATGGAGACCAATTCTGCCAACGGAATGTGTACCAAATAAATAGAAGAAGATATTGTCTAATATCACAAATGTAACCTCATAATTATTGTTTAAAAAGCCTGATGGATCAGGCTTTTTGTTATTTATATAGGAGAATTTGTGTCATAAAAAAGTGCACAAAAGTGCCTACATTGTAGGATAATGACATTAAAGTGCCTACATTTTGACGGGACTACAAGTATAGATAAAAAGAACATATCAGCCTAAAGATCCGCTAAATCGCAGTAAGCCTAAATATACCGTTTGCTCTCGAGAATGGCACCACTGTCATTAAGATATACCAGCTAATAGTTTGTCAACATTACCAGCAAAGTGAATGGAATTCCTGAGGTATAGTGAAAAGTAAGGATGCCTAATAACCCTCCAATTCACTGTGTTTGGTCAATTATAGAAATACTGAGGGTCATTAACCGTTAATTAGTCATGGGATGACATTTCCTTTCATAGCTTGACAGATTCCCCTCTGAATGCTAGGGTATTTTTAGACTTGCAAGTCAGTTTTTTTTGTGATTCGTTTTTTCCTAATTTACAGTGAAAGGTAGATCCTATTTGAGTAAAGATAGAATTATTAAAGCTGCCATTGAGGTGTTTTCTGAGAATGAATATCACCTTGCAAGCATGGATGAAATTGCCCTGCGTGCGCAGGTAGCCAAAGGCACCCTATACTATAATTTCCCTGGTAAATCCCAGTTGTTTAAAACGGTTGTCAAGAGAACTTTTGAACAATTTATACAGCGGATTGAGGCTGATCTACAATCTTCCATCCCGCTCAAGGAAAAAATTCAACAAACGATTCGTCACCATCTTGATTTGTTTCTGGAATCGCGCCATTTGTCACATATTGTATTTAATGATATTTCCACCGGGTTTGAGCAAGACGTTCTGGATGAATTAAAGCTGCTCAGACAGGAGCATCTCAACTTCTTAGCAAAGATCCTGGAAGAAGGAAAGTGCGATGACAATTATCTCCGTGATCTTGACTCGAATTTGGCTGCGGTCGGCATAATAGGTACGCTGGAGAGCACTTCAAAGTACTATCTTAGCCATCAGAATGAATATTCCCGCGTTGACTTGGAACGTCAAGTCTTTACGATGATTACCATGAGCCTGTTTAATTCGATCGAATAGCACAATTTACTTTTTCAGGTTCACAGAACTGATATATTAGTTCAAAAATGAAAAGGAATGCAAATCGTGTTCTTCTTATAAGAGGTGAAAATTATAGCTCATGCTGTACCGGGAGGACCATCAAAGATATGAAGATGTTAAATAATACTAATAGGAGCACAAAAATTTTGGACATACATAGTAAATACTCAAATCATAATCCTTGGAACTTTTTCTTGTTGGTTTTCATCCTTGCGATTCCTTTCTGGTTAATCGGAATGGCAGCTGAACATTGGCAACAAAAAATTCCGATAAATCTTCCTTTTAGTGCACTCATGTTTGTTTGCCCTATGATCGTGGCTTTCATCGTCGTCTATAGGACTCATGGATCAGACGGCATCAAACAACTATTGAAGAAGTCATTTCATCTGAGAATGAAGTACAAGATTTGGTTTGTCCCACTCTTACTCCTGATGCCTGTCATTACGATCTGTGCATATGAATTGATGAAATTAATGGGAGAACCACTCCCTAACTTGCACTTTTCCATCCTGACGGCACTGACTTTCTTCGTGGTGTTTTTGATTGCAGCCATATGTGAGGAGATCGGTTGGCAGGGCTATGTTTACGATATGCTGGAAAAACGGTGGCCCGCATTGGGGGCCAGCATCGTCCTTGGAGTTATTTGGCAGTTGTGGCACGTCGTTCCCCATGTTCAAAACCATCATTCGCCTGCATGGATCCTTTGGCAGTGCGCGGGTTCCGTTTTATTGCGGATACTGATTGTTTGGTTTTATAAAAATATGGGCAAAAGTGTACTGGCAGGTGCTATATTTCATGCTATGAATAATGTCTGTTCCTTTTTGCTTCCCAATTACGATTCCAGTTACGTTACATTCTCCCTCTTTATCATGACGGCATTGGCAGCTATAATCGTTACATTCTTATGGGGTTCTAAAACGTTGACTCGTTATAGATTCAAACACGCAAGCTAAATTTTTTTTGAGAATCATCAAGAGTTTTGAAGAAGAGAGAAGTCCGTTCAAAAAATGAGCGTAACAGATTACCGGATTAGGTACACACTGTGACGACGATCATCGCCTGCTTGCAAATCTGACGAATGAACTTGCTTACGTATTTTATGTGGTCACATATGTGTCATTAGTGTCGAGGGACAAAATCATAGACTCATGAAGGTCGCTATTCTAGCGGCTTTTTTGTTTTATCGGTACTATACGTAAATGAAACGGGGAAAGCGGTTGGTATCTTCACCTCTACACTTAGAGGAATTCAAGCTAGAATACCGACAATTACTGTAAAATGTGAATGGCACAGACGTGGTATTGGGGGAGCGATGCTAACCGAAATATTACTGCGGCTTCAACATTAAAATGCAGTTGATGTTCGATTAAGCGTAGAAAGTAAAAATGACGCGGCTAAGCTGCTCTATAAAAAATTTGGTTTTCAAGAGGAGTATAATGGCAATGCTTTTGTTCCCCATTCGGATAATCCCACGCTTTCCTGCCGCTGCTCGCCTTCCCGCAATTCATTGACTTTAAACAGAAGACATAAAAAAAATAAAAAAACCGAACCTTTTTTCCATCGAGCGACAATATAGGGTGTAAGCTGCTTACTCAGGAGGGCCCTCTGAATGCAAAACGAATCAATGTACCATATGCTCACAAAAATGATCGAAGGAGATCAGCAGGCGTTTCACACGTTGTATGATGCCACTTATCGGGATGTCTACCGGACCGTCTCTTTTCTAGTAGACCATCCGCAGGATCGCGAAGATATCATGAATGAGATTTACATGCAAATGTGGACCTCACTTCCCAACTACGATCCGAATCGTCCTTTCCACTTCTGGCTGCACGGCCTGGTCATAAGGCAAGTGCAGAGATTCCGGGTGAAAAGCTGGAGGAGATTCCGAATTTTCGAACGTATCCGTGTCTTTTCTCGGGAAGAGCATCATTGGGATCAGCCGATGACGACGGATGGGACAGACCCCGAGATATCGAAGGCCATGCACAAGCTGACTGATAAACAGCGAACGGTAATCATCCTCCGCTTTTACCACGACTATACGCTGGAGGAGATTGCAACATTACTCGCTATTCCGCTGGGTACAGTCAAGTCCAGATATCATGCCGGCCTGCAGTCGTTTCGAAAACACTTGGGAAATCTCCCCCTGGAAAGGATGGACAAGAACAATGCCTATTGAAAGCCAAATTCGCAAGTACCTGCACCAAAAGGCAGAGACCATGGAATGCCCACAGGCCGTTTCCAAACGAATCGAACAATCCTATTCTCAATACGTCCAACGACAAAGGAGCAAAAAAACGATGAAAAAACGATTAATTGGCGGCATTGTTGCTGCAGTAATTATGATTCCAACCGCGGCATTCGCGGCGCCTACCCTAATTGAAATGGTTACGAGAACACCGATGACGGCTGAACAAGTCAAGACGGATGCGGTTGGCCAAGCAGCGCTTGAAAAGCTGTATCGCTCTTATCCGGAAACCAAGTCGTTTGAAATCATCGACGCCAGCGAGCTTGGAGGAGACCCCGCCAATGCAAGTCAGGGGAAAGCCATCCAAACAAGCATCGTGCTGCAGGAAAAGGGAGCTTCCGGCAAAAAGATCCGACTTGACTTGAACGGTATCACGGGTGAAATTGAGCATGTGAACCAAGAGAATTGGGAGCCTCATGAGAAGCCGGTCATCTCCTTAACAGATGAAGAAATCAAATCGAAGGTAGATGCTCTCATTAACAAACTGTACAGCAGCACCGGTAAGTACGAATACAGCATGGAGCCAATGCAGGGTGCGGACCAAAAAACGATTTTATTGAACTACACCGAAAAGGGATCAACAACACCTTTCTATCAGGCATTCGTTCAAGGGAATACGATCAGCGTTTCTCTGATCGGAGGCGGCCCTGTTCCATCCGTGGAAGGCTTTTTCACGACAAACGGCAAGCCTGACTATACTGCGGATGCCTTTTTAAACGATGAAAAGCTCTTTTCATTACTTAACATGAGTCCAGCAGAATTGAAACAAGAATTGGCAAAGGGTACATCTGTCGTCGAGATCGCAGCATCTAAAAAGATTTCCCAACAACAAGTCATGGACGTGATCGCAAGTACGCAGGCCAAAAAACAAATCCAAGCCGATCCGCATGGAGGAGCTACCGATGACGATCGTACACTGGAACAATTGAAACGGATTCTTGAACCTAAAGTATCGCAAGTGATTGAACACAAAACAGAAACGCCTTGGTAGAGAAAGAAACACAGGCGCCAGAAATGGCGCCTGTGTTATATTTTTAAGATATTCTTTCATTACGTCATTCGAAATGCTTTATTTTAGAGCATCGGCTTTTGTAGATTGGTTGAATGATAAGATAGCAGCAGTCAAGGAAGTTATATTACTTGAAGGAAACCAATTTACTTCATCAAAAACCATTTATTTTTAAGAACCTCATAGGCTAACGGGGAGTATAATTACAATATATGGTATATTAAGAAAAAGGGTTTAAGGGGGGGACGATATTGAAGGAAATAAAGCATCCAGTTAAGAGCCCTACAAGGATTAAAACCATTATAGGCATGATTATTATTATATTGACTCAATCTAATCTTGTCTTTAGATCATGGGATAAGAGAGGTATATTCTACGCTTCATTAATGGTAATTCTTCTATGTTTAGTTGTACTGTTACTCGCATTGTACAGAACATTTTTCAAGAAACCAACCGAGTTATGCCTATCCAATGAACTAATCATATTAAACGGGGAAATTATTAATTCGAGGGATATTAAAGTGATCATGACCATGGGGTACTTTAAACCTGTTATCGGGATATTACCTTACAAGAGGAGAATTGTCCCAATGGATATGACATTTAGGTATTTAAAGGATGAAGACAGAGGTATCTCGAATTTAAAGAGCTGGGCGAAAATGAACAATGTACAGATGGTCAATAAATCGTTTCAAACTTGGATATAAGTATATTCCCTAATGAAGTGACGAAAAACTTTCTTTTGAAGAAGGAGTTGATCGTTTGTACCATAAGCAGGAAGTTTAGAAGATAATGTTGGACTTTCTTTAAGCAAAGTACGTTCAGCAATGTGTAATTGTGGTTACCAGATAATTTCTTAACTACAGTAAAATGCTAGGATAACCTTAGTTTCTTCTATAAGTATTGTTGAGGGTAGTGCGCACGATGTTCTACTTAAAATAGTCGTAAGATATTGTAACAAATTAACGAGGCTAGACTTATGATCAGACAGCAGAAGAAAAACCGAAGAAGAATTCGATGCTGAACTGTATAATGACGCAAATGTGACCCCATTTCGAACAGTACTAAAGCCTCGGAACATTTTATTTTAGGCAAAATATTAATCCCTTTACTTAAACGATGATCGAGGCGTATAATCCGTTAAGACATCGGAGTGAGGAAGAGGGAAATTGCTTATGAACAATGGGTTGGTCAATGCTATTATCGCGTATATCATGTGGGGGATTCTC
The DNA here is from genome assembly GCF_018403225.1 of Paenibacillus sp. J23TS9. Lineage (NCBI taxonomy): Bacteria > Bacillati > Bacillota > Bacilli > Caryophanales > Paenibacillaceae > Paenibacillus > Paenibacillus sp. J23TS9. The sequence goes on along the minus strand of NZ_BOSG01000001.1, from coordinate 1,465,467 downwards.
CCACTTTATTGGAAGTTGTTTAACGATGTGCCGGCAGGCGAGATTCTGTCACATCGGGTTATCTGGTCGTTCGTCTTCATGGGTATTCTCGTCGCCGTCCAGCGTCGCTGGGGTGACATGAAGCGGATTGCGGCTAGTCGCTCGCTCCTGCTGTCGCTCACCGCTAGCGGACTGCTGATCGCAGCTAATTGGCTCATCTTCATCTGGGCGGTCAACAGCGACCATGTCGTCGAGACAAGTCTCGGCTATTATTTGAACCCGTTGCTGAACGTGCTGCTTGCGGTTGTCTTCCTTCGTGAGAAGCCAAACCGTGGCCAATGGCTCGCGATCGCCATCGCTGGAGCCGCGGTGCTCATCATCGCAATCGACTACGGACGGTTCCCATGGATCTCTATCTCACTGGCCGCGACGTTTGGCTTGTACGGCCTCGCGAAGAAGAAGATCGGACAAGACGCATCTGTAGGCTTGCTGTCGGAGACGGCAGTAGTCCTGCCCGTTGCGCTTGGCTATTGGATCTATTTGGCCGCCGTCGGAAAGACGACGGCATGGACGCTACCTGTGTCCACGTTCGTCGAACTGCTTCTTTCCGGTGTGGTAACAGCGCTACCGCTGCTTTTCTTTGCGCGAGCGGCTGCCCGGATGGCACTGTCCACGCTCGGCTTCGTACAATACATCGGGCCGACGATCATGCTTATAATGAGCGTATTCGTGTTCAAGGAATCGGTTTCTCCGGTTCTTCTCATCGGCTTCGCGCTCATCTGGACAGCGCTTGTCGTATACGTTGCGGCATCGGTTCGCGGCACGAAACTCTCGAAGACGCTCTGACGGTAAACACGTCCGTTAGGTACCGTCATAACAGCCATTTCCGTCCGCTGGGGAGGAGATGGCTGTTTACTGTTTGGGGTTAAGCTAACGGGAAACGTTAGTTGAATAAAACATTAAGTTAACGAACTGGTTAATGCAACTTTATCCTACTTCATACGTTTTAACAGTAAATGGAATCTAAGCAACCGATTATTGTTACAAAGAAGGATGGTCTTGCATAATGGCAGTAAAGATATGTACCAACTGTGGGGAATCAAACATCGAAGGATCGACTATATGTGTTATTTGTGGTAATTCGCTTAAAGATGCACGAATGGAAGGCACTTCAAACGTAGTTAAAGATTATTCAGGAAACTCAACAACTACAATATGCCAGCACTGTAATGAACGTTTGGCGCAAAGTTCAGTAACATGCAAATATTGTGGAACCGTAGTATCTAAGAAAGTAAAAGGTTCTCGTTATTATAATAATCATATTCCCTCGGATGAGGGGGACAGCGGAGGATCCACACCTATGGAGACGTTTGGAAGGGGCTGCCTGTGGCTCATTCTTGGAACATTAGGATTGTTGCTGATCGCTTTCATTACCCGGAGTACGATAAATATTCCGTTGTTCATATTTATCCCAATTGTGATTTTCGTCTTCTGGATGGCTTCAAAGAAAAGCAAATAATGAGATATGTTGTTTCAATTAACTAGCATAGAAACATACAACTTCACGACGAATTTCACACGGACATGATTCAGCCGTAATGAGAAAAGGCCCAAGGGCATGATCCCTGGGCCTATGTACGTTGAAATCAAATAGCAAACACATGACGTCCGATATTTACGGTACGGGCGCGTGTCCAAATCCACTTATTCGTTGCCGTTTTCGGATTATAGTAGTAGAGAGAATTATGTGTCGGGTCCCATCCGCGCACGGCATCAATGGCGGCACGGTAGGCGGTTCGGTTCGGCTTCATGCCATACTGGCCGTCGCTGACGGCAGTGAATGCATTTTTCTGAAAGACGACGCCTTGGATCGTGTCGGGGAACTCGTCCGACTGGATCCGGTTCATGACGACGGCACCGACGGCTACCTGTCCTTTATAGGACTCGCCCCGGGCTTCGCTGTAGATTATTTTAGCCATAATCTCCATATCGTTTTTGCTTAATGTGTACATTCGGAGCTTCCTCCATGTCGCGGGACCGACTGTACCATCTGCCACCGCGCCGTACTCCTTCTGGAATTGTTTGACGCTGGCCTCCATACCGGGGCCGTACTTTCCGTCAAGCGCGCCGGCATAGAGACCAAGCACTCGCAGCCGGTACTGTAAATCAGAAACTTTGGGATCCTCGCTCCCTAATGTAAGGACGGGAGCCGCTTCAGCATGGTCAGCCTTCCATGCGAAGCTTTGAATGACTAAGAGGACGACGAGGATCGAGGTAACTGCCCATTTTTTGGTTGTCATCGAATCATCTCCTTCACGAGGCATTATAACGGTAAAAGGACAGACTAAGCAAAGTCATAAACTGGAAATTAAGTGGTAAATCCTTGCGGCACTAAGCGAAATTTAGGGAAGATGGCAGTATTAAAATGATGGAGTTGGATCGTTTTTTACAACAAATAGGTTTGTTTCATTCAAGAAACTGAGTGGGATCTTTGGCTTGAAGATGAAGCAACCTGGAGGTTTATCCATGCGGTTGATTCTGATTCTGCTTTTATTAATACGATGTAGAGAGAGGGATGTTACTTGAAAAGAAAGGTATTATATATTGAAGATAATGAGAAAATAGGAAGCTTTCTAAAAGAAGAATTGGAACAGCGAGGATTTTCAGTTCAGTGGCTGCTTTCTGGTGAAGGAGCCGAAAAAGAAGTACATCAGCATGAAATCGTTATTTTGGATATCATGTTACCCGGTTTAGACGGATTTACTGTGGGAAAACGATTAAAAAAGGCAGCTCCTGCTGTTCCTATTTTGCTGTTGTCTGCTCGAACATCGATAGATGATAAGGTAGATGGTTTACAATTTGCTGATGACTATTTAACGAAACCATTCTATACGGATGAATTAGTTGCTAGATTAGAAGTATTAATCCGTCGAAGTGGTGGAACACATTCCGAACGCATTTCATTAGGAAATCATATAGAAGTAGATCCAGAAGTCCAAATGGTATTTGACAATCGCACAGGTGAAGAAATTATATTGACAGGGAAACAACATCAAATTTTAATGTATTTCTTACGCCATCCTAATCAAGTTTTACCAAAAGAACGAATTTATGAAGCCATTTGGGAAGAAGCATATATAACAGGTGATAAAACATTAATGGTACATATCCATCGACTGCGTCAAAAGTTGGAACGTGATCCGGATTCTCCAGAGATTATTGAAACGTTGAAGGGAATAGGCTATCGGGTGAAGCTATGAAACAGACAAGATCATTATTTCGTCGTTTTCTAAAAGGACATTTTCTGTTTATCTTTTTTCCTCCAATTTTGCTAATTTTCATGTCTGCGTTCATTGGGTTTTCTAACAATGGAGTACAACTGAATACGTTAAATCTATTTTACGTTACATTACTTTTGTTTGGTTTTATTATAGTCGCATTTGTTGTAATATCTTGGCTGTTCTTCTTGAGGCTTCGTAATCGTCTCACCAGCTTACAGGAAGTCATGTCATTTTCAGCTAATCATCATTCATTTCCTAAACCAATATCTGTTCAAACGGATCGTATGGATGAAATAGACCAGTTAGGAAGCTCTTTTAATTGGATGATTCAGCAGCTTGAAGACAGTCGCAAGCGAGAATATGAAGAGGAATTATTACGACATCGACTCATCGCGAATTTATCTCACGACTTACGAACGCCACTTACCATTTTGAGAGGACATATCACCAGATTAAAACAAGAATCAATGAGTTTAAAAGGGCAAGACTCATTAGCAGAAATGAACCATACGATTACAAGAGTCGGAGATCTAATGAATGATTTACTTTCCTACACATTGCTTACATCAGGGAAACATCCTTTTCATCCCACTTCAACAGATATTGTACGTTTAGTTAGAGCATCTGTTGCTGAGTGGTATCCAGCATTTGAAGAAAAAGAAATTCAGTTAGATGTTGATTTACCAACAGAGAAGACTTTTTATTGGGAAGCAGATCCTAAATGGATGACACGAGTTCTGGATAATTTATTTCAGAATATTCTTCGCCATGCAGCAGAGGGGAAATATACAAACATTGTGGTTGATGTAGAAAAAGAACTGGTCATTGTTGCAGACAGAGGTCCAGGTATGGATAACTCTTCTTATGAGGGTGGGTCGGGGATTGGTTTATCGACTTCAAATTATATGTTGAAAAAAATGAAGCTGAAAGCTGACTTTACATCAAATGAAAATGGTACAAGAGTAGCTATTGGTAGTGCTTAACCTAAAGTTAACCCAGAAGTAAACAGCATGATAACCGAGATGTAACTTTGCTTCTTTATAATTAAAACCATAACAGAAAGGGAGTGTTATGGTTGATTACCATTCATAACTTAGTCAAACAACGCGGAACTGGGGAAATCTTATCAGGTATCAGTTTTAAAGCTAGACCAGGTAGAGTAACTGGTTTTTTAGGTCCGAATGGGGCAGGTAAAAGTTCTACACTTCGCATCCTGCTTGGATTAGATCGTGCCACCTCAGGGAGTGCACTAATTAATGGTAAGCCATTCGCAGAATTACATAATCCTCTAGCAACAGTAGGTGCCGCACTGGATGGATTTGGAGCTCATCGTATGCGAACTGGACGTGCACATTTGCGTTGGATTGCTCGTGCCGCAGGATTGCCTCGCTCACGGGTCGAGGAAGTTCTGGAAATCGTAGGTCTTACGAATGCAGCTGGTAAAAGAGTTGGGAAGTATTCCCTTGGTATGGGGAGGAGACTTGGAATAGCAGCTGCACTGCTTGGTGATCCAAAAATATTGATTTTAGATGAACCCGTCAACGGGCTTGACCCGGAAGGAATTCGCTTTATTCGGACATTTTTACGTGAACGTGCTGAGTCTGGAAACACGGTGTTACTATCTAGTCATCTAATGGGAGAGCTTGCAGAGACTGTTGATGATGTGGTGATTATTAAGCATGGAAAAATCGTTGCAGATGGAACATTGGAACAAGTAATTGGTAACCATTCCTCGCTGGAGGAAGCCTTTTTTGCCCTGACATCTGACAAAGCAGGTGACGTGGTATGAGGGCATTCAACGCGGAACTATCTAAATTGTTCTCCCTGCCGGGCATTTGGCTTGCCTTTCTTATTGGAGCAGTCGCCCCAGCGGTTATTGCTGCCTTGGACAGTATGGCACAAAAAGAAGAGATCATTGCTGGAGTTAGCACACGTCTATCGGAAGTCGGATATATTGGATTAGTTCTTGGTGTGCAAGGTGTCATTATTCTCGGAGTAATTGCCGTCAGTAGTGAGTATGTGACAGAGAGCAGTGAATCTGGTGGAGGACAACAGATTGTAACAAGCTTATTGGTTGTTTCATCAAGGCTTCATTTTTTGCTGGCCAAGGCAGGCGTTGTGACCGTAACCAGCATACTGCTTAGTGTTGTTGCTATTATGACCACTTTGTCAGCCACACATCTTGTTCTTGGTGAATACACCCCTGCATTTGAAGGGTCTAAACTGCTCGGTGCAGTTTGTTACTGGACATTTACTGCTCTTGTGGCATTTGGGATTACTGTTCTAACGAAGAATGGCACGATTCCGCTTGCTGTGCTCATCATAAATACATCCGTTGTATCATTCAGTTTCCTGCTTTCTAAGGTTACAAAGTTAGCGTTATACTTACCGGATCGGGCTGGTGCTGAAATGTTTATGTTTACGAGCGATAGATTTCTCACCCCGTTCACAGGCGGTTTAGTCATGTTTGCCTGGGTAGTCGTTATTTTCATTGCTGCAGCTATTGTATTCCATAGGAGGGATGTTGCATCATGAGTGTCTCATCTAGTAGAAAGATAACACAAATCCTTGGTGCTGAACTGGATAAACTAGTTACATTACCAATGATATGGCTCACTCTTATTAGCACATTCATTCTTAATCTATTTTTAGCCGCAGCTTTTACTTCTGTTGATCTACAAGGGGCAGCAGGAACGCAAAGTATACTGAATATAGGACTTGCTTCTATGGGATATCTTCAAGCAGGGTTCATTATTCTTGGTATCTTAGCTACTTGTTCGGAGTATACTGGTGGACAGATTCGAACTACTTTAACTACGATACCTTGGCGTGGTTTTCAATTATCCACGAAGCTTTTGGCATTAGTGATTATAACCGTTCCTGTGGCGTTTATTATTGCTGCATCAGGTGTACTATATACTTTTATGATGACGAGAGACACAGCAGGAATGATTGAAATAGACACCATGATAAAAACATTATTAGGTGCAACAGGTTATCTAACATTAACCACACTTCTCAGTGCAGCTATAGGTGCATTATTAAGACGTACTACTCCTGCTTTAGTGATACTGCTTGGTTATTATTTCGTTGTCAGTCCATTGACGAGAGATTTTCTACCTAGAATGATAAATTATTTTCCGGATACTGCAGGATATTATATGTATATGCCGCCTTCCTCTGATGAAATAAATGTCCTTACATCAATACAAGGGACAGGTATTTCAATACTATGGACAATGATCTTTATTACAGTAGCTATTGAATTTTACCGTAAACGAGATGCCTAAACGATTCTCTTGCAATATTTAAAAATAAAAAGATTACATAAATCAGCTGCCCTGCTCAACTTACAGGGCAGCTTAGCTAAAAGTAGCTAATACATTGGATTTGTTGAAATCGACTTCAGGTGATGTAGCCAATGGATGCTATATAGTGCAATCATGGCAATATAATAATTATTTTCTGTGATGAACCCAACAATAGAGGGAGAATTGTATGATCTTCGACATGCTGACTTTTTCGTGCAGAAAATGCAAGGTATTCATTTTGTATCTGTCATAAAATTTATCTAGAAAGGAGGGAAAACGATGGATTGGTTGGACAGGATGAATAGCGCCATGGAATATATCGAAACAAACCTAGCAGACAAAATCTTATATGATGAATTAGCGAAGAGAGCCTGTTGCTCTACTTACCATTTTCAACGAATGTTTCCGTTTATTACTGGAGTATCGTTATCTGAATACATTCGGCGTCGACGGTTGACATTGGCTGCATTTGAACTGCAAACAACAGATGCAAAGGTTATAGATGTAGCAATGAAATATGGATATGATTCGCCAGAAGCGTTTGCACGGGCGTTTAAGAATCTTCATGGGATCATGCCGATATCTGCGCGCGATAAAGGCGTTTCCCTAAAAGCCTATCCTCGAATGTCCTTTCATATTTCAATTAAAGGAGATATCGAAATGAATTACCGCATCGAATCAAAAGGGCCTTTTGAGATGTTTGGAGCTTATAGTCTGGTCAATTCCGATCCCCAAAAAGTATATGCTGAAGTTGCTCAATTCCGTCAACAATGTGATGTAAATGGCAGTGTTGAAGGGATGAATGGATTACTGGGACGCTTTAGTAACACCATCTTGCACGCTGCCTTATATGATCATACTGGAACATCTTTTAAATACATGGTGAGTTATTTTTTGCCAAAAGGGCTTGAAATTCCGGAGAAATTTACAAAACTTTCTGTCCCGGCACTAACGTGGGCGATTTTCCCGGAACCGCAATGTGATCTAATCAAGTTATGGGGACGGATTTATTCCGAATGGTTTCCGACATCGGAATACGAACAGGTTGAAGGCCCTAGTTTCGAAATGTATTATGGAACGGCAGAGTATGTTTCTGGGGAGATTTGGATTCCGGTGAAGAAAAAATAACTTGTTACTTCATGCGGACGCATCTGCTTCTCATCGGGCACCCGTCGTACTACCTAAAATTCGGATTCGAACAAGAGAGACCACACGGCTTTGAACTATAGCAATTCGATGTGCAGACCGAGGTGTTTATGGTGAACATACTTTGTCAGAACGCCGGAATCAAAGAAGAGCGCCCGCAAGGTTGTGGGCGTCCTTTTTTATGGGCATTTGCTCAGACGGAAATGTAGTTATTGCACTAACGGGACACGATAATGGAGCTTGCATCTGTCAGCTCCTCTTTTGTTTTATTGAAGTAATCATGTGACGAAAGAAATTTTCATAATAGTATTTAATGTCCAACAGCATTATTTAACGTGTAAGAAGTACTTTAAATTTTATAAAGAAGTAATTAAATGGTGAAATTGAAGAAATATATCATGGTCAGTACAATAGGTGATGAAAGGCTAATTTTATCAGTAGATAGCAAGGAGGATTGTATTTGAGAAACATACTTAACTTACTGGTTACATTTCTTGTTTTTTGGTGTGGGAGTCAATACTTCAATCAGTATATATCCATTTCGGATACAAAAACATTGATACTTGCAACAGTGCTTATGTTTGTCATCAGTTTCATTTACGGTTTTTTATTAACCGTTTCAATGATTTCTATGGTAATTGGAATTGGTTGTTTAACTACTCCATTGTTAGTGGTAGCTTCACTTGTATTGACACCAATAAAGTTGTGGCTTCTTGATAAGTATTTAACGGGATTTGAAATTCATGGATTATGGACATATGTGATTCTCACCATTATATTAAGCATCTTTACTGTAAAAGTAAAAAGCAAAAAGGAATGAAGGTTTAAAATTTCATCAGGAGAACTAAACAGGCTAACCTAGAGCAATAGTTAAATGCAATCTGACATAACTGACGCAGAACGTAAGTGAAATAACCAAGGAGCAGTTCGCCGCGACCGGCAGCTGCTTCCTTTTTCTATTGAAGTAACGGGCAGATCAAATGGACAAGATGCTAAAGCTATATCCTGTGCTGAGTTAGGAAGTCCCCAAGAAGCGTTAGAGAGATATAGTGGAGCTGTTTACGGTGAAGTAAATCCAATAAAGGTCGACTTAAAGCAATTCGATCAATTGATTTTTGTCTGATTCCTGTACAAATATTGATTTTACCTCCGGGTTATCGAAAGATCATGTAAATTCGAAATAATGCTCCTTTAAAACATAAATTCACCTGACGACCGAAGAGCGGTTGCGGATTGTTGTTAATTCACGAAATATATAAAGTAGTCTGTTAGTACATTGAAAGCCGACTTTTCTCACTCCAAGAAAAGCAATTCTTCACGGCAGGGGAATTTAAACTAGGATTCTTTAGACACATGTTGCTTTCACGAATCAACTTCAACAAGAGTCTTATGTTTTTATGAATTGGGCAATGGAAATGCTATACATTAACAAATGTTAAATCCACATCAGTTCATAGATAAACACCGCCAATCCAACATGTTTAAACAATCCATTTATTCGAATCCTCGTAAGGGTCAAAGGACCGTGAATTCAGGCTTTTTTCGGGATAAATAAATTCTTGTCAGTAGAGATGCTGACAAGATAGCGTTTTCATTTTGTTGAGTGTCATATTGATGTCCGTTACGATGAGTATAGGACGAACGGCATATTGAAATATTACGTTCGACACAAGTATACAAGGAGGTTATCCTTATGGCCCAGTCCACTTCTTCCCCCGCATCCGGAGCCGCACGGGTGGGAGTTCAAAAATTCGGACGTTTCCTGAGCGGCATGGTTATGCCGAATATCGGAGCGTTCATTGCATGGGGCTTAATTACCGCACTTTTCATTCCGACAGGCTGGATTCCTCAAGAATACTTCGCCAAGCTTGTCGACCCGATGATCAAGTATCTGCTTCCGCTGTTAATCGGCTATACCGGCGGTACGATGGTGCATAAACAGCGTGGCGGCGTTATCGGGGCACTTGTCACCATGGGCGTCATTGTTGGAACCGACATTCCGATGTTCCTGGGCGCGATGGCCGTCGGACCAGGGGCTGCTTGGGTACTCAAGCAATTCGATAGAGCCGTGGAAGGCAAAATCAAATCCGGCTTTGAAATGCTTGTCAACAACTTCTCTCTCGGCATCATCGGCGGCGCGCTCGTCATGATCGCATACTCGATCGTGGGTCGCATCATTGAGGCCATCACGAATGTTCTTTCTTCGGGCGTCGAGTTTCTCGTGAATCATCACCTGATTCCTTTGGTCAATATTTTGATCGAACCGGCCAAGGTGCTGTTCCTGAATAACGCCATTAACCACGGCGTTCTGAGCCCGATTGCCATTGAGCAGGCGCAAAGCGCAGGTAAATCGATCCTGTTCATGCTCGAATCGAATCCGGGACCTGGACTTGGCATCCTGCTGGCCTACATGATCGTCGGACGTGGTTCGGCCCGTCAATCGGCCCCAGGAGCTGCAATCATCCATTTCTTTGGCGGGATCCACGAGATTTACTTCCCGTACATCCTGATGAACCCGCGCCTCATTCTTGCAGCAATGGCTGGAGGCGTGACCGGAACGTTCACGTTCTCGCTACTGAACGCAGGTCTGGTCGGACCACCTTCTCCGGGTAGCATCATCGCTTATTTGGCCATGGCACCTCGCGGAGAAATTCTGCCGGTGCTGAGCGGTGTCGTTACCGCTGCGATAGTATCCTTTGTCGTAGCCGCTCTTCTGCTGAAGACCAGCAAGAAGAAGGAAGAAGATGAAGAGGATTTGGAAGAAGCAACGAAGCGAATGAAAGACATGAAATCTGCCGGTACAACTTCTGTAGCAGTGGACGCTGATGCAGGACATAAGAGTAAGGAAGATGTTCAGAAAATCGTCTTTGCCTGCGATGCAGGCATGGGTTCGAGCGCGATGGGTGCTTCTATTTTGCGCAAAAAGATGAAGGCGGCGGGCTCCCCTATTGAAGTAACCAATACGGCGATCAGTGACATTCCGTCTGACGCGGATATCGTGGTGACTCATAAAACACTGACAGAACGGGCCCGTCGAGTGGCACCGCAAGCCGAGCATATTTCCATCGACAACTTCTTGAAGAGTCCGGAATATGACGAGCTTGTTGATCGGCTGAAATAACTATACAACGCTAAAGGCGAATGGATGCGGGCATAACGGCTGGCATCCAAGCGCCTTTTGCGGCCGTTTCTGGAGGGGCATTATCGATGGAATTGACGAACCGCATAAGACAGATCCTGGATTTACTCCTTCGCAGCCCTTATGAAACCACGGTTGCGGAAATGGCCCGCATCATCCGTGTCAGCCCGCGGACAGTACACAGGGAACTGGATGCGGTAGAGAGTTACCTGCATCGGCAAGGCATTACCCTTCACCGAAAGGCCGGTTCCGGTCTGAGCTTGGAAGGCGAGCCTGAACGATTCGAGAAGATCCGTTCGGAACTCCTCATCCCCTTCGATGTGGAATACTCGGCGGATGAGAGGCAGATTTACCTGCTCAGCAGACTGCTCGCTTCCCATGAACCGGTAAAACTATTTACGCTGGCGCATGAAATGAAGGTGACTGTGCCGACAGTTGGTGCAGATCTGGACGATCTGACGGATTGGATCAGCAAACAGGGATTGATACTCATTCGCCGGCGCGGGTACGGCGTGGATATTAACGGGCCCGAGCCTTTGCTCCGTGAAGCGATACGCAACCTCGTGCATTTTCGGCTGGATGACTTGTCGCTGATCGTCGGGGCAGACCGGAGGTCGCTCCATCCCGTGGATAGACGCGTAGCCGATATGGCTGGCGTCGACTTTATTACGTTGATTGAGGAAATATTGTGGAAGTGGGAGGAGCACCATCAGGAAGATTCATTCAGTGAAGAAGCATATACAGATCTGCTGATCCGGTTGTCCATTGCGGCTTCACGTTTCCGTTCTGGATCGGAAGTGAGAGATGCGGAAGCCGATCGGCTTGCTAATTTGCGGCGATTCGGCAGTCCTAGAACCACTCGGCGTTTCAAACAGGAAGCGGTAGATGCGCTATGCCGGCAGCTAGGCGATGCCCTGCAGCTGAAATACCCTGCGGCAGAGGTAAAGTATACCGAGGAGTTACTGGAAAGAGCCTATGTATTTTCAAGCAAGGCGCTGGCTGTCGATGACCTGGAGCTGTACGGAACGGTCCGATCTCTTATCCGCAAAATGGGGGAGCTTGACGTTAACGATTACACGGCGGACCGTTCCCTCCGGGACGGATTGTTTGTTCATTTGAAGGCGGCAATGGAGCGGATTGCTGCAGGGCAGCGAATCCGTAATCCGCTGCTGGATACGATCCGCAAGGACTATTCGGAATTGTTTGGACTCGTCCGGCAAGCGGCCGATGCCATTTTTACGTCCCTAAATATTCCTGATGAGGAAATCGCCTTTCTGGTGATGCATTTCGGAGCCTCAAGGGAACGCTTCGGACAGATTCACGAAAATATGCGTGCAGTGATCGTATGCACGAGCGGGATCGGTTCATCCAAAATGCTTGCGGTCAGACTGGGAAGAGAATTCCCGCAGCTGAACATCGTGGAACAAGCTTCGTGGTATGAAGCGACCCGTATTCCAAGATCTGATTACGATCTGATCATCAGCACTGTGGATCTGCCCTTGCCTGAAGAACAATATTTAAAACTAAGTCCGCTGCTTACCCCGGCTGAAGCCGATAAACTAAGGGATTATATCCGCAGGCTCAGCACGTCGCAGTCATCGGACATATTTATAGCCAATAAAAAACAACTGCCGGGGCTCGAAGATTTCAGCCCTTCTGCAGAGAAACCACCTGCCGGTCACAGTGAGGCGGCAGGCATGCTTCATATGAAGGAACTCCGTTCCTTAAACAGGGCCGTGCAGCAAAGCATCGAACTGCTGGAAGCTTTCCGGGTTGTTCCGTTGGCAACACAAGGAACACCCGACCTTCAAGAGTGCTTGCGGGCTGCTTGCTTCCATCCGCAGCTCAAGAACGCAATTCTCGATCCCGAAGCTGTCGTAAAGCTGCTGCTGGAGCGCGAACAAAACGGGACGCAGCTGCTTCCCGGTACGGAACTGGCCCTGTTCCATACCCGATCAGCTGTTATAAAGAAACCTGTATTAATGTTGTTTGTACTAGATCAAAGAATGAAGATGGACGCTTTGGAATCGGTTGAACTATCACGTTTTCTGCTGATGCTTGCCCCGAAGCAGTTGTCCCGGGAGAGTCTGGAAGTATTGAGCGAGATCAGCGCAACCTTGCTGGACAGTGAGATGATCGAAGCGCTGGCCGAGGGCCGTGAACAGCGGATCAGTGATATGATGTCCGTCCATCTTCGCGCATTCTTAGAAAACAAACTGGAGAGAGAGTGATCATCTATGAGTATTTTATCGGCAGATCAAATTCGGTTGAACGTGAATGTATCCGACAAATATGAAGCTATTCGCCAGGCAGGCCAAATGCTGGTCGATGCGGGGCATGTGGATCAAGAGTATATCGAGAAAATGATCGAACGTGAAAACGCGCTGTCCACCTATATGGGTTCAGGACTCGCCATTCCTCATGGCACCAATGAAGCGAAAGGAATGATCAAGTCTACTGGGCTTGCCGTGCTGCAAATTCCCGAAGGCGTCGATTTCGGCGGGGATGAGCCGGCCGTGCTGATCGTCGGAATTGCGGCCCAGAACGGAGAGCATATGGATATTCTGACTAGCGTCGCCATGGTATGTTCAGATGAAGACAGCATGGAAAGCATTCGTACTGCCACAACGGCTGAAGAAATCCTTGCGATTTTTGAAAGCGGGATGGAAGAATGAAGGCTCTTCATTTCGGCGCTGGCAACATCGGGAGAGGATTTATCGGGCTGCTGTTGTCTCAGTCAGGATATGAAGTCGTATTTTCCGATGTCAACGAGTCTTTGGTTCAATCGCTGCAAAAACGCGGTTCCTACGAAGTTACGATCGCAGATGAAAGTAGGGAGATAATTCCCGTCCACGGCGTTGACGCTATAGATGGCCGGAATTCCTCTGAGGTGGCCGAGGCGGTGGCAACCGCCGACTTGATCACGACAGCAGTCGGTGTTTCGATTCTTAAGCACATCGCTCCCGGCATCGCCACAGGAATCCGATTGCGCATGGAACGCGGTGGGTCTCCATTCCATGTCATTGCTTGCGAAAATGCCATTGGAGCCAGCACACAGCTGAAAGAACATGTCATGAGTCTGCTATCAGCAGAAGAGCAGGAAAAGGCTGCTATATTGGTCGCTTTTCCGGACTCGGCAGTGGACCGCATTGTACCTCTTCAGCATCATGAAGATCCGCTTGCCGTCACCGTAGAACGTTTTTACGAATGGGTAATCAACCGATCGCAAATGTTCCCGGACACGAAGGAGATCAGCGGCGTTCACTATGTCGATGATCTGATTCCTTATATTGAACGTAAGCTCTTTACCGTAAATACGGGCCACTGCAGTGCAGCCTATGCGGGCTATCACAAAGGGTATGCAACCATCCAGGAAGCGATGAAGGACGAGGAAGTCTTCGGCCTCGTGAATGGAGCCCTGCAGGAAACGGGAAGCATGCTGGTTCGCGATTACGGGTTCGATGCATCTGAACATGAAGCCTATATCTACAAGATCATGGATCGTTTTCGCAACCCTTATCTGAGCGACGAGGTCGTCCGGGTTGGGCGTTCGCCGATCCGCAAGCTTTCGCCGGATGATCGTCTGATCCGGCCGGCGATACGGATTTTGGAGCAGGGCGGCAGCGCGGAGCATTTGACCAAGGTTATGGCACTTGCCCTTAAATTCGACTATAAGGAAGATCCTGAAGCCGTGGAACTGCAGAGCTTAATTGCGGAGAAGGGGGTTCGCGAAGCCTTTGCCGAGGTAAGCGGGCTTGATGCTTCGCATCTGCTAACCCAGCGTGTCATGGTTGTTTATGAACAATAATGTACAATTTTATAAATGAAATGATTCGATTTTGAAACGATCGTAAAATAAGGAGGTATTGGAATGAGCAATCTGCTGAAAGGTGTACCTGCTTCTCCAGGCATTGCCATTGCCAAGGCTTACCGGCTTGAACCGGATGAATCCCTGCCGCAGCGGAAAGAGGCGGAAGACAGTTCAGCCGAGAAACAGCGTTTAATGGAAGCCGTCGAATCGGCGAAAGCCGATATCGACCGGATACGGGAGCAGACGCTGGAGCGGCTCGGACCGCAGAAGGCGGAAATATTCGAGGCCCATTTATTTCTGTTGGACGATCCGGATCTCATCGATGCTGCAATGGACCAGATCGACAGCGAAGGAGTCAACGCAGAGTATGCGTTATATGAAGTGGCATCCGGAATCATTGAAGCTTTGCGGTCCATGGACAATGAGATGCTGCGCGAACGGGCAGCGGACGTAAAGGACATTACCGGACGGGTGATCAGCAAACTGGAGGGACGTGAACACAGCGCGCTCTCCGAACTAAGCGAAGAAACGATTTTGATTGCCAAAGACCTTACTCCTTCGGATACTGCACAACTGAACCTGGAATTCGTGCGCGGTTTCGTGACGGAAATCGGGAGCCGTACATCCCATTCCGCCATTATGGCTCGTTCGCTTGAGCTGGCGGCCATAGTAGGCACCGGCACTGAAGCATCCGAAATTCGCACGGGAGACATGGTCATTTTGGATGCAACCCTAGGAGAAGTCATCGTTAACCCATCGGCTGTTCAGCTCGAAGAGTATTCGGTTCGTAAGCGGGAATACGAAGAGTACAAAATTCGTATGCGGAGCTATGTTGAACGTCCATCAGTAACGGCCGACGGCGTTCAAGTAGAGCTGGCGAGCAATATCGGAGGCATTGATGATCTGGAAAAGGTATTGGCCAACGGAGCCGATGCCATCGGATTGTTTCGCACGGAATTTCTGTACATGGGCCGTTCCGCATTTCCTTCCGAAGAAGAACAGTTTACCGTGTATAAGCATGTGCTGGAGAAAATGAACGGCAAACGCGTCGTGATTCGCACGCTGGACATTGGCGGAGACAAGGAACTGTCTTATCTCCAGCTTCCGAAGGAAATGAACCCCTTCCTGGGCCTTCGTGCCATCCGTCTCTGCCTGGACCGGGAAGACTTGTTCCGTATCCAGCTGAGGGCGCTGCTTCGGGCAAGCGCGCATGGTAAACTGGCCATCATGTTTCCAATGATCGCCGTATTGAGTGAACTCCGGGAAGCCAAACGGATCTTGGAAGAAGAACGTGTTCGACTGGCGCAGGAAGGAATCGCGGTATCGGATACGCTGGAAGTCGGCATCATGATCGAAATTCCCGCCGCGGCACTCGCAGCCGACATTTTGGCGAAGGAAGTGGATTTTTTCAGCATCGGCACCAATGATCTCATCCAATACACGATGGCGGCGGACCGCATGAACGAATCGGTATCCTATCTGTATCAGCCGCATCATCCGTCGATTCTCCGCCTGGTTCAGCTCGTAATTCAGGCAGCAGAACGTCACGGAAAATGGGTAGGCATGTGCGGAGAGATGGCCGGGGATTCGGCTGCCATTCCGCTATTGCTCGGTCTGGGATTGCATGAGTTCAGCATGAGCGCTTCATCTGTACTTCCGGCACGGGAGCTGGTGTCCCGGTTGTCCAAGGATGAATGGTCTGGTCTGGCCGAGCAAGCACTGGGTATGAGTTCACAGCAAGAAGTACTTGATTTTGTAAACCAACAACTTAGGAGTGAAGCATAAATCATGGTAACCGAAACTTTCACAGTCATCCACCCTCAAGGGTTTCACGCCCGTCCTTCCAAGCTTTTCGTGGAAAAGGCCACTACATTCCCTTGTAAAGTAACCCTCTTCAAAGGCGAGAAAAAAGCAAACGGAAAAAGTACTCTCGGTCTGTTGACTTTGGGCATTGCGGCAGGTGACGAAATCAGGCTGGAGACCGACGGCGAACAGGAAGAAATGGCTCTGAAGGAGCTTGGTCAGATGATGACCAAGATTTACGAGGAATAGGCGAATATTCAAAAAAAACATCCAGTTCAAAGTGGGAATTGCCCCATAGGCTGGATGTTTTTTTATTCAAGCGGATTTTTGGGTTTGAGAACAACAATAGTCGTATGTAAATGAATGCACTTGTATCATTCAACTAACGGGGAACAATGGTTCAAAATAACAACAACAGCGGCCAGCAAATTGGCTGCTGTTGTTGTTGAACTAAAGTACAGGTTAGTAACCGCCAAAAGTCTTGGTTATCCATACTGAAAATGGACAACACTTATAGTTGAATATTATTGCACACGAGAGGGGCATTTCTTCATGAAATTTGAGCTTGGACGCTGCTTGCTGCATGAACGACTTCTGGAATCCGGAAAAACAATGGAATCGCTGGCAAAAGAATTGCTTCTTAAACCGGAACGGATTTCCGACTTTATGGATAACAAAAGAGTCATGCCGCTCAAAATCGCCTTATCGATCGCCGACTCCATCGGTTGCGATGTACGCGCCCTGTATGAATTAATTCCCGTACGGCAGCCTTATTTCAGTTAACAAACTTATAATCTTAATAGGACCGTGGTTTGTATTGAGATAACTTTACTCTTTCCAACACTGTTCCAGTAGAATGACAATCATGGTACCTACGAGTAATCCATTACTTAAAATATATTGTAAGGAAGAAGGAATACCACTAAATGCACTCTCTGGAAGAAACATGATTCCCAGACTGATTAATAATGCAATTCCTAATATAGTTAATCGACGTTGATTTAATTCTTCACGTAAAATCGATTGAAATGAAATTCCTATCACTTGGACAAATGTTGCTAAAAGTGCGGCATTGGCAATAGGACCTGGTAGCAAGGACATAAAGCTTACAATTGAGGGAATTAAAGAAATTCCTGCTAATATGAGACTTGCAATTAGGAATGACTTCACTTTGTTTTGTCTTGTTAGTCGAATAAATCCTGCTGATGCAGGTAATGGTACAATTCCAATGGTAGAGAACAACGACGAGATAACATGTGATATCCCCCCCATCCATACACCACGGTTTAGTGTTTTCTTTTCATTTTCTTTAGATAACGGAGCCACTTGTTTTACAGCTGAAATAGCAGCAATCGTATTTGCAACTAAAAGAAATGTAAATAAAGTTGCAGTTAGCGTCATTCCAATATCGAATCTAGGTGTACCCCAAGCAAATATCTCTGGTAACTTAACTAACGGTGTATGAGAAGGCATATGAGATGTTTTCCCCAATACAGCATACAAAAGCCAACCACATGAAATGCCAAGTAATACAGCGTAGCTTTTCATCCATCCTTTCCCCTTAATTGAAAATAGGGAAATAGTAGCAAAAACAATGAATGCAATAGTAGCAGTTGTATAATCAGGATGAGTTACAGCTCCTTGTAATCCCATCATTCCTTTTAGCAACACACCACTAAGCTGAAGAGCTAAGATTAAAAGAAAAGCACCTGTAACCAAGGGGGTAAATAAACATAGAATTCGATTCACTAGCCCTGTTATCCCAAGAACGAAGAGTAATATACCTGCAATAATTAATCCACCTTCTAAAAGTTGTAGTACATCTTTCGAACTTTGTCCATGATGCATAGCTGCTTGTCCCAGTACGACAAATATACTTACCCATGAACCGGCAGGACCATCCGCAATGGGATAGCGATGCCCCAACCATGCTTGTATAAATGAACTTACTCCTACAACTAAAAAAGTTCGCTGCATTAATGTTGAGATGTCTTCTATTGAAAAGTGGAATATGCCACCAATAATGATTGGCAATGCAATTGCATTTGCTAATAGAAACACAAACCACTGTAGGATACTCAAGCTTGTATCAAAATATTTTTTATTCATATTTTTCTCCCTTGCCGAAAAAGAATCTCATAGTAAAAATCCATCCTTTCTATCATTTAGATTAAAAAGGATGGGTTTTTAGGATTATACGGTATTAGACTATAAAATAATTTAACTTATTTTGATAAATTCTTGTAATTAATTACCATCTGCGGTAAGGCAAGAATTTTCCGTTAAGTGTAAGGACAACACGAGGGTCACCACCATTTGGATCTTCTATTTTGTCCACATCTAGCTCGAAATTAATTGCACTCATAATACCTTCGCCAACTTTTTCTTGAATTAACTCCTTAATAGTTGGTCCGTACACCAATAACATTTCATACAATCGATACAAGATGGGGTCAGTAGGAGGCATTTGCATTACCTCACCTCTGTGTGGTATTACCGTTAATGCTTGAACTACTTCTTCATCTAACTCTAGTAGTTTGGCCATTTTTTCTGCTTCTGGACGTGTCATTGTGGCTTGTCCTAGTAATGCTGTTACCACCCAAGTCTCAGAGTTCTCACTTACCTTTGAAATTTCTTCCCATGTTAAGCCTTTTGCAATTTTTGCATCCATAATTTTTTGTGTAGCTTCTTTTCTATTCATATCTGATAACTTCCTTTCATTTGTGTGATGATAATACTTAATGTCTCAGACCATTCAATGTTTTATATCCATCAACTAACAAATCTAGTTTGCCTGTGTGAGGATCAATAGCTAAACCATGTACAGGAATGTCTTTTGGAATAAATGGATGATTTTTCACCAAATCAATATTCGCTTGAATGGAATCTTCGACATGATCAAATCCAAATAACCACTTTTCGAGGTCAACTCCAGCATATTCAATAGCTGATATAATTTCTGGTGAAGATACTCCACGATCTACTATTTTTTGAAGTGTTCCTTTTGGATTACTTTGGCTCATACCACATTTATGATGTCCAATAATATAAATTTCTTCTGCATTTAATTCATATACAGCTGTTACAATACTTCGCATGATACTACCGAAGGCATCGGTAATCGTACCACCTGCATTTTTGATGATTTTTGCATCACCATTGTGTAAATCTAAAGCTTTAGGAAGCAGCTCAATTAAACGAGCATCCATACAAGAAACAACAACCATACGTTTTTGAGGGATTTTCGTTGCTTCATAAGGCAGGTATTCCTTGTTTTGTACAAATTGTTCGTTGTACTCTAAAATTTCTTGTAATAACATGTCTTTAACCTCCTGTTAATCTTGATGTATTTCCTCTATGCTATAAGTTGTGAAATAAGAGGATAAACTAAGTATAGGGAATTGAATCGATAAGCAGAATAAGTTGGTGTAACACTTTCTGACTTTCTACTTTCGCGATGAAAGGATTGATTGATATCATTGATCAAACAGATATTGAGATACTGAAATTATTAGGAGAAAACTCAAGAATACAATGGAAAGAACTTGGAAAAGCAATACATTTGACGGGGCAGGCTGTAGGAAATCGGATTCGAAGATTAGAGGAATTAGGGATTATTGAACAATATACAATCTTAATAAACCGAATCAAATTAGGACAAATCGTGACTGCATTTGTTACATTGTTCGTAAAAACAGCTAATCATCTAGAATTCCAGAATTTCTTTCAAGAAGAAGAAGCAATTTCTGAAGTACATCGTATAAGTGGTGATGGATGTTATTTATTAAAAACACATTTTGCTTCCAATGAAGAATTGGATACCTTTCTAGAACGACTATTAAAGTACGGAAATTATCGTGTTAACCTATCAATAGGAAAGTTGAAATAAGGCTTTTTTTCTTTGGAGGTTATAGTAATATTAAGTGCCAATCCCTGTCTGTATAGAGATTATAAAGTTGTTTAAATTTCATCTTAAATAGTCAGAGCCTTACTACAATTTGTGTGTAGTAAGGCTCTTTACATTTGTTTGAACAATGCGAGACATGCTATGCAACAATCGGGGCTATTTCCCTCGTTACTAAAAATTAAATAAGTACAAAATTAATTTTAAAATAATACATTTTATTAAAAATTGTAGAGACTATAATTATGGACACGAGATATCTTCAGCTGAGTAGCGCAAATGACTCTACTTGCGGATGTTTTGTTAAATCTTATTCATTAAGGGGTTGATAGAAGTGAAAGCAGTCTTAGACAACCAGAGAAACAATCTCCGAATTAAGAAAAAAATAAGCAGCTTCCATAGTATAAAAAGAGATTCTCTCTTATATTTACTTTTACTGCTGCCATTGGCGTATATCATCATATTTAAATATGCTCCAATCTACGGTGTCTTGATGGCTTTCCAGGATTATAACATTTTTGAGGGAATTAGCGGGAGCGAGTGGGTTGGGCTTGATGTCTTCAGTTTCATTTTTCATCAGAATAGCTTTTATCGTGCTCTTATAAATACACTTGCATTAAACTTTCTGGATTTGGTAGCGGGGTTTCCGGCACCGATCATACTGGCCATTTTATTGAATGAACTCCGTTACATAAGATTAAAAAAATTAACCCAAACACTTCTATATTTACCTCACTTCTTATCATGGGTCATTATTGGCGGTATGGTATACCTGATGTTTTCTTCAGGCGGCATGGCGAATAGCGTCTTGTCCAGCCTTGGTTTGGGTAACATTGATTTCCTTTCTCAAAAAACGAACTGGCTGATCATGTATGTAGGTGTTGGGGTATGGCAAAGTGTAGGATGGGGGACCATCCTCTATTTAGCGTCAATTGTCGGAATCAATAAGGATTTATATGAGGCTTCAGATATTGACGGGTGCAGCAGGCTTCGTAAAATCTGGCATATTACTTTGCCTGGGATTAAGCCAACGATTATTATGTTGCTTATATTGCAAATTGGAAGAATGATCTCGATAGGATTCGATCGTCCGTTTGTTATGGGGAATTCCTTGGTGAGCGAATACTCCGATGTCATCAGTACCTATGTGTACAGGATAGGAATTGGGTCCGGGGATTTTTCGCAGGCAACCGCAGTTGGACTATTTCAATCTATTGTAGGGTTGATATTTTTAGTGGCAGCGAATTTTATTGCTAAAAAAATTGGCGAGCATGGAATTTGGTAAGGAGTGTGAATTTGATGAGCAGCAGGCTAAGAATGAATTGGGTTGATCTATTTATTATTATCTTCATTTCTGGAGTAGCGATTATATGTCTTGTTCCATTCCTGTATATGATTGCGCTTTCACTAAGTTCAAATAATGCAATTATTTCTCAGAAGGTTTCTCTTTGGCCGGTAGAGTTCACAATCGAAACGTATAAAACGATCTTAAGCGATATTGAAATGATATATACACTCGGATACACAATTGTACTTACGATTATATATACAATCTTCTGTATGTTTTTAACCATATGTGCAGCGTATCCGCTTACAAAGAAAAGATTAAAAGGAAGAAATTTTTTATTAACCATTATGGTAATTACCATGTACTTTAGTGGAGGTTTAATACCAAGCTATCTGCTAGTAAAAAACCTGGATTTGATCAATACGGTCGGGAGCTTGATTTTGCCTGGAGCTATGAGTGTTTTCAATGTGATTATACTAAAAACCTTTTTTTCCTCACTTCCGGAAAGCTTGGAAGAATCGGCATCTATAGATGGGTGTAATGATCTTGGAATCCTTATGCGGATTGTTCTACCACTATCTTTGCCTTGTATAGCAACGTTAAGCCTCTTTTACGCGGTTGACAGATGGAATGGATTTCAGGACGCCCTCTTTTATATCACAAGTAAGAACTTGTATCCGATCCAATTAAAACTGTACCAAATCATAACGGCAAATCAACAACTAGATACCCAGCAAGGTGAAGGCAGTGTTGGCGCCTTTATTGTTCCTGAGTCATTGAAAGCTGCGAGTGTTATGTTTGCAACTGTTCCTATTTTGGTTGTCTACCCTAAACTTCAAAAGTATTTTGTTGATGGTGTATTAACGGGGGCCATTAAGGGTTGACGAGTATTTGTATATTCATATTGCTTGTCAAAAGACGGCTCTAAAGGGGGTGATTATTGGGTCGACGGTCAGGAAGAAAAAACTCAAGCTTTATGGGAAAGCAACTCCTGAGAGGAACGATGAATAATTGGCTATAAAGCATCGAAATGACTAATTGAAAAGTGAGGTTACATATGAAAAGTAAAATAATGATGGTTTTATTACCGGTTTTGGCGCTATTAGCAGGTACATTGGCAGGATGTGGCAGCGATACAACAAAAGAAAGCCAGTCAACGTCATCAACGACGTCAACGTCAAAGGAAGAAGCCAAGTCTTCAGATTCGCCGGTTACCCTAACAGTTGAAGTATTTGACAGAGGCATACAGGGACAGCCGGATTTAAACAATAATACTTGGACTAGGTATATCAATGATAATTTTGGGAAACAGAACAATGCTATTGTGAAATTTGTTCCGGTACCTAGGTCACAGGAAGTCGATAAGCTCAATGTATTGATGGCAGCGGGCGAAGCACCCGATATATCCTTTACTTATGACAGTGCAACAGTCTCAAGATACTCTAACATGAATGGCATTCTGCAATTGGATGATTTATTGGATAATAACGGAAAGGATTTGACTAACTATCTGGGGAAAACAGTTCTTTCTTATGGAGCTTTTGATGGGAAACAGATGGCGATACCTGCCAAAAGAACTTCACTAGCATGGATTGGCATGTTTATTAGAAAGGACTGGCTGGATAAATTGGGTATGCCAATTCCTACTACAAGGGATGAATTATATAATACTTTAATTGCATTCCGAGATAAAAATCCGGGTGGCGTAGATGGTATTATTCCTTGGGGAGTGGCAGCAACCGGTATGAATTATGGCTATGGAAATTTAATTGACTCTTTCTGGGGGAAACAGTCGGAGGAAGAATTCGTTACAACTCCAGGCTGGCTAAAACCCGGAAACAAGGATGCATTCAAGTTCCTCAACAAGCTTTATAATGAAAAATTAATCAGCCCTGATTTCGCCTTAGACAAAACAGCAAAGCAAGTGGATGCTGACGTGACCAACGGTAAAGTCGGATTCTTCAGTGCAAACTGGGATTATCCGCTGCGTCAAAATATCAGTGAGCCATTAAAGGCAAATGTGCCTAGTGCAAACTTTGTTCCTATTGACACATTTAAGAATGATGAAGGAAAATACAAGAAAATTGCGTACAATGAAAACGGTATTAGCCTCTTTATCCCGAAGAGCAGTAAAAATGCAGAACTGGCAATTAAATACCTAAACTGGATGTCCGACCCCAAAGTATTATTCTTCTTGCAATACGGACAGGAAGGGGTTAATCACAAGATGGTGAATGGTATTCCGCAGGTGATCAATCAAACTGGGGATAACATGCAAACCAGCTATCTAAATCTTGATTATACACTGGTTGTAAATGGCGTGGAGCTTGGCGACCCTCAGAAAAATATTAAGGCATTAGCTGCCTCGGCTCCCGGACTTGAAGATGTTGCAGAACAATCATACAAAATAAATACGACAGACACATACACAGGCTTCTTCTATGATACTCCAAATAAGTCCAATATTAAGTTCGGCAAAACGCTTGGGGATATGAACAATCAAATGACGGATAAACTTATCGTTTGTAAGCCTTCGGAATTCGACACCTTGTACGATAAGTTAGTTGCGGAGTATATGGCAGCAGGCGGGAAGGCTGTTATGGATGAAAATGTGAAAATTTATAAGGCTATGCAAGCAAATAAGAAACAATAAACCATCCATGTTCAATATTGGACGTTGATCTATCAACGGCTTATATGAAAAAAAAACGTTGTTGAGTAAAAAGCCTGTGGACATAACGGCGTTATATCCATAGGCTTTTACTACGGAACGATTAGTACCATGACCGAGAATCAAATTTCAGGATACAAATGTTTTATTTTCCTCTGTCCTGCTCGGTGATATAATGCCATTGTCTTCTTAAGTATTTTTTACACCATGCGAAACGTCTCCCGTTATACAGAATCCAGAATATTCAGTTCGATCACCCGGCGATTCAACAGACGAATGGTCCAGCGCGCATATCGGTAAAGGAACTAGCAGGCATCTTGTCATCTTGCCAGCAAAAAAATGGGTATTTACGGAATAATATATCTAGGGGGTACCTATGTATAGCGTTATTATTATAGATGATGAACCTTGGGCGATAAAAGGCATTCGGAATGCATTTAACTGGCATAAATATGGATTTGAGATAACAGGCCAATTTACAAGCGTTCATAAGGCAATGGAGTTTATAAGCAAGGAGCGTCCTGATCTGGTTTTTACAGATATAAGAATGCCTGAAATTTCAGGTCTTGACCTAATGAGGCTTACCAAAGAAAAAGGAATGGATGTTGAATTTGTTATTGTAAGCGGTTTCTCTGAGTTCGCCTTTGCGCAGGAAGCCTTAAGGTATGGTGCGCTGGATTATTGCTTAAAGCCAATGGACATGGAGACGGCAGATCCATTGATAGAGAAACTGGCCTTGCACTTTTCAAAAAAAAGAAGCAGTAGAAATAACCTTATTCTAGAAGCGCTAACCTCAGGTGATAAAAGTGAATTAAATCGATTAACACAATTTTTTGACCATTTATCTGACGATTACTTTCGTGTACTTATCATTTATTCAAGTATTGAGAACAAGGGGTATAGGGACTTAAAGTTCTTTGATCGTAACCATACATTGGAAGTTGAATTTGGATCAACAAAGACGCTATATATTCTCAAAAGTGACACAAGATCTGATTTAGATGACGGATTAGATTGTGCAGTTTTCACGAGATCAGATATAAAAGCGGTAGGCATCAGCAGTACTTCAACTACCTGTGATCATATTGCAAAGCTTATCAAGGAAGCAGATCTCGCAGCATCACAAATATTTTTAAATGAAGGAACGGGGATATTTGAATATGAGTCAAAGCTAACTGTGGTTAAGCCCTTTATTGATGAAATCTCATCTATTATTCAAGAGAATAAGTTTGAAGAAATGGATGACATCATTAAAAGACTTGTGTATTTTTTCAAGCACAATCAATTAGGTATGGGAGAGTTGGTTCACTTATGGAATCAAGTGGTCAGTCTGTTGGCTAGTACCTATTACGAAGAGCTGAAATACATGGAGCTTGATTTCCTTAATTATTCCGAACTGAAGGAGCGATTTGAAAACTTTGAGTCCTTGTGCAGTTTTCTGAATGACATTTTTATATACATCAAGCAATTGAACAGCCAGTCTATCAATGAAGGTGATATCAACTCATATTTTACCCAGATGGTGAAGTACATTGACAATCATTTTCAGCATAGGTTGTATCTTAAAGATTTATCCGTGAAATTTTTTATTAACCAAGTGTATTGCTGCCAGCTTTTCAAGAAAAATTTGGGTAAAACCTTTTCGGAATATGTTACTGAATTGAGGATTAAAAAGGCTTGTGAGCTACTGAAACATACAGTGTTGTCAATTGAAGAAGTTGCAACCAAAGTAGGATATGCGGATTACTACTATTTCAATAAAGTATTTAAAAAACAGTGCGGGATTACAGCTTCGAAATTCAGAAAAAGTTGATGGTTGGGGATGGAGTGGGGAGTTTGCGGATTAGTAGAATGAAACTCAAACATCAGATTTTACTTATTTTTTTATTTTCGATCATCATATTCACAACGATGGAGTTCTATTTCTATTACAGCTTCTATAATCTGACCCAGAAAAGGGCTGTGAATTATGGAAATAAAATCATTGAACAAACACGCCAAAAAATAGATTCCGTTTTTAACGATATTGAAGTTAGTACAAATATTGCTGTTAATAATAGAAAGATCCAGGAATTTACCACTGCTGATGATGATTATAAACGGGCTTTTGATTTTGGCACCTATGTCATTGATCTCATGGAATATATGAGGTCCTTTAATTCCTATGTGAATGGGATTGTTATTAATGACAATCAAGGAAGACGAATTTACAGTTTAGCTATTGCAAAGGGTGACATCTTTTACTCAAATCAATATGATAAATTTTTCAAGCAATATAAAAACGATAGTGAGTCTGTTAAAAAAGGAACGTTTACAAATATTTTAAAAGACGAAAAAACAGGAAGTGAATATTTCTTTTATATAGCCCCGATTATTGAATCTATTGGCGGGGTTCATTTTTCTGAGCAAACCGGCTATTGTTCAGTTATGGTGAATACGGAAAAGCTGCAAGAACTTGTTGAAAATACCGATTTGACGCCTAACTCTTCTTTGTATCTATTAAACAGCCGAAATGAGGTCATTGTTTCAAATAACGCATATTACCGTGGTAATTTATTCAAAGATATACTCACCGTAGATCAGGGTAGTTTAACCAATGGCGTCAAAACAAATATAAACGGGAAAGACGTCATCGTTCAGGAAAAAGGCTTGGATCAGGCTAAGGGGTGGCGGATCGTAAGTATTGTTCCGGTGCACGAATTAACAACCGACATGAACGATATTAAAAACACGAGTATTATAGCAGGAATCGGTATCATTCTGAGTATGATGATTCTGGGATACTTTTTCTTGAATAATCTGACACGACCTGTCATGGGGCTTGTAGCCGATATGAAAAAAATTGGTAAAAGAGATATAGGATTCCGGATAAAGGTGCGCTCCACCAATGAAGTTGGCGTATTGGCCTACGATATCAATAGCATGGTTGACCAAATGGAAGAGATGTCAAGCGATATATTAAACACGCAGGTAAGATTATATGAGTCAGAGCTCAGCAAGAAACAGGCTGAATTTTCGGCCCTGCAAAGTCAAATCAACCCGCATTTCCTGTATAATACATTAAATTGCATAAGCAGTATCGGACTTGAATACGGCATCAATGAAATCGCGCAGATTACTTCATCCATGTCCAAGATCTTTCGATATAGTATTAAAAATGATGAGCTTGTTCTAATTAATGAAGAAATTCAATGTATTAAGGCATATATGAATATTATCTCAATTCGATATGAAAATAAGTTTTTGATGGAAGTAAATGTGGATTTAAAGCTATTGGAAATGAAAACACCTAAAATGATCTTGCAGCCCATTGTTGAAAATTCTGTATATCATGGGCTGGAAAGTATGGATGCAGGGGGGCATCTTCGTGTGAGCGGTCATATTGACTCTAATGGAGATGTATGTTTTCAAGTCTCCGACTCCGGAATAGGAATAGCTGAAGACGAGCTCGAGAGCATTAAAGCAAAGCTGAGTATGGAATATTCGGAGAGAATGAAAAACAGTCTGGATGGCAAAAATATCGGTCTATCCAATATACATAACAGGATAAAGCTGCTGTTCGGAGAAGGCTATGGAGTGGAAATAGAAAGTCAGATCGGTAGGGGAACTACAGTACTTGTTAAGATCCCTCACATTTGAAGGATTACGATGACAGCGGCAATGAATCCTGATTGTCTGCCGCTGAAACAGGAAGTCTGGCTGATGAGGTTGATTGACTAATGATCTTAAAGGAGCTGTCGCGGACAGCTTCTTTTTATATTCCCTACGGGTGTGATCACCTGTCGAACAAATCCCTCACCATCATTTCATTTAATACAAGATTATTGTACTAAAGGTCAATAAAGTGAATATTTCATTAATTTATTCATTAATCTTGGAGGAAAACGTTGACTTCGCCTGGAAAATGCCGATATACTCACGTTATATTACAATTATATTGTATGAAATGAGGTGATGAGATAACGGAGGCAGTAAGGATTCATATGATCATCCAAATATGAAAGCGTTTTAATTAAAATCGATGAGGTGATAAGTTTGATGTTAAAACGAAGCATTGCGGTCGTGCTGTGTGTGCTGCTCTTGATTGCCCCTCAGGCGGCATTCGCCTATAAAAATCCGACATCGCTGCCGGATGAATGGGGACAATATGGGCTTGGCGACCCTTACGTCTTGAAATTTAATGGTACATATTATTTATATGTGAGCACGAGAGATACCGATATCGGAGTCAAAGTGTGGAGCTCGCCAGACCTTGTCCACTGGAGCTATGGAGGATTGGCCGCAACAGATCCGGTTACGAAGGGAGCTTACGCTCCTGAAGTTGTTTATTGGAACGGTTACTTCTACATGTATACATCTCCTGCCGGCAATGGTCATTACGTGCTTCGCAGCGAGAGCCCGACCGGTCCGTTCACCGTGCAGACGGGCAATTTAGGCAATTCGATCGATGGCAACGTCTTCATTGACGATGATGGCAAATGGTATTTCTATCATGCAAGCGCAGCGGGCATTCTCGCGGCTACGATGCCTACGCCAACGTCGATCGGCAGCAGCGTCAATACAGGTGCAAGCATGAACGGTTGGACAGAAGGTTCTACGTTGTTCAAGCGCGACGGCAAATACTATATGACGTATACCGGCAACCATGTATTCAGCAAAGGCTATCGGGTCGACTACGCGGTCAGCTCAAACCCGCTCACGGGATTCGTGCGTGATACGGATAATCCGATTCTAATCAGTACGGAAGGTCCGACAGTCGGTCTCGGCCATAATACGGTCGTCGTCGGCCCGAACTTGGATGCCCGCTATATCATCTACCACAATCTCGAAGGAAAGGGCATTGTCGGACCTCTTCGACATTTGGGGATGGACCGGATCGTGTTCAACGGGGATAAAATGTCAGTGCTCGGGCCGACGGCAACCGAGCAGCCGGATCCGGAGATGCCGGATTTCGAGGACCGGTTCAATGGTGCAGAACTCAGCCCGGCGTGGACGAATGCGGACGGTGTCAGCTGGAGCATTGATTCCGGACTTCTACGTCAGCAAGCCGTCGGTACTAGCAGACTGTTGACCACTGCTACGGCCGGTAGCAGCTATACGGCAGAATTTAACCTCCAGTTAGCTGAGTCCAACAATACCGGAGGCCAACGGCTCGGGGCCGTATTCTCCTACAAGGACGATAACAATTTCGGCACAGCGCTTTTAGATCCGGCGAGCAATTCGCTGCAGACGCAGTTCCGTGTGAACGGCGCCGATCTGGGATGGGTGGAGAGCCCGCTGCCTGAAGGATACGATTATACGAAGCTGCACAATATCCGCGTTGAGAAGACAGGAGATACGTTCAAGATCTACGTCGACGGCATGCTGAAGGAGACGCGCAGTGTGATGCTTGGCGGCGGCAGCATCGGTTACGTCACGGAGAACGCGAAGGCTAATTTCGGTTATGCCGCTTTCAGCAACGACGTAAACGGCAGCAGCGATAATGACGCCGCAAAACCAGTACCGGGCCAAGTCGAGGCCGTCCATTACCTGTCGGGCGGCGAAGGGGTCGGGTATCACGACCAGACGCCGGGTACAATCGGTGATTACCGCGGAGATGGCGTGGATACGGGCAAAGCAGATGACAGCACCTCACATGTCACCGCTTTCGAGAAGGACGAATGGCTGCAATACCGGCTGAACATCGCGGAAACAGGCAAATACGACATCGACCTTTCTTATGCGGATGCAGCTCTGGGCAGCAAAGTACAGCTCACTCTGGATGATGGACAACCGCTGGGCGAGTTTGAGCTGGCTGGAGATACCAATTCTGCTGATACAGGATGGCAAACCGCACAGCTGAATGGGGTAGAACTGCCGGCAGGTGAGCATAGCATAAAGGTAACTGTCGTATCGGGTACGATCTCGATGGACAAGTTGACGTTCCACCAACACGCGGACGTTCCGGTTCTTTATGATAACTTCGATGATGGCAAGGATGACGGCTGGCAGCGCTATGAAGGTTTCTGGAGCGTGAAGAGCGACATTGCCGAGGAGGAGCAGGCTTACGACGCTTATCATCCGATCCCGGGTGAGATTGGTACGGTCCACTATATCTCTGGCGGCGAAGGTGTCGGTTATCATGAGAATACACTTCAAAACATCGGCGGCCAGTACAGAGGAGATTCGGTCGACATTCGCTCCAATCCGGTCAGCGGCGGTTACAACGTAGGCTGGAACCAGACGGGCGAATGGCTGAAGTTTAACATTGACGTAGCGGAAGCCGGAACCTATAACGCAGAATTCAAAGTGGCTACTACTTTGGATGGAGGTCAGATCCGGTTATGGCTTGACGATACGACGGATCTAACCGGTATTGTAGACATTCCGAAGACCGGCGACTGGAACATCTGGAATGTGGTGCGCAAATCCGGAGTTACACTGCCAGCAGGTAAGCATACGCTAAAAGCCGAGACGGTCCGCGGAGAATTTGATTTTGCAAGTATAGCGATAACGAGGACAGATCAGCCGATACCCGTACCCGGTGTCATCGAAGCCGAGCATTACAAGCCCGGCGGTGAAGGTGTAGGCTACCATGATTTAACGCCTGCGAACATTGGAGGCAAATACCGCACCGATAGCGTCGACATTCGATCCGCTGCATCCGGTGATCAGATCGTAGGCTGGAATCAAACAGGCGAATGGCTGAAGTACAATATAAACGTTGCGCAAGAGGGACTATACGATCTCGACTTGTGGGCAGCTACGACATTCACGGATGCACAAGTCCGCCTATGGTTGGATGACACGACTGATTTGACAGGTATACTAGGCGTTCCTGCTTCAGGCGACTGGAATAAGTGGAAGTCGGTGACGAAATCCGGTATTAGGCTGCCGTCCGGTGATCATGAACTGAAGGTCGAAATTGTTAAAGGCGAATTTGACATGACGAGACTGTCGCTCACCCAATTCAATAAGCCGCATGTGCTGCCCGGATTTATTCAGGCTGTTAATTATAAGGCAGGCGGTGAAGGTACAGGCTACCATGATCTGACTCCCGCTAACATCGGTACGGAATATCGGAATGATGCGGTCGACATCCGCCGAAATGCGGGCGGCAGCTATAATGTGGGGTGGAACGCTACCGGCGAATGGCTGGCCTACAATGTAGATATTGCCAAGGCAGGCGTGTACAACGTCGATTTTGTGACCGCTACATCGATGGACGGTGCGAAGGTTAGGTTGTGGCTTGACGATGCAACCGATCTAACCGGTGAAGTCGACATTCCGAATTCTGCCACCTGGGAGAACTGGGCGACAACAACGAAGCAAGGCATCAATCTCCCGGCGGGCGCACATACCTTGAAGGTCGAAACCGTAAAAGGTGAATTCGACTTCCAAGGAATACGTATTCATCAAAATCCGGTCCTACCGAAGGTTGCTCATACCGGCGAATATCAGGCAGCGGTCGGCAGCTTCGGGAAAACGTTGATTGGAGATGCCAATTGGTCGAATTACAGTGTGGAGTCTGATATCAAGCTGATTAGCGATACAGGCGACGGAGGCATTCTGTTGCGGGCGAGCAACCCCGCTCACGGCAAGGAGCTGAATCAGAACAATGCGGATTTCGTGCAAGGTTATGTCGCATACCTGAACAAACAGGGTGTTCATCTCGGCAAGCTGAATTACAGCTGGACCTATTTGACAGGGGCGCCGCTCGAGGTGAAGACAGGTGAATGGAAGCATGTGAAAGTCGTTGCGCAAGATGCCCGCATCCAAGTGTATGTCGATGATATGAGCAAGCCAGTTATCGACTACACGGACCGCAGCGGCAATCCATTCACACACGGCAAGGTCGGCATGCGGACGTTCACGAATGAAACGAGTTATGACAATTTCACGGTTCTACCTGCCCCCATGAACGCTCCTGCCATCGGACAGCTGCTGGAATGGTTTGGCTCAGCCGGACAGTTAGACGAGAAGATCTGGAAGCAGCTGGATAAGGAGCTTGAGCATGCTGCCGATGCGGTCAGCAAGAAGAAGCCAGACTGGAGGCAGGGGATCAAGCATCTGGAGAATTTGCTGAAGCAGCTGAATAAAGAGAAGAAGCAGGAAGAGGCTTCTGATCAATCAAAGACAACGCTCAATCGGAGCGTAAAGGCACTCATTGAGGTGTGGAGCGCAAATCTGAGCAAGTAGACGGCCAAATAGCGACTAACTAATAAGAACGTCCCTGTACCGAAGGATGGTGCCGGGACGTTTTGAGTTATTGCCGTTTGTCATTCAAGTAGACAGATATATCATTTCATAAACTAAATCCTTAAAGGAGGATGAGTAATATGGCAAATATCGAACACTTACAGACTGTGAATGTTCCAGCTTCTACAGTATATGAAGCTTTAACCACAGCAAAAGGGCTTTCAGAAATATGGACAAATGAACTAAAAGTTAATGATCAGATCGGTTGTATAAATGAGTTCCTATTCGGCGGCAAAGGCTTAACAAAGATGCGAGTGGATGAACTTATTACCGATAAAAAGATTTTGTGGAAGTGTGTAGATTCAGATCCAGAATGGATAGGTACGACTATTTCTTTTGATATTGAGGAAAAAAACGGGAGAACTTCAATCATTTTTCGTCAGATGAATTGGGCGGAAGTGACCGCATTTTTTCGTCTTTGTAATTATAACTGGGCTATTTTTTTGTACAGTCTTAAACAGTACTGCGAAGACGGCGAGGGTCTTCCGTATCATAAAAGAAAGTTTTAGCACGAAATAAAGTAACACCAAAGATGTGGTCTGAAAACTGTCGATATGTACCTGTACCATTTCGCTACTTATTTGCTTGGGTAGGGTTTTGAATTTGTTTTTCTGGACCATAAAAAAACAGACTCTTATTAAAGAGTCTGTTTTTTATTGTTATCATTTTTAAACTTTTTGTACGTTAGTAGCTTGGGGTCCACGTTGACCTTTTTCTACGTCAAAAGTAACTCTTTGACCTTCGTCAAGAGATTTGAAGCCTTCGCCTTGAATAGCTGAGAAATGAACGAATACATCTTCTCCGCCTTCACGTTCGATAAAGCCAAAACCTTTTTCTGCGTTAAACCATTTTACTGTACCTTGTTCCATTGTTATTTCCTCCTAGTGTGATAACCACACATATATTTACTATCCTTGCTCTCAGGATCTTCAAGACGAAATCCGAACAAAAATAATTCTTTATTATAATATCAGTAAATTGAACGGATAGCAATTTATTTGAGTTGTTTGTTAAACGGAATTAGATTGGTTGAAATAACCAGTTCCTCAAGTAAGCGAATTTTATGGAGGGATTCCTTTCTATATGAAGAACTAATACTCTGGATCATACCAAATAAAAATATTATTAATACGACCGTATGATTTTCAACATTCTAAACGTCTTACATAAGGAAAACAGGAAGGGATGGATGTCATGTCTCAATCTTATGATCCGATTGTTGAAGAGACTCGAGCATTACATAAGAAATTTGAGGAATTGGTCGAACCGCATCGCCCATCACTTTGGAGATATTGCCGTTATTTAACGGGTTCTCCCTGGGATGGAGAGGACCTATTTCAAGAAACGTTATTGAAAGCTTTTGCAACAATGGCCCAGATCTGGCACCCGATCGCATTAAAATCTTACTTGTTCCGAATTGCTACAAATACGAGAATTGACGGGCTTCGGAAGAAAAAGATTTCAATGGATACGTATTCAGAACAGGACTCCAACGATTTTCCAGAAGAAACAGTTGATCCATTGGAAATGATTGAGGCACTAGAAGTATTGGTCCAGTATCTGCCGCAAAGGCAAATCGCTGTTTTCCTGCTTATGGAAGTATACGATTTTACCGCTTCCGACGTCGCAGGGATGGTACGAATGACCGAAGGTTCGGTCTATGCAGCTCTTAACCGTGCGAGGGCTAATATTCGCAAGCATCGCAACATATTACCTGATCCAATTCATCCTGAAAAAATTGAATTCAACGCTTTGCTGCTCGATACCTTACTTCAGGCAATGAGAAGCGGCGATGTGGACAGTATTCTTGGAATGTTTGAGGAAAGTATTCATAATGATGCAAAACCCGGATTTCAGGAATATTCAAAGCGAGAAATGCTTAATGGTTCTTTCAAACACAGAGGGCCGGTTTTGCATGTTTCGTTGGAGCTTTTGTGGGGCCGGAAAGTATTCGTGGTATTGGCTGAAACTGAGCTAGGGCTTGTTCTTCACGATATTCATGAATATGATTTCGAAGACAATCGGATTGTGTATCATCGAGGTTATTATTTTTGTAAAGAGTTGTTGCTCCAAGCAGGAGAAACACTTGGCGTATCGGTGCAGCTGCAGAAAGCTCCAAACCTGGATTGGCGCGAGAAAATATAGTCTTTTAAGCTCAAAACATTGATAGACCTACATTATATCTGACTGCAGTTGAGCGGTTAGTTAGGATGTAGGTTTCTTTTTTACTTAAAGCTGTTTTTTTGTTTTACGCAAATAAAGAGTATTTGACTGATGTAAACTATGCTTTACATCAAAATGAAAGTAAAGTAAACTTTACGTAAAGCTAGCTTTACATTGAGGTGGGGTTGGATGGAACATCGTATTAAAAATTTAAGATCAGCTATAGGGCTAACACAGGAACAGTTGTCCGAACGAGTTGGTGTTTCGAGACAGACGATCATATCCATTGAGAATGGCCGATTTAATCCATCCTTAGAATTGGCATATAAAATTGCGAAAGTGTTCGATCGTTACATTGAAGATGTATTTATTTTTGACAAAGGGAGTGAATGATCATGAGTTTGAATCAGGTTGGAGTCTTACTGATGATACTGCTCGGCATTTTTGGAGGATTGCTCGGGTTATGGTGGGGTCGCAAGCAAGCAGCGCGTCAAAGGGGACTTGATGAAAGATTTCATGTCATTTCAAGTAAATCTCAAGCATCCGCATGGAAAATTACGCTGGTAGCAATCTATATCTTATTCATCATGATAGTATGCGGTGTGAAATTGTCTGCAGCTCCAGTCCTGGGGATTGTATTGCTCGTTCATATGGCAGGATGGGCGTTCTCGAGCGTGTATTACAATATTAAGCTATAGGGAACATCGAGCATGTTAGATTGACAATCGCTAAAATATAGGTGTTAAGCTAACGGGGAACGATAGTTCAAGTGCAGATTAGTTGAGCAAAATATTCAAATGATTAAACTAACGGATAACACCAGGTTCAAGGAATCGATGAGACGAAGAGGGGGAAACCGAAATGAAGACGATCAAGCGCATGATGGACCACCTGTACTGGGCGGACGGACGCATCTTGGACGCGCTCGAGGAGAGTGCGACGAAGAACAAGGACCTTCTGAAGCTGGTTCGACACGTCGCGGTCGCGGAACGAGTCTGGCTGTCCCGATTGCAGGGCAAGGGCAGCGCTCT
Source organism: Paenibacillus sp. J23TS9 (assembly GCF_018403225.1). NCBI lineage: Bacteria > Bacillati > Bacillota > Bacilli > Caryophanales > Paenibacillaceae > Paenibacillus > Paenibacillus sp. J23TS9. The sequence goes on along the minus strand of NZ_BOSG01000001.1, from coordinate 1,429,702 downwards.
ATATTCGCTGTGGGAGGAAACGGAAGACCTGACGGCGATCCGGACGATGTTCGATGAAAATGCCGAGCAATATCGTGTCTATATCGAAGGGCTCAAGGAATCCGGTTTGGATGAGATGGTCGACTATGCAAACCAGAGCGGAGATCCGTTCCGATCGTCCGTCCGGGACATCCTGTCGCAGGTCCTCTTACATGGGCAATATCACCGGGGACAGATTAACCGGGCACTTCGGATCGAATCTGCAGAGCCCATCCAAGTCGATTACATCACGTTCGCGAGGCAATGAGCTGTAAGTATCTTGTAAAGCCTTATTTGTAACTGGTACACATCCAATAAAGCGAATGGCTATTCCAACGATCAGGTGGGTATTAAAACGGCTAGCTGATATATTCGCATCGCTTTCGTCATACCTATGCGTGTCACCTGCTTGATAATGGAATTTATACGAAGAGAGTCGGAGGACCAGAACATAGTCCCGTTGAGAGTCGCTATTTCAGCGGCTTTTTTGTTTTATCGGTACAAGTTCTGTGATTTTCGCGAGGATACTGACCAAGATCCTGAGGAGAGAGCACAGAAAAATTCGAGAAAATCATGGAGGTTTATCAAAAACCGATTTTTCTCTAATGTTATCATATGCTGGGCAATTATGCGGAAGCCGAGGATAACGCACAGGAAGTATTTTTGAAGACATTCCACAACTTGCAGAAGTATACCCTTGGTTTAACTGCGTTTGTAGGAATGATGTTAATGGCCTCCACAGGTTATGCGGCAGTTCAGTATAGAATTTGGTCCTTCGCATTTGCGCGAGTTGACATGGGTATACGAGAGCCCAGACAAAAATGAAAAATACGTTTATAATGTAACGGCAAATACGGATAAAATAAGCAAAGAAGCCTTGATGAAAATTGTCGAAAGCTACTTGGAATCATAAAAATTAAAACAATGGGAATCTTGTCCAAAGCCAGTGGGGGGCATTCCACTATTACGTATAACTTCGATATTGGATCGGGCTTACACGCTCAAAGAGAACCGTTAGCTAGATATATTACGGTGAACCGTATCTCAAGTAGCGGTGAATAAATGGGGTGTTTGCGAGGGGATTTTCGGGGCAAATATTACGCCAGATATTTCCATTCTGTGGTATCATACAATTGATGAGGAATTATGTGGAGTTGAATTACTACTCATTAAAGAAGAAAAAAAATCTGATCGACAGCGCGTTACAGACGGTAGTGAACACCGTCTGTTTTTATTTGAAAAACTTGCTGACTACATTATGGTTGAAAGGGCGGTCTTTGTGTGACAAAAAAGAAAACAATGAAAAGAATCAACAAGATTCTCCTGACTGCGATAGGTGGAATTATACTTATTTTCGGGGTTTTGGTGGGTTATGTTTATTTCTTTATCCTTGAAAAGCCTGCTGAACCGGATAAATGGGCTGCTGCGGAGCGCTATGTCTGGAATAAAATCAAGTTTGATCAGGATGCACAAGTATTTTCTGCCGACGGTTCGGAATATTATTTACTTGCCAATAAGGGAGCTGCTGCTGAAAATAAATTGATCATTTATTTTTCTGGGGGCGGTGTGGCCTGGGATGAGGTGACTGCCGCGCATCCGATCAGTCTGGGTGATGTAATGAAGAACGGTAAGATCAAATATTACTTTCCGAACATTCCATTCTTTAAGGTAAGTACGCTTGGCGGACTGTTGAAAAATAATAACCCTGACAATCCGTTCAAGGATTGGAACATTGTATATATCCCTTATTCTACTGGTGATCTGCATATCGGGAATGCATCCAAGGAATATACGGACGCCAAAGGCAAGCCGTTTACAATGCGTTACAACGGTCAAGCCAATACGCGTGCAGCATTGGAATGGGTTACAAACCATTTCTCTGCGCCTGAAAAGATCCTCATTGCGGGAGAAAGCGCCGGAGGATTCGGAGCTGCCTTCTGGGCGCCTGAGATTGCGAAATGCTACCCGGATGCCCGCATTTATCAATATTCGGACGGCTCCTACTTGAATGCCGAACGCTGGCCGAATATTATCGATAACGAATGGAGTGCCAACTTTGCAGCAACCTTTGGATATGAAGTCCACGATGATTTGATTTCGTCCATATTCACAGCGAACCGCAAGCTGCTCCCGGACAATGCGGTACTTTTGCAGTCCAATACACTTTATGACGAGCTGCTGTTCGACTTTGAAAAGGATCTGAATGGTGATGTTTCGGATGATGACGAATATGTGCATCGCTGGTCGGCGCGCATGCTGCAATCTGCCCGAGAGCTAACTGAAGTATTGCCAGGCTACTATTATTACATCACAGATTACGGTCTTAACGAGAAGACGGGCAGGACACCACATACACTCTCCCCATTAAATCATTTCTACAATGCCGAACAGGACGGGGTGAAGCTGATGAAGTGGCTGGACGATGCCGTGAATAAGGATGAATATTACTCTGTGGGGCGGCATTTTGTAGCACTAGCACGATAGTTGAATCACCGACAATCAGGCCGCCGATCACTTCGTGCACTCGTTATGAAAGGGGAGAAATTACATGCTATATCATTTTAGTGAGGATGATCGTATCAAAATATTTATTCCCAAAGAAAAACAAAATCGCCCCGATTTTCCTGCAGTAGTTTGGGCAATTGACGAAGAGCATGAGTTTACATACTATTTTCCCAGGGATTGCCCGCGTATTGTATTGAGAAGAGACGAAATGACAACGGATCAGCAAATGCAACTTTTCTTTAATAACACGACTGCCAATATTATAGTTACAGTAGAAAGCGATTGGTATACACGGATATCAAACCAGACCATGTTTAGATATAGCTTTAAGGATGAAGGTTTTGAACTCTTTGATAAGACAGCTGGTTATTATATCTCTCATCAAGCAGTTAAACCCAAGACAGTGCAAATATATGGAGATTTAATAGAAAGATTAATTCAAAGAGGAATTGAATTAAGATTCACTACAAATTTATATCCCCTAAGAGAAGCGATACTAGCTTCCAATTTTAAAGGGTTTGGCATACATAGATTTAATAATGCAAAAAACAATAATTCATTAAGCTAACGGGAAGGATTAATGGCAGATTTCTCCAAATGACGTTAGAATGGTTATAAGGCAATAACAGAGGAGGCAATCCATGCTTGATATTAATCAAATTAAAGAGCTTATTCCCCATAGATATCCCTTTCTTTTGGTCGATAGAATCTTAGAAATTGTTGAGGGAAAGAAAGCCGTTGGAATTAAAAATGTGACTTTCAATGAACCTTATTTCCTTGGTCACTTTCCCGATTATCCCGTCATGCCTGGAGTATTGATTGTAGAAGCACTGGCTCAGGTGGGCGGTATCGCTATGTTCAACGTAATGAGCAATAACCATATGATAGGGTTGCTGACTGGTATTGATAATTGTAGGTTCAAAAAGCAAGTAAAACCAGGGGATCAACTCCATCTTGAATTCGAAGTGACCCGAACCAAGGGACAGATAGTCAAAGGAACAGGCATCGCCATGGTAAACCATGAATTGGTTTGTGAAGCAGAAATCATGTTTTCATTTAATACTATTGAGGCATTCAACTAACGGAGAACAATAGCTCAATGAAGACAGTTCAAGGCAGACGATCAAAAAGACCGGCTGTCATTATTGGCCGCAACTACCACATTGGAAAAGAGGTTTTGAATCCATGAATAGTAATGTTATTTTGGGGATAGTATTATTAGCGCTGAGTTTGTTTCTTAAGCCCTTATTGGCGATTGTGGGACTGAATGAAAGGTTGCTCGGATTGTACTGGCAAGGTGAAACTGTGTTTTCATTGAGTCCATTCTTAGTTCGGATTATTCTGGCTGTAATTGGAATTATCATGCTTATCATCGGCGGTATGCAAGTAGCAAAGCAGAAGAATGAATAGTTGAAGGGATAGAGAGCACAACAATTGATCTTACTACAATATTGAACATTTATAACCAAGGTATTGAGACCGCTATAGTCTGCAGCCGTATGTTAGCAGAGAATAATTGTCTAATGACACAAGTCCACCTACATATTAAATTTGAAGAAAGCCTGATGAATCAGGCTTTTTGTTATTTGTGAAGGGAATTTTGTGTCATAAAAAAATGCACAAAAGTGCCTACATTATGACGGAACTATAAGATACGTTAAATCGCTTCGGGGGTTGAACCGTACAGAGGAAAAGTAGCGGTTTTTAACTATAATCAATTTATTATTCATCTCGGAATTTAAGTACGACCGACGATGCATTCAAGAAACGAGAAACAAGGCTGCCATGTGGCAGCCTCAAAAAAACATGATTTCATTCGTATTATTGTTGATATTGCCGCTGAACCGCCTCTGGTAGCTCCTCGAGGGTAACCTCTTCCCAGTGCGTGACGCCCCTGATCAGTGTGTTATATAGCTGAACATAAGCTCCTTCTCTCAATAGCTTTCCGGCAGAAAAACCAAGCTTCTTTTCCTTTCCTTTCTCGTTATATGAAGTCAGCTCATAGTTGTAACGTCCATTCTCATCTTGAACACCGAGGCCGATTACCATCGTATAATATATTGTTTTTCCCGCAGAATTTTCAGGCTTAAGCTTCTCCGGGTTGAAGAAGAACATCCACAAGCATGCCCCAATCACAATGATGAGCCCCAGCACTAGCGATATTTTTTTCATTATACTTTCCTCCTAAGCACAATCAAGATGAGACAATATCCTTGTTCTTCAACCGGCGAATAGACATCGACGCAAATATAATAATGAAAGCCAAGTTGATCATCCAAAATAGAAAGTTCTGCAGGTCAGTCAATTTATCCTGACTCATCACACTCATGCCAATGTTAAGCAATGAGAACGGAAAAAATATTCCCAACTTCGCAATATACATGCCTAGACCAATAAAGACCGCGCACAGACTAATACCGATAGGCGTAGCAAAGCTACGGATCCGTAGCGAAAGTCCCAATTGCAGTGCGCTGATGGACATAGAAGCATACCATCCGCGTATCGTCCAACCAATAGTCTCTGAAGGGATAGACCCGGGTAAGGAGAACAAGGTACCTGCAAGCCAGTAGAGTCCCATGAACAGCACTTGCGCGAACAAGATTAAAATACTAACGACAATCCATTTGGCAAGATACATACTGGCAACCGATACAGGAGAGGTCATAATCATATTCCAATTTCGGTTTAAATGCTCCAGTCTACATATATAGGAACAACAGATGGCAATCAGAATGGGCAGGAAAAATACACTGTAAAACAGGCTGATCTGGGTCCACAGGCTGTACCAACCATTTTGTAGGGCGCCCTGGTTAAAATAATAATTCGCACACCCAATCAACAGACTTATGATTGGAAGTACAGCGATTACAAGAACAATCCGGGAATTGCGCAGTTTGAGCCATTCCGCAGAAATACTTCGTTTCATCAACTTCCCTCCTCAGATTTCTTGCGAGCTTACACAGATGCTTCCTGCGATATAGAACAGGACAGTCATAACCAACGCTCCCAGTACAATTCCAAAGCTGAATGGCTGTACCAGATAGGCGCTCGCAGTCTCGGCGAATTGATAAGTAACCGGACTGAGATCCAAATAATAAGACCAAATGAAAATATGTCTAATAGTAGCCGGGAATAATCCTGCGGTCATTCCGATGAAGCCGCCCAGCATGCCCATGCACAGCGCAAAGGCCTGATTTTTAATGGCAAAAGAAATCCATTGTTGAAGTGCTGTGACAGCGAGAGTCGTCAGTAGGGAACCCCCAATGAACCGGATTAGTAAATCGATAGGAACCGTACCGGGAAAACCATTTATGAGTCCGAACACTATTATGAATAAGGCCTGTACAACGATGCCATACAGGAGCAAACTATTAGTGCATATATACTTCGCCGCGTAGAGATGCCCGCGTCCCACACTGGTAGCAACAAGTATTTTCCAGGTCGATCCCTTATGTTCCATATCACAAATACGTGAGACAACAACAGCCGAAATAATCGGCATAAAAAAGCCATTCATGGAAGAAATACTAAAAAAAACAGATTCCCATACGGCGTGATCCGGATTGCTCGCAATAGACCGGCTAATGGACATAAAGGCCCAAAGCATCTCTACGACAAGAAATAATATAATCATGATCCATATTTTTTTACGACGGATTTTGAAATATTCCAGTCCTAATAACTTGATCACAAGCTACGCTCCTTTCCTGTCAACTCCAGGAAAATATCCTCCAGACTTTTCTTCTGCTCCTCGATCCGAGTGACAGGGATCTTGTGTTCAACAAGGAATCTGTTCATTTCCGCCACTTCCGTATCCTGAAGATTGCCCAACTCAAGCCGGCCGCCACTTTGTGTTGGACTGTATCCTTGAGTGAAAAGCAGCTGCTCCGCTTTGGCATTATCCCCAGTTTTCATAACAATGGCATTTCTATTTTTTTGCCGCAGGCTTGCCATACTTCCCTGGTACAACAGATTCCCTTCGCTGATAATGCCTACTGAGGTAGCGATCTGTTCGATCTCCGAGAGCAGGTGGCTGGAGAGCAATATAGTTATTCCATAGCGCGCGGGTAATGATTTGATGAGCTCCCGAATTTCACCAATTCCTGCGGGATCAAGACCGTTCGTCGGTTCATCGAGGATCAGCAGCTTAGGGAAGGCCAGCAGGGCCATTGCGATTCCCAGCCGTTGCTTCATTCCTAGCGAATATTGTTCAGCTTTTTTATCTTTCTGATTTTCCAGCCGTACAATAGAAAGCGCCTCATGTATGTTTTTAGCTGGCACGTTCCGCAGGCGCTGCATGACCTTCATATTCTCAAGCCCTGTCAAATGTCCGTAGTAGGAGGGAGATTCAATCAGTGACCCGGTACGTTGCAGAATGGATGGTCGATGTTTGCTCAGGCTTTCCCCGAAAATTTTGATAGTCCCTTCAGACGGCTTGATAAGTCCGAGCAGCATTTTTAACGTAGTTGTTTTTCCCGCTCCGTTTGGACCCAGAAACCCATAGATTTCTCCCTCCTGAACATGTAAATCAACTTTATTTACACTGTTAATTGCCCCGTACGTTTTGGATAGATTTTGCGTCTGCACAATAGCTAATGCGCTCATAAGAAAGTCAACTCCATTCAAGTCTTTTTAAATATATCTGCTCTGTTTCAACAGTACTGAATCCACCTTTCATTATTCTTTAGACAACCTTACGTCAATCTTAAATAGGATTAGAAAACACAGATATTTCTCTTTGTTCATGTATAATTAATTCAGGTGGTGCTGCATGGAGAATTTAAATGACAAAAAAATATTAATGGTAGATGATGAACCAGAAATCAGAACTATGATTGAAAGTTTTTTAAGAAAAGAGGGCTTTTTCCGTATTTACACAGCAGCCAACTGCGCTTCAGCTCTGTCGATCTGCCGCAAAAGTAAGCCGGATATCGCGATTCTCGATGTCATGCTGCCCGATGGCGATGGATTCACGCTTCTGTCCTCCATTAGACAGTTCTCGGACATGCCGGTCCTTTTTCTTTCCGCCCGAGGCGAGGATGAAGACCGGTTACTCGGACTGGGTTTGGGGGCAGATGATTACATTGTGAAGCCGTTCCTGCCGCGTGAATTGGTATTGCGGCTAAGAGCGATTCTAAAGCGGATCTACTCCTCTCCCGTGACAGAGCATCTGTCTGTCTTCCAATTAGGGGAACAGACCATTGATCTGGATAGCGCTGTCGTGTATAGGAATCAGAAAGAGCTGCCATTAACGGCAAAAGAACATGCGATTCTTGTGAAGTTGTACGAGAACCAAGGTCGAATCGTCACGAGTGATGCCTTATGCCAAGCCGTTTGGGGAGACGACAGCTACGGATACGAAAATACATTAATGGTCCATATCAGGCGGGTACGCGAAAAAATCGAGCTCGATCCCTCCAAACCGATCCATCTTCTAACCGTCAGAAGACTAGGATATAAGTTGCAGGTGAAGGAGATACGTTAGTGGAGGGAATTATTCGAATATTACGCCGGTTTGTTGCTACGACCATCTTTGTCTCGATATTTTTGCTTATTTTTAACTTCATACTACTAGGCACGCTGGTGTTCAAGGAGATTAACCAGCACTTATCCCCAGAAGACGTGATCAAGCAAGTGGTCCAAGGCTTGGACAAGCAAGACGACAGTTATCGACTCGATAAGCATGCCACTGAGCTTTTACAGCAGAGTCATACCTGGGCCATGCTGCTTGGTGAAGATGGTCATGTACATTGGGATTACCTTTTGCCTAAGGATGTCTCACGATCCTACAATTTAGTCGATGTAGCCAAATTCTCTCGGTATTATCTTAAGGATTACCCGGTGTATACTTCGGAGTATGAGGATGGTCTTATAGTGGTTGGGTATCCCAAGAAAAGCCATTGGAAGTATCAATTGGATTTCCTGCCCGACTGGATAAGTTCGTTGCCCTTGCGTCTTATGCTATTGCTACTTTGTAATTTGGCGCTGGCTGTACTGCTATCTATCATGATTGGCACACGTCTCATCAGAAGGATACGACCACTTGTAGATGGAGTCCACAATCTTGCCAAGGAAAAAGAGGTTCAGTTGGACTCCAAAGGTATATTTGGTGATCTGGCCCAGAGTATTAATTCTGCATCGGCTATGCTTCAGAGCAAGACAACCGCGCTGAAAGCACGGGATGAAGCACGCTCCAACTGGATTGCTGGGATCTCTCATGATATAAGGACGCCCCTCTCGCTCGTGCTCGGCTATGCAAGTGAAATGGAGGATCATCCGGATTTACCGGAGGAGCAGAGGCTTCAGGCCGGGATCATACGGCGTCAAGGCGAGAAACTGCGCTCACTTGTAAGCGACTTGAATCTGGTCTCCATGCTCGAGTATGAAATGCAGCCTTTGCATCTGAAGCACATCCGGCTATCGGTTCTGGTTAGACAGGTAGTCACAGAATTTTTGAACAATGGGTTGGATGACCGGTATGACATTGAATTGAAACTGGCCGATGAAGCGGCTCAGATCAATGGGGACGAGAAATTGCTGCTTCGGGCAATCAGTAATCTTGTCCAGAACAGTGTGCATCATAACTCGCAGGGCTGCAGAATCATACTGGAAGCCTCTCTATCCAAGGACCACTCCCAATATCGCTTAATTGTAAGGGATAACGGACGGGGAATCCCACAGGAGCAATTAGCGGAGATTACTGAATTGCACTTTTCAACAAGGAGAAAGCGGTCTGTACATCAAGGACACGGTCTGGGGCTTCCGATGGTGGCAAGAATTGCAAAGGCACATCACGGCCGCCTCATTCTTGAAAGTGGTGTGGACCAAAGAGGTCTAACAGCGGTCATGGAATTCCCTGCCCAACCACAGAAGGAAAAATTAGGACATAAGAAAATTTGATTACATGTGGTTAAATAGTTATCTCATGAAGAAACTGCGGAGCACTTGTGGTTATTGAATTAAAGCCAGTATCAATTGACAACTGGTACGATTGTACCAAACTAATGTAAAGTAAGAACAAATAATTTGGGCTTTCAGTAAATTACTGAAGCCCATTGTTCAACTAACTACCGGAAAACGAAACGTTAGTAAAACAGAGAGCAAATCGGCGCTGCAACATAATGAACCTGCCGGCAATCAAGACGTGTGGCATTATCATCTCCATGTTTACCCTAGATATGTGAATGATCAACTTTATCTGTCAAAGGGTTATCAGTCCGATCCAGATGATCGCTCATTCTATGCAGATAGGTTGCGTTCTTGGATAAAGGAAAACATTTAAGATGTAGGAGTAGCGAATGATAACCCTGGTAGGAGATGAACCTGAGAAACGCTGGTGCAACTTGATCTCATCGACGAATATCGGCTCATGGTTTTCCCAGTTGTGCTTGGAAACGGAAAACGTCTCTTTGGAGAAGGGATCGATAAGAAATTGCTTAAACTGGCGGAAACAAAGACATTCGGTTCAGGTGTAATTGTTCTGACTTATCTTCAGGCAAGATAAGACTGATCAGGGAATCAACTACGAGTTTGCGGGAAAACCGTCTTTTGGCAATATGAAATGATGCTGACCGATTGAAGACTAATTACCAGTTACTGACTTGAACTGCGTAGGTCATGATAAGAAAAACCGTAAGAGAAGTTTGCCCTTCGAATGGAAAAATTATGTAACTACTTAACTTATGCATGAAAGAAGGTATAGAAAATGTTACGAGAAATTGAAGAGCAATTCACTGAAGAGATCCTTACCGAAGCAATAAAGCGATATGACATTAATAAAGACACTGTTCGTTCATTGGGCGGTTATGAAAGCTTTGTTTATGAATACCAGAAAAATAACGCATTTTTCATATTAAAAATCTCACATACAATTAGAAGATCAAGAAATCATATACAGGGTGAAATTGAATTTTTAAATTTTTTGTCGAATAAAGGACTGGCAGTTTCAAATGCTCTTCCATCGACCAGGGGTAATATGGTTGAAGAAATTGCTGCAGAAAATGGTTCGTTCCTAGCCATTTCATACGAAATGTCTCTTGGAAAAGAAGTGTCGGATGAAGATTGGAATGAATCGCTTTACGAAAAATGGGGCGAATTAATGGGGAAAATCCATCATGCCACAAAGGGTTATGAATGGAGTAATCCGGCGTTTAAACGACAAGCCTGGGACCAAGAAGTTCAATTAAAGGCGGAGAAGTACCTGCGACCTGATGATGTAATGATTTCAATTCTAAAAGAAAGATTAACAAAACTTACTTCTCTGCCCAAGTCCAAAGATACATACGGTTTGATTCATAGTGACTTTAGTCAAAGTAATTTTTATCTGCATAACGGCGACATTTATTTGTTCGATTTCGATGATTGCAGTTATACGTATTTCGTAAACGATATTGGGATTACATTGTGTTATGCACTTTTTTTTCCGTATAAGGAATTTGAAAATAAAACGGAATATTATAGGTTGTTCTTCCGCCATTTTATAAAAGGATATCTAAAGGAAAATACAATCCAAGAAGAAGAAATAGAATATTTACAAGAGTCTATTAAACTTCGTTATGTATTGCAGTATATTTATTTTCATCAAGCAAACGATGTGTCCAATTTGGATGAAGAGTCAATGAATAGGTTAAAAGAGCTTCAACGAGTAGCCGCTTCTGATGAGCCTATGCTGCCGATTGACTTTGTTCAAGAATTTAAAAGCATTTATAATATTATTCATTAACCTGTGAGCATCGTATTTTACTAAAGTAGGGGTAGGGGCTGACTCAACACAGCCGGCTAAGCATATACACTCTTAATAGCCGCGTGGCAGCGGCTATTTCTGTTTCAACGATATAAGTTCTTGTCAACGCAGACGGATGATCGATCACAGTGCCTTCAGTGATAATTAAACCTACGTTATTTTTCGCACGGCGTTAATAATAGTCGGCAACATCTTTGTTTAGGCACTCCGCAGGAAAAAACTTCCAGTCTTAGAAGGCATAACAATACGGTTATAAAGGGTCAAGCTACCGGCTATAAACAGTTTGAACAACGACGCCTCTACAATCAAAATACACCTAGTTGCTGCATGAGGGAAAGGCTATCAGCGACGGACCAGTGTTCAATGATTTTTCCATCGTGAATTCGGACGATCCCTATTTCCTCGAAAGTAAACTTTTTACCACTTGGAGCAATACCCATGAAGTCTCCTTGATGTGTTCCAGTAACTATGAATCTTGCGACCACTTTGTCATCTTCCGCGATCATATCCTCAGCGATTACATGCAGGTCCGGAAACGATTCGCGAAATTGCATAATTGCCTGTTTGAATCCATCGGAACCGGGTCCTTGGCCAGGAAAGGGGGCATGCGCGATAACATTCGAATCAACAAGCTGATCTACGATCTCCGGAGTTCCTTCATTGAATACTCCCTCGTAAAACCGTCGGTAGATTTCTTTATTTACTTGTAGAGACAAGGTTGATCATTCCTTCCTTCGCTATTCAAGTTTGATTACTGAAGTAGTATATACAATAAAAGCTCCACTAGTCAAATTTGATTAGCGGAGCTTTTTAACAAGCTACTTTACGTTTGGAGCTCTGAATCGTTGCATTCCTTCCCACAAATACCTTCCAAGCGTTCCACTAGACCGGATGTCCAATTAGAGGTGGAGAGAAAAAAGGCCATCCACATTCCGAGTAATTCTTGATGATTCGGAGAATCGTTTGCAGGTTGATAGAGTGGAAGCATTGCCTTAAGACCAGCGTGAATTTCATCTGATTGCTGCGCACGAATGCGTAACAAACTTACGGTTTCAGAGCGAGGCAATACCTGCATAAACGCAATGCCGGCACCGAAGAATTCCATATCCATGCTGGTGAGAGCTTTTTTAAGCAATTGAATGAACTCAACTTCCCCTTCTGTTGATAGCTCGTAAAGGGTGCGGGCAGGCCCTTCCTCGCTGTTCTCAACATTAACGTTTCGCAGCATATGCTGCTTTTCAAGCTGCTTGAGCGCATGGTAGACGGATCCGGCCTTTACACTTGTCCAGGTTTCGATTTTCCAGGAGGACAACTCGCGGTGCACACGATATCCGTGTGTTTGCCCCTGCCTCCGAATAACCCCAAGAACCAGTAAACGTACAGTTGACATGATATTCCCCTTATCTTGATTTTCTATAATTTTATTATGCCCTTATCCTTTCGTTGTGTCTAATATCTCTCCAAATTACTGGGGTGCTGGTTCGCCATCATCTATGGGAGGGGTGGGGTTAATCTGACCATAAATAATTTAATTTGGTTGGGTTCTTGTTACTTACAGAAAAAAGCAGATGACTACGTGAGTCTGAATCTGAATATGAGCGGGAGTATGGGAACTGAAATAACTTTAAATTGAACACATAAGTTATTCTGGAGGACATGTTTAGTGGAGAAAAGCGTGTTGTATTTTCTCTTAAAACTACTCTTTACTGTCGGCAGCTACCTGAAGGAAATCACGAAGGGTGGAGCGGACGTGGTCATCGACGCGGTGGGTATGGACGGAAAGATGAGTGATCTGGAGTACGTCCGGGAAGGTCAACGTAGCCGATATCATTACGCATGTCATCCCGCTGAGCGAAGCCAAAAAGGGCTACGAAATCTTCGATACGAAGACGGATAACTGCATCAAGGTTATCTTAAAGCCGTAAAAAGCTTGATTAAACGAGGGAGTGAAGTTCTAGATGAATCCAATGTATGCAATGCATGAAGCCTTGGAGGTCCATGAGATCGCTGCCTTCAAGACGGTCTGCATGATAAAGTCCAAAACGATGCAGGCTCTGGTCACGGAGCCTGAGCTGAAGCTAATTCTTCAGCAGGATGCCGCCATGTCATCCGATCAGTTGGCCGAGCTCGCTGCGATCCTGGCCAAAGGAAAGGAGAGGCTGCAATGAACCCCATACTGGAATATATGACTGGTATGAACAAATTGACAGATGATGTGATCGCTATGGACTTTCTCGTCACTGCCAAGAGCGGCGTCCGTAATTTAGCGATGGCCGTCACGGAGTGCGTCACCCCGGAGATCAAGACTATCCTGGAGCGCCAATTGGAACAGGCGATCGATACGCATGAGAAGATCACTAAAAAATGCGATTGACAAGGGATTATATCATCCCTTCAACGTGCAGGAACAATTCCGCGTCGATCTGCAGCAGATTCAAACGGCGCAGAGCATACCCTTTCCCTCACCGTAAATGGTTATTGTAAAACGATAAAAATATTCATGCTCAATAGCCGCATAGCTGCGGCTTTTTGTATTATAGGCCTTTAGATCATTTGAGAAATGATGCCTGCTTAGGATATGATTAGAAATGAGTCTTTTTGCTCGCGCTCGATTCCGATCATGACATGGAATTCTGCTGGTGGGATATTGCTCCCTATATTCGAGCTAAGCCTGAGAAGTCGATTACAGGGTATGTACGGATTGGAGTGACGGTTTTGAAATATTTAAAAGATATACAGGAGCCGGGAATGGGAACCTGGTATTTTGAAATTGATAACAACGGTATGGCGTACAGACAGATGGTTTATCATAATGACGGCATTTGTATTACATCGAATCGAAAGCATGAGCTCTATCATTTCATGCTGGCGGAACATCCACTAGATTCGCAGGAATCCTATTATCAGGAAATGAGTCAGGCGGAATTCGAGGAACTCTGGCACGAGCAGCTCCAACTTGGTATGAAAGATTGGCATCGAACCCAAAGTAAGTTTCCGATCGGGACTCGAGTGGAAGGGTATATCGAAGCTTTTTTTCCACAAGGTACCTTGATTAACTTACTGGAGTCTCAGGCCGTCGGTATAACGAACACAGCTGTTCTGAAATCTGAAACCCCTGCTGAATGGATGTACCCCCGCCATCGTGTGATCGCGGAAGTAACGGGATACGATGAAGTAAATCAGTGGGTACTTCTTACCCGTGCTGAAGTTAGGGGAAGTCTGTGTGAAAAGGCAGAAATGGATCCATATACCTGAGGCGAACATTTGTTGAAGGAGGGAATGGAAATAGACATGAAGTTAATGGACCGGATCAAGGGTGGAATGTATGGGGTCGCTGTAGGAGACGCTCTTGGCGGAACAACCGAGTTTATGAATGAAGAGGAAATTAAGGCACAGTATGGATATTTGACGGAAATCATCGGCGGCGGGGTATGGAACCTGGAAGCGGGAGAAGTAACCGACGATACGATGATGACGCTTTGCGTAGCTGATGGGTTAATCGAAAATAGTGAGGAGCCTATTGAAGCGATTGGGCGTTATTTTATGGAATGGTATCAATCGCGGCCTAAGGATATCGGAAACATCATTCGTCATGTTTTTGAAAAATATGATGGAGACTGGTTAGAAGCGGCATTTGTCGCTCACATGGACATGGGTCAAAGCGGTGGGAATGGCTCGCTCATGCGGTGCCTGCCGGTGGCGCTGGCTTATAAGGAGCTATCTGATATCGATCGAGTGACGATCATGCAGTCTCGAATGACACATTATGATCCCAGGTGTGCCGAAGTCTGCGTCATGTACAACCGAATCGCTCACCGTCTGCTGCAAGGGGAAGATTTAGGAACATCGATTAGGGCCGAGGTTGCAGGAAGTGAATACGAAGAAAATATAGAAGTGCTGCCGGATTGTCCGCCAAGTGGTTTTATCGTCCATACGTTCCGATGGGTGCTGTATATTTTGCTTCATACGTCAAACTTTGAAGAAGTCGTACAGAAGGCGGCAAATCTGGGTGGTGACTCTGATACGATCGGTGCCATTGCCGGAGGGTTGGCAGGTATTTATTATGGCTATGAAGGTATTCCAGCTCCATATGCAGATACAATTCTCATTAAAGAAAGACTTGACCAAACGATTTCGCAATTATATATCATGAAGACTTCATGATGACGAATAGTTAATAGAGAGGAGCAGATTGCCGATGGGCAGCTGCTCTTTTTTTAGAGTGAAAAAAGGTTAAGAGACCGTAAAACTTGACTACAGATAAATACTCATTGCTGTCTCGTTGAAATGAGCAATCGCCCAGACGGCATACAGGTTGACTCTAAATACGAAAGAAAATGAATAGTAACGCTGCCAGAATGGCAAGCACGCTGCTTGTACTGAAAGCCACGGTTGAGCCAAACGTCTGCCAAAGATACCCTGCAAGAATGCTTGCGGGCAATGCAGCTAATCCGGTTAGGGCGTTATATGTCCCCATTGCCGTTCCCCTTAATCCTTCAGGTACAATATCAGCAATGTAAGCCTTTTGTATGCCCTCGATGAAGGCGTAATAAAACCCATACAAAATAAAAAGGATCCAAATCCCCGTTTGGGAATTCACCATGCCAAATCCAAAATAGATAGCAGCAAAAATAAAAAAACCGGAAATAAGCACCGGCCGACGACCGAGTCGATCAGATAAAATGCCCACAGGCATTGAAAAAAGAGTAGTACATAGGTTAAACGAAAAAAAGGCAAGTGGAATCAATGCAGGGAATATGCCAACATCTTGAGCTCGCAATACTAAAAAAGCATCGGAGAAATTCCCGATCATAAACAGTGATGAGATGATTGTAAACCAGATAAAGCGCCGGTTTAAATCCTTAAAACCAAGTGTGGGCATTTTTGCACGTTTTTCTTTAACTTTATGTGGATTCTCTTTCAAAAATAAGATGATGAGGAGAACTGCTATCACCCCTGGAATGACGGAGAGCCAAAAGACTAGGCGATAATTATTGGTAGACACGGCTAGAATTCCAAAAGCAATTAATGGTCCCAGCGTTGCTCCTAAAGCATCCATAGAACGTCGGAAGCCAAAGGCTCTTCCACGTTCCTCTTTTGTTGTTGAGTCTGCAATCAATGCGTCTCGGGGAGAAGTTCGGATCCCCTTACCAATGCGATCCAAAAAACGAATGATGAGTACTTGTCCCCAAGTACCGCTGAAGGTAAATAGAGGCTTGGTCAAATTGGATAGTCCATAGCCAACTAACATCATCAATTTGTATTTTCCCAGACGATCTATGAGCATACCGGAAAATAGTTTCAAAATACTGGCGGTACTTTCGGCTATGCCTTCAATGATACCTATTGACTGCACTTGAACATGTAGAACCGTCGTCAGATACAGTGGCAGAATGGGAACGATCATATTGCTAGACAAATCGGTAAATAAACTTATAAGTCCGAGCATCACAATGACCGGGTTCATTGCAAAAAGTTTTAGTTTCTTTGGTCTCATTGAATCCATCTCATCACCTTTGTAATCAAGCTTTTCAAGGATATAAATTTATCTTTGTAATGACGCATTCGTTTAAAGCCTTACCAATGCGCACCATATTTATAGCCTCGATTCGTCAGCTATTCCTCATGTATGGCAGAATGTGCTTCACCAACTCTGGCCAGAGGCCCCATGCCAATAAACCGTAGCTTCTGTTACACGCTCTCTTAACGACGTACAAACGATGGCGCGTACGGACGGTAAGGCCAGCGTTCTAATGAATGTGATCAAAACTCTAGGCGCCAATATTTCAGACGTCGCAGACCAGGTCAAAACGCGTGTGGCAGCCCTACCAGCCGTCCAGAGCAGTGATGTCACCATGACACTTACCGGAGACCGCGCCCATGATTTGAATGCCTCCCTGATGGGACTTGTCCGCGAAGGACTTCTTGGCTGCATATTCTCCATGTTGTGCATGCTGTTCTTTTTCCGAAATATTCGTTCAACGCTGCTTATCGCCGTATCGCTTGCTTGCGGCAACGGCGATCCTGAAGGCAATGGGTGTCACGCTCAATATATTGACCGTTTCTGGCTTAATTGTGGCCATGGGCCGGATTGTCGACGACGCGATCGTTATCCTCGATAACATGCACCGAAAAATGCAGGAAAAGAATGATCAGGGTACGCTGCATGCGCTCGCTGCCTCTGTGGTAGAAATGCTTCCAGCCATCTTCGGTTCCACGGCGACAACGGTAGCCGTATACGCTCCTATCACACTGGTCGGCGGCATTATCGGTGCGTCGTATTCGGGCTTCGCCTGGTCTGTCGTCATCGCGCTCGCCGTTTCGTTCCTTGTTGCAATGTTTGTGATCCCGGCATTCGCCTATATGGGCTGGCATAAACCGGGTGGAAAGGCGATAACGATGGAGCCGGCGATGAAGCCGTTCCTAACCGTGTCGTTCAAACACAAGAAAACCGTACTGAGCGTGTCGCTAATCATTTTCATTACTGCAGCGCTTTTTGCTTCGCAGCTGCCGTTCAGCCTGCTGCCCAGCACAGCCAGCGGACAAGTTGCTGTTCAGCTTGAGCTTCCGAAGGGCACACCGTTGTCCGAAGTTGATAAGGCAGTACAAAGTGTGGAAACCGTATTAAAGCAAGAACCTCAGGTCGCTTCCTTTACGTCGACGTTTGGCTCCTCGTTCATGCCGCAGGCAGACGACGTATTCGACCAGGGCGGCGGCTACATCCAGCAGCCGAATATCGCAAACTTGTCGGTTTCGCTCAAAGTTAAGAAGCAGGTGAACAATTATATCACTTCACTGCAGAAAAGATTGGGGAACCAACTGGGTACTGCATCGGTGACGATCATCAACCAGAACATCGCGGGCGATGATTCTACGATCAATATTATGCTTAGCGGTTCAGATGCAAGGACTTTGGATAAAACGGCATCTGCTGTTCGTTCCAACCTTACAGGAATCGACGGTCTGAGCGTTGTTGGTTATACGGATTTGACCAACGGGATTCCTAAGTTTACGATTGCGCTGAATCGGGGAAATGTATTAAAAGCCGGCGTGAGTAGGAATGATATTAACAAAGTACTCGCCCGTTATATGAGCAAAGGGAAAGATTTTGATATCTCGGTATCTAGCGGAACGGGCATCATCCCTGTCGACGTCTATCTCGACCCGGTGAAGAAGGGTCAAACGCAGGTTGATAGTTCACTTCCCGTCTATTCGCCGGGCCAGGTGCTGGCTTCACTCGCAGCCGAAACCGTGAAGGGGAGCGGTGGAATAGTTTACCGGTTGGATCAGCTCGGAACGATCCAAAGAAGTGATACGGTCTCCTCCATTCAAGAACGGGATGGCAAGCCCTATACGGTAATTCAGGCCCGTATTGTTTCCAGCGATATCAGTGGTGTATCGAAGGCGGTAAATAAGACACTTCAGACCACGGATTTTCCGGAAGGTGTCACCTATTCGCTCGGCGGCATTACACAATAGGTGACTCCAATGATCTTTGAGATGACCATTGCCGTTGTCATATCGATTCTTCTTGTGATACTCATTACAAGTTTCGTCTTCCGAGGTTGGCGGGCTCCTGTCGCCGTCCTAATCAGTATTCCGCTCGCACTCTCAGGTGTTGTTCTCGCACTATATGCAGTTCATGGGCAGTGGAACCTCGCCGCGCTGATTGGTGTGCTGATGTTGACAGGTATTGTGGTTACGAACGGTATCGTACTAATCGATAAAATCGAGCGTAACCGCCGCGAAGGCCTGAACTTGCGGGACGCCGTCATGCAAGGCAGTCTTTCCCGGGTACCCCAATTTTTATGACTGCCGCAACAACCGTGTTGACATTGATCCCGCTCACGCTCTCAGTGGATGACGGAACGGTCATCTCAAAGGTGCTGGTGCAGTCGTCATCGGAGGCATGATCACCTCCACGCTAAACAGTTTTGTAGTCATTCCGTTATTGTATGAAACCATGAATCGTAAGAAAAACCGGGAAGCCGACCTCACCGATAAAGGTGCATCAGTATAATCCAACAGATATAGTGGATTGGTCGTCCTGCAATCCACCTGTATTTCGGAAGGTGATCAACGTTGGACATGTTAACGAATTTGCTGGAACATTACGGGTATGGTCTCATCTTTTTGTTCCTATGCCTTGAAATGCTGGCATTGCCGCTTCCGGGGGAGATGTTGATGAGCTACATCGGCCTCTCCGTATATGAACAAAAGCTGAGCTGGCTCATCAGTATATTGTCTGCCGGTTCAGGCGTCTTGACCGGAGTAACGCTCTCTTATTGGATCGGTTACCGTTTGGGAAGGCCGTTCGTTGCGCGATATGGTAAACGCGTCCATCTTACGGAAGAACGCATTGATAAGATGACCCTCTGGTTTGAGAAATATGGGGATAAGCTGCTTTTCGTAGCTTATTTCATTCCTGGAGTTCGGCATATTACGGGGTATTTTTGTGGCGTTACGCGCATGCCATTCAAGCGTTATGTACTTTACGCTTATACAGGCGCAATCTTTTGGGTGAGCTTGTTCATCTCTTTGGGCAAAGTACTTGGTCCGAAATGGGAGCTGTATCATTCAACAGCTAATCGGTACATGATCATCTTTGGTATCGCATCGGCACTGCTGACCGTCGTAATCTATGTGTATCGCAAGTACAAACGTCAGGTCGTCGAAGCACTCATGCAGCTCCTCATACAGGGTGGCCGCCGCTTTAACTCGTTTGGTAAAGTTCGGTTTCTTTTGCTCGCTTCGTTTGCCTTTTTCGTTTTGTTTTTTTCGCTGATGCTCGGTTTAATCCAGGACTTTCTGGCTCAGGAATTTGGCCAGTTCGATGAGTTCGTCTCCTATCTGGTTGCAGCCACATTCGGTACAGAATGGAATGAATGGATGCATACCTTTGCGAAGTTCGGCACCCTTTATTTCTATGGTCCCTTGCTTGGTTTAACAGCGCTTTGGATCGTAGTGCGCAGCAAAGAGCGTAGGTTAGACCTAGTCTTTCTTGTATGGGTAGTTATTGGAGGGGAGCTGCTTGACGACATTTTGCGCATGGTTTTCCATCGTCCAGGGCCTGTTATGGCCGGCTTCCAGTTTATGAATACCTTCCCGAGCGAGGAAACGTTAATTTCACTAACGGTATGCAGCTTTTCGGCTTTTCTGCTGCTGAGATATTATAGCTTTCATTATTTCCGTATGCCCATCATTTTGTGCGTCATTCTGATTTGCCTTGGAGTAGGTATCAGCCGAATTTACTTCAATGTACAATATCCAAGCGATGTCTTTGCAGGATATGTATTCGGCGGTGTATGGGTCAGTCTTAATGTAATGCTTTTAGAGATTCTCCGAAAATTGCGAACCGTTAGGGGATGAATACATCATGAAAAGGAGGTAGAAGTTATGGCTATTCTGCATAATTTTCCGCTTATTGCCGCTCTCTGCGCAATTGTAGCTGCTCAATTTATTAAGGTACCGATATACCTCATTACACACCGGACATGGAATGTCCGGCTTGGATTCAGTACAGGCGGGATGCCGAGCTCACATTCCGCAGCGGTGACTTCACTAGCAACCGCAATCGGAATGAGGAATGGTTTTAATTCCAGCGGATTTGCCATTGCGGCGATCGTGAGTGCGATCACCATGTTTGACGCTGCGGGTATTCGACGGCATGCCGGTATGCATGCTTCGATTCTGAACCAATGGGCCAAATCCTTTCCGGGTATTTCGCAAGAAGGAAACTTATGGAGGAGTGAACTGAAGGAACTCCTTGGTCACAGGCCAAGCGAGGTTTTTGTGGGGGCCTTATTTGGGATCTTCGTCAGCCTTCTGCTTCATTACACCTCGTTACTTTCATAAAGAATGCGGGACGCTCAATGAGTAATAATTAATGGGATGTGGCGCGAGGCGTGCTTGAGGCGTGCTGGGCGATTGAAGACGGAGGTGCGGATTGGTACAGAGGCATACAATTAACGGAACGCTTTGCCAATTGCCTGCATTGAGATCTATCCATGGCAAGCGCCTTTGGGCGATTTGAAGATAGTAAAATAGATAGGGTGAAACAAGTTAAGGACCTTCTTCAGTCGTAAGAACTATATCGTCGTGAAGAGGTGGAGCAAACTTCTCAGAATCTGGACCATTGAATTTGGCAATCAAGTACAGAAAAAGGACAAGGGGAACCCGCCTTGTCCTTTCTTCATAGATGAGGATAAACGCGTGGTGAGTATGCGGTTCGAGCCAGGTTTACAAATCTACTCTCCAGTTACCCATCATTTTGGCTACTTCCGGATCGCGGTACGATAAGAAAAGACTTTCCCCCGTATCGAGAGTGGAAATTTGTTCGATATCGTCTGCACTCAACTCAAAATCGAAAATGTTGAAGTTTTCAACGATTCGCTCTTTGCGTACCGATTTTGGAATAACAACGACTTCACGTTGAACAAGCCAGCGAAGCACGACCTGGGCTACGGATTTGCTGTGTTTTGCTGCGATTGAGGCCAGCACTTCATTCCCGAACAAGTTGCCCAGTCCTTCAGCAAACGGGGCCCACGACTGGTGCTGTACTCCCTGGTCCTTCATAAAAGCGGCGCTCTCAATTTGGTGGTAGAACGGGTGCGTTTCGACCTGGTTGATCGCGGGCAAGATTTCATTATGCATGATGAGATCCATCAGACGGTCGGGCAGGAAATTGCTGACACCGATCGCCTTGATCTTGCCTTCGCGGTACAGGTCTTCCATCGCACGCCAAGCGCCGTAGTAATCGCCGAACGGCTGGTGAATTAGGTATAGATCGAGATAGTCGAGCTGTAGCTTCTTCAAGGATTTGGCAAACGCCAGCTTGGCACTCTCGTAACCGGCATCCTGAACCCAAAGCTTGGTCGTGATGAAGAGCTCCTCACGCGGCACGCCGCTGCGCTTGATTGCGCGTCCGACCGCTTCCTCGTTCAGGTAACCGGCGGCGGTGTCGATCAGGCGGTAGCCGGCCATCAGCGCTTCATATACCGCGTTCTCACATTCGTCAGCATTCGGAACCTGGTAGACACCAAAGCCGATGATCGGCATTTTGACACCATTGTTTAATGTTACGGTTTGCATTGTAATTCCTCCTAATATTCAAATGTAATATAGCAAACGGCACGTATCCCTGAATCGGGCACTGCAGCGGGGTTCCATCTACGGCTCAGTTGCATTACAATAAGCCTACGACCTTCGTGTTACACGAAGTCAAGGCATCTTCTAAATAAATTTCCAAGGAGGTTTTCACATGCATACGGTCAAAGAGGCCGCCCTAATAACAGGACTCACCGAGCATGCTGTACGCTTTTACACAGATAAAGGCCTGGTGCCAAGTATACAGCGCAATCAAAATAATATTCGGATGTTCGATGAAGAATCGATCAACTGGCTGCATGGCATCAAATGCCTCAAGCAATCCGGAATGCCGATTGAAACCATTAAATTATACATTGATTTCTGTCTCGAAGGAGATTCGACCATTCCGCAACGCTCCTCACTCATGATGGAGCATAAAGAAGTAGCGCTCGCTAAGCTCGAAGAAGCCAAACAGCACGTGGCCCATTTGGAAGAAAAAACCGCCCTATATCAAGCCATTCTGGAGCACCGCTCTCCAGACACGACCAATCCTGGCAATTGGGACAAAATTCAGCACATGCATAGTGACGTATTTTACTCGTCCAATGTTCAAAAGGCGTGAGAGATCGACGTGAGAAAAAATCGCTCTGAAGAAAATACGAAAGCTTAATAAAACGAGTAGCTCTCCTGCAATTTACATTTATTGGTCATTCAGGGGAGGGGAATGGCAGCAGCTAATCATAAATGATTAGCTGCTTTTTAACTGCCGAAAGGAAGAGACTCTTGAGGAAAACGGGAATCCCGTGAATCGATTCGTCAAATCATATACGGACATGGATGCTTTGTTGAAATATGCGAAGCAGTTCATAGGCGTTTTAGTATATATAAACTTTCATCCCGCATTTACATATATCGTTTATCCGTGGTTGATAAGAATTATCACCCCAGATGCGCTTGCCTGATAATGAAACGTTGTTCGGTCACCAGAAATATAAGGCAATGGGTTATTTCGTGAAGTAATGGAAAATAGTTTTAAGCATCTAAATATATCTAATCTACCAAGCTATGCG
The DNA here is from genome assembly GCF_018403225.1 of Paenibacillus sp. J23TS9. Taxonomy (NCBI): domain Bacteria; kingdom Bacillati; phylum Bacillota; class Bacilli; order Caryophanales; family Paenibacillaceae; genus Paenibacillus; species Paenibacillus sp. J23TS9. Next base: position 1,406,278 of record NZ_BOSG01000001.1, on the reverse strand, counting down.
GCTGATTGATCGTGAAGGCGGCCTTGTTAATGTAGATGCACTTGTCCGGCTTGGTCGAGATATGATGGGATCATCCGGGAATGGTAGCATATTACACGCGAAATCGGTGCCGATATTGTCTGCCTGTTTTTTAATGTTATCGGAAAACTAGATGTTAATTCTAAGACGTAATTCCTCCATCATAACCTCAGCTTGCTGTGGATCTTCGTTCAACAGCTTCCTGTACGTCAGCATCCAATTCAGCGTTACAAGCATATGATCGTATTCATCCTTCTTACGCTCGATCTCATTAATCTTCTGAAGAATCCATTCTATTACTTCTTGGTTCGTGCGTGCGTTCGTATCGTGATCCTGCAAAATCGTCTTCAGTTCAGCTAACGAGCAGCCGATGCCTTGAAATTTCTTAATCAGCTTTAACCGCCCAATGGCTTCGTCTGAGTAGTTGCGATAATTATTTTTCTCTCGCTGAATATGCCTGCTGTCAAGCAAGCCTTCCATCTCATAAAAACGAATGGTGTGGGGTGTTAGACCCATTAAGTCTGCTAATTCTTGAATTTTCATATGAAATCATACCTCCAAACGCTTGCCTTAGAGTTTACTTCATAGTTTAGACTGAAGTCATATCTTCGTCAAATGCTTAAGGAGGCTTAAAACAATTATGCGAATATTCGTTACAGATGCAGCAGGTTATATGGGTACAACTGTTGTCCGCGAACTCATCGGTGCTGGCCATCAGGTAGTTGGTCTGACCCGTTCAGAAAGTGGTGTTCAAGTATTAAAAAGCTTGGGAGCAGAGGTGGATCGCGGCGTTTTAGAGGATCTGGATTTACTGCGCAGCTGTGCAGCCACTTCAGACAGTGTTATTCAGCGAGATTGCCGGCGTCATCGGTCGTCACTTGGATGTACCGGTAGTCAGCATCCCGCATGAAGAGGCACAAGCGGTCTTCGGTTTTCTATGCATGGTTGCGTCGCATGACTTAGCAAGACCAAGCGAAGGGACGAAGGAGCTGCTCGGCTGGAAGCCTGTCCAACTTGGTCTTCTCGCAGATCTGGAGCAAGGACATTATTTCACAAAATAGTGTTAGCCATTACTGATCTAGGACATCGAGCGGTCACCTATTGGAGCATGATATATATTGAGATTGTCAATAAAGAAAAGGAAGTGAAAGAGTATGAATACGTTTGTAATTACAGGGGGGAATAGCGGTGTTGGCCTGCAGTCTGCTCACAAACTTATTGAGGCGGGCAATCGCGTGATTATTTTGGGGCGCGATAAACAAAAAGGTGAGAGTGCATTGGCATCTTTTGGAACAGCGCGTAATCGAGCAATATTTCTCTCGGTGGATCTCGCGACTCACGATGGAGTCAAAGAAGCGGCACGACAGATCAATGAAATAACCGACAAAATCGACGGACTGTTACACTCGGCGGGCATTTTTGATCCAAGGGACATCAGAACAAAAGACGATCTCCCGCTCTTTTTTGCGTTGGCTTACTTAAGCCGTTACCACTTAACTCAACTCCTGCTGCCAAAACTTCTTAAGGCAGACCATCCTCGGGTAATTATGATGGTGGGTACAGTTAAAAAGGTTCCCAAATTCGACATCAAGAAGTTCCAATCCTTTGAAAATTTTAATTTCTGGACGATGACGCTACCGATCGTTGGCGCGTGTATGCATTATGCAGACTATCTTACCAAGACGCATCCTAAGATTTTCACAGGATGTACAACCCCAGGGGTTGCGCGAACGGATATCTTTAAAAATGCGCCATGGTATTTCAGAGCCGGCGTCGCAGTGACACGACCTTTTCTCAACTCAGCCGAATTGGCGGCCCGCAACCCTGTTCAGGCACTCTTGAAGGGCGAAGGAACATCGGCATACATGTGGAACAAGGCCGGTAATTTCCAACGTAAATTTGCGATCGAAGTTAATAAAGAGGATCAAAAGGCTCTTATTGATTTGTCGCATAAACTCACGGGTGCATGATTGCTTCAATCGGGAAAAGAATATGTTGAGAGAATGAAAGAAGTAATATTACAGAAAAAAAGTATTGTAGACGTGGTAATGGTCGATAAATTGGTTTCTGAGATCTACACGGTATGCCGTACTTTTTGAATCTCTTTTTGGAGGGATCATTATCCATGAAAAATTCAAAATCAACATTCTTAGTATTTGGTGCAACCGGCAGAACTGGCCAACACTTTGTTTCCATAGCGCTTAAAGAGGGTCATAAAGTAAAAGCCTTAGTTAGAAATCCAGAAAAAATTAAAATACAAAATATAAATTTAGAGCTAATCAAAGGCTCCATCACAAATTATGAAAATATTGACGAATTATTAGATGAAGTCGACTTTGTAATTTGTATGCTTGGAAATGCTCAGGAACAAAATAAGGCGCCAATCAATACGATCTTTATTAAGAAGCTTATCCCAGCTATGCGGCGACAAGGTGTAAAACGTTTCCTATATCAGGCCGGAGGACTCACGCGTCGATATAAAGAAAGACTCCCTTTTATGACTTGGATTCTTAGAAATACTATAGCTAGATATAACGGTCTTCTCGGTCAGCATAAAGATAATGAAACTGTAATTGAATATTTAGTTGAAGAAGCACAAGATGTGGATTGGATTGTGCATAGGGCAGGCATAATCTCAGACGGTCCTTCGAAAGGAATATTGAAAAGAGATCGAACAAAGATTAGCCTTGCAACTCATATAGATATTGCTAAATATAACTTTCAGGTCATTAATGATGATTCTGCAATTCATACTTACGATTTGAGCTACTACAAAAAATAAACTTACTTCCAACGGGACCACGAATAGAAGGATCGACTGATAACCGAAAACGGAGGCGATGCGACAGATCGACATGAAAAGAACAACTTTTTATCGTTGGATCAGAGAAGTTGAAGCTCAAAGGGACAAATCATGAACTTAATTAAAAAAAGTCATAACCATGGATCGTGGTTGTGACTTTTTTTAGTAGCTGCCGGGGAGGAAGTTTTATTCTTAATTGAGCTATTGCCCCAAACTTATTTATTAAGAAGTTCTATTCTAAGGGCTTGTTTTCTGTAATTCTGCGGAATCAATCCGATTTGTTTACGGAAAATCAATGTAAAGTAGCTTGCACTTTGAAATCCGCAGGCTATTGCTATTTCACTTATAGATCGGTTCGTTTCTTTTAGCATTTCGCAGCTTTTTTGAATCCGGTAACGTGATAGATACTCATTTGGAGTTTGTCCTACGAACGTATTAAACAATTTACAACAACGGCTTCTGCAAACGGTCCCTGCTGCAGCAATATCGTTAAGGGTTATTTTATATTCATAGTTTTGATGAATGAATCCGGTCATTTTCCAGACAATGGTCCATGATTGTTCGTTGTCATTATACCCGGCACTTTGTTGCACATGATCTCCTACAGAGGCGCAAAGGGATAATGCCAGGGACAGGAGCCGAAGCGGGTTATGTGGTTCACGGGTGTGCATTTCATCATAAATTTCTTGAATGTTAAGCAAAATTTCCCGCTGCCAAGCAATTTGATCAGTAAGCAATAAAAAGTCATCCATATTAGTCCCGAATTTTTGGTCAGCGAACTTCCTTGCCAGGGACGCTTCCTCACCAAGAAGTGAAGGATGGATGACGATCACGATGAAAGTACAATCGATCTGGTCCTGGGAAAAACCATAGTGCATGCGTTTGCTATTTACAAAAATTCCATTCCCCTGATCGATTCGAATCGTTTGTCCGTTTACAAAGTAATCCATAGATCCTTTAAGAACCATAATAAATTCTACATCCGGGTGCCAGTGGCACGCAGCAGAATAATTGTAAAACTGCTGCAAGTTTCCTTTTCGTACATAGAGTAGTAAATCTGATAGGTTATAATCCAGGCGCTCGGATAGGTCTGAAAACACTTCTAATGATTTAATCTTCAGGTCACCTCGTTAAAATACATACGATTTTTATAGTACTATAACCAATTTTAATGGATATTAGTTTTTATTTATACTATCTTTATAACATTATGAGATACGTGAGGGAAGGGGAACGGGGTGAAAAAACATATCCAATTTGAGAAACCCTTGAATGTTAATTTCAGAAGAGAGTTAATGGTACTCGTTGTACCAATTGCATTACAAAACCTGGTTTCGGCTATGGTTATTTCTGCAGATGTTTTCATGTTGGGTATGATTAGCCAGTCTGCGATGTCGGCCGTATCACTCGCCGGACAAATCACTTTCGCATTGACCTTATTCTATATGGGGTTGTCAACGGGAGCGGGAATACTTACCGCACAGTACTGGGGAAAGAAGGATTTAAAAACGATACAGAGGGTTCTCAGCATCTCCTGCATGTTTTCTTTCTGTATATCTGTTTTCTTTTTTTTGCTTTCCATCTCATACCCAGGCATGCTGATGCGAATTTTTACAGATGATGACGAGTTGATTCACTATGGTGCAAGGTTTTTGCAATTGAATTCGTTTTCTTATCTAGCGATGGGAATTTCACAGATGTATCTCAGTGTTATAAGAAGCATGGAAAGTGCAAAGCTAAGTGCATGGATAAGTTCGGCTTGTCTAGTTATGAATATTATATTCAACTCGTTTTGTATCTTTATCTTTTTTCCCGGCAAGCCCGAACTTGCGATCACAGGAGTTGCCCTAGCAACGGTTTGTGCACGTTTCATTGAATTAGGCTGCTGCATTGTGCACTCTGTTACACGGGGCTCCATTCGCTTTCAACTGCCGTTACGTGATGGAATACAGCGGGAATTGCTTAAGGATTTCTTCAAGTACACCATGCCCGTACAAGGGAATTATATCGTCTGGGGCGGGGCCTTGACTGCAACAGCTGCCATTATTGGCCATGTAAGTGCCGATATGGTTGCAGCTAATTCCATTTCGTCAGTCGTCAAGAACCTGGCCATTGTATTATGCGGCGGCATTGCCAGCGGTGGTTCTGTGCTAATCGGGAAATATCTGGGGGAGGGTGAGATCGAGAAAGCCAAACATGCTGGTAACCGAATGAATGTATATGCTTTGATTTTTGGTACACTGGCAGGTTGTACTATTTTGTTAGTGAAGCCACTGGTTTTCTTGATGGTTAGTTTAAATGCTACAGCTCAACATTACCTCGATGGAATGATGTATATCTGCGCTTATTATTGTATCGCCAAATCAATGAATTCGACGACCATTGCAGGTATATTCACGGCTGGAGGGGATTCCAAATTTGGTTTTTGGTGTGATGCCATAGTGATGTGGGGCATTATTTTGCCATTAGGCTATCTATGCGCTTTTGTTTGGCAGGTGCCGCCTATCCTGCTGTTTGCAATAATTAGCCTGGATGAAATCATAAAACTGCCAGTCGCTTTGATTCGGTATCGTCAGTACAAGTGGCTTAACAATATTACAAGGAATTTTGCGGAAACCTGATAATAACGATATGGTATTGTCCGAATAAATCAAGGGTGATAAAAGGAGAGCTAAGAATGAATATCCAAGAACGAATGGCAAGCTGCCAGTTATTTACTGACCATGACGCTAATTATCCAGAAGAAGCTGCAGCATTGGCACGTGCGCGCCAGCGTGGCAAGGTACTGTGTTTTGAAATCAATCGTTTGCATCCTGATGATACGGCAGGACGTCAGGCTTTGATGAAACAGCTTTTCGGGAGCATGGGTGAGAACGTGTGGATGGAGCCACCCATTCGCATGGCGTATGGCTCGAACACTACGATAGGCAATAACGTTTATATTAACTTTAATTTAACCGTAGTAGATGACTATAAGGTTACGATTGGAGACGACGTCATGTTTGGCCCCAACGTAACGATCGCTGTAACCGGCCATCCTGTACATCCAGAAAAGCGTAAAGAAAGCGGAATGTATGCTCTACCCGTAGTTATCAAAGATGGGGTGTGGGTTGGTAGTGGGGCAATTATTTTACCAGGCGTTACTATTGGAAAGGGGAGCGTCATCGGTGCTGGGAGCGTAGTAACCAAGGATATTCCCGAGAACGTAATCGCTGTGGGAAATCCATGTAAGGTTCTTCGTGAAATCACGGACCATGACAGAGTATATTACCATAAAAACATGCGTTTCGATCAGGTTGAATGGTAGCGATTGTGGAGCGCCGTTGGCCAAGTCTACTTATAGGCTGAAATATTCAAAAGGCAGTGAATTGAAGTACGGCACGACATTATAGAGAGTGTTACATGATCAACATTTGAACACCCATAGTGCAGCGAAAGCACACATGATCCTAACAGGACAAAAGTGTGCTTTCTTTTTACCATCGGCATTTATTGCGACAGATCAGTCATTTATAAGCTGTTTCTTGGACTTCAGTCCATCCCATTTCAGGAGGTCAAACATGAACCACGCATTAACGACTCGTCAAATTTATTTATGGAGAATCGCCATCTATTTTATTTTTGCATTGCCCGGTTTTGCTATTGCCTCTTGGGTGTCACGCACACCAACGATTCGGGATGCTTTAGAGGCATCAACAGCTCAAATGGGCTGGATCATTTTTGGATTGGCTGTAGGCTCCATTGTCGGACTATTAAATGCCAGTCATCTAATTGCACACAAGGGCGGCCGCTATGTTATGGTGGTTGGTCTCATTGTCAGTTCGATTGGACTTATCATCGTAGGCTTTGGAGGCTCTTGGCTCACAAGCCGGATTGTTGTTTTTTTGGGATTGGCTGTGTTTGGATTTGGAAACGGAATATGTGATGTGGCAATGAATGTAGAGGGGACTGCGGTAGAAAGAGCAGCTAAAAAGTCCCTTCTTACAGGCTTTCATGCTGCGTTTAGCGTAGGAACATTGCTTGGCGCAATGGCCGGATCGGCCGCAATTAAGATCGGAATGTCAGTCCCTGCTCACTTGGTGCTTGCCGTTTTAGCTATTTTGATATTTAGTTTCTTTTTCTGTCGTCTGGTTCCTGCAGGAACGGGAAAGGAAACAGACGGGAGTTCGACAGATCAGCCAATGAGCGCCAAGGAACGCATGGCTGTATGGAAAGAGCGGCGTACCGTTCTAGTTGGTATGATTGTACTGGGAATGGCTTTTGCAGAGGGCTCAGCAAATGACTGGCTGCCACTCGCTATGGTGGATGGATACCAGGTCACACCAGCCACTGGTTCATTCGCTTTTGGGCTCTTTGTGGCTGCGATGACGATTTGCCGTGCAGCCGGTGGCTTTTTCCTTGACCGATTTGGGAGAGTCATTGTTCTGAGGGCATCCGCTCTGTTTGCTATTGTCGGTTTACTTCTTGTTATATTGGGGCAAAATTATACGTTTGCCATCGTAGGCGTTATTCTATGGGGGTTTGGTGCGGCTTTCGGATTTCCAGTTGGCCTTTCGGCAGCGGGAGACGACCCCCGTGGAGTAGCGGCAAGGGTAGGTGCAGTATCCACAGCAGGATATCTTGCATTTCTTGTTGGACCACCAGTTTTGGGGATTATTGGACAGTCAGTGGGTCTGCTTCGTGCATTAATTGTTGTACTTATCGCTGTAAGTATCGCTGGTTTTCTGTCCAAATCCGCGAGTCCGATCAGAGAGAAACAAAAATAAAATGGACATCAAACACCGCTAGGAGCACTCCGACAAACACGAGTGTTACAGGCTATTGGAGCTCAAATTTTATTCTTTATATGAAATGGAGGTAATTCAATGAACATTACAATTCTGGGATGCAATACTATAGGATTGGTCTATGTCAGTAACTTGGAAGGCATGCCTGGAATCCGTGTAGCTGGCATATTTAATTTGAATGAAGAACGGGTCTCCAAAGTGGGCAAGCTGTGCCAGGCATCAATTTATACAACCTGAAAGAGCTTCCAAAACACATATATGCTAGGCTATATGATTTTCTAATTCCGGCGATGTTTAGCGGTTATTCATTTGGGAAGATGCTTTTCGGCATCCGTATTGTTAAACTAGATGGAAGCAAAGTAAATATAGGAGCCATGTTTATGCGCACGATTATCGGTGGAATCATCTACTGGATTACTTTTGGAATTGGAACGATTGTGAGCTTATTTATGGTGTTATTACGTGAGGACAAAAGAGCAATTCATGACCTTATCGCGGGGACGTATGTTAAAAGCGACGATTAAGGAGCGATTACCTATGGATTTTCGCAATCCTCCGGGACATTATGACCCGAATGTACACAAAAGACGTCATGACGAGAACCCGGAAAAGGGACTCGTGTGGAATACAGTTAATTTACTCATCACTGTAGCAATTATTGTTTTGGTAATTAACCTGATAAGACTCTTCTAATTTTTTCTTTTCCCTTTATTGAAGAGAATCACTTGAAGATAATGGTGACAAAACCCGTTCACATCTCCATGAGCGGGTTTTCCTTAGTCAAAATAGAATTTTGAGACGGTGCCCAGTAGCTATCGAAATCATTGAGAATATAAAAACCCTGGAATATGGTTGGAAAGTATATACCACAACATATGGAGTTATTTACGAAGTTCGTAGAAAAGACGTTAGATGAAAGTGACGAAATACAATGTTGCTGTGGGAGAGATCAATGATGCCAATATGTATAAACCGAAAGGGTGATATTTTTGAGGACTCATTAATATCACTGAGGATCAAGTCGATAACACTGACTTTAATCCAATTACACATGCATTTGTCGTTGCAAAAAGTAAAAATGGATTTTTATTATTATATAATAACTGGAAGAATAATTGGGAATTAGCCGGTGTTATGATCGAAGCTGGGGAGACATTAAGAGAATGCGCAATAAGAGAAATGCTTGAAGAAACCAATCAAATTCCAGAAAGATTCGAGTTCAAAGGATTAATGAAGTTCACATTGAAGAATGGAAGGGTCGAATACGGGGGATTATTTAGTGCAGACATTGAACTCGAAAGGCCCTTTTTGAACAATGACGAAGCAACCAAGATAACTTTTTGGGATGGAACTGAAGATATTGGATACATAGATGAAATCGATAAAGAATTATTGAAGTACTATTAAGAGCTATTCTGTCAGTGATTCGAGAAGACGTCACCATCATCTAACAATGTATTCACGCTTCGGGACCTACGTCTCTCGGCCCGCCAGATGGATTTCGAGGAAGCAGAATCAGGCAACACACCTGCGAGGCTAAGTCCTGTCGGTCCCGGTCACTTTGCGACCTTAAACCTCTCGGCGTTGTGAATACGGGAACGTTATATAAAATCTGATCAAACCTAGTAATGAAGGGATTAATGTTGATGAATAATCCTCCGAAGCACTTTATATCCGCCGCTGCGATTGTAGTGAATAATGAAAACAAGATTTTATTACTTAGAGGACCCGAAAGAGGATGGAAAATGCCAGGAGGTGTGTTTTCTGCGATATGATGTAGTATTATTCGATGTGGATGATACATTAATTGATCACAATCATTCTGAGAAATATGCATTAACAAATGTATTTAAAGATCATGGAATTAATATTAATTCTTCTTATATTGAAAGTTTTAGAAAGATTAATCATGATCTATGGAATGAATACGTAAATGACAAACTTAAACTAGAACTTAAACAGTTAAGAACAGAGAGATTTGTAAGACTTATATCAAAATATGAATTACAGATAGATCCAAACCATTTTAGCGAACAATATACTAAGCATTTGATTGAAGGATCTCTTTTAATTGATGGGGCAATTGATTTATTCAGGTATCTTTCAAATAATGGATATAGAATCGTGATAATAACGAATGGAATTAATGAAGTACAGATTAAGAGAATAAATCAATCAGAACTAAGTAATACATTTGAAGTAATCGTAACCTCTGAAGATGCTGGATATCAAAAGCCTCATACAGGAATCTTTGATTATGCATTTAGAAAAATAAATGTTTGGAATAAAGAAAGAGTCATTATTGTAGGTGATTCTTTAACCTCTGATATTCAAGGTGGTATAAACTATGGAATCGATACTTGTTGGTTTAATCCAGGGAGAAAACCCAATAAACATGGAATTACACCAAAATATGAAATAAGAGAATTAAAAGAAGTTAAAGATATCCTAGAAGGATAATACTAGGATATCAACGTATTCACATGCTTCGCATTCGCCCCTAGGTCCGGTCGGAGGTAGAAGAGGGCGGATGTGAATTCAACCGGACGGGCGGGTTATTTTCAATATAAAAAACTCACGCATTTGATTAAAGCTCCATCTCCTAAATTCATTGAAAAGGGCAGATTAATTAATTTCTGCCCTTTTCATAATTTAACAATAAAATTTAATATTAGATAAGAAAGAGGTTGATGTATTGGCTTTCAAATATTTGGATATTTTTATATATGAAAATCCTTAGTATAACTTATTGTTTATATATTTTCCTGATAGTAATAATTCATGATAGTATATCAATACCGAATCGATAGTAGGGAAATCGAGCTATCAAAGGGGAAACAAGTTGAGAAGCTGCCGCGGGCACTCTTTTTATATGTAAATTGTATTTAGAAATGGAGGAATCAGCAGGCGTGACCGAAAAGCTAATTAGCAAAGAAGAGTGTGAAAAACTTTCAAAGAATAGATACGTTGTTCGAATTAGCGAAAAATCAATCACGTATTCAGATGAGTTCAAACGACTGTTTATCGATCAATATATGATGGGGAAAACACCGAAAGAGATTTTCGAGACGCATGGTTTTGATGTGAACATCATTGGAATAAATCGAATAAAGCAAAGTGCGGGCCGTTGGAAGAAGACGAAGTCGGTGTTATAAATGTCCCTTGTGATTCCTCTTTTGTTACTTGTAATAAAGCTTCAAGTGCAAATTAAAACGAAAACCCCGATTACCTGCATACTCCGTAATGCATCCATCACCCACCTTTTCCATATATCAAATTTCTCGAAACTGAACGTTTGGGAGGGGGGAGGAGCTCCCCTCTATAGCTTAAGAATCAACAGCGACCCGCTAAACCGCAGCCTGGAGATCATCTACCGCTCGGACCGATATTTGAGCCAAGCCACCAAAACATGGAACGAATTCAAACCTATTTTCAAACTCAGGGGTGGAGTATAAGGTGTCTATACGGATTAAATTATTACTGTCTTATACGGGGATGCTGGTCATCAGCTTGCTCGTATTTATACTGACCGCCAGCCTGTTCACCATCGCGGCTACGGGCGATATTCACAGCTTTCGGGATTTCTATAATGTCCATTATCAGCTCAACCCGTTGACCGAGCAGGAAGAGTCCATATTTCTGGAACTTAAATATCTTGCAAAAAACGAGCCGGATCAGCTTCAGAATAACCAACTTTTGCAGGACTATGACTTCAAGCTTAAAACGGTCCGTGCAGGTCTATATGTGCGTCGTGAAGACTCCCAGGTATTCGAGTCGCATACATTTAACCAGCCTGAACTCAGGCAACATCTGCCTCTTTATGATTTGAACAATAATCAGATCCGCAGCACGTTTAATATCGGGGAGAGGTTTTATGCGTATGCCAAGTTCGATTTTCTGTATTCCGATGGCAAGAAAGGGAGCGTCTTTGTCATTCGTGAGCGAAGTCCATTTGGCGAAGTAACGCGCAGACTGTTTCCGATTATTATTCTTGTTCTCATCGGTCTAATCGTCATTGCGAATGTGCTTTTATACCGTTGGATCACCAGGAGTGTCGTTAAACCGCTTCATTTGCTGCGAAACTCAGCTGAGCATATTCAGGAGGGCAACCTTCAGTTCTCGCTAGATCTGGATTCCAAGGACGAAATCGGTCAACTGAACGAGGCATTCGAGAATATGCGGCAAAGGCTTCAGGAGTCTGTCCAACTCAGACTGCAGGATGAAGAGAATCGGAAGGAATTGATTTCGAACATCTCACATGATTTGCGAACGCCAATCACGAACATCAAAGGTTACATTGAAGGCATACGTGATGGGGTCGCAGACACGCCGGAGAAGATGGACAAGTATGTAAACATTATTTATTCCAAAGCCGTCGATTTGGATAAACTCGTTGACGAGCTGTTCCTTTATTCGAAACTTGATCTAAGACAGGTTCCGTTTATGTTTGAGCATGTCGATATTGTTAATTTCCTGGACGATTGCATTGACGAATTGCACTATGTCATGGAGGAAAAGGCTATTGAGCTAAAGTGGGACAAACGCCCTCATCAAAGCATCCAGGTTATTGCTGATCTGGAAAAATTAAAACGTACCGTACTCAATATCATTGAAAATGCCCAAAATTTTATGGATAAACAGCACAAATTCATTCATGTCTCCGTACAAACTTCCGCAACATGGGTCACAGTCGAAATCAAGGACAATGGGATGGGGATCTCACGTGAGGATATGCCGCATATTTTCGAACGTTTATACCGTGCAGAACGGTCTCGCAATTCAGCGACGGGCGGGAGCGGACTGGGACTCGCGATCGCCAGTCAGATCATCGCAGAACATGGCGGTCGTATTTGGGCGGAAAGTGAACCGGGAGCAGGTACAAGCCTATTTTTTACCCTGAAACGAACAACAAACCTATAAAGGAGGCTTAATAAGCATGACGGCGCGCATTCTCATCATTGAAGACGAAACGACAATTGCCCAGCTGGAGCGGGATTATTTTGAACTGAACAGTTTTATTGTTGATTTATGCCATTCAGGAACTGAAGGGTTGGATCTTGCTCTTCACAGCGACTACGATCTTGTGATCATCGATCTGCAGCTTCCCGGCATGAACGGCTTTGACTTATGCAGCCAAATCAGACAGGCCAAGGAAGTTCCGATTCTGATCGTTTCGGCAAAAAAAGAAGAAATCGATAAAATTCGTGCATTTAATCTTGGCGCTGACGATTACATTACGAAGCCCTTTAGTCCCAGCGAACTGGTTGCCCGGGCCAAAGCTCATCTGACGCGATACGAACGGCTTTTGGCAAGGCAGCAGCATGTACAGAAATCCGAGATCCAGATCCGCGGCCTGGTCATTGATCAATCTGCCCGCAGGGTGCATGTACGCAATCAAGAGGTGATATTTACGACCCGAGAATTCAATCTGCTGAAATTTTTAGCAAGCCATCCGAACCGCGTCTTCAGCAAAAACGAACTTTTCGAGCGGATCTGGGGCATGGATTCGAACGGAGATATCGCGACGGTCACCGTTCATGTCCGCAAACTGCGGGAAAAAATCGAAATTGATCCCTCCAATCCGCAGTACATCGAGACAGTCTGGGGCGCAGGCTACCGATTCACCGTCTGATATTTTTAGAAACTGTTAATATAATTTTTAGAAACTGTTAATCCCTTGTTTCTTGGGAGTTTAGGAGTCTCCTTTATTATAGAGTTATGACAAACAACGAACTTGCTCGTTGATCATTAAGGAGGATGACACCTATGAATAAATATTCTACGAAATTGGCAGCATTCATGCTTGCGGCGGCGCTGGGAGCAACGGCCCTTCCATTTAATGCGCTGCATGCGGAGGCTGCTTCCGTAAAGCTTTCTGCAGAAGAGATCCAGCAGGCGATAAGCTCGCTCACTCAGCTTCATGTCATGCAAGGTTATGAAGACGGCTCGATGGCCGTTCAAAATCAGATTACCCGTGCTGAATTGGCAAAAATGATCATCACGACCTTCAACCTACAGGGCAAAGCCCAAACGACGGCAAGCTTCACCGATATTCATCCGCAGGCATGGTATTATCAATACGCCGCCGAGGTGGTAGGACAAGATATTATGCAGGCAAAAGACGGGCGCTTTGATCCGCGTGGCACGGTGTCGGATGCCGAGCTGGTACAAATCGCAGCCAAAGCGCTCCATCTCGACGTGAAATCGGTGAATTCCTGGGCGGAACACTTTTATGTCGAAGGAGGCAAAGCAACACGCGGTCAAGTGGCATATCTGCTGAACACGGCATATAAAGCGATTCTTTCACCAAATGCTAGGATCATAAAAGGTCAGGAAATGGCTGACATTCTTAGCAGCACAGATTGGCAAGGTACAAGAGTATACGACAAAGATAACAACGACTTGACAAATGAAAATGCAAACTTCATTGGTCTGGCGAAATATGATGTAAAGTCAGGAAGATATGAATTTTTCGATGCTAAAACAGGTGAAAGTCGTGGCGATAGAGGGACATTCTTTATTACGAATGACGGGGAAAAGAGGATATTAATTTCAGAATCAATGAATTATCAAGCAGTTGTTGACATGACAAAACTAAATAAAAATGTTTTCACATATAAAAGAATGGGGAAAGATGCTCAGGGCAACGATGTAGAGGTATTTGTCGAGCATGTTCCATATCAAGGAAAAAAGCTTGCTTTTACTGATTCGGACAAGCCGTTGAATGCTACTACAGGAGATATTAATAAAACCGTAGATGGAGATCAAATTTTAGGCAGTACCCTTTGGCATGGAACAAAAGTATTGGATGAGAATGGCAATGATGTAACAGAGTATAATTCCAATTTTATAAGTCTGGCAAAATTTGACGACAAGTCTAATAAATATGAGTTTTTCAATGTTAAAACAGGCGAAAGCCGTGGAGATTATGGTTATTTCGATATTGTACATGAAAATAAAATAAGAGCCCATGTTTCCATTGGAAAAAACAAGTATGGTATCGCGGTTGAACTTACAGAGCTTAATCATAATAAATTTACTTATAAAAGAACGGGGAAAGACAAAGACGGAAAAGATATAACCGTATTCGTTGAACATGAGCCTTATGAAGGTAATTTCAATCCAACATTCGCTTTTTAAAAACATCGAACCGATGAACTAGTAATCAGAGGAGCTGTTTCATCAAGTGAATTGGTGCACACCGTAGACAGCTGCCCTTAGTTAATGTATAGAAATGAATAAAAGGCGGCATTAGGGAATTATCCCTGAGTCGCCTTTTCTGATTTTGCTCCGGGTTGCTTGCCATAGAGTAATGATGGAGATAAGCTTGACCATTGTGGAAAATAAATCAATAAACGCCGAACTGATTGATGTAAGTGAGCTTGGGAGATGCGGCTGCTGTCGAGAAGTTTCTTAGGGGGACTCCGTTGAACCTATAGATGCGAATCTATACGTTTATGGTAATAATGACCCCTTAAATAATGTTGACCCAGATGGTAACTTTGCTTGGGCAGCAGCAGGAATTTACTTGATTCCAGGAGTTGGGGAAGTAGCCCTTGGGATTACCTTTGCAGTTGGTGCCGGAATTGCTGTCGGCTATGGAGTTATCAAGGGTGGGATGAAAATTATTATTCTTTAAGAACCTTTAGGAGGAAAAATAGACCATTTTGTAGAAACTAAGAACCTTATAGAAGAAAATGAAGTAACCGCCCTTCGGGGAGATCGTTAAGGGAGGCTGCGATGAACGAGACCGCATTTGACGAACCATTATTTGCAAGCTTGAAGCCGGGCTTAACCTCGTTCTGTTACCGAATGCTAGGCTCCATGGACGATGCGGACGATGCCGTTCAGGAGACGAGTATTCGGGTCTGGCAGAGCTGGAGCACGTTCAGACAGGATTCCTCGTTCAAAACTTGGGTCTATCGGATTGCCTCCAACCTGTGCTTGGACAAACTGAGACAATCCAAACGCCGCGCGCTTCCCGTTGACCTGTTCGACCCGGCCGTCGCCATCGTCGAGCCGCGCGACACGCTGCCGGACTCTGCCTGGATCTGGCCGTCTCCTGACTTTGGGGGCAATCCGGAGGATCGGCTTGTCCGTAGAGATACCCTTCAACTGTGCTTCATCGCTCTCCTGCAGACCTTGCCTCCGCGGCAGCGCGCGGTACTCATTTTGAAGGATGTATTTGAATGGTCCTCCAAGCAGATTGCGGAATCGTTGGCGATGTCGCCGGCAGCGGTGAATAGCGCCTTGCAAAGAGCCCGAGAGACGATGGACCGGGCGCAGCTTCGCTCAGATGAGCTCAGCAGCATGGACGTTCAACCGGAGCAGCAGCTGCTGTCCCGATATGTGGAGGCTTTCGAACAATTCGATATTGCTGCGCTCGTCGCGTTGTTCCACGAGGAAGGCTGCATGTCGATGCCGCCCTTCGAGATGTGGATCCGCGGCAAGGAAGATTTGTCCGCCTTCTATTCGCTTACTCGCTGGCATTGTGAAGGTTCGAGATTTGTGCCCATTACGGTGAATGGCGGTTATCCGGCGTTGGCCCAGTATTTGCCGGACAAAGAGGGCTCTGGCCTGGTACCCTGGGGCATCCACGTCATCGAAACCAAAGAGAATCAAATCCTGCACGTTCAAAACTTCATTCATACGCCATTATTTTCGCGATTTGGACTGCCTGAGCGAATTGACCAATGAATTTCGTCATTGGCTTACGTCTATATCATTGAGAAGTACCAAATGACCAATATCATGAGAGAGGTGTCTATTTAAAATGGAAACGAGTCAACCGAAGAAAGTAACCGTGCAAACCGTCATGGAGGCTCCTGTCGAGAAGGTATGGCGCTATTGGACCGAGCCGGATCACATCATGAAGTGGAATCAAGCGTCCGAGGACTGGCATGCGCCGAGAGCCGAAAACGATCTGCGGGTCGGCGGCAAGTTTCTGACACGGATGGAAGCAAAGGATGGCAGCATGGGCTTTGATTTTGGCGGTGTCTACGATGTCGTGAATCGGCATGAGGCAATCGGCTACACCATGGAAGACGGAAGAAGAGTGGATATTGCTTTCGTCGATCAAGGGAATGAGACGAAGGTCATTGAAACGTTCGACGCGGAAAGCTCCAATCCTGTGGAGTTTCAGCAAGCAGGCTGGCAAGCGATCATGGACCATTTCAAAGCCTATACCGAACAAAACTAATCATCGCGAAGAAGACGCCGGGGAAGATGACCGGCGTCTTTCTTTTTGAACCCTAGTACGAGCGTGCCTTCCTTAACCTTGTGCCGCTTCCATGCCCATGTAGTTGATGGCCCACAGATGGCCGTCCAAGTCCACGAAGCCCCAATGGTACATAAACCCATGATCTTCCGGTTCAGCGTGCAATTTCCCGCCCAAGGAGACCGCGGTATTCACGATTTCATCGACCTTTTCCCGGCTCTCGAAGGCCAATGCGATCGTCATCTGTGCATATTTGCTCGTATCGACGATTTCCCTCTCCGTGAGTGTAGTAAAAAATGCTTGATTGATCAACATGACCTGCAGGTTGTCGCCGATCACGATGGCTGCCGAATTCTCGTTCTCGGGGAATTGCGGGTTGAGCTCGAATCCGAGTCCGGTGAAGAACGCTTTCGATTGTTCTACATTTTTTACAGGCAGGTTGAAGCTCGTGAATGCGGATGTTAATGCCATTTGCAAAACACCTCTTCGTCAATTAGTTTGTGTTCATCTATGCCTTCGTTTATATAGACGACAGCCGATCCGGGAATTCATCGGTTTCATGGATTCGGAAGCGTAAATTTTGAAAAATAACTTGGCGGTCAAGGGGCAGCATCTGTATCTAACGATTAATCGCAAGGTGCAGCTCACCGCGCAGTAAGCCATTCTCAAAAAGTAGCCGTGCTTCTTCGGCAGCTCGTTGAACTAACTGGCAGGATATTTCAATCGTTTCTCGAATATTTTCTGAGTTGGATAATTTTATGAGCTTTGTATTTATAACGTTATCTGAATTACGCAATGATTTTTTTTGAAGGGATGATTAAATTGAAGCAAGGGATATTAGTTTTTCTAAATGGAACTTCAAGTGCTGGAAAGACCTCCATATCGACTGAACTGATAAATCAGAAAGAGATTCCTTTTTATCACTTATCAATTGATGATTTTTTTAATAATTACAATGATTTTATTAATCATAAATTTCCAGATGAACCTACAAGAGAAATAGATCATCAAGTTGTCTCACAAATACTCGATGATTCCATATTCTCAGTGTATCATTCGACAATTAAATTGTTATCAGAAATGGGTTTTAATGTAATAGTAGATACCGTAATCGACAATGACAAGAGGTTTAATGAGTGGCTTGATCAATTTTTCGATTCGCCTACATTATTTATAGGTGTAATATGCTCGAAAGAAGAACTCATAAGAAGAGAGCAAACAAGAGGAGATAGACAGATTGGACTAGCAGCTTCACAGTTTAGCAAAGTATATTGCTTTGATGAATATGACCTCGAAGTAAATACGGAAGAGATGAATCCAACTGAATGTGCCGAAGAGATATTAAGTTTTATTAAGTCCAATAAGGAATACTTGGTATTTAAGAAATTACGTAAAAGAAATGTCTGTGTTTCCTAGATGACGTATCCATCAGATAACACCATATTCAAAACAACCCTCAATCAAATCATTTGATTGAGGGTTGTTTTGTTTCATTGAACAATCCGGGAAGGTTTTTAGAACTTATTATTTGATGATCGAAAATACATATCATATATTGTGTAACAATTGTCGAGGGACAAGAACATGGCCCGATTACCGATTAGATAAATATCTAACTGATTGAAACTCGGAGACAATTTGTTGACAATTTGTTCAAGAAATGATGATATCTCTGGACTATATTAAATAAATGAAACTAAAAATTGATTTTCGTATTGTTTTGGAGAAGAAAAAGCGAAGTACACGGAGGGACAAAAAATGAAGAAAAAAAATATTTTTCAATCGATTTCTTCATCACATGAAAAGATATTCATTCCCAGGCTCTAGAACGTGTAGAAGTGACGACGTTGGAAAACAATGCAAGCGACAATACAATAAAAAGGACGAATCTAATTTATTAAGAGATAAGAAAGTAAAAATATCCGAGGCCTACCCCAATACAAGTGACAAAGGCAGAGGATTCCAAGAAAAAAACAATCAAAGTACAACCAGACGTTAATTTTAAGTGATAAAAGAACACTCTGTTGTAAATTCTGTGAAAGTTGGAGGTATGGAACATCTATGATTGTATCTTTTAAAGAAACAAAAATGGTAATTGTCTTGCTCGTTTTGTTAGTAACCATTACAGGATGCTCCGCAAAAATGCCTGTATCGTCAAATGATGATCATTCTTCAACTAATCTACCTCAAAATACATCCCCCACAACCGAGACCGGGAATGAAACACCACTTGCCGAAGTGACGAACATACCATCAAACCCACCGGTTGAGTATGATCCTGCCTGGCCGGATCGAACGGTGAGGTCTTCTAACGGGCATCTTGTGAATAGTTGTGTTCCAGGTGAGTTACGCGATAAAGCAACTACATTGACAACCAGTGATGGGGTGTATCTGTCGGCACTTGTACTTGGTAGCGGAGATAAAGGAGTCCTGCTTGCACACGAGCAAGGCTATAACATTTGCTCTTTTCTTGATATGGGAACTGAACTGGCAGACAGTGGATATCTAGTCGTTATTCCTGAGTATCGTAATCACGGTGCCTCACAGAATATTCAAGAGGATAATCAACATATAGATCGTGATGCAGATGCAGCCTTAAGCGAACTCAAACGATTGGGTGCAAAGAGAGTATTTTTGGCAGGAGCATCATGTGGCGGTAGTACAGCAATCATTGCAGGCGTTCGTCAAGAGCTGCCTATTGAGGGGCTAATCATTCTTTCTTCTCCTGCACAATGTGGGCCCCATGATGCAATTCCAAGTGTCAAAAAGATTAAAGCGCCATCCTTGTTTGTTTTTTCACCTGGTGATTATGGAGGCTCAATTGAAAAAGAAGTGCGCAAATTATATCAAGCATCCGGAGCAACTGATAAAGAGCTAATTGTGGATAAGAGTGGTTATCATGGAACAGATATGTACCATAAGGGAGAGCACGGTGATGCATTAAAGTCCAAGCTCATTGACTTTGTTAAAAAGAAATTTAATTAAATTAAACTCAAAATGAGGGTGTTTAATCTGAGGCATCAGTGTTGGTCGGCATTTTCTCTTGTATCCTATTGATTTTTGCAATTTTGATATTTCATGCTGCAAAATGGTTATGCTCGAAATCAAGTACTATTTATGATGGTATAGGCTTTGATCATTTTGCCTATGAATCTCAGTATAAACTCGACTACGCCGACCAATATCTAATTATTATTCAACAGCCATTTCATTAAGCTGACGGGCAGATTTACTTACTCAACAAACTATCGATAGTCTATTAAGCTAACGGGAAACGATGACTCAAAAAACCGCCTTTCACCCAAGGCGGTTTTTTGAGTCATAAATCAACATTAAAGGATCCAACAGGCAATATTCTAAAAGACGACGGAGCAGCCGACGAATGTCGGACGATAACAACATTGTCCAATTACCGACGAGCAGCCGCTTGGCCTGCGACTTGTTGAAGTAACGGCAGGAGAAATTCACTCCATCACGAATTATTCAGAAATTGGTCACTTTGGGGCGTAGTTTGAGTTATGCACCATATCGTTCATTTTATCGGCAGTTGAATCTCTAAACTCAACTACTGCTTGATAGGTTGATATCCATGAGGATGCTATGCTCATTTCATCAGTACTCTTCATCCATATTTGATAAGGAGGTTTTCGAGTGTCAACAGAGAAAAAAAAAGCTACGTACTCTGCGTGGTCAAACATCATGTACTCCATGCAGTTGCATTGGCGGGCGAGGCCGCTTACGTTGATTTGCTGTGCCATCTCGGTGCTTGTTGGCGTCAGTGTGCCTTTTGTAAGCATCTATATGCCTAAAATTGTCATCGACAACATTACTGCTGGAGTCACGCCAAGCGAGTTTATCCTGTCGGTGGGCATCATGGCGCTTCTCCTGGCCGCGCTAAACAGCACTAAAAGCTATGCCGATCTCATCACCAATGAATCTGTAGGTACCATCAGCATATTGAAGCACCTTCAAACCATCATGCATAAGCATCTACATATGGACTACGAGGTGCTAGAAAGCCCCGGATACGCAAAACTGGGCGAAAAGGCGTGGCGTGCCATGCAAAGCAATCACTCTCCCGCCTCCAACATACCGAGAAACCTATCACAGTTTCTCATGAACGTATTGGGTTTTCTTGTATATGGAACAGTTATCGTCTCGGTACATCCCCTTATTATTCTCTTTCTAGCCATTTCGGCCGGGATCAATTGGCTTGCTCTCTCTCGCGCCCGAAAAGTTGAGAGGGACACGCGAGAAGAGCGGTCAAAGCTTCAAGGCAAACTCTGGTATCTCCAGAAGGTATCGAAAGAACCGTCCGGAGGCAAAGACGTACGTCTATATGACCTCAGCAGCTTAATCCGCGGTATATTTCAAAATGTACTCGGTTCCTCAACCGAAAAAGAGAACAAGGTAGCGACTGGCGATATGAGGGCTCAGTTATCGGATGCGATGCTCAGTCTGATACGTGATGGTGCCTCTTACGCGTTTCTTATTTACTTGCTGTTGAACGGCGAGATGACATTGGGCAGCTTCGTGCTCGTATTTGCCGCCATTGGCGCGTTTGCGGGCTGGTTGTCGGGTATGCTGACAAGCTCAAGCGAGCTGATCCGTGCCTTAAGTGAGCTGTCAGATATACGAGATTATCTGGATGCCCCCGATCTTTCCAATACTGGCGCCGGCCATGTGCTACCAACCGGCGATCTCCTTCCTCCGACGATTACATTAAGAAACGTTGGATATACCTATCCGGAGGCAAAGGAACCGACCCTTTGCAGTATCGATTTTGAGATCAAGCCGGGAGAGCGCATCGCCATTGTCGGGACGAACGGAGCGGGCAAAACGACGCTTATTAAGCTTTTATGCGGACTTTATCAGCCAACATGCGGAGAGATTACGCTCGGCGGCGTCGACATCACGCGATATAACAGAGACGAATATTTTTCGCTTTTTTCAACGGTATTTCAGGATATTCATCTTTTCTGCTGTGATATTGCCGGCAATATCTCGCAGCAATCACCGGAAGAGACAGACTACGGGAAGGTAGAAAAATGTCTAATCATGTCCGGGCTTATGGATAAGGTAAGAGGGCTTGAGAAAGGTGAATCCACGCTTCTTGTACGTCGGGTGCACACCGATGCTATCGAACTCTCGGGCGGCGAGAGGCAGAAGCTGGCGCTGGCGCGCGCGCTGTACAAGGACGCGCCGGTTATCATTCTGGATGAACCTACGGCGGCGCTTGACCCGATCGCTGAAAACGAGATTTACCAGCAATACGCAGAACTGACTGCAGGGCGAACATCGATCTACATCTCCCATAGGCTGGCAAGCACACGTTTCTGTGACAGGATTCTATTAATCGACGGCGGCGGCATCGCCGAGTGCGGCACGCACGACGAGCTCATGAGACTTGGCGGGAAATATACCGAGATGTTTAACGTGCAGTCTCACTACTATAAGGATGGGGAGGTGACCGATCATGAAGGAGCGTTCCATTTGGCGTAACCTGCGCCGAGGATACGGCATCGTAAATCGCTTAACGCCAACCTATATTCCGCTTACCATCGTCTCATCCTTTATTAAAGCGGTTCAACCCTTGATGGTGCTCTTCCTGTCTGCCCAGATCATAAACGAGCTGGCCGGCGAGCGCGACATCGGGCGCATTACGCTGTATGCCGCACTTACAGTAGGGCTTGCGTTTGCCGGTTCCGCTATCAATGCCACAGTTAACCGCCGGATAACGACCTTAAACAGTACGTTGTGGGCGCGTTTCTATTTTTTCCTGGGCAATCGATATATGCAGCTGAACTACGACCAAGTGGAAGATACGATGAATAATGAAAGATTAGCGGATATTGAAGCGAAGACGAACGGAAACGGACTTGGCATTCTGCGCTTGCATTACAGTCTGCCGGAACTATTACAGCCCCTTTTTGAACTGATATTATCTATCATCCTGTTAATCGGAATGTTCACATCCGCTTCTTCCTACGAGCAGACGTTTATAACCTCACCGTATGCTACCGGTTTGCTAATTCTCCTCATCCTGTCCATGATTCCCTTTACTTATTTAATCAAAAAGAGGGAGGAGAGAATTCAGAAGAAGGTGTTCGAGGATAACCCGAAGGCAAATACCTATGTGGGTTTCTTCAACGAATATATGCAGGCAAAGAACGCCGCCAAGGACATTCGGCTCTATAAACAGGCGCCGGCGATCGAGGATCACTACAATAAATCGGTTGGAGCGGAGTACTGGTACCGCATTTTTAACCTGATCGGAAAGAACAACGCTTTGGCAGCGGCTATGAATGCCATACTAGGCGGCTGCGTATACCTCTTTATCGGTCTGCGGGCGCTATATGGCATGTATCCCTTAGGTAGCGTAGTGCAGTACATCGGCGCGGTTACGGGGGCTGTAGGTGCGCTGGCCAAGCTGGTCTCTGTTGTGGGCAATTTTATTACAAACAACCCATATCTCAGCCTCGTGTTCGAGTATCTTGACCTGCCGGACAACATGCAAAATAGCGCAAACAGCAGACAAATCCCGCAAGAAGGACTAGAGTTTGAGTTTCGTGATGTTTCGTTCAAGTACCCTGGGTCCGACAATTACGCCATCAAGAACCTTAGCATGAAATTTAATATCGGCGAACGGCTTGCCGTCGTGGGGTTGAATGGAAGCGGCAAGACGACGATGATTAAGCTGCTATGCCGGCTTTATGAACCTACGGAGGGCGTTGTCACGTTAAACGGCATTGATATTAGGGAGTACGAGTATTCGGCGTATATGGGCGTATTCAGCGTTGTGTTTCAAGATTTTAAACTTTATTCGTTCTCCCTTGGCCATAACGTCGCCGCATGCGAGAGTTATGACGCAGCATTGGCGGAGGAGTCTCTATACCTGGCCGGGCTTGGCGAAAAGATCAAGAACATGCCGGAAGGGCTTCAGACCTACCTGCATAAGGATTTCTCTGACGACGGCGTGGAGATTTCAGGAGGCGAAGCCCAGAAGGTGGCTCTCGCAAGGGCGCTGTACAAGAACTCGCCTTTCGTGATATTAGACGAACCTACGGCGGCGCTGGACCCGATCGCAGAGTTCGAGATTTATTCCCGGTTTAATGAATTAATCGGCGGTAAAACGGCAATCTTCGTCTCACACCGGCTTTCGTCCTGCCGATTCTGTCATGACATCGCCGTGTTTCACGAGGGTCGGCTTATTCAACGTGGCTCCCATGACGAGCTAGTAGCCGACCGGGACGGGAAATACGCTGAGCTATGGAATGCGCAGGCTCAGTATTATGTTGGGGCATAAGTAAGTGTCGGAAGACAAGTACATCAATACAAAGAAAGTCGCATAAATACAGGATTCGGAAAATACCACATTGTGAGGTGAAAATATGAATAACGAAGTGATATTACGAGACGTGAATAAAAATGATTTGCCGATATTTTTTGAGCAACAATTGGACAAGACATCCAACGATATGGCTGCCTTTACTGCCAAAGATCCAACGGACAAGATTGCCTTTATGGCTCACTGGCAAAAGATATTAGACGACGATCGGATTATAAAAAAGACCGTACTATTTAACGATCAAGTGGCGGGGCATGTTTCGAGTTTTGAACAGTTCGGTGAACCAGAAGTCAGCTACTGGATCGGACGAGAGTACTGGGGAAGAGGTGTTGCAACTAGAGCACTTTCTCAACTTCTTGACTATGTAAACATTCGCCCCTTATTTGCTCGTGCAGTGAAAGATAATACAGCTTCGATTCGGGTATTGGAAAAATGCGGGTTTAAGATTTGTGGTGAGGACAAGGGGTTTTCCAATGCACGTGCTGAGGAAGTCGAAGAATATGTTTTAAAGCTGCCTTCTAAGGCAGAGTAGCAATCTCCAGAATGATTTCGTTATCGCCAAGCGCTTGATTTTCCGAAACTCCCTTGAAAAATGGGGTACGAAAGACAACAGATCGAGAATATTTTGGAACGTTATCCGTGACAAGTATGGCAACCCGATCGGCACTATACTCACGGAAATTCCCCACTCCCATTTGAAATTCGACATTCCTTCGGCACCGGTCATTTACTCGCTGCGGGAGAGTCTCAAGGAGCGGATCGTGCAAGGAATCAGGCGAATTAAGGAATCCAGCTGAGTTCATTAGAATAGAGATGTACATCTCGAATGGATGGAATCGATATGATAGGTCCGAACCCAACAGAAAAGTTATTTGTTAAGCTAACAGGAAACAATAGTTGAATAAACGAACAGGAAGATTGATTCGAAAACGCGATAAAATCCAACTCATTCTTGAGTTGGATTTTTTATGACCCAAATGGCTTCAATCGAAGGATATGATCGAGGGAAGAAGCAACAAGTTGAGATCAGCTAGAGTTTACATATTCCTCCGAAATTAATCTCCAATAATCAATAAAATTGTGAATCCTCCAGTTTATGATTTGCATTAACAATAAGACCATAGGAGAATCAGTGGAATGATTTGGAGGCGGACAAACTATACATCTAATATGTGTGTACAGATAGGTTATATCATGATAAAACGGTAAGCCTTTTGAAAAAGGGGGAACATATGAAGCAACAAGTGTGGTATTTTGCAAATGCTGCAAACATGGTCTCAAGTTCAAAGTATCCCCGTAAGCATGTTATCATCTATTTTAGTCGCATTTTACTGCGAGTTACTCTTTTTTTACTTGGACTCATGATCATGAGCTACGGTATTGTCCTTATCGTTGAGGCGAACCTAGGCGCTGCTCCATGGGATGTCATGCATTTAGGCATTGTACGTCATTGGGGGTTTACCTTTGGAAGAACACGCCAAATGGTGGGTATCATTATCATTGTAGGTTCCTGTTTTGTTTTGAGAAAGTGGCCTTCCATTGGTATTATCGCCAACATGCTGTTGGTTGGGGAGTTTTGTAATTATATTATTAATTGGCATTTGACTCCCGATATTATTTCCTTGACTTCCCAAATAACAGCCTTTGCATCCGGATTATTTATCTGGGGGTTAGGAACAGGGATTTATATTCAGTCACAGCTTGGGGCTGGCCCGAGGGATTTATTAATGCTCGCTCTTCATCACGTTACCGGTATATCTATTCGATGGGTTAGAACACTTATCGAGATCACAACCGTTTTAGTTGGAATCAGTTTGGGTGGGCCGTTCTCATGGGGGACCTTGGTATTTTCAGTAACCATAGGTCATACCACTGAATTAGGTATGAAGCTCGCTAAAAAATGGTTTGGAAAAGTTACGGGTTAGTCAAACATAACCCAAATCGATAATGATATCCCCTATGAAAAAAATCCCCTGTTGGATCTAGCAAGATAAACGTAAACAGAAAGGGGAATTTACATGATCGGTAATTATGTACAGTAGAAGATCATCCCCCGTTTTTTAGAGGACGTTTCGGAAAGGGATACCGAACTGGCATCAGCCAGAGCTGCAGCATCACTAGGAAGTCCCTTTATCCTCGAAACAGAATCCTCCCGATCCATGGAAGAGGAAGCTGCGGTTATGGGAAGGGCCAATCACTGTTTCAATTATATTGGCCAATAGATTTCGAAATAACGAAGATCTTATCAGACAGCAGAATCCTCAGGTTATTCGGCTATCGTGGAGGGAGGCAACTCGACGGAACAATAACCGCACTAGAGGCCTTGCCAGCAATATGTGATCGTATACATGGACGCGTTCCAATTCTAATGGACCGTGGGATCCGGTGTGGAGCTGATGTAATAAAGGCCAATCCCTAGGTTCCACAGCTGGACTTGTCGGGAGACTGTACGTTTACGCATTATCTGTCTCAGGAGAAGCCGGGGTAAAGAGGGCGATAAGTAATCTATTCTTTGGTTAATTACGGGCGGGAGTGCTCTCTAACCTGGATTTTTCTCTACTTGTTCAAACCAGATAAGCATGCGTTTTATTAATTTTTGGCCGATTTGAGTTGGCCTTTGGGCTTAATCATAAAGAAGACGAGCAAAAGTGCGACCACGGCTAAAGAAGCCACGACGATAAAAACCAGCTGATTCGAAACCTTCATCAAATAACCAAACAGCGGTGGTCCAAATGCAACGCCGATCGATCGCAAACTATTATAAATCGAGGTAATCATGCCTCGTTCCTCCTTCTGGACAGTACCGGTTATCATCGTATTGAGACACGGTAATATAAGACCAGTTCCAATTGCACCGATTGTCAAAAGAACGATGAAAATAATCAGTTTGGTATGCAAAAAGATACAGCATGTAAGTGATCCGGCTAAAATAATAAAACCAATGTTAATAAGCCATCGCATTAAAGTGCCGTTTTTCTTTATCAGAGCACCCGTTGTGTAAGAAGTGATTACCATACCCAACAGGGGTATTGCCAATATAAGCCCCTTTTTGACACCGTCAATGTTATACGGAGCTTCTTCGAGGGTGTCAGACAGATAAAACAAAACTCCGAATAAGTTAAACAGCGCAAGAGCCCCGGAAAAAAAGGCTGGGAAAAGCCAGCGGCCTTTTTCCTTTAGAATCGATCCGGTATCGGATAAATACTTTTTTAACTTCGGAGGTTCTTTAGTTTTGTGCGGCTCCTTAATAATGAAAATAACACAAAGCAAAGACATCAGGCAGAACACCGGAAAAGCGAAAAAAGGGGTAAACCAAGTAATTAGAGCGAATAAAGTTCCAATAACGGGACTAAGCACTTTGCCTGTTCCGTTTGCTGCTTCTGTAACACCTAGTACTTTTGATTCGGTAGCCCCATTATAAAGGTCACCCACAAGCGCCATGGTAACAGCGCCTGTTCCCGCTGCCCCAATGCCTTGAATGGCTCTAGCTATAATAATTACTGTATATGAATGCCAAGTCGCCCCAAATCCTGCTAAGATTCCTGCAGACCCGTAAATGATAAGAGCTGGAATCATGACAGCCTTTCGAGAAAATCGATCGGATAGAAAGCCGGCAACCGGTATGAATATTCCGGCCAGTAATGAAAATACGGTAATAACAAGAGAACTTTGTAATCTTGAGATGTGAAGCTCGTTTTTCATTTGTGGCAATATCGGCACCAGCATGGAATTTCCTAACACAAACACAATTGGGACCGAGGCAATAGCTAAATAAAGGAGAAATCCTACCTTACTTTTGCCGTTTCGGTTATTTTGTTCATTTCTATCGTTCGAGGAATTGGTTTTGTAAAGATTTCCATATTTGACTTTTTCCATTGTGCAACTCTTCTCCTCTCCTGCAATTAGGTTCTTACTGTTCCCCGATCTTAACATTTACAATCAGAATGAAGTGGATAAATGTGTCCACAGCACATGCAGTGGAGGATACTAAGTACCTGCCCCCATTAATAAATGAGCCGTCGGCGTTTGTGAGACGATCGTGTTCGAAGTCTTTTGACCGCTGCTTCACGAAATAGCGTAGGCTCTTTTGTACAAACAAATTTCCTCCATGTTTCCTGGGCATTTACAATTACGAATAAAACATGGAGGGATAAAATAGTGCTACCTCATAATGGATATCCAAAGAATCTCGCATGGCATGAAACGATGGAATCACATGAACAGGTCGCTTTTCAATGGTGGTTCATATCATAAAGCTCTCCTTGGTTAGGAGTGAGAGATATGAACATAAAAACACTGCGTTCAGACCAAATTTATAAAAAAGTTGCCCACCATTATCGGGGTATGGGGGCGGCAACCTAGAAAGAACACTGCCAATTTATCTGGCGGTGTCTTTCTAGGTAAATAAAACGGGTACCGTCAGTATTTCGGGAATTTTGTACGCTAAGCGAATTTAAACTCAAAAGAGTCGAATGCCTGCTGCTCCATCTGTCGCTCGACCAGCTTTAAATCCTGAAGCGAGTATCAGTACCAAAAATCCCACAGCTATGCCCAACAAGATTGAGGCGTTCGAAGATGCAGCATCCATTCCGCCGAAGTACATCACTTCGCGCAGCCCCCCTGCCGCAAACCGCAATGGTGTCCACGAATAGATCCAATCTTGCGCAGTCTGTGGCAAGAACTCCGGAGCCGTGTTCAGCAACGGGATGGAGAAAAACATCAGAAATACGAGCAGTGGCATCGCCCGGAACCCGATCCAATTCAGCAAGCAACATTGCAGCAGAAAGAACGTCGAACCGACCAGCCATAAGAACAACCAAGTTCCTCCTGCATCCGCCATTTCCATACCGTACCACGACAAGGCCATCCAAATGGTGAAGCCCGATGCAATGTTAACGAACGTAAGTCCAACGATCACTTGCATCGCATTGACCGCCCATCTTCTTGAACCTGCAGCAATCGCCTTCTTACTAGCCAGGAACATGAAAATTCCAGTCACCAGACTGCCGATCCACATAACCTGGGTCAGCAAAGCCGGTGCATTCCCCAAGGCATTGTTCACCCCCGGCGAATGAATGACTTCTTCCTGAACGTTCATAGGTGTCACTAAAGCTTTAGCCGTCTCAACTGGAATTTGCTCCTTTTGCTGTCCGATCTGCTCAAGCAGCTGTTGCGACAGTTCTGCGCTAATCATTCTCAGAGCTTGCCCCAATTCCTGTATTACTATCGTCGAGGCTTGGGTGCTCATACCCTCGTTGGCAAGGATCTTCACTTGAGGAGGAAGTGGTGAAGAACTTGCTAATGAAAGAAGGCCACTGCTCAGATCCGCCGGAATCACCAACGCGCCGTAATATTCGCGTTTTTCTAGCCCTTCCCGAGCTTGTTCCTCGTTATCCACAACATGCCAGACAAACGGTAGCGCCAGGTTCGAAACTAATTTCGCCTGAATCATCTCACCTACCTCTAACGTTCCGCCAGAGGGCAGCTCACTCGACTGGTCAAGAACAACGATTGCCACCGGAAGCTCCTTTGGCTTAGCACCAAGCACCGAACCCAGCGTCGCTAATCCGAATAGGATCAAAACGGCCAATACGAGTATCACTCCCAGCCAAGTCATTTTTTCATTGAGCATTCTCATGAACCTCTACTCCTTATCTGTTTACAATAAACATAATGTTGATGATCCTTGCTCCACATGTTCACTTAATTGCAATGAATAAAAGCGTTGCAGAAGCAACGCTTTTATATCCATTTGAAGGATGAATTTGTCCACTCAAATACATCCGCCATGTGAAAGACATCATCACAATTCATCTCGTTGATGTCTGTTTGTGGTTCAGCTGCTCCAAACTCAAAATCTGCTGTTCGAGTTTTTTCGTTTTTCTACCGGCAGTACGGTTTCAACTACATCCCAATGCTCGGCAATCTTTTCGTTCTCCACGCGAAATAAATCATAGAACGCAGTGTGCTGATCATTAAAAAATCCTTCACTCACTACAAGCACAAAATCGCCTTCTCCAATCACCTGGTGGATCTGAGTATATTCGAATTTAATGTTTTTCTCCTTAAGCGCCTGCAATGCAGCATGGAGACCGGAAAGCCCGTCTGCAATATGAGGACTATGCTGAATGTATTTATCTCCATTAAAGTAAGAAGAGTGCAGGCTGAGGTTCTTCCCAAACAAGATGTTTTCAACATAACTTTTGACTAATTCTTTGTTGGCATCTGTCTTGTCGATATCCTTGATCGTGACTGGTCCGTCAATCATCGTATGGTTGCTTAGTGTCTTGCTTTCCATTGCTTGCATATTGTCCCAGTGTTCAACAATCAATCCATTCTCAAAACGGAAAATATCAATGATGATTTTGGGTCCAAAAAAATCATATATGGAATGAAGTACTACATATTCTCCGTCGATCAAAGCACGCTTAATACTTACCTTCGTACCAATTTCCTTTAAGTGATCAAGTGCACCAAGCATGGACGCACGGCCATCAGATAAGCCTTGGTTGTGCTGAATATATTGATCTGGGTGAACGTAAGCCGTAATCGCTTCAGGGTTGCCGCTCTCAAAACTTTCAATCACAGCGACTGCCTTACGAACAAGCTCATTTTGATGGTTAAATGACATTGGAATGTCCTCCTTATATTTTTATCACTAGATAAATAATGAACATATTGTTGTTTATTTATCTCTTGCTCATTATAATAATGATGAATATCAAGCTCAATATTCAATATTTTTAGTTTTGAAGGATAACAGACAATTCATCATAATTTGTCGCATAACGACTGAAAATAAACTTAGGAGGAACAAAAAATGAACAAAAAAACCGACCTAAGAGTACTCCGCACGAAACAATTCATTCGAAAGGCGTTTTATGAGCTCATTCAGGAAAAAGGATATGAAGGGATAACAATCCAGGATATTGCCGATCGAGCTATGATTAACCGGAACACTTTTTATCTTCACTATCAAAACAAGCCTGATTTATTGGAAACATGTATGGATGAATTGTTGAGCGAACTAAAGGATGCCGTCGTTCTTTGTCCCATCAGCATGAGCCCTTTCAGCATTTCTTTACTTGAGACAGTCATGCAAACTGTACTGGAACATATCTCGCACAACAATACCTTTTACTACGCCATGTTAATTGAAGAGAATAGAATTTATCAGTTTCGAGTAAAAATGGAGAATATCATTAAAGATAAATTAAATGAGGGAAAAGATCTTGTGCAGGAACACTCCCATTTAGCGATATCCAAGGAATTGCGGCTCGAATATCTCGTATCGGCTTTCATGGGGATTGTTATTTGGTGGATAAAAAATGATCAGCCTCTTCCTGCGGATGAAGCTTCATCTCAGTTTAGTAGACTTGTTACCTATGGGCATTTGAAAGTTGCGGGCATCCCTGTCGAAGAATAAAGAACGAAGTATAAAGTTAGTGAGGATAGAAGAAGCACAGGTACTAAACAGGAATATTTTTACTGCATAGAAATACAGAAACGGGGGAAATAGCAAAGTTATCCATGTCTTGCTTAAGTGTATTTCTTCACAATCTAATCTTTATCTTAGTGCTTATGAACGAAGTTAAAATCCAATAGCAGCAAGGGTTAGATACAGGACACTGTGGAGCGCTACCGAATGGGGGCCCTAAAACAAACAATGAGGCACGGCATCCCGATTGGCAGTACCCAATTGTTTAAGATCCATCCTTGGTCCAAGCATGCTGAATTTGGTATTTGGATTGGGAACAAAATGGTATGGGGGCAAGGTTATGCAACAGAAGTGACAAGTGTTGTCCTGGATTTTGCGTTCGAGCGTTTAAATCTTCATAAAGTGTATTTGACGGTAGATGCTGATAATCCTGGTGCTATTCGGAGTTATGAAAAGTCGGGCTTCAAGCAGGATGGCATACTTAGAGACGAAGTCTATAAGTATGGTCAATATGTCGATCGTATAATGATGAGTATCTTGAAGCATGAATATTTAAATATATCTAATTGTTCCCAATAACAAAGCGTGTAGGACACTAGAAAAAGGATATACAGGACATCAATTATAATGAGTCTATTATATATTAAATTTGTAAGATATTATTTAGTTAAAGGAATCCGGAAGAGGAATCCGGAAGCCAATCTTATTAGTAAGATTAATGATGTCAGAGAAGTATCGTATTTTAGTGGTGATTCAGGAAGGCAAGTACGTCATATAACATTATATTCACGCTGGGGGCTTACGCCTTTGATCGTCCGATGTATAATCATGGGAGATAACTCAGACGACACACAAGCCGACCTAAGATAGGAGCTATCTAAGGTCAGCTCGCGTCGTGAATATGGGAACGTTATATAAAATCTGAGCAAACCTAATCATGAAGGGACTAACTTTGATGAATAATCCTCCAAAGCACTTTATTTCCGCCGCTGCGATTGTAGTGAATAATGAAAACAAGATTTTATTACTTAGAGGACCCGAAAGAGGATGGGAAATGCCAGGAGGTGTAGTTGAAGAAGGTGAATCATTAACAGATGCTGCAATTAGAGAAACTAAGGAAGAAACCGGTATAGACATCGAAATTATTAAATTTTGTGGGGTTTTTCAGAATGTTAAAGATTGTATTTGTAATACATTATTTTTAGGGCGACCAATAGGCGGGGATTTCAGAACATCCAATGAGAGTCTCGAAATTGGTTATTTTACAAAGCATGAAGCTCTTAGTATGGTTACGTTTATGAATTTTAAAGAACGAATTGAGTATTGTATAAACCGACAAGAGCCTTTTTTTATAGAGTTTAATACATAATCATATTAGAAGGACCTATACACTAACCCAGGAGGTGTGTTTTCTGTTTTCTGCGATACGATGTAGTATTATTCGATGCGGATGATACATTAATTGATCAGAATCATTCTGATCAATTTGTATTATTAGAGATATCCTAGAAGTATAATGCTAGGATATCAACGTATTCACACTGCTTCGCATTCGCCCACAGTCCGGTCGGAGGTAGAAGAGGGCGGATGTGAATTCAACCGGACACACCTGCACCACCTAACCGAAGGTTCCGGAGAATGAAGGCATCTCACAGATGGATATCTGCCGGTCTCTCCATCTTCAACACTCCACCATCACGCGGCTGGTTGCGAGTTTTGATACCATGGTTTCTCAACACTCGCACGGTATTCGCCACGGACCAAGGAGGAGAATTAGAGAACGAAATTCATGAATGCTGGCATAAACTTCGTCAAAGATATAATACAATCTTGAACACCCAAGGCAATTTCAACTGTACGAAGTGAGCAACCGCTTGGAAAATACCGAATGATCCAAGGATTTGATATTTTATTTCAACTAATGGGTATTGGAGGAAATATTAATGATGAAGCTTCTTTATTATGTAACATTTGTATCTTCATTGGGGGTTGGCTTGCTTGCTGGTGTATTCTTCACCTTCTCAGCTTTCGTCATGCAATCGCTTACCAAGCTTCCCTCGGGAGAGGGCATATCCGCTATGCAAAGTATTAACACGACGATTCTGCAGTCGTCTTTTATGTGGGTTTTCATGGGCTCTACAGCCTTAAGTGTCTTTTTAGGAATCACTTCATTTTTCAATTTGGGCAACACCAGCGCACTATATGTGATTGTTGGAAGCCTGATCTTCTTTGTTGGAGTATTCCTAGTAACTGCTATATTCAATGTGCCGCTCAACGATACGTTAGCCGCTGCAACTCCAGGGAGTTCGGAGGGGGCTCAAGCATGGAAGAAGTTTTTGGACAGTTGGGTGCCGTGGAATCATGTGCGGACGATTGCTTCTATTGGGGCACTGATTTCTTATATCACCGCTATTCGCAAGTGGTAAGCCCGCATTTTTCAATGCGGTCTCTGGCTTAGAGTAGAGCAATTGTGATTACAGCTGAGTAAGCTTTAGAACATGTTGACTTAATACAGTTCGTAAGACAAAAGATAGAGAATTACGTGAAATATTTTCACCTACTGAGTATAGAAGAAATCGAAGACCCCGCAGAAATCGTTTATCTTGTAGTTGATGATTGGTTTCGCAGTAATGATAACAGATTGTTCGGCCCATTACTCGCAAAATAGGTAGACCGCTGAGCTAAACGGGCAGGATTATTGAATATGCAAGGGGGGTTATTAAAGTAGATATTTCTAAATCGTAAAGTTCTGGAGGTCAAACAAGCTTTCTTGACGAAACTTAGACATGTGAAATTCATTAAATTGGAGGGAAAACAGATGGCAGAAGTTTTGTTGTTACACCACGTTTTAGGCCGAACGAAGGGGATTGAAGCAATCGCCGATCAACTGAGAGATGCGGGACATACTGTGCACGTGCCAGATTTATTTGACGGCCGCATGTTTTCCTCGCTTGAGGAAGGCTTGGTATTTGTTAAGGAGATCGGATTTGATGAAGTGACTGCGCGCGGCGTTCGGGCAGCCAGCGAGCTTTCAAGGGATGTTGTCTATGCTGGTTTTTCACTCGGTGTCCCGGCAGCACAGCAGCTCGCTCAAACTCGTGAAGGCGCCAGAGGCGCACTGTTTTTTCATGCCTGCCTCCCGACCTCGGTGTTCGAATCTCAGTGGCCGGTCGACTTGCCTGTGCAAATTCACGCCATGAGTGCAGATCCTTTCTTCGTTGAAGACGGCGACATTAACGCGGCCCGTGAGCTTGTGGAGACGGCCAATCACGCAGAGTTTTTTCTGTACGAAGGCAAGGAACATCTCTTCACCGACAGCAGTATACCTTCTTACGATGCTGAAGCGACGAAACTTGTGATTAAGCGGGTTCTCGAATTTCTCGGATAGTTGTTAACGTTTTTATCCTTCCCGGTAACAATTCCTCTATTGACAATAGAAATTATTCATTTCTTTTGGAACCGGCTAGTCTTCAATAATCCCATAGGTCACTAAGGTTAACTTTTCTCTGCGTGATCCACTGGGAGGTTAAAAATTGTTTTCTAATAAAACCTGTACTCATATAAATGAGCACAGGTTATTAAATGTACTATAAAACAGTTATTGGTAGCTAAAAGAAAATAGTACTTCTTCAGAAGAAGCGTCAACAACAACGTGATTCTCAGTAAACATCACATGCTCGGTCTTACCAAAAGGGTTTGAAACAAATAAGACGGGTTTTAAAAGACAAAGGTAAGTTTTTAGCAACTACCAATAGTTGCGTCAATTGCATATCCCGTTTGAAATTAAAGAAGATTAACCCCCTTCTCATTAGAAAATGGAGAGGCTGTATTGGCGGAACATTTTAATCGGGTAGAACTACTGACTTATGAAGCGGGATTTAAGGTAACAGAACCAGAGCCAGTATTACAATACTATATGGCAACCCAACTTTATCAAGGGCCTTTTCAAGACGAAGTATTAAGTCGGGATATACGTGATGCAATTGCTCAAATTTTTCTGACTTTGACTAAAAAATGGATTGAAGCCTCTGGTGGGGAATAACTATCTCTAAGCCAATTGCGGCTTTTATTTGTATTAACGGGGAACGATTACTTAAAATACAAGACGGCAGCCGGCCCAGAAGCTTGGCTGCCGTCTTTATTTAGCTATAGAGCAAGTTAGTTCCAATACGTGGTATAGAATTTCTTTGCTTCTGGCTCTCATTACTGATGATAGTCAATAAATTCCCTTTGAATGACGTGGCTCAGGTTGATAACGTTCTCCGTTGGAACACCAAATCACAAAGGGTCTAAGAATATCTGATCCATGGTACAATGATATGAAAGATTTATTGCGCTGAAATAGGTGGTCGAGGGAGGTATTGGTAGTTGATTATTGAGGCTGATTTTTCTTTTTTTCAAGAATATATTTCCTGTCCTATGACATCGGGCAAGAAATCGAACAGTTTCAGAGGGATTTTTGGGAGTGGATATATGATAAAAATATAGACCACAGTTATTGGATGTATCGTGATGATAACAAACACGGAGTGAATTATAAAGCCGATGCGTTTATTTATTGGTTAAATAACGTTAGATTCAACAAAGTAGTCGCAGAGTTAATTCAGAATTCTCCTAACATGCGGAAGCAAGCAGTTAAAAGGATTTTATTTTAGGACTATCAATAAGAACAGTTGAGTTTTATATTAATTGTAAGACTATTAAACTAACGGAGAACGATAGTTGAATAAGGAATTAACTAAGTCGGCCAACAAATTGTTGGCCTTTTTCTGTCACATCCGGACGATTAAGTGTAACAGTAAACACCTTAAGTGAGGTCTTCCTAAGTAGTTAATTATGGTACTATTGAATTAGTTCTTCAACTATGTAGCTTGTTAGGAAAGAAATTCACAAAAAAAGGGTGTGTAAAAAGTGGATTTATTACTTTGGATAATTGTTGGTTTCATCATAATCGGATTTGTTGTTCTCGCTTCTATGAAAAAAAGTATGGAAAGGAAGGTCGCTTTACTAATAGAAAATAAGGAAAGTATGGAGAGTAAACAGATTTCAACTAAACCGGTAGTCTGGTGGATAGTTGGAGTCACGGTATGGGGATTAGTAAGTATCTTTTTAATCGTACGGTCTTTTCCTATTTATATGTAAAATAGGTACATACTTTTCCATAAAATTGGTGAAGGTATCCATAGGTGATGAAAATTGAAGAAAATGAAACTAACTGTGTTCCTTCTGCTTGCTGGAATAATTTCCTCAACACATTTATTAGCAGAAGCTAGTGACGGAACTAATTTAATAAAACTAACTGGATAGTGAAGTTTCATCAATATAAGTAATTCGTTTAAAAGGAACAGATGATTCAAGGATTTTCACAAATGTCAGATGGATATGACGCAAGGATTATTCGAAGGGTTTATTAATTGGATTAATAATTCAAGTCAAAGGATTGTCATTTGTAACAACGTTATGAGTTACCAGGAATCCAGGATGAATGATAAATCCGGCAACAGTATTCAAAGAAAAAGCTAGAAAGGGGAACTCATAAAAAAACAGAACGAAAATAAAATTGTCGGTAGACAAGAACAAGCTATTGTCGAGGGACAAGAACATGGTCCCATAGAATGTCGCTAATTTAGCGGCTTTTTTGTTTTATCGGTACAAGTTCTTGTCCCGAGTCGAGGACAAGAACTTGTACCGATTGCCGTATTGGACAAGAACATGAGCCGATTACCGATTAGATAAGTATCTAACTATTTTTCCATGCAAATTCATTAAGCTAACGGTCAGTTTATTAACCAGCAGGAGGGAGTTGAGCCTTGAGTTCATGAGCTAAGACCATGGAAGGCGTAAAACCCTTTGAAGTGCAGCTCCGATGTAATGGGATTGCGATCGGCCCGGTTTGATGAAGGGAGCTGGAAATGCACGAGATAGAAGCTCCAAATTCAATGTTCGGTGTTTCTTCCCTACTAACTGCTTTGTTTAAGAAAAATGATATCTCATTAAGCTAACGAGACACGTTAGTCCAATAAGAAAAAATGCATCCGCATAAAAACCTTCAATCCCTTGCTGAGAGGGAAGGTTTTTATGCTTCTTCTATTTGTAACAGAATATGGGTATTTTTGCCCCCTAATGACTAAATGCAACAGACAGAAAGGGCGCTTCTTTCTTCCACAAAAGCGCCCTTATATTGAAGAGATATTTTTTTCATATGTCTTTTTTCAAAGTTAATTAGTAACACCACTCAAACCACACGATGATTTTGTGACTATTCAGCTGTTTCGTCAAGATCTTCGGAGTAAGCCAAAATCCCACGTTTGAAATAATGAAGCTTACTATCCGTTGTGGTTTCCATTAAATTGGTGATCAGCAGGCTAACACTTTCCTTGTAGTTCTTACTATTATACAGAGCCATAGCTAGAAGTACTTGAAGCGCCCGATTTTCTGGAAATTCCCGCACTCCTTTGCCCAGCGTTTCAACAGCCTTCTGGTAGTATCCCCAGTAACGATATGTACTACCCAGGCCCAGTAGGCATCTTTCAAGATCGGGTCCGGAAAGGCCGATCTTCAAAGCCCGCTCATAATAAGGTATTGCCTCACGCCCCATACCAGAATTGTCATGAGCTATCCCAGTTTGATAGTTAATTTCGGCATCATCCGGGTAATCGGAAAGCAATTTTAATAAGTCTCCCCGGACATTACTTAGAATCGCTTGATCTTGTTTGGCCCTTCCTTCTTCACGACGTTCAATCAGCTTACCTAGATCATCTCTTGTCATGGTTCTCTCCACTCCCCAACGTGATTCTTTACTATAGACTATCCTAGCACCGAAGGAATTGTTGTACAAATTAAAGTTGAGATGTCGGATCTCCCAGACTTCCAATACGGCGAGGGATAGCCGGTATGATTTAACTTAAACATCTAATTTCCTTTGAAAATTTTTTTTCACAATCTGATCTTTATACGGAAGATGCTTACCTGTCATCGCTCCACTTTTCGATGGTTCCCTCTTTCAGTTTCGTTGGCCAAGTCAAAAATATCTTTAACGACCTGTTGCCGCTGTATTATCTGTTTTTCAGTCTGACTATTAGGGGTATATTGCTGATGGGTTGTCAGTTGAGTTCCGGTGTCATCAATTCTCATCTTTCTTTCGGATATCTTTGCCGGGACGAGTTCTGAACTACTCATCCGGAATAACCTTTAATTAACTGAGCCAATTCATGAATGATTTCATCAATGTTAACCGGATCTTGTGATTTGTAAAATTCGTAATAGCCAAATAAATTGATGTGTTGCCATGCAACGGAAGAAATTTTCTTGTGTACATTTATATGTTGACTCTGATTTCTCTGTGAGTCAACATATTTGATAAAATGCTGGCGTTGTAATAAATGATACAATTAGCGAGCAGACAGCTATATATACTCAACTGCAGTTGATAAGGATTCTCATTACAGATGTAGTTTTTAGCATTTTATAATACGTGGCTGAGCAGGGGTGAAAGAAGAACCGAGTCCCGATAAGTGAAAATAAAGTTCTAGACTGAGAAAATAAAGTATTTTCTTAGTGCTTAGGTTAAGTTAAGTCTCCTGTTTACGCACAACATGCTACCCGCGTACGTTCTTTAATTAGTAATTGGAAATGGAATAAAATGAGGAGGATGTAGGCCCATGCGAAAGCTCGGGAGCATCCTTTTTATTGACTAACGAAAGTTTAGCGTGAAATCTCCAGTAAAATAAAATTTTAGACTAAACAACTTGATTTAACGGGGCTTATGAGGTCAAAAATAGACGAGTTACAAGGACATTAAACGCGATATTCGCGGATTTTACTATACCTAATATTTTCTTTGGGAGCAGTCCTTTACTTGAGATAAACAAGCTTTCAAAATCAATATTGACATTCTCCATCGTCCGGTATATTCTTAAACCAACATAAAAATGAATGAACCGTTCATTTATTTTTTTGGGGGCGTGCCAAACAATGGAACCCAAAAAAGGAGCTTGGTCGGTAAAAGGCAAATACGTACTCATTACTGGCGCAACTAGCGGAATAGGTTTGGGCGCAGCCAAGGAGCTTATGAAACAAGGAGCAATTTTGGGCATTGTCGTCCGCAACTCGGCGAAGGCAGAAGCGACAGTGGCGGCATTGAAGTTGGCAGCAGGGTATGATGCCAGTGTGGATTTTTTCATGGCCGACATGTCCTCGCAGCAGTCCATTCGTGATGTAGCAAAGGGCTAGACGTTCTGATTAATAATGCGGGGGCGATGTTCGTTAAACACCTCTTAAACGAAGATGGCATCGAGATGACTTGGGCGGTTAACCAACTGGCTCCGTTCCTGCTGACGAATCTGCTACTAGACCGACTGAAAGAAAGTGAACATGGACGGATTATCACGACCGCCTCCCATGGGCACAAGATGGCCCGTAGTGGTATCAGATTTGATGACCTGAGTGGCCAGAAATACAATCGTTTCCCAGATATTCTTATAGGCGGACCCAACTTCCGTTATGGCGAAACTAAGCTTGCCAACATTATGTTCACGGTTGAGTTGGAAAGGCGGCTGGAGGGAAGTAGCGTTTCGGCAGCCTGCATCGATCCCGGGCTTGTGGCGACGAATTTCAATCAGGATAACGGCTTGTTGGCCCGCATGACGATGGCGGCTAATGAAGCGCTTCTCGCGCACTCCAGAGAAAGGGGCAGAGACACTAGTATGGCTCGCGAATCCCGACGAAATGTCTTTATCGAGCGGGCATTATTATCGCGAAACGGTTATGGGAAATGTGCGAGTATCAACTAAAAGTATTGTGGCTTTAACAAATGGGGATAAGCAGATAGGTAGTAGAACGGAAAGGAAGCAAAAAGATGAAGAAACAACAAGACCAAAAATCCGAGGTTTTAGTCGACGACCGAAGGGAACTGATTAAAAAAGCAGCATTGAAAGTATTTGCCAAGAGGGGGCTGCAGTCGGCCAAGATGGTTATGATCGCGGAAGAAGCCGGCGTCAGCCAAGGGTTGTCTTACAGGTATTTCAGCTCTAAAGAAGAGATTTTCGCGATCCTCGTGCAGGAAGCACTAGAAGAAGCGGAGACATCTTTAGCGGAAGTCTCGGGGCTGCCTGGCTCGCCAAAGGAACGATTAAGAGCTTTCACGTTGACCATGCTGGATGAAAATCATAAGAGACATTTCATGCTTCTGAGGTACGCGCAAATCGAGGAAGGTATGCCAGAGCAGATACAGCAAATTTTGGAGAGCTATTCGGCCGAGCGGACGATCGGGCATCTGGTTCCGTTGTTCCATCAAGGACAACAGGCCGGCGAGTTCAGCGAAGGTAAGCCGGAAAAGCTGCTGTTCTTTTACTTCTCGGTCATAACTGGTCTGATGCTACAGGATGCCCCTGGCATCTATGGCGATTGGAAGAACGATGTTGATCGCTTAATGAAGTTGATTCTAAAATGAAATCCCTAAGTTTCAAATTAAAGAGGATGTCATCCTACTCAACTCAAGATTTCATGTCAACCAACTCGTGAGCATCACTTTTTGGAATTCTCTTACTGTGCAGGCTGCCGTATTGGCAAAGTGAACAAATTGAATATTGAAGATAACAACTGTGAAAACCGCTCAGCCATGGTCAATGGGAAGGCTTCTAACCAAAGGGAGGAAGACAAATGAGTAAACTTTATTGGGGACCAAAGTCAGTATCATTTTGGCTCGTGGGTGTTGTTACGCTGTTAATGTTGTATTTAGGAGTAAGAGGTTTTGTCCAGCCAGAAGCTGCAATACGAGATTTCGGTTTACCGCTACATGACACCGCGGATAACTACCTTATTTACATCAAAGCAGATCGTGATTTGTTTATTGGTATCTTCCTACTAGCCTTGATGTTATTTCGTATGAGAAAAGCATTACTTATTGTGATGTTAACTTCTATTCTAATGCCTACCATTGATGCAATATTGGTCATTACGAATGCAGTAGATAAAACACCTTCTTGGATTCATATTGTTACTGCGTTATATGGACTTGTTGTTGGTTGTATGTTGTATCGAGAAGAACAGCAAGCCAGAACAGCAACTAAATGATGCCATTCCATCTCATTCGGACTCAAGGAGGCAACCTCATCCATGTATACATATTTGTTATTCATCCATATCCTATCCGCCATAACGGCAATTGTTACAATCATGGGCTCTCCATTCATTATGAGCGGTGTTCGAACGACAGGTCAGGCAAAATTCGGATTGGAGTTACAGAACAAGTTAGCAATCCTGCCTAAGATCGGGGGTACACTACTAATCTTATCCGGACTCGGGCTCGGTTTCCTGCAAACTTATCTTTTTCGGGAAATGTGGTATGTGGTCTCCATTGCAATCTTCTTTGTTATTCTGATTATTGTGGCCGTCATGCTTCCCTCCGGCATTAAGAAGCAACTTGTGCTGCTGCAGCAAACGCAAGGGGAAACCTTATCTGATACATATCAACAAAGTCGCAGACGCTCTGCGTGGTTGGAGGGTACTGCTAATCTAGCTGTGTTCATCTCGATTATCCTGATGGTGTTCAAACCGTTCTAAAACTTCCAGCTAATTTAGAAGATTATGAACGTCAAGCGGATGAGTTAGCTGATGACGATGTCTTATGAACGACAGATCCTACACTGCCTTACTTTGAACATATATAGCCCATTTGCCGTGTAAAATTGGAAATAAGAAACTTCCAAATTACGGTGATGGGCTTATTTACATTTTACATGGACGTCATAGTATACAATGTGATCGGCTGCTTTTGTTCGACTAACGAGCAGGATAGTTCATCAATACAATTAGACTATTTTTATAATGAACAGTTTTATAAAGTAATTAATCCTTTAAAGCGATGAAATTATATCTTCATTCCTTATCATCACAAGTCAATGTAGTGACGTAGACACACCGCAAAAATCACTTTCCTTATTAAATCTTTCGTTTGTATCCTCTTAGTTACTTGACAAAAGGTAACTGGTTAGATATTTTAATACATAACCAGTTACCTTTTGTGGAGGTGGAAAAATGGAATTTTCAATCGAAAAAAAAATCACACCTAAAGCATATGTTTATGGATCAATTTTCACATTGTCTAACCGTTTGCAACTTTTAGGCGATAGAAGATATAAGGATCTTTCATTAAAACAAGCATTTGTGTTGTGGAATATTTCTCTTTATGATGATTACTTTCTTAACCTAAAAGATATTGCTCAAATTGTCGGTACTTCGAGTCAGAATGTGAAAAAAATCATAAATATTCTTGAAAAAAAAGGTTTTGCAATAGTAGGAAAAAATGAAACTGACAGAAGGAGTTTACGCGTTGCTTTAACATCTAAGGGTAAAGAGTATTACTTGGAAAGAGGTAAGAAGGAAGAACAGTATATGGAAGAGTTATTTGCTGACTTTGATGATGAGATGCTTATGGGATTGTATCAAGGTCTATATAAACTTATGGAAAAAACAGCTCAAGAACACGGGGGGAAATAATATGGCAGTTTATCTGAATGAAGTATCGCGCACCTTTGGTGAGTATTTACTAATACCAGGTTACTCATCTGTAGAGTGTGTACCGGCAAATGTTAGTTTACAAACACCCTTAGTGAAATTTAAAAAAGGAAATAAACCTCCTATGTCTTTGAAAATTCCTATGACATCAGCAATTATGCAGTCTGTTTCTGATGATACAATGGCAATATCTTTAGCAAAAGAAGGTGGACTTTCTTTTATTTACGGATCACAATCTATTGAAAGTCAGGCACAAATGGTTGCTCGTGTTAAAAGTTATAGAGCTGGATTTGTTGTTAGTGATGCAAATATATCTCCTGAAGGTACTTTAGACGAACTATTAATGTTAAAGAAGCAGACAAATCATTCGACTGTAGCAGTAACCATTGATGGAAGTTCTAGAGGTAAATTAGTAGGCATTGTAACTAGCAGAGATTATCGAGTTAGTCGGATGACTTTAGATACTAAAGTTAAAGATTTTATGACACCATTCGAAGAATTAATCTGTGGTAATAAAGATACCACATTAAAAGAAGCGAATAATATTATATGGGAGCACAAATTAAATTGTCTTCCAATCATTGATGATGAAC
Source organism: Paenibacillus sp. J23TS9 (assembly GCF_018403225.1). NCBI lineage: Bacteria > Bacillati > Bacillota > Bacilli > Caryophanales > Paenibacillaceae > Paenibacillus > Paenibacillus sp. J23TS9. Next base: position 1,362,557 of record NZ_BOSG01000001.1, on the reverse strand, counting down.
AAAGATTGATTTCTATGGTGTTTCGAAAAGATTACAATACGAATAAGAAAAATGAGAATGAGTTGATTGATGAATCTAAAAGATATATGGTTGGCGCAGGTATTAATACTAGAGATTATGCTGAACGAATCCCAGCATTACTCCAAGCTGGAGTAGATGTTCTTTGTATTGACAGTTCCGAAGGATTTACAGAATGGCAAAAGATTGTTCTTGAATACGTCCGGAAGAATTATGGTGATACTGTAAAAATTGGGGCGGGAAATATAGTTGATAGAGAAGGTTTCCGTTTCCTTGCCGAAGCTGGTGCCGATTTTGTAAAAGTAGGAATTGGCGGCGGTGCAATTTGTATTACACGAGAACAAAAAGGCATAGGGAGAGGCCAAGCTACCGCATTAATTGAGGCAGCGAAGGCTCGTGATGAATATTTTAATGAGACAGGAATCTATGTACCAATTTGTTCTGATGGAGGTACTGTACACGATTATCACATTACATTGGCACTAGCTATGGGAGCAGATTTTCTAATGTTAGGAAGATATTTTGCCCGATTTGATGAAAGCCCCACTAAAAAAGTGAATATAAACGGTAGTTATATGAAGGAGTATTGGGGAGAGGGAAGTACGAGGGCAAAAAATTGGCAAAGATATGACTTAGGCGGTGACGAAAAACTTTCTTTTGAAGAAGGAGTTGATTCGTTTGTACCCTATGCAGGAAGTTTAGAAGATAATGTTGGACTTTCTTTAAGTATAGTACGTTCAACAATGTGTAATTGTGGTTACCTGACAATTACTGAACTACAAAAAAATGCTAAGATAACCTTAGTTTCTTCTACAAGTATTGTTGAGGGTAGTGCACATGATGTAATACTTAAAGATAGTCGTCAGATATTGTAACAAATCATTATTAGTGAATTGCAGCGCTCGTTGGATTCTCATCATAGTAACAGGCTGGCGATGCAGATGATAAGCTGGCTGCTGAACAATATCTTAGAGAATTAAAAATTCTGTCAACAATCAAATGATTTTTAATAATTGAACAACTCGGCATGCTAAAGCGAGTTGTTTTTATTATTCTTTAATTGCCGTACAATGAAGGGAAAGGATGTAATGGGTCGAGGGACAAGAACTTAGTCCCATTGAAAGTCGCTATTAGCGGCTTTTTTTGATTTAACGGTACAAGTTATGTCCCAAGAACTTGTACCGATTGCCGTAAAGGACAAGAACATATTCCGATTACCGATTAGATATATACGGTTTGGATGATTGTATTTATTATTGTCTCTATTTAACTCTTTCACTAGATTTTCGCCTTAGAACCAAATATCATCTAAATTGAAAGAATTCATTGGACGGGCAGAACAAGATGATTCATCCGTCAAAGCAACTTCGAACTAACAGAAGCTGATTTTCATGCCCAGCTGGAGGAGAGACATCAGGTTACCATAAGATGAATCATTTAGTTAAAATTTAAGTGAGTATTTCCTTTCTTCCCATTTTTTCTTATGATGGAACAGAGAAAATCTGCTAAAGCTGGTTCGCTTGTACATATGATGTTTAGAAGGTAACAAGTTCGCTTTTGCATGAGGAGTATATATTTAGGAGGTTTCTGCATGGTGGAAGCACAAGAACGTCGGCATCTAGTCTTGATTGGCAACGGGATGGCCGGGATCAACACGGTGGAACAGATATTAAAATTGGCACCCGGCATCTATAGGATCACAGTATTTGGGAGCGAGCCTTATCCCAACTACAATCGTATTCAATTATCGTATGTGCTAGAGAAGAGTAAAGCGGTAGAAGACATCATTTTAAACGACAGGGATTGGTACCTAGAGAACGGAATAGAGCTATATACGGCAACGACTGTAACGCATATTGATACGGAGCAAAAAACCGTGAAGGCAGACAACGGCATGGAAGTTCCGTATGACACACTGATCATTGCAACCGGTTCCAACCCGTTTATACTTCCGGTTCCGGGAGCAGATAAAGAAGGAATTGTAGGTTTCAGGGACATTGCGGACTGCGAGAATATGCTGCACGCGGCTGATCAGTACAAGAAGGCTGCCGTAATTGGCGGGGGCTTACTTGGGCTAGAGGCAGCTAAGGGACTGCTTAAACTCGGGATGGATGTGACGGTGGTCCATCTGTTTGAGGAGATCATGGAACGTCAGCTGGACCATACCGCCTCGCTGATGCTTCAGGCAGAGCTGGAAAGCCAAGGCTTGAAATTCGCTACAGGCAAGCATACCGAGGAGTTTCTGGGGGACAAGCGAGTTAGCGGCATTCGTTTTTCCGACGGAACGACATTGGATGCGGAATTCGTAGTCATGGCGGTAGGAATTCGTCCGAATATTGCATTAGCTAAGGAAAGCGGTATAGCTGTAAATAAGGGTATTCTTGTGAATGATTATATGCGTACTTCGGTACCGGATGTATATGCGGTAGGGGAATGTAACGAGCATCGGGGCATTACATATGGACTCGTAGCTCCACTGTTTGAGCAGGGGGCTGTGCTTGCGAAGCATCTGTGCGGAGTGGATACGAAGCCGTATGAAGGATCTGTGGTATCTACTCAGCTCAAAATATCTGGTGTAGACGTGTTCTCCGCTGGTGAGTTTATGGATGCAGAAGGGCTGTCCATTGTGCGGATGCATGATGACTGGCGACGTATTTACAAAAAAGTGTTACTTCGCGGCGGACGGATCGTTGGGGGTGTTCTGATCGGTGACGGAAAGGAATCCTCCAGACTGCAGCAGTGGATTCGAACGGGCACTATTATGACAGAAGCCATTCACGATGCGATTGTGGGACTAGCCTCGGTCGAAACCGGGAATACGGCCGCAGAACTGGCGGATGAGGAAATCGTATGCGGTTGTAATGGTGTGACGAAGAAACATATCATGGATGCCATTAACGAAAAAGGATTAACCACAGTGGAAGAGATCAAGGTGGCAACAAGTGCATCGCGATCTTGTGGAGGCTGCCGACCTGTTGTAGAGCAGATTCTTCAATATGTGCTTGGGGACAAATATGATTCAGCAGCAGCGAAACAGGAAGCAATCTGTTCCTGCACCACACTCAGCAGAGATGAAGTCGTGACGGCGATTAAAGAAAAGGGGCTGATCACCTCTAAAGAAGTAAGGTATGCGCTGGAATGGGATAACCCGGAGGGCTGCTCCAAATGTCGTCCGGCGTTGAACTACTATCTGGGTATGATCTGGCCGGCTGAGCATGTGGACGAGAAGGATTCACGTTTTGTAAATGAACGGATGCATGCGAACATCCAGAAGGACGGAACATTTGGCGTTGTGCCGCGGATGTACGGCGGGGTAACCACTCCGGAGGATCTCAGACTTATTGCTGATATAGCGGTGAAATACAACGTCAAGCTGGTTAAGGTAACCGGTGGTCAGCGGCTTGACCTGCTTGGGGTCAAAAAGGAGGACCTGCCGAAGATCTGGAAGGATCTTGGCATGCCGTCTGGTTATGCGTATGCGAAGGCGCTGCGTACGGTCAAGACTTGCGTGGGATCACAGTTCTGCCGTTTTGGCACGAAAGATTCGATGGGAATGGGGATAAAGCTCGAGAAGAAGTTCGAGCGGTTAGATATGCCAGCCAAGTTCAAGCTTGCTGTAAACGGCTGTCCGCGTAACTGTGCGGAGTCATCAACCAAGGATATTGGGATCGTCGGCAATGAGGGGGCTTGGGAAATTTACGTTGGCGGTAATGGCGGGATTAAAGCCCGACTTGCTGAACTGCTATGCAAGGTGCGAACAGATGAAGAACTTCTGGAAATTGTCTCCGCGTTCATGCAGTACTACCGGGAGACAGGAAAATATTTGGAGCGGACCTCTGATTGGATCGAAAGGATGGGACTAGAGTCCGTCACCGAAGCTGTAGTTAGTGATCTGGATAACCGCCGGGCTTTGGCTGAGCGAATGGAGGTCGCCCTGGCGCAGGTGAAGGAACCTTGGAGTGAAATCCTGAACAATTCAAATTTAAGGGAACGGATGTTTGATGAGATCAGCGTCTCCACGAAACCGAACTAAATTAGGAAGGGGCTGCAAGATGGAACCGATATTGAATAGAAATGAATACACATATTACCTTGTTGGCAATGTGGATGATTTCACGGAGAGACTGGGACGGGTTGTGCGCTTGGGTAAGGAAGAGATTGCGGTATTCAAGACAACGGACGGACAAATCTATGCACTTGAGAATAAAAGCCCTGGGCCGCGCGGAGGCACGATTGCAGAAGGAATGATATCCGGGGAGGTCCTGTTCGACCCGATCTGTGACTGGAAAATTTCGTTGACGGATGGTCAGGTGCTTGATCCTGATAAGGGACAGGTTCGGACCTATCCGGTTCAAGTTCTCGGGAACGAGGTACGAATTGGATTACTTACGAATGGGGGAGGGCTGTTCCATGAGTAAAGACCTTCAGAACAAAAAAATTGTCATCGCCGGGTCGCAAAAAACAGAAGAAATGGCGGAAATTATTAAACGAAGAGGTGGAATCCCCCTAGTCCGTTCACTTCAGGGGTTAACGGATTCGGATCCGATTGAAGTGGAAAAGGATGTAAAGCAATTTATCGAGCAGGGGGCAGACTGGTTTATTTTCACGACAGGTATTGGATTTAAAGCCATGATTCAGGCTGCGGCGAGGCTTAACGCTGTATCTGAATTCGAAGAGAGATTGAAAAAAACGAAGATAGCCTGCCGCGGTTATAAAACAAACGCCTTTTTAAAGAAATCTGGTATTCATCCGGTCGTCTGTGATGATGATGGAACGTTTGCCAGTATGATCGAAAAGCTTGAGGTGTTTGATTTTACCGATCAAAAGGTGTGGATTCAGCTTCATGGTGAGTTGTCGTCGCAGTTATTTCAGTTTATCCAAAGCAAAGGCAGCATGGAAGTTCAGGCCGTACTGCCTTATCGTTACCATGCTCCTAAGCAGGAGACGCTTGCGTCGATTATGAATGAACTGATTCAGCGAGAAGTGGATGCCGTTTGTTTCACCACAAGAGTTCAAGTCGGATATTTATTTGATTATGCGAGAGAACATGGACGCGAAGAAGAGGTGAAATCCGTCTTTGAACAGGATGTGCTGGCTGCCGCTGTCGGCAAAGTAACGGCCGAGTCGCTTCGAGATAGAGGGATAAGCCGGATTATCGTGCCGGAGATGGAACGAATGGGTGCTTTAATTGTTGAGATCTCGCATTATTATGAAGGTCAGCAAAGTGGAGTAAAGGCAGATTAAAAGCGGAGAAATGGAAGATATATGCAGATGACAAAAATAGAGTTGGTTGTACTACTTATACATGCTGAGCAGTATATCGCCGATAATAATCAGTTATGGATTAAATCTTAGTTTGAATCATTTAAATAGCGCTTGCTGTCATTATACTTTAAGAGTGAAAACCCAAAAGCGGTCGTTTAATAACGACCGCTTTTTTTATTTTAAATTATGTGATTTATGGCGTAGGATATTTTGAAGGCTTGGGCATCGTAGGAGCAGCTGACGGTATTATTTATCAGTCGAGGGACAAGAACATGGTCCCATAATAAGTCGCTTAGATTAGCGGCTTTTTTTGTATTTAACGAAAACTAAAAAATTTCTGCACAAACCGTATTGACATTCTTTAACTACAGTTGTAGTATTAATTCGAAACTACAACTGTAGTTTGTAAAAATAAAAATTTAACTATAGGAGAGGAGCATTACCAAATGAAAGCTGCAACGAAAGTAGCAATCGCGACACTTAGCAGCATTTTATTAATGGGTTCATCCGTAAGCCTTGTGGCGAAGGCGCAATCCAACGAGAAAGCCCAAGAAGCCGCTGTTAAAAAAACAGCCGAAGCAGCCAAGCCTATATCTGCTGAGGAAAAAAAGTTTATCGAACAAGAGATCCAAAGAGTGAAGAAGTTGTCCCAAGAGTCGGGTGATATGTATGTCCTCTATCATAAGTACCCAAAATTAAATAGCGGATTTGATATTAGCTATTGGGGAGGCGTACATGAATTCACTACATACGAGGACTACTTGAAAAAAGCAACAACCCTGAAGGGATCGATTCTGAAGCAGCCTGCCAACCTGCCAAAGGGATATAAGTTTTTAACAGCGGTCATTGAAGGTCCGATCGAAGGAAAGTTCGTTGATGAAGTAAGGGCCGAAGGTAAGAAGAGCGGAAAGCCCATCTATGTGAAAAAGATAGATTGGAAAGAGGCGGCAACCATCCGTCTTAAATATACGAACGGAAAAGACACGCTGGGCTTTTCCAAGTATACGGTAGATTCGGAGGGAAACAAGAAGAAAGGTTTCTTTGACGATAAGCTGCCGGCTCATATCTTTCCAAAATACGTTTTTTGGAATGATGGCGGCAAATTCGAATACAACATTTCAACCTCTTCTTTGGATATTTCACGGAAACAGAAAATCGAAATTCTAAAAGCAGCCGTGAAAAAATAACATTTTGAGTCAGCTATTAGTTTTCTCGAACAGGTGCTCCAAAATGCGATAACAGTGGGTTTCTTTTGTAGATCATCATGTCGGACTGGCGGTACGAATCATTTTTGCGGGTAACAAAAACGAAAAAATAACACTCTGACAAACAAGTTGACATTACTAAACTACAAATGTAGCATGTGTATTGTAACTACATATGTAGTTTGAGTAAATTGACTTTGGAGGTTTCATGCATGAATCAAATACCACCGATTACGGAAGCAGAGCTGGAAATTATGCGCGTATTGTGGGCAAATCCGTACTGCCCTTCCAGCGAGGTCGTAAAACAAATGACGGATCGAATGGGGTGGAGCCCCAATACGACCCGGACGCTCCTCAGTCGTCTGGTGCAGAAGGAAGCAGCGGGTGCGAAATTGGAAAAGGGTTCAAAGCGCACCCAACTATTTTATCCTATCATCAGCGAACAGGAGTATCTGCAGTCCGAAACCAAATCCTTCATGAAAAAACTTTATGGGGGAGCTTTAAAGCCAATGCTGGCCAACTTTCTGCAGGATAAAAAACTGAATGCGCAAGAAATCGAGGATCTAAAGGCTTTGTTTGACGAAAACTGTAGCGACGGGGAAACAGAAAAGAGAGAGCCCTGATGAGTCCTACATTGCATGAAAATTTATTGTCTTTTTTAGGCTGGGTAATTCGCGGATCGTTCATGGCCTCCACCCTGATCGTACTTGTCCTGATCCTGCAATTTCTATTAAGAAACAAGATTGAAGCCAGATGGAAATATTGGCTTTGGCTTCCTGTGGCCATTCGTTTGCTGCTCCCTTGGGCCCCGGAATCCTCGCTTAGTCTATACAATGTTTTGTCCCTGGAGGCCATAGCGCCCGGTATTCATCAACAAACTCAAGCTTCATCGGGTTGGAAGGAAACGGGGAGAATAAGCGAGGCGACGGCTCATGTTGAGCGCTCTACAAACCCGGAAGTAAGCGGAACTTCGGAAGTACCTGATCCATCCCTTGAATCGGGACCCGTGCAGGAGAGCGGCTTTTGGTGGAATGGCTTCAACATTATGCTGATTTCGGTTTGGCTTGCGGGCGTGCTACTTCTTGCCGCGAAAACGGTATACGACCAGCTTCGATTGAAACAAGCCCTGCGCAAAAGCCGAAAAATGGATACGCCTTTTCTATTGGCAGTGTTTCACGAGACGAAACAACAATTAGGCGTAAAGCGAAAAGTGCAGTTTGTGGCCAGCGAGCGAATTCCCGGACCTGCCGTGGTCGGTTTTAGCAAGCCAGCGATTGTCATTTCACCCAGTCTGCTCATCACGCTGCAAAAGGATCAACTTCAATATATTCTGGCGCATGAGTTTGCACATATTAAGCGGCGGGACGTCGCAGTGAACTGGTTGATACATATCATCCTGATCATCCATTGGTTTAATCCGTTATTATGGCTAGCCGTATATAAAGCAAGACAAGACCAGGAGATGGCCTGCGATGCATGCGTCTTGAATCGGATGAGCCCGCAGCAAAACACTGCATACGGACAAACGATCATCCATGTGTTGGAGCATTTTTCAGGAAACCAACGCCAACCGGGACTTGCCGGCCTGTCCGCCACGCATAAACAAATGAAAAGGAGACTTACGATGATTAAACATTTTCATAAAAAATCATACCGCCTGTCCATTCTGGGGATGGGGATGATTCTCGCGCTTGGCAGCGTGACATTAGTTAATGCCAAGGAAAGCGATGCGGGGAGCGTAACACCAAAAGCTTCCGTGCAATCGGAACAGGATTTAAACGCTGCTTTGAATAATGATCAGGATATTATCTATCCCGATGGGGATGTAGACCGCGAGTTCTACAAGAAAGAACTGGAAAAGGCCCGAAAAAAAGCAGAAGCAGCAGCCAAGGCTCTAACTCCAGAGGAAAAGAAGTATATCGAAGATGAGACCAATAGAGTGAAGAAGCTAAGTAAAGAGACAGGTGATATGTACGTTCTGTATCATAAATATAAGGATCTTAACAGCGGTCTCGACCTAAGTTATTGGGGAGCGGTAGAAAAATTCTCTGGTTACGAGGACTACTTGAAAAGAGCTTCCACTCTGGAGGGTTCCATTCTGAAGCGGCCCATCAACTTGCCGGAGGGATATAAGTTTTCCAATGCGAGAATTGAAGGTCCAACTCAAGGAAGGTTCCTTGATGAAGTAAGGGCCGAAGGCAAGAAGAGCGGAAAACCCATCTATGCGAAAAAGATAAACTGGAAAGAGGCAGCAACCATCCGTCTTGAATATACGAACGGGAAAGATACGCTGGCCATTTCTAAATATATGTTAGACTCAGAAGGAAACAAGAAAAAAGGTTTCTTTGAGGATGACTTACCGGCACATATCTATCCAAAATACGTTTTTTGGCATGAAGGCGGCTTCGAATACAGCATCTCAACCACATGGGATATGTCCAAGGAACAAAAGGTCGAAATTCTGAAAGAAGCGGTGCAGAAATAATATTTTAAGCAAGCTTTGCTCTTTCCGCGAGCATACCTATGCAGTCCTGGAAATAGGATTGCATAGGTTATTTTATTGATCATATCTGACCAAAATTGCCGATACTTACAAATTCGATGCACGATTCAATAACTACTTTAAACAATATAGCAATGAGGATTTAGCAGATTTTCTGCACAGTGTTAGGCAAATGGAATACGGAAGGACTGATTTGCAGAAGTCTGTATTTACAGAATGCGGAACCATAAGAGTAGGTTAGGTCATTCTTTTATGGAGTATATTGTGTAAACAAGCTTATGCGCGTTATTTTATTGTTATACAACATATGGATTGGGTTTGAATGACAGACTTATTTTGACGCTGATTAAGTATGGCTGTGGGGTACTTTTGAAATGCTTCTTAATACACTGCAAAACCGTCATTTTGACGGTTTTTTTGTATCTTAGTACATCTTATCCAATCAGAATCTTATGATTTGCATCATTTTAAGTATATACAAGCATTCGTGCAACTAAATGTCATAAAATCCTTGATTAAATACTTAATATGACTTAAATTAAACTTGGGAGGATGGATATGAATCAAGAGGAACGATACGTTCACATTCTGGAATTTTTGGATGAACATAATACGATGTCTTTACAGCAAATTTGTGAGTTATTCGGCGTATCCAGAGACACGGCCAGACGCGACATCGTCCACCTTTCATCTAAAGGACTGGTCAGCCGAACCCATGGAGGGATTGCCGTTCCCTCATTATATCGAAAGTTGCGGGATTACGAATCCAGGTCAAAAGAAAAATCGGAGGTGAAGCTGCAAATCGGTGAGCAAGCGGCGAAACTGATCGAAGACGATGATTTGATATTTATGGATATCTCCACAACCGTTCACGCGATGACCCAATTCATGAATGAGTTGAATGTACAGGTCGTGACGAATTCCATCGATATTGCCAACACATTGACCCATTCGGTTAAACCGGAGGTTCACTTATTGGGAGGGACAGTGAACAAAATATCCCGTCATGTCTTTGGATATTCCACCCTGTCTAAAATTTCGGACTATCAATTTAACAAAGTGTTCATCGGTGCCGCCGGCATCACTAGCAAAGGAATTTATTACGGCAACGAGGAAGAAATCGAGTTTAAACGGGAGCTGGTGAAGCACGCTGGTCAAACCTTCCTGCTCATTGATCATACAAAGCACAACCTGCTTCATAAATTCAGGGCATTAGATTTAAAGGCAGTCGATCACATCATAACGAATCACTCTCTTCCTTTGGAAATTGTTCAGCGATTGGATGCGGATGTTCAGGTGATGGTTATAGGAGAACACGATTACGATTAATGCGAGGAAAAGGGGAAATGAAAATGGACCGACTCGTAGGCATTGACATTGGCTGCACCAAAATGCTGATGTTAGCCGAATATCAAGGTGAAAAAATTACGAAAACCGTTCCAACAGGCTTCGCTGTTACCAGAGAGTACCTTAAAAACGAGATCGTTTCGTTTATTCAAGGCTTGCCGTTTACTCCTTCCGGCATGGGCGTCGCTGTTGTGGGATTCGTTGAAAACGAGACCAAGGTCGTATTTTCAAGTTTGTCCTCGCTTACCGGAATCACGACAAGCGATTTGCAAGTCGGCGATTTTCCGGTATATTTCATAAATGATGTGAAAGCGGCGACCCTTCACGAAACCTCATCAATCGATCCAAATACGACATCCGTCGTTATCGTAATCGGAACCGGAATTGCCATGGGGATCAGAGCCAACGGCCAATTCGTCAACGGGGCCAACGGCTGGTCGGGCGAGCTGGGCTATATCCCCATCCCGACCCCGGAAGGCACGAATCGATTGGCCAAACTCGCCGGCGGTATTGGAGTCCTCGAAATGGCAGGCACGGATGCTGAAGATTTGCAGCAGCGGCTTGAACAAGGAAACCAAGAAGCCCAAGAAGTCATATTAACCGCAGGAAAATATATGGGATTCGGTCTGGCTATTGTCATTAACTTGCTGAATCCGGAAAAGATTGTGCTGGGAGGCGGCACGCTGAAGTATAAAGGATATTACAAGGCTGCACTGGAGCATGCGCAGCAGCATGCATTGCCTGATCTATGGAACGCTTGCACCATTGAGCAATCTAAGGAACCTGGATTCATGGTGGCTCAAGGAGCCAGACGCTTTGCGTTCCGCTCGTAACAGGCGATGGTGCCCAAACCGCTCTTTCTGAAGGATTATTATGGCAAAGCAGCTGCGGTCATCACATTGGCCGCTCCTGCGATGACGGAGAATATTCTTCAAACCGCCGTCGGGTTTGTCGACACCCTTTTTGTATCCAAACTGGGTTTGCAGGAAGTGGCTGCCGCCGGGATGGCCAACAATATAATGGTTGTTTATTTTGGTATTTTTATGGCGCTTGGCGTAGTGACCAATGCGTTGATTTCAAGAAGCCTCGGATCCCGCGAAAACGAAAAGTCGCAAAGCATCGCGATGCAATCCGTCCTGGTAGCGTGTGCGGCAGGGCTATTGCTAGGGTGTCTCACTTTTTTATTCTCAAAACCGATCCTGATATTATTCGGGGCAACCGGAAAAATGTTGACAGATGCAAATGTATATTTTCGAATTGTCGCCATTCCCTCCGTACTACCTGCACTAATGATTGTTCTGGGGAGTATTTTGCGTGGAACAAGCGATACAAAAAGTCCAATGAAAGCCGGATTATGGATGAACGCCATTCATATACTGTTGGATTATCTGTTTATCTTTGGTCTGTGGCGCTTTTCCGGATGGGGCATTGTCGGGGCGGCATGGGCTTCGGTCGTGGCGCGAATCCTAGGTGTCGTAATTTTGATTCTATCGGTAAGAAAATCGGTGGTGTCTTTCCCGCTTGCTAAATTGCTTCAATGCAAAGCAATCGAAATACTCCTGCTGTTAAAACTGTCCGGCCCCGTTGTCGTTGAGCGTTTATTGAGTCGGTTAGGCTCTGTAGCTTACATGGGAATAGTCATCTCCATCGGCACGGACGTCTATGCTGCCCACATTATCGCCGCAAATATCGAAACACTGGCCTTTATGCCGGGCTACGGACTAGGTGCGGCAGCAACGACCTTAGTCGGTTACAGTATCGGACAAAAAAACAAGCAAGATGCCTGGATATGTGGTGTGCTGTCCACCGCTATTGGAGCGATCATGATGTCCATCGTCGGCATCCTATTATTTATTCTTCTTCTCCCTTGGTTCGTTTTATGGTTTACGATGGACCCCAGCACCATCTATCGAGTTGAAACGGCGCTGCATATTGCTGCATTTTCGCAGCCCGCGCTAGCGGGGACCCTTGTCCTTGCCGGCGCTCTCCAAGGTGCCGGGGACACGAGAAGCCCGATGTATAGTACGTTTATCGGGGTATGGCTGATCCGTTTCGTTGGCGTCTATGTACTAGGCAGTGTGCTCAAGATGGGGATTGCCGGAATCTGGATCGCTATATCCGCCGATTTATTCGTAAGAGCGATCTATCTCTTCTTCCGCTTTCATAGGAAACTGCACATGCGTTCCATCAAGCATGAGCCTTCCGCCTAAACTGGCTCCCATTTTTTAGATCTGTTTCCTATAGGATCGTTAGAATCAAAACCAACGGCATCCATTTCGAATTCTTCATAATCAATTAAAAACAATGCATGAAACGATAAATGCCGGCAGATAGGGCCAGGCAGAGGAAGTAAGATATTTAATTTGAAGGTCCGCTTTATGCTATACATCCAATGCATAAAGCGGACGATAAATGAAATTTCAAATTGCAATGTTTTTAACGGACCTGCGCCTGAAGCGCCCTAATCTCGGCATCGCTAACGCGCATCAAGTACAGAGACAGTATTCTTAGTGAGGGTTAGGCAGGAGGCGTTCATGGCGGCAATCGCTTACCTTGGATAGTTACAGAGAGGGGCGTTAATTACTCCTACCTGAGGTCAGTTGATTGGCAATTTCATGTGAATGGTCAATCATCCCCAGCTCTTCATAAACTCGTGGAAAGTTGGGGCATGAAAAAGCATCAACCACTCAAATATCCCCCAGCTTCGTGGGGAACGCCGGCGAGAACTCTACCGTCGTTACTTTTAGGCTGTAACAGCGGTTGTTGTCTTAATGATATCACCGCTCAACTAAAGGGCAGTTATGTTCAATGTCTTGATGGTAATGAGGGTCACATTTGAGTGTAATCGTTAGCAACATTTTATTGAACGTGATCGTCTAAAGGATGTTAAACTAACAAATATTGGGGTGATCTAATCATAATGATGAAAAAATGGAATAAAGCGATTGCTGTTATTTTAAGTATGTCCATGCTATTTCTGCTAGGCACGCATAAGACCTATGCAGCTTCCAAATATGTCGTGCTGGAAGCGCAATGGAAGGATGGTCATATCGATCATGTGCAGACACTTCTGAAGGACGGGGTGACCTACGGAAGTATCTTCTCGTTTGGGAGTGAGGCAAGATTGCATTGGAGTATGGAAGATAAAGATACGGCAGTATTGAGCGGGAGTAGGAAGCACATTGTAGTAAATTTGGGGAGCAACATCGCCGAAGTGGATGGTCAAGAGGTAGACATGGGAAGAGCACCTGTGTGGTTTATCAGTCATCTATACGTTCCAATAAAATTCCTCGCCGCCGCATTGGACGGTGAAGTGGCCGAATGGGACGCGAAATCGGGAAAAGTAACTCTAACGGGACTTCATAAGTATAACGATAATTTCTCAAGCGGCATGCTGGGATACACCTATAGCATTCTCTCACAAGTAGGTGATTTGGAGATTACTCATGAAAATACGGGGAAAACGGTTACGATTCCATTGGGGATAAAAGATATCGATGTAAATACGCATAATCTCACAATGGACTTCGAGGTGACTTCTAAAAATTTATTGATCGCCACCATAGTCTATTCCGATCGAAAGACCAGCGTATATGACTTGTATACGTTAGTCTTCAAAAATCAAGGTTTGATTCGCAAATCCATCGCTCACGGGTTAACAGAGCAGATTGAGAGTATACGAGCGGATGGGAAAATTCAATTAATCAATGACGAAAATATTCGTGTGATAGAAGACGAAACTGGTAACATACTTGAGGTGAACGCAAGGTAAACAGCTGTCGGACGAGAAGGCAATCTATACAACGCGAAGCGTACCTTTGAGGTTCATTTCGGAGCAACTCGGCTATAAGGTGGAATATAAAAATAATACCGTCTCCATCGATCGCCATATGAGGATCTAGCTAAAGAGAATTTCTTCGCCCAGATGCTCTTTGGTGACTTGGAGAGAAGCAGAAGAATCATAACTGCTAATAATGGTTTATACGGTTTGCGCAATTATGAGCATCCTCCTTTGAAAACGGGCGCATTTGGATAAAGATATTCATTCCAGTATATGGTATTATCTCCTTGATGAAAGATAATTAATAAGGAGGGATTTATGGGATTATGGAAATTAAAGCTATTTACTTTGATTTATTCGAAACACTTATTTCAGAATATGAAAATGGACAAAGGAAGGCTCCACGTTCAACGCACAAGGTAGAACAACTTGGATTTGAGAGAAAGATATTTGATAATGAGTGGAGCGCAAGACAAGAAAAAAGAATGAATGGCTCGTATTCGGACTTTCCTTCTGTATTAAGAGAAATATTTAGCACCATGGGTCATGATGTTAATGATGAAATTATTGAATCCTTACATAGGGAACGTATTAATGCCAAATTGATACCATTCAACAATATTGATAAGGCAATTTTATCTACGTTAGACCAAATTAAGAAAATGGGAATAAAAATTGGTTTAATAAGTAATTGTACGCCAGAAGAAGTGACAGCTTGGGAATCTTCCTCATTATCAAAATATTTTGATGATGCTGTATTTTCTTATCAAGTAAAATTAGCAAAACCAAATCCCATGATTTATCAACTCGCATGTGAAAGAATGGGCGTTTCTCCAACTGAATCCTTGTTTATTGGTGATGGTGGATCGAACGAGTTGGATGGTGCTACCAAAGTTGGAATGTCAACTTACCATGCTACATGGTTTATTCCGACATACATAAGTGAAAGAATTACTGACTACAAAAAACTTACAAAGCCATCTGAATTACTCGAAATTTTACCTGGCTGATGAGATAGAGATATATCTTTCAACTAACGGGACACGATAGTTGAATAAACGACCAGGAAGAAGCTGCCCGTGCTGATCGGGAGCTTCATTACGTTAACGGGCAGTAGAGTTTAATCCAAGGCACAAAATCCAGAACAAATGTTCTTTACAGATGCGTTGTTAATGGATAAAATTAACTTATTTCCATATCAGAAATGGAGGTTAATAAATGAGTAATAAGGCAGCTTTGAGTTATGGTCAGACAGCAGAAGAAATACTGAAGTATAAAGAACTCGATGAACAACGCCTTCTTGAGCCAATACGTGAAGGGAAGTGGTCAGTCAAGGAAATCATAGGGCATCTATATTATTGGGATAAGTTCATTTTAGGGAATCACGTCCCGTATATGAATGAGGGTACAAACTTGAACGCATTCCCTAATCATGACTTACATAACAGAGAAGCCATCGAATACATAAGTGTTTTTACAACAACAGGTTCTTTAATAGATGAGTTTGTCCTGAATAGAAGACTATTAATTGAAGCGATATCTGGAATCGATAGTAATGCTAAGTTCACAATTGGTTCTGGAAAACGTCAATTTACAGTTGATAAATACTTGAAGATATTCATTGACCACGATATCCATCACCTTAAACAAATGAATGAACGACTAAGCTAACGGAGAACGATAGTTGAATAACAAACCATTAAAGAGCAAGCTGTGGTAGCTGCTCTTTTTTCATTAAACTAACGGGCAGTTTAGCGCAACATTACTTCATAGTTCCGTCATAGTATTAGTTCTCTAAAATATGCCAAGAAAGGAATGAAATATGATGAAACCAGTTCTCACGGGAATTTTCGCTGCATTAATTTTAATTTTATCTATCTCTTCACCTGCATACGCGGCAGATATGCAAATAAAAGTTGAAGGTATTACTATTGCCACCGATGTGAAGCCCGAAATGAAGAACAATCGAACGATGGTGCCTTTGCGTTTTATCAGTGAAAATTTGGGAGCCGAGGTCAACTGGTCGGGTTCGAAAGTTACGCTAGCAAAAAACGATATGCGGGTAATCTTAAAATTGAAGAGCAAAACAGCGGAGAAAAATGGTAAACCCGCTATACTCGATGCAACGCCATATATCAAGAATAATCACATCATGGTTCCGCTTCGCTTTATTGCAGAAACGTTCGATTGTAGCGTCGAATTCAGAAATTCGACAGTATCTGTTGAACCTGCTCCATTTGTTCTGGACGGCGTGAAAGTGAAAGCATTGCAATACGAAGTTTACTATACAATGGGCAGCATAGTAGAACAAATGAATGGAAGTGCCTATAATGAAGCGATTTATCATATTTTTGACAACAAAGGAAGTAAGGTGAATGCCCCTGCTAGGTACACATCGAGTGTAATAGAGCTTAAATCGGGGGATTATTACATGAGTGGGCAGTTTGATTTTGTGGATCAAAAAGGGAACAGCATTAAACGATTCGCTCTCTATACTTTATCTCATTCCAAGGGCAATCCCGATGTTATGTTATATGATGCGACTGAAAACCAATGGTATTTATTTACCTATTCAGCAGTTCAATCGATTTACCAGTTCATTGATACTGCAGGACAGAATGGTTTTCTGACGAAGATCAGCGATACAAATCCATAAGGCAACATACTGCCCCTACTTATGGAATTATTTATGAAGTTCGTAGAAAAGACGTTATGCGCCATTACCGGTAAATATTAAAGATAATATTTAAGGAGATAATTTATGAAAGGTGAGATACTCTTATTATTTTTTATTACGATAATGTTTTCATCTTGTCAAAATATTAGTCAATCGACTACTTTGAACAGCGAAACTAAATCAATAATGAATTCTGAACTGCCTCCTGATGTAGTGAGTACAGGTAATGGAATGGAATCGAAAGAAATAACTGAAGGTCGATCAGATCCTTCTAACAATGAAGTGTTATCCATGAGCATTGGGAACTATGATTTGAAAGGAGAATTTTATGATGAAATGCTTCGAAATCCTATAGATCATGATTATGAAGTGGAATTTAATGAATTACAAAATTCCAAAGAGATTATTACAACATTGGGATGGGGGGCGCTGGAAAGCAAATATACAGAGATCTGGGATAAAGAGTTGAATCAAATATATCAAAAGCTTCTTTCTAAGTTGGATAGAGAACCAAGAGAAGCACTAATTGAATCGCAGAAAGAATGGTTACAGTTTAACTTAAGGGAAACAAAATTTGTAGAGAAGACATTTATTAATAATGGTTACCTTGGATCACAAGGATCGATAAGCCTAGCCACGGTTATACGGGAGAGAATTAGGGAAAGAACAATGCAATTATTTGAATATCGTTATTTGCTAGATGGTGAAGTTGAGTTTTTATACCAAAGTAAAAAATAGAGTTAGAATCTTCATCAAAGGTTTTTAGGTGATGCTTAGAAGAAAGTAACGGCGCATAACAATGTATTCACGCTGCGGGCCTATCCCCCTTTGGTTGTCAGATGTATAATCATGGAAGAACACTCATACAACAAACGACCATAAGAGCTATCTAAGGCTGGGTC
Organism: Paenibacillus sp. J23TS9; assembly: GCF_018403225.1. Taxonomy (NCBI): domain Bacteria; kingdom Bacillati; phylum Bacillota; class Bacilli; order Caryophanales; family Paenibacillaceae; genus Paenibacillus; species Paenibacillus sp. J23TS9. The sequence goes on along the minus strand of NZ_BOSG01000001.1, from coordinate 1,344,859 downwards.
GTTTCGTGAATACAAAGACGTTATATGACAAACTAGATAAAACCTATTCTTACGATACATGTAATACACCCATAATTATAAGTTGAAAAAAGTGCTAATTCAGTTACATGGAGGGAAAAATATGCTATACGGTCAACGATTAACAATAAGGCCGGTTGTTGAAGAAGATTGGATACAGCGATATGAATGGCTATCCGATCCTGCAGTTAACCGAACGTTACCATCGGGAAGTGGTATGCCGATAACACCGGGTGTGGTCAAAGAACGTGTACTGAGGTACGCACAAACAGATCTATCAGCTGTCTATTTTACTATTATAAAAGAAGATGGCAGCCCGATTGGCAACACCCAATTGTTTAATATCCATCCTTGGTCCAAGCATGCTGAATTTGGTATTTGGATTGGGGACAAAAGGGTATGGGGACAAGGTTATGCTACAGAAGCGACAAGTGTTGTTCTAAAATTTGCATTTGAGCGCTTAAATCTTCATAAAGTGTATTTGACGGTAGATGCTGATAATCCTGGTGCTATTCGGAGTTATGAAAAGTCGGGCTTCAAGAAGGATGGCATACTAAGAGACGAAGTGTATAAGAATGGTCAATATGTCGATCGTATAATGATGAGTATCTTGAAGCATGAATATTTAAATATATCTAACTCTTCCAATTAGCATGCGTGTAGGTATCATTTTTTTGTAGTGATTCAGGAAGGCAATTATGTCATATAACAATGTGTTCACATCGGCGGACAAGCCGCTCGTGTTCGAAGTTCGTGAAATGACTATAGAAGATTATATTGAATCTCAAAACTAACGGGCAGTTAATTAACATGGCTGTCTGCAAAAAAAATTCTGATTCCCCCTTGAACCTTACGTAACGTAATGATTTAGTTTCTTTACTCGATGGTGAGAGGTTTCAACCAATTATATTCCTTTTTTTGTAATGAGGTGTTATACTCCAAGTGAAAAGTTCGAAAGGAGACGAATATGAAAAAAAAGAAGTTGCTGGTTGGCTTTGTGGGAATTCTAATTTTGTCTTGCGGTATAAGTATTGGTGCTTTAGCGAGCTCGTCCCTTCAGGAAATTAAGGCTTATCTAAATGGCAGCTTGAAGATCAGGGTAAACGGAAACATTGCGCAATTAAAAGATGGAAATGGGCATCAGGTATTACCAATCACCTATAACGGCGTAACTTTTCTACCTGTCCGCTCTGTTTCTGACGTTCTTGGTATACCGGTTACATACGACAATAAAGCCAATGAAGTCATTTTAGGCGAACAATCGGGAGGAACACCGGTCTCCAAAGATACACCAATTAAAAGCGAGGACTTTGATGATGCGCTGTATTCCAAGGATCCTACTCAAACAACAATCAATGGCAAAAATTATGGTGAAGTCTTGTTTAGCCCACCAGGTGAAAACTTTAATTATGTAGCCTTCACCCCTAATGGCAAATACAAAAAACTTTATCTGCAATTCGCAGCCGTTAAGGAAAAGATCCTTGGCCTTGAGATAAAGGAATTGGAGAAGAACGCTCTGTTAAAGAAAGTTGGAGAGATCAAAACAGAAGATGGTATACAAACGATTGAGGTTGATATCACTGGTGTAAAAACTATAACTATTGATGTAGATAAAAAGCAAGAAGCTGGCTATGTTATCCCGCTCACGACTTCATATTATAAATGATGCAAAACGATATTATGGTGAATGAAAACCACTCTCTATCGGATGGAACTGACCCCGTAATGTGATACAAATTAAAACACCTTCAAGTGAAAGAAACCATGTCGTAAGATGTGGAGGAAAACTTGGTGGTGTTTTTGTGTTATTAATTGGGACAGATTTCGAGGGACAAGAACATGGCCCATAGAAAGTCGCTAATTTAGCGGCTTTTTTGTTTTATCGCCTAAAAGGACAAGAACATGATCCGATTACCAGTTTGATGATGATCTAAACAGATCCATATTTATAGAGCTAACATTGAGAATAAAGAATATGTCCATTCGGATAGCTTCTGAGGGAAATAAAGTATCTGGGTATGATCCTTCTCCCTAATATGAGCAAAATTTGAAGTGATACGAAAAATGCAAATTTTGGTATGATAAGATATGGATATAGCTAACGATTGTCGATTCCTTCGTTCGAATATTTCTATTAAGGGGAGTTGGGTATGGAAATTAAGATACGAGAAGTTGTAGTAAGTGATTATACAGAAGTTGTTTTTTTATGGAACGATGTACTTGGAGTTCGCACTGTTAATATTGAAACCTTTCGAGTTACTATGGAAAACATGAATAAGGATGGAAATTACAAAACATTCGTTGCATTATTTGAAAATGATGTGGTTGGTTTTGTCTCTATAGTTCAGGCGTTATCCGTAGGGGATTTGATTGGTTATCTACATATTCAAGGGCTTGCTGTTAAAAAGGAATTACAGAATAGTGGGATAGGTACAAAACTACTAAGACACACTGAAAACTATGCTAAAGAAATGGGAATATCAAGTATTATTTTATGTAGCGGATTTAAGCGAACCGATGCTCATGCTTTTTATGTGCACAATGGCTATGACAAAGATTCATATTGCTTTGATAAGGTTATTAAACCTGACTAACTAATGAGTAATAATTAAACCAAATATGTAATAGACGGATAGCCATTTTGCATTAAACTAACGGGGAACGAACAAGAATAATTGTCGGGGGACAAAAACATTAACCCATTGAAAGTCGCTAATTTAGCGGCTTTTTGTTTTAAAGGTACAAGTTCTTGTCCTGATTCAGGACAAGAACTTGTACCGGTTGCCGTATTGGACAAGAATATGAGCCGATTACCGATTAGATATGCATTGAACTATTAATTAAATTTATTAAGCTAATAGGCAGGGGAGTTTATTGATTTCGCGAATATTCAACATATGAAGTTATTTACGAAGTGCGTAGATAAGACGTTAGCCGAAAGAGGTTCTTAGTTTAGGAGGAGTCTATATGATATTAGAAAAAGTTATAAATAGAATTGTAATACAAAGTGAATATAAGGATTTTGTTGATAAGTATATAGATAATATACTTACCGAATTTAAAGGTAAGATTCATAGCATTTATATGTGTGGCTCGATTCCAAAAGGAACTGCTAAACCTTTTAAGTCAGATGCAGACTTTACTATTGTATGTGTAAATCCCAAAGATATTGATTTCGAAAGATTGTCAGATATTAAAGACAGGCTTTTGGGAGAATATCCAGTATTAACTAAGATTGATACGACAATTTGCTCGATTGACGATGTATTAAGTACCAAATGAGTGGGGTTTTTGGGTTAAGATAATTTGTGTTTGCATATATGGTGATGACGTTGGTGAAAAAGTACCACCGATAATTATTTCTCCTGAGTTCATTTTAGACCTAAATACAGAGACCAAGGACGAAGTAGATCGTATACATAGTTTACTTTCTAATGCTAGTGATAACACAATGAAGAATAGATATATTAAAGGTTACTCTAAGAGATTAATTCGTGCATTATACTCTTTGGTTTTAGAAGATACAGGTGTATGGCAAGATGACATTATTATGATGAAGAATGCCATATTAAACTATTGTGAGATTGACTCCGCTTTAGTTGATTATCTGTATGCTTGTTACTTGGATAGTAGTAATGTACTTGTTGAAGAGTTTTTGGGAATTGCAGATGAAGTATATAGATATTTTGAGAACGCCTTAAATGCAATGGCTGCTTCCAGAACTTCCTTCGACTAACACCATATTGACGCTTCGGGTCACTCTGAGAAGCGAGTGACCACATCCAGCCCCCTAAGCCCGTCGGGACATCACTACATTAGGTGTTCGGAGCCTCACAACTATAAGCAGCGACTCTAAGGGGCCAGGCCGTCGTCAATACAAAACGTTATCAGAAATTACTGCAAGTGATACTTGTGAGTGTGCTATAAAAGAGTATGAGTTCTATTTAAAAGACCACTCCTATTGTGTCAGGAGTGGTTTAGTCTTTAACCAGCTGGAGGGAGTTGAGCCTTGAGTTCATGAGTTAAGACCATGGAAGGCGATCAGATATTCTGACCACCCGAAACCTCGATTCTCTGCCCGTTAACCCATCGATTATCGGAACCAAGTAAGCTGGCGACTGCGGGACCAATGTCCTCGGGTACCCCGACTCGACCAAGGGCAGTCATCGCGGCAAACGTTTCATTGTAAGCAGGTATGTCGCGTACAGAACCTCCTAGAAAATCGGTTTCGATTGCTCCAGGTGCAATGGTATTAGCAGTGATACCTCGGTGACCAAGTTCTTTGGCCAAATAGACGGTTAGAATCTCGACCGCCCCCTTTGCGGCAGAATAGGCGGAGAATCCAGGAAAAGAAACACGAGTAAGTCCAGTTGAGAAGTTCACAATACGACCACCATCTGCAAGCAGAGGCAGGAGGGCCTGTGTCAAGAAAAACACACCCTTAACATGCACATTAAACAGGCCCTCGAACTGAGCTTCTGTAGTTTCGGTAAAGCCGGTCATTTCTCCGTAGCCGGCATTGTTCACCAGATGATCGAAAGTGGTGCTATTCCAGGTTGACTGCAGGGTCGAACGAACTGTCTCAACAAAGGTAGTAAAGCTGGAAATATTTCCAACATCAAGTTGTAATGCCGCTGCTTTACGACCTAAAGATTCGATCTCAGCAACGACAGACTTTGCTTCTTCTGCTTGGCTAAGATAGGTCAAGATGACATCACCGCCATGACGTGCAATACTGATGGCAGTATTGCGACCAAGTCCGCGGCTGCCGCCAGTAACGATTGAGATATTTGCCATTGTAACTTCATCCTCTCAGAAATCATTTTAAATTTTACTTTGATATCATAAAAGATAAAGTTCACTTGAAGTCAAGGTTATTTTGATTATAATAATAAGTGCCTAATTAAACAGATTAATTAACTAAATTCAAATATTTCTCTATTTTTTATAGCGTAAATTTGGAAAAATCAATTTAAGTTGCCAAATATTCATTTAAAGTAAACTTTAACAGATAGCGGTGAGGTTTAGTTATGTTGACTATAAAAGAAGTTGCCGAAATGACAGGAATAACAGCTCCCACCCTTCGATATTACGAAAAAGAGGGGCTGCTTCCCCATGTGAAAAGAAATGAAACTGGGAAGCGGCTATATGACGATGAGGATTTAAGCTGGATATCCTTTGTTACCGCACTTCGAGCCACAGGAATGCCGATTGCTCAAATTCAAAAGTATGTATACTTGTATAAAGAAGGGGACTCGACGATTGCGGAACGAAAAATGATGATGCTTCATCATAAAAAAGAAATTGAGAAGAGTATAAGGGAACTATATTTTAACCTGGATAAAATAAACTATAAACTTGCTCTATATGATGTAATTGAATCTCAGATTGAACGAACTAACATCAAAATTTGATTATACAAAAATACATTTCCAAATAGTCATACCTATAACAATTTTGAGAATACGATATAGTAGGCAAATTCTGAGATCGTAGCAGGCGAGAAGGAAGTGGGCTTCGGCACTTCAGTTAAGGCCATTCGCATGTATCTGATGAAATTGAAGAGACTGTGGCACGTATTTAACGTGATGTAAGACTTCATTAAATGATTAATTTATAAACGAGGAGACTATTGAAATCTTCCGTGTTTATGGAAATCGCGAATGTCATCCGAACTCGCTTCAGGATATAAAGGTATATTTCCGCGAGTTGTTCATGAGTAAGGAAGAATATCGAGGAAGACAAGCCATGAGCATTATGCGAGACTACCTCGATCAGAGCGTGTCGTCTGAACGAGAACACCCGCGCAGCCTAAATAGGTTGAAGCGGGTGTTCTTTTTCTGTGAAAAACATGCTTTCATCTTGAGAATGTGGCATAATCCCATTGATGTAGCCTTTTCCTTTGGAATTATAAAATAAAGGAATAATCGTCTCCCGGGAATGATAGTATACGGTAGACCGAGAATCGGAAAAACCTGGGCTCTGATTGATCTGAAGTTTGCTATATCGGATTTGTAAATTGTCTAATGACACAAATCCACCTACATATTAAATGTGAAGAAAGCCTGATGGATCAGGATTTTTGTTATTTATGTAGGGAATTTTATGTCATAAAAAAATGCACAAAAGTGCCTACATTGTAGGATAATGACACAAAAGTGCCTACATTATGACGGGACTATAAGATACGTTAAATCGCAGTTTTCTGTTTTAAAGTTATATGTTCTTATCCCAACCCAAAAGAGAAGAACGACCCTATCTAAATTAAAACCAAGCCTAAATGAACCTCAGCTCTCGAGAATGGTACCACTGTCATTAAGCTAACGGGCAGGATAGTGCAGGAGGATATTAGAATGCAATCATCGAATGATATTCTAGGTAAAAAGGGAGTGGTTGGAACAATGATAAAGGTTCGAACAATGACAGGTGCTTTTCGGTCCAATAAAGAGGCTGTGCTTATGTTAAAGCATTCGGAAAACATAAAGATATCGAGACTATTGTTTAGACCTTGCCTTTAAGCGTGAAGATTCTTTGGAATTTGAAGGTAACTTTTTGGTGGGGTGGATTCTGCATATGAAAGGAAGTTGGGGAATGGAGCTATTCTTGAAGCAATACGATTATGTTCAACGTACACGCGAGATACTGTTTAATTATTGTGAGAAAATGACAGACGATGAATATATAACGGAAGTGGGGCAATTCGGTCATGGGTCGATTCGTGAGACGCATTTCCATGTTGCGGAGTGCTATGCTTTTTGGCTCGGAGAGTTCGGTTTGGGGCGTACTTTCGATTGGAGGTTGGAAACGGCCATGGATGTAGCCGCTATGCGCAGTTTATTTGCAGAAGCGGATAAATTGGTTCACGAATTTTTGGAACACTATCCACGGGATTTTGAGACGCGAATCGAAGGTCAGTTTAGCGGACAAAAGTTTGTAGCTACACCGCTTTGGCTTTTCACACATACTGTGACGCACGAGTTTCACCACAAGGGGCAAATTGCCACGATGGGACGGATGAAAGGATATATTCCACCAGACCTAGATTTAATCATGACAGATGGATTGGAGGAAACCTAGAAAAGACAATTTAATTAACGGGGACGTTAGTTGAGAACAACAAAATGGCTGCTGATCTAGATGATCAGCAGCCATTTTTGTCGAAGTAAAGGGCAGATTACGAAAATACGAACGGGAGAAGAGGTTTTATTTTATGGTGTATGAGATGAGAACCTATACAGTTAAAATTGGGAAATTAAATGATACTAAATGGGAACGCTAGTTGAATACAAGCTGTTTTGTCGAAGGACAAGAACATAGTCCCATTGAAAGTCGCTATTTTAGCGGCTTTTTTGTTTTATCGGTACAAGTTCTTATCCCGAGCCCAGGACAAGAACTTGTACCGATTGCTGTAATGGACAAGAACATGAGCCGATTACCGATAAGATAAGTATCTAACATTGTTTCCATGTAATCTCATTAAGCTAACGGGCAGATTACTTTAACATGAATACGGAAAGTTTCAAGGCTTTGAGTTAAATATAATTAATCTTTCCCTTTTTTTGTGGGTGAACTTTATGTTATGATTCTGTTGCTGTAAAAATAAATCGTAACGAGGTGAGGACAATGAAAACAAAAACAATATATGCGTCCTATCCTCAAATTGCTTTTTAATTACTTTTTACGAATTCATTAGGCTCTGAGGGTAGATTCCCCTCAGGGCTTTTATATTTAGGCAGAAGGAAAGTTTAAGCTTTCTTGCCGGTCTATGACAGCCACTCAGGGAGTGGCTGTTATTTTTATAGGCCATAAGATTGGTCAAGGCAACAATAGTGGTTTTTTTAAAAATTGGTCGGAATCTAATCGTTTGGGGGAATATGTATTGAACTTGAATTACCTAGGATGGAATTCATTTTTCGCGGATAATTTCAAACAGTGCCGGTTTAGGTTTGAGCAGGCTCATACCTGGAGATTAGTGGGCGATCCGTTTTGTCGTTGCCTTGTTCCAAAGGATAAGGGGCCCCCTTCTTGAGATATCGTTTCAACTTCGGCACTTTTTTCCGTTATTCACCGCTTTTCAAATATGAAAGGATGATGCTTTATTAAAAGACTCGCTCAATATTTTCGCTCATTACAATCCGGACAGTCATCTTACAGTATGATTTATGAAGGTTCATATTATGATGAAGGGGGTACGATAAGTGACCCAACCTATTGGAATAATGATGTTGCCTATTACATTGAACGGACACATAAACTCACACTAGATATACCATGTATCACCATAAAAATACCTTTTGACCGTCTCGGCTTAGATGAAAATATGGATCAGGTTGTTCTCTCAGATTTTGCATTAAGAGAATGGGTTAATCATATTGAGACATTAAATGAATTGATTTATAACCGGTCACGTTCTGATAAAGAAAATGGTGCTTTTTATTGTTTTCGTCCAACTAATGTGGTGTTGCAACGTAATGCATCCTTTGTCGAAGTCATCTCGGAAAAATGGTATCTATGCTTAATGATTACAGTTCAACTTCCATTCAAGAATAATGATAAAGCTATGCGCATGCTCTGCAAAATGCTTCCAAAAGAAGTGGAAGAGTTAATAGCCAACTTTGATCTTACCAAATTATATGCTGCCTATGAATTGGTAAAAAAACAAAATATGATTCGCGAATGGCTGAAATACAGTGATTATAGTGCGTTTATTGCGAATGGCAGCATTTTGCCAAGAAATAAAGACAACAGCGGTCCATTGGAGGGTGCCTTGCCTTTTACATCCCCGGAAGATGTCGAAGTTGAAATCTGTGGTTTGCGAGGAATGGGAATAAAACATGGTGTAACGGTCATCACCGGTGGTGGTTACTCGGGTAAAAGCACATTGCTGGATGCGCTAAATTCGGGGATTTACAATCACAGCATAGGTGATGGACGAGAAATTGTGATTACAGATCAAAGTGCAATGGAAATATCTGCAGAGGAAGGCCGTTCCATAAACAATATCAATATCACGCCTTTCATAAAATGGATACCCAATCGTTCGGCTGAACAGTTTTCGACTGACTACGCCTCAGGTTCTACATCTCAAGCCGCAAATATTATGGAGGCAATTAACTACGGGTGTAAGCTTCTTCTTATTGATGAAGACAGAAGTGCGACGAATTTTATGATTCAAGACACTAGAATGCGTTCATTAATCAAGCGTGAACCCATTACACCTTTAACTGAACGTGTCAGGGAGCTATATGAAGCTGTTGGCGTATCTTCCGTTCTTATTATTGGAGGTAGCAGTGAATTTTTATCCGTTGCTGACCAAATCATCATGATGGACAATTTTGTGCCCAAAAACGTAACCCAGCAAGCAAAAAAATTATGTGAAGATGACAAACCACGCGAACGTATCCCCTTTACAAAATGGGAGATAGATAGAAAAATAACCTCCGATCACTTTTCGAGCTATCCACAAGGCAGTGGTAGAGAAAAGTTAGTGGTTTCGGCTATGGGATACATGTTAATAGGTGATGAACAAATTGATATCAGAGGGCTTTACAATATCACATCACACGCCCAGCTTGCAGCTATTGCCTTTTTAATTCGTAAAATCGCTATAAGTAATCAGGATCGCCTCATTATTCTACATGATAAGATTAAAAAAGCTCTTGAAGATATGGAGAGAGAAGGAGTGGATATTGTATTTTCTTCTTCTTTTTCTGGCTTCGAAAGATGGCTAGAATTACCAAGAATTAATGAAGTATTATCTGTCATAAACCGAATGAAACATTTGAATTTTATTCAGCTTGAGCCCTCTGAAAACCTCTAATTACGACATATTAATGGCTTGCATGTTACGCTAACGGGGAACGGTAGTTCAATACATCATGCAGATTAAAACCTCTCCTTAGAAGCAAACTAGGTACGATTAGATGGGCATTAAAACGGCTTGCAGATCCGAGGAGAGATTGAAGCGAATGTATACCCACATCGATATCGGCATACCTATACGTGCCAACTCCTTGATAACAGTGCCCCTCTGGATTGCATCCAGGGGATGCTCGGTCATGAGAAGGCTTTAACCACGCAAATCTACGCACAACTCCGCGGCGAGCGCCGGAGGGAACTTTATCGACGATTTTTTTAGTATTTGACAGCGGCGGGTTTTCTTTTAAAATTCGTCGCTGTTAAACTAAAGGGCAGTTTAGTTCAGAAGCAAGTGAATGTATCATCCAATATGTGGTAATATAGAATCTCCTCAACCGAGTAACGTGAGAATGGAGAGGGGTATGCATCTTCTTTCAGTTTTAGGTGGTTTGAGCATGTGAGGATAATTTACTATGCTAAGGAGTGACATTCTATGGATTATACGAAGTGTTTTGAAGAAGTTATACTGAACTATTCTTTTATAGACCCTATTGTGGATTTTATTCGCCATAATGAAAACATTACTTTTAAGGTAACAGAAAAGGAATCTGAAGACACTTACTTGTTACGAATACATAAACCAATTACACAAAACATGCAGGGTGTACAAAACACGCGTGAGGCAATTCAATCCGAGCTAGAATATTTGTTAGCTTTGTCATCTCAATCCGAATTTCCTGTTCAAATCCCTGTTCCAAATATAAACGGTGAACTAGTAACAAACATTGTCATTGAAAGCCAAGAAGTATATTGTTCCGTTTTGAGATGGATTGCAGGGGAAACCATGACCAAGATAGATTTCACTAATGAGGAAATGGTTACTACGTTGGGGAAGCGTATTGCACATTTACATCAGTTTTCGAGGAGCTTCAAACATGGTTTGAACTTTATAAGACCCCATTATGAGCTAGAGTGGCTTAATAACATGTTGACCAAATTTCGAGCAGGCGAAAATATTGGTATTATCACCACCGAGGAATTTAAACTTCTTGAA